>NZ_ATAY01000019.1 GCF_000421965.1 Ruminiclostridium papyrosolvens C7 | reverse complement strand
CTTGCCGCAATCAGCTTAATCATGTTACCACGGTGTTGCCTTTGTGTCAACACTTTTTTACTTTCAGTTTTTGGTAATTTATTATTACCGCAAACTTGTTAAAGTGTTGCCATCAGAGACAGCTTAGTTATGTTAACACGCCATTACTTTTGTGTCAACACTCAATTTCAATCCAATTTGAGGTAAATAATAATACCTTGTTGAAATTAAACTGAGGTGCCGTTTGAGACAGCTTGGTTAGTATATCACCGCCATACTTCCTTATCAACACACAACTTTGTCCAAGATAAGCCTTGAATTTAATTTACCCACTTTATTCTATATTATTCATTAGTATGCTATTTGTCACACCTAAATGCATCTACTCCGATTTTGATTTAGAATATATGCTTGTCAAAACTTGTAATTAGCAGGTAATTATTCTATAATTTGTATATCGTACAGTTTATATCTATTGAAACGGAGAAATTTATATGAAGAAGTTTATGTCTTTCATTGTTGTTTGTTTTACACTTACTTTTGTACTTAATCTGAATGTTATTGCCACTACATATATTAAGGTCTATGTTTATGAAGATTTACTGACTTTACCCGTTCAGCCTATCTCTAAAAGCAGTAACATTTTAGTTCCCTTAAAAAATATTTCGGACGCTCTCGGACTTAAATACTCTTGGGATAATAAATTGAAAAAGGCTACTGTAAAAAACAATAAGTCTAATATTTCCGTTACTGTAAGCAGCAAAAAGGCATATGTAAACGGTAAACCCAAGACTCTTGATATAGCGCCGTTAATGGCTAAAAATGTTGTGATGATTCCTTATAAATTTATACCGCAAGCCTTGGGGATTAGCGTAAAGTGGGACTCCTTAAATTCCCGTATTCTCATTGGAAAATCAGAACTTTCAAGTGATATTCATTTGAGCTATAATGGTACACCTGTAGATATTAATAATTTATATAGTGTCAATGGTACGAGTAAATATAAGGGATACCGTCAGTTGAAGGGGTATCCCTATGAATCTAAATTCTTAATCTATTTTAAGGATAGCTCAAAAGGACAAATTGTATCTTTTGAAACAGTAACTGTAGATAAAGCAAATCTTAATCAGATTATTACATGGAAGTATAACGGTAAAACTTTTAAAAACAAAAGAGCTGATATATATAATTTCTTTTCTGGTACCTCAAGATTAAGCAGTTTGGTAAATGACGGCAGTTATTCTTTAGATTGGCTGTCCAAGACCTTTGGAAAGGTTTATTACGACTGGTTATTTTATCAGAGTGTGTCCCAGGATGCATCCAAAATTGTAGAAAAATTCATTGATAAGGAAAGAGGCATTACAAATACTTTTAATACTGACGAAATTAAGATAATTGGTGAACCACCCGAAACTGAGCCGATAGACCTTGATGGGATTACAGAATACACAGAAGGACCGTTAGATAGTTCTAACGAGAAACCAAATGATAGTAATAATCAAGGCAAACAAGATTCTAATGATAATTATTCAAAATTCAGAGAGCAGTGGATAAGTGAAGATGATTTAAGTGATGAATACAATATTACTACGTGGTGGAATGGTAAAACTATTGAATTGACTCAACGCATTACCGGATTAAAATATACTGTTGATAACTCCCCTTCTTCATCTTTTGAATCAGAAAAAATATATCAGTCATCAGCCGGTATACAATTTCAGTATATAAAAACTATTGAATTTGACGGTAACAGCGTATCACTAAATAAAATTGTATTTGACAGAAAGGCTTTAGAAGCCACTTTACAATCAAAAGGCTTTAAAAAGATTAACCATTAAAAAGTACGGCTCTCTATAATTGTAGTGAACCGTACTTTTTTTGCCTTAGTATTCAGTAAGCTGTTTACACAATTTTTCCAATTTTCCATTTTTAAGCCATTCTTCAATTAAGTTAATACTAAGGAGTTTCAGTTCATGTATATTTTCCTCACTGGCATCATCCATCGCATCGCTCCCAAGCTGTGCAAGACTGGCCTGCATTCTGTAGTACCTGTCATCAGTTAATATCTGGCTGAGTTGGAAATCAACCGTTTCACTCACCCCGCTAAATACTGTACTCAGAATTGGCTTTGCCCATTTCATAAGGCCCCAGTCCTTTGCTTCATCGTACGGAATACAGCGGTTAAGTTCCCCGGTTCCAAGTGAAAGCATTAGTATATCCGGCGTATCCTTATAAAGTACTCTCGTCTCTGCATAAGCACACATGCCCGGATTGTTGGCAAAAACGCCACCGTCAATCAAGGTATAATAATCTGCACCATCCTTTTGGCCGATTTCAAGCTTATATGGCTCAAAGTATGTAGGTGCCGCGGATGTAGCTCTTGCTACCTGCCACATGTAAAAATCCTTATTTACCTTACTTACATCCTTTGCATGTACACTTTTAAAGAAGTACGGAGCCCTCAGACTCAGTTCATATGAAGGAACAATTATATCTGTCAAAGCTTCAGAGAGTTTTACATCACCAAAGTATTCCTTTAAAACAGACTCTATTCCAGTAGCAGGATATTTTTCTTCTGATATACCATCCATAGAAATAATTTTATGAAAAATACTACTGGAGAATATCTTCTTGCCATTTTCAGTATATAGCTTGATAAGGTCATTTGCTGTGTAAGCAGGCTTACCGTTATTCTCCTTTGATGGTACTGTTAGCATAAGTGACAGTATTCCCCCTGTTGAGGTTCCTGCAATTAAGTCAAACATCTCGCAAATTGGCTTAGCAGTCATTTCCTCAACCTTGGCAAGAATCATGGCAGGTATTATTCCCCTTATGCCGCCCCCATCGATTGAAAGCACCTTAATGGTTCTCATGGTAAAACAACCCCTTTATTTGTTAATAATTCATTTTACCATTATATTACTTTTCAGTCGATACCTGTTATTTTAATGAATTGCCCGTTTCTTGTGCTTTCCTCCCATTACTTCAGACACATCGTTTATAGTAACAAAAGCATTTTCATCTTTATCATATATAATTGATTTAAGCTTTGAAACCTCCAGCCTTGTTACAACTGAGTACAGTATTGTTTTTTCATTTTTTGAAAAACCGCCTTTTCCATCAAGAAATGTAACTCCTCTTCCAAGCCGGGCTGTAATTGCTTTAGCAATTTCTTCACCACTTTCGGATATAATAATCGCTGCTTTTGTTTCATCAAGCCCTTCTATTATAATATCAATGACTTTATAAGCAATGAAGTAGGCAATAAGAGAATACATTGCATGGTTCCAACCAAATACAAGACCGGCACTGCTTAAAATAAACACATTAAAAAACATAACCATTTCACCTACGGAAAAGGATGTACGTTTATTAATAATTATTGCCACCATTTCTGTACCGTCAAGAGAACCACCATACCGTATTATTATACCTACTCCAATTCCCAGAACTATACCTCCGAAAACCGAAGCAAGTAAAATATCACTTGTAAGCACAGGTATCGGATGGAATACTTGCACCCAGAAGGAAAATGATACAACTGAGAATAATGATGAAAGAACAAAAGTTTTTCCTATCTGTTTATATCCCAGAAACAGAAATGGAATATTTAATACAATTATAAATAGACTGACCGGCAGTTTGGTTAGATAACTTGTAATTATTGATATACCTACAATACCACCGTCTATGATGTTATTTGGTATCAGGAATATTTCCAATCCTGTTGCTGCTAAAACTGACCCGATAAATAGAAATATATATCTTACTATTTCTCTTTTAATATGATTTTTTCTTGTCATTGACTCACCCCTATAGTTGATTTTTATATTATGTTAACTCTGTATATAAGGATGTTTATTGTTACTCCCGTGAAAAAAATTGGGAATTGTCTGCCTTATGCTTTTTCTATGGTCAAATGGCTTGTCATTTTGTAAGGGTTTTGTAATCGAATAGTCAGAAAACATTATAATATTATTATTTAAGTTACTGACCCTAAGTGAATTTTTTGGATTTGAATAATTCTCATGCCTTTTATTAATTATATGATTAGAGATATAAAGGTTTTTAGGTAATAATTGATTATGAGAATGGAACGGAAATTTTTTATTTATGTAAATAACATTAGGAATTATTTGTAATATGAAACTTATAATTAGTATAATTAAAGCAGTTCTCCCGGCTCCCTTTTTCACCAAATAATTATCCTTTCATTTGTTTCTAATTTTATTTTCATATATTGAAACCTTTATTATTATATCATAATTATTCTATATAATTTTTAAATTATTTTTAAATTATTAAAACTTTACTCTTAAACTTATTCAAATTTAATTTTACTTATGCCAAGAGCATGGTTACTCCAAAATACATTTTTCACCATGTCGGACTTGTCTTCCCCGCATTTGATGATTAGAACAACTTCTGTAGATTTTTTACCTTCAGGTCTATTTGTATATTTTTTAGTAATAACCAACTTTATTATAAGGCCTGATATAAAACCTGCTACCAGACCTATCAACCCCCAAATTATTGGACCCCATTTGAGTAAAAATCCATAAATTGTACCCATGAGCATAAATATGGTGCCCAGTATGGCACCCAAGTCAATCAAACTAAGTCCGTCTGACTCGTGCAAAGAATCAAACACCTTTCTCTTTTCGTCCCTTTTATCCATTGGTACTGCAAGTATGTCTTCTTTTGGAACTCCACGCATTTCAATTTCCGTAATTGCTTTTTCCAGATATATAGAATGTTCAAATGTAGCAATAATGTGCATAATGTCACCCCTGAAACACCTTTTTTTACTAGGCATATTAAAATTATTACTCTGATATTCTCTTTGTACAAACTTTGATTGCTCCCAATCAAACAGCTTATTATTTTCTACAGTGTTTGTATACGCGTCATACATTGAGTACAGGTAAACTGATGAGATATTTAAAGCCCAATGAGGATCAATTGCCGGCTTTACCTTCTCAAAATCTCCCGTAAAAGTATAATGTATAGCCGGAAGTATATTTGATAAATATATAATGGCTATCCACCAAGTAATTAAAAATGCTGCCATAACAATACGGTGAATGTAAAGCTGACCCGTGCCGGGCATAAGCAGGGACCATATTGCCGAAACTATCGGTGACCTTTTATCCAGATAATTGAATTCCAAACAGCCGAGTTTGAAGCTACTAATTTGAGAATCTTCTCTTGCTGCAAGAATATAATTGTTATTGATATCAACAGTAGTACGGTAACTGTCCCAAACTGCAAATATATATAATGAGCAGTAAAGAATTAACCATCTTTTATCTAAAATACCCTTTGCTAACTCAAACCTTCCTGTAAATGAGTAAAATATAGCTGTATTGATATGAGCTTTTAGGTTTACTGTAATCTCCAATATAAACAGCAGGAACCCTCGAAGGTATTTTGATAGCAGTAAATGACCCGTGCCCGGGAATGCCACTGACCACCAGGCTATTATATATGGATTTCTTAAATGAAGCTGCGTTGTACCAAGTACACTTATATGTGCTACCTGGCGTCTGGAATTTTTTCCAATCATAGTAACTCCTTTGGTATTTCATACATTTATATAATTCCTAAGAAATTATTTTTAATTCCACATATCCATTATTTGTTTACTTAATTTCCGAATTCTAAATGGATTCATGGTTAAAATATAATTTGTCGAAGGCGAGGTGATAATAATGACTGTACAAAGCGATTTACAGAAAGCAGTTGCTGCTTGCGAATCAGCAAAAGGAACTTATAAGGTAATGGCTCAGTCTACTCAGGACCAATCTGCAAAACAGATGTATGATGAGATGAGCGGCGACCTTGAAAAGCATCTTCAATATTTAAATAGCAGATTGAATTATATAAGCCAGAGTAATGAATTAAATCAGCAGCAGTAATTTAAGCAAAAAACTCCTTTTTATAGCTGAATTATCAACCGTAAAAAGGAGTTTTTCGATTTATAAGTTTGTAATCTTGCCTAACAAATACTGTTTTAAAATTGATAAATCTAATGCATCTACTGTATTATCATGGTTTACGTCAGCAGATCTCAATGCATCTACGGATAAATTATTCAAACCTAATATATACTGTTTTAGCAGAGCATAATCAATAGCATCAACTTTTGCATCCATATTTATATCTCCGAATAGTGCATCAGGAGTATCAGATATGTCAAGTGATGCAGCCAGAGCATAAATCAATGCACCATTCCAATTAATCGCAATCTCATTGGTCTGATAACTTTCCTGTTCATCCTTCCAATCTTTGGCTCCTGGCCAACCTCCACCCACTAAATATCCGGGCCAGGGATCTGTCAGGGAATCGCCACCTGAACGTCTGTCATGAGGGTACATTGGAGGGTTTAGTCCCAGCCCTGTAACAAAGGAACGATCGTAATAGTTTCTGCCAAACAGGAAGTTCAATGCATCAAGAGATGTATTAATATACTCAGACTTTGGTGATAATTTATTTGCAATATTAAGAATCATGGTCTGGCGTGCCACGGTACCATTGCAGCCCCAGTAATAGGTAGCTCCCAATGGCCTTCCATAGCCGTGACCGTCAGCAGTAGTAACGATACTGTCTGCTGCTGAAATCAATGCACTCTTAATTGTATTATACAGTGAAGTGTTTTTTCCGCTCTTTTCAGATAACAGGTATGTAAACATTCCAAGATTATTTACATTTCCCCAATCAAAATCAACGTCAATTTTCTTTGTAAAGCTGTTTGCACTGGCTTCGAAATCTGCCAGATAACTGCTGTCACCAAGCGTTTCCCACATTTCCGCAGCCGCCCAAAGTCTGTCGTCGGTATCTGTGGTATCATAATCACCTGTACTAAAGCCGTTCAGATTAGGCTTTGTATTTCCCGGATTCGCTTTTAAACAAGCATAGCTAACTTTTGCAGCAGCAATACATTTGTCGGCATATGCTGCATCATAAGGGCGGAAAGCCCTTGAAGCCATTGCCAGCATAGCCACAAAGTCTGCTGTTGCAGCACTTCCCCATGGAGTGAAAAACCTGTCGGCAGTTTCTTTTTCAGGTAGCACAAATCCACCAAAGTCTTTTGTAGAAAGCTTATGGCTTACCTTCCCGCTTCCATCGGGATATTGCATGGTTAAAAGCCAATCCGTTTCATATTTGAGTTCATCCAAATAATCTGGCATTGAATTGTTACTCTCAGGCATTGTCAAGGAAATATCTTGTATCTGATCTTTAAACTGCTCCCAAGCAAAAAACATGGAACCTACTGTAATGCCGGCATTAACAACATATTTATTATAATCCCCGGCATCGTGCCAGCCTTTTCCGCCATCTTTTATGTTATGCTGTCCATTAATATAGTCTGTATATGCGTCTTTGGTATGACAAGCCTCATGAGAGAAAACCTTGCCGTTATATGTTGCGGAAACTGACGTTCCGCAGCGCCACAGATACATTCCAAGCATTGTTGTTTTAAAGGGATTTAAGTAAATATTCGGATCGATTTTAAAGGTTACACTCTTTCCTATTCCCGGCACAAGCAAGGTGTAGCTTCCTTCCGACCTTACCTGTGAAAAATCAGCAATACTAACCTGTTCATTGGTATCAGAATCATTAACTGTAGTAGTTTTACCCGAGAGAACTGCAGTTCCGCTTGAATTTACTATAATAAAATCACTGGATACGGCTGCAATTGTTGCTTTTTTCTCGGCTTCGGGAAGATAACCTATAGAGTTGAGACGTATGCGGGAATCCTGCTGATAATCTCCGGGAGATGTACTTGCCGCAGACACATTTTGATTGAAATTTCCAGGAATAATACCCCCGGAAGTTGCAAGAATTCCACTTATGACAAAGCATGAAATTCCTGCTTTTATTTTACGCCTTCTTTCATAACTTTTTAAACTCATTTAACCTACCTCCTAAATTGTTTTATACTGTTGTTACCTCTTGAAAGTAAAACAGCCTAAATTAAGTAAAAGCAAAGGGAGCTTCCTTAGCTACTTTTCAGTAGTTATGCAAACTCCCTTTTACATTTTTTAGTTATAATGCTTGTGTCAATATAATTTTCTTCAACTGAACATAATCAATAGCATCAACTGTACCGCTAGCATCTATATCTGCCGCTTTCAGCGCATCTCCTGCAAGAACTTTGATTCCCAACAAATGCATTTTTAACAATGTCAAATCCAAAGCATCTATAGCTTTATCACTATTTAGGTCACCCGGTTTAATTGTCGGCTCAGGAGTATTTCCTCCCGGTGTAGTTCCATCAGGCTCAACACCACCGACTAGAACGCCATTGTCATAAACACAGATATTGTCTGCCTTTTCAGGTGTACCTTTCCAGCTGTCCTCAACAACTTTTAAGCCCTGATGGCTCCAGTCATCAGTAGGATTCCAGTAATTTTGCCAAGCATATGTACCTATAGCAAACTGATATTTCTTGTTGGAATTTGCAATTACATAATTAGGCCATTTTACTTCTATATAATAAATTTTATCTTTATAGAGGTGTGGCCCTGAAATTTCAGCTGCATAATCTGTTTCTGCAGCCGTCTGGTCATACAACTGTCTCATTTCAATTTTGTTAGGGTCAAGTGATGTCATTCCTGTAGAATCGAAGTAGTATCTTACAGAAATATTTTTTGAAGTTTTAGAAACATTGGATTTTACATATAAAGTAACTTCAGTTGCTTTTGGTCCGTCAGATTGAGCTACATCCACACAGAAACCTTCCACCCAATATGCGGAACCGGAAGGGTCTTCAGGATTGTCTTCGGCTGGTGGTGGTGGGAAATTAGGTGTAACCTGCATTGTTGAGTTTCCGAAGTATCTGTAAATACCTGCACTAGCTCCGACAAAGGCAGCATTATAGTCTATAGTTACTTCATTGTACACGTAGTCTGAGGTAATATCCTTATGTTGGTCACTGGCATCAGGGCCTCCAACCAATGCACCATAAAGAACATATTTCTGAGGGCCGGTTCCTTCGGCAGTAGCATATCCAGATGCAGCCCTGTGGTGAGGATATTTTACGGAATTATCACTGTATCCTACTACATAACAGCGATTTAACGGATTGTTTCCTAACAGGTAATCCATCTGTGACTTAGCCCATTGGCTGTATTTTGATGGAGTATCGCCATGATTCTTATCATAAACAAGTGCTAGCAGCTGGGTAGCTGTATTATATCTTGCAGAACCCCATTGATTCAGGAAAGCGTATCCGGCAGGTGATATTGTAACATTTTTACCTGACATCCAACCATCTACTGTCTTTGCTATCTGACTCCAAAAATTAATTTCTTCATATGGGCTCTTATTTGTAGCAGTTTTGTATCTGTCTTCCAATACTTGTCCGTTTTTATCAATTAAGTCATCTATTTCAGCAATAATACATGCTGTACCTGCCCAAACATCGTTCCAGCAATGTGTCCAGCATGAAGGTGCATAGTAATCAAAGTTCTTTAGAGTTTCGTCAAGGTAATGGTCATCCTTTGTTGCCAAATACAGCCATGATGCAGCCCAGCAGTAATCATCCTGCCATTTTGATGATGTGTAATAGCCTTTAGGTCCGTCTGTGTTTACTGATTTGCTGGGACATCTTTCTGCAAATTGGAATAAGGCTTTAGCATATTTAAGGGATTTTTCTGCATATGCTGGGTCTTCGTCCTTAAAATTCATGTAATTAACTGCAAGTGAAGCAGCTGCTGCTGACACACAATCGGTTGAAGGCATTGCATCAGTTGCAAACCAGCCTCTTCTGAACATTTCATCAACTTCAGGTGCTTGCCAGTATGCATGGTCTACATCCCCGTCTCCAACCTGGTAGCAGAATGCTATAGCCTTACCGGTAGAATCAAGGAAAGTGCTTTTCATAAAGTAATCATTGAAATATCTTAATATTGTTTTAATATGGCTGTCTTGTCCTGTTGTAACATATTGATTCCTGAATTCATAAAATCCCCATCCGAGGGTTGAACCGGAGTATGCTTCAGGCATACCGAATTTTACGTGGTCACCTGCATCATGAAAACCACCGGAAACATCCACCATTCCGTCTCCGTCAGGGTCAAGTACACTCTTATTTTGGCTTATAAAGCTATCTGTCATATTTGTATTTTTTGAATCTAGCGGTAGTTTTGCATCGTAAATATGGCAATCATTTCGCCAAGTGTATTGGTTTTTTTCGCTAACTTCGGTACCGCACATATTTGCATCGTAAAAATATTGTGAGTACTGTAATAATTTTGCATAGTTGTAGTCTGTACCTGCTGCACTTACATTCATAACGGTGAATGAAGTTACAAGCATAGCAAGGATAACAATGCTCATTATAGAAGCTCTTGTTACCTTTAAAATCGATCCTTTTTTCATATTATATCTTCCTTTCTTTAAATAACAAAAAAATCAATTACTTTCCACTTGCGGGAAAGCTGGAAATTTCACCTGTCAGAAATTTCTTCATATATACAAAATCTATAGCATCTACAGAACCGTTACCGTCAACATCCGCTGACTTTATACTCTGATTGTTGTCTAATATACATTTTTTTAATAAAGCAAGATCAATTGCATCGATTAGTTTATCTCCATTCAAATCACCGTACATGATTGTCGGAGTATCCCCGCCTGACGGGAATGGGTAAGTTTCAAGATCAGGAAGCTCGTCCAGTGTGATACAGTAATCGCTGGTATACATTTGTTTTAGCCAATCAACCGGATTATTTTGCTCTCCTGTAAGATACCATCCGTACCAAGGGCAGAAATACAACCAGCCGGCCATCTCATTTGTAAGGTTAGAAACCTGCGGAATTGTATCATTTTCACTCATGGTCACAAGCTTCTTACCATTGGTGAGTTTAACCATATTATAGAAGGTTGAAGAAATAGCACTTCCGTTTGGCAGTCCATCCTTGGCATTGTATTTGTCATAACCAAGAATATCAACTACATCATCACCAGGATACCATTTTGAAGATGTGTCATATGTATAGGATGTCCAAACCCATATGATATTGTTTAAATGATATTCATTTGTAAATTTGTCGTATAACAGCCTGTACAGCTTAACACAATTCTCAGGGCCTTCGGCACCCCACCAGAACCATCCACCTTCTGCCTCATGGAGTGGTCTGAAAAGTACAGGTACACCTGCATTCTGAAGCTGTTTGAATTTTCCTGCCATAAATTCAATATCGTTAAGCAGCGCGGTATTTTCGGCAGTTCCCGATGTCAGAGCCTTTGATATACTGAAAGTTGTGCTTTCTGTATAGAAGTTGTTATCAGCTTTTTTGCCGATATTTCCGGGTGAAAACCAGTGCCAGCAAACTGTTGGTATACCGCCTTTATTTTTGTACCAGTCAATGACACGTTCGGCACAAAGATCATCCCATAACAAGCCATTGCCTCTGTAGTTCATAAAGTCAAACCCTCTTAATGCTGGCAGCTTACCTGTCTTGTCCTTAATATAGGTAAACTCTGCCTCTGAGCCGTCATAGTTATGAGACCCGCAAAGTTCCTGCTGTCCTGAGATGATATGCTTTCCATAAACGTCAACAAGATAGCTCATAAGTGCTTTTGCTTCTTTTGTAGCATCAGGGTTAACCAGCTTTTTTTCAACTTTCAGACCCGTAATACTTTCATCTGCAGGCTTAACAATAAGGTAGTCAAAAAAAGTGTATCCCCAGTAACTTTCAAATTCAATATTGTTAGTACCCTTGTTGAGCTTGACAATTCCTGCAGACATTTCCTTCCAACTCAGAGTGTACGGAAAGCTAACCTCTCCCTGATTGGAATCGTTGACATTGAGATACTGCACCTTCTTGGTCTTGTCATATGGTTGTGCATAGCGGACAACCAATTCGTAAAGTCCTGCCTGGTCAATGTCAACATTAACAGAAGTGCTTGTTCCCTTTTGTCCGATAAAACTACAAGTTGCACCACTTAGGTCGAATGTCAGGCCATCATCGGTTTTCCCAATATAGTCCGTATGAATTTCAGCATTATTCTGAACGCCGTTTTCAAATTCATACTTTACACCTTCTGCTGACATGGCACTTGCAGGAACATTTGCAACTGACATTAATGGTATCAGTGCTGTCAATCCCAATACTAAGAAAACCTTTAAAAAGAATTTTTTATCCATGTTTAATCCCCTCCTTTCAATAATTTAATTTTAACTACATTATGTCATTTTACATAAATGTCATAAAATAGCTTTATATACATATATTATTACATTTTCGTGCTTCTTACAATTGATTAAAAAAAGTAATTTTTTATAATAAATTAGAGGATTTTGGAAGCTAGGTGTTTAATTATATATAGTGGGTTTTTTTAACATTAAATTTTTGCCGCATAGCGGTCAAAACAGGAGGTAAAAAATGTATAGGAAGTTTGTTAATGCACTTGTTGTTGTTGCATTAGTATTAACGTCGGTGATTCCGGCCGCAAATACTTTTGCAGCGACTACAAAGACAGCCACTCCGGAAACATATGTTGCAAAGGTGGGAACTGAAAAGATTTCAAAGGAAGAATACAACTTTTTTCTTAAAGATGCCATTTCAATGATACAAAGCTATTTTAATTCATATAATGTTGATTGGAATGCAAGTATTAACAATATGAAAGCATCTGAATATGCGAAAAAACTAGCTCTTGATAACATCGTAGATTTTAAAATTCAGCTTTCAAAGGCTAATGCTACAAAAACAACATTAACTAAAAAGGAAACGGATGAATTCAACTCTAATATGAGTTCGTATCTAAGTTCTCTTGCATCAACAGCCGTAGATCAAGAAAAGGTTATTAAAAATGAGACAGGATTTACCCTTTCTCAATTCAAAAGTTTTTATAACAACGCCTACATAGTAAGAAAATTTGCATCAGAGACTCAAAATAAGTATAAATGCACCGATACTGAGCTTAAAAATTTTTATAATAGCAACAAAGATAAGTTTTACAAGGTAATTGTAGGACATATACTGTTCCTGACCACAGACGAAAACAATCAATCCACTCCCGAAAAAGACGCCGAAGCAAGAAAAAAAGCAGAAGACACCTTATTAAAAATTAATGATCCCAAATCGGATTTTGCAGCACTTGTAAAAGAGCTTTCAGAAGATCCGGGTTCCAAAGAAACAGGCGGAAAATACACCGTAATGAAAAACGACCAGTTTGTACCGGAATTTCAGAACTGGGCAATAGATACGGCAAAGAAAGTCGGAGATACGGGTATTGTTAAAACCTCATATGGCTATCATGTAATGAAGCTAATGAAAATTTACTCATTTACGCAATTAAAAGATGATATAAAAAGCAGCTATATTACCAAAAAATATGATGATGATTTAAACGCTTGGAGAAAAGACAAAAAATATAAAGTAGTAAAAAATGAATCGGTATTAAATGCAATAAAAGTGCCTTAAAGAATTCAAAAAATGGATTGTTGAAAAACAATCCATTTTTTAGTCTATTTTTTTAGTCTATCTAGTTAGTTCAGCCATGCAAATCCAAATCATCAGCATTACTATCGGAAAAACACAAATGTTGTCTGGTATCAAAGCCTAATTTATGAATCTCTGAACAGACAAAGTCAATGCGAGTTGGTGTTATTTTAATAAGGTACAAGGTGGTTGGAAGCTTTTTCAGTTTCTGGGCGGAAATATTCTTCAAAGCCAACAGCTCCATGTATTCACTTGTCCAGGGTTCCACAAGTTCTGCCACACCGTTTACCTGCATACCGCCCAAATGATCGAGCCCTGTATACTCATCGTAGATGACAAGGCAGACATTTTTATTTCCCTCCAGCCCCCTAAATTTCAGACCACCCTCAGAAAGCAGCCAGAATGTACCGTCTTTATAGGTGTATTCGATTGGCGTGCAACGGACAAAATCACTGAAGCCTGTTGCTAAGGCACAAGTATTATGTGTCATAATAAACTCCTCTACCCTTGTCAAAAGTTCATCACGGTTCATCTGAAACGCCTTTTCTTCCTTTTCGGTCCAATAGGAAGCCGCCTTATTATAATCCATAAAAACACACTCCTTATTTTATTACCCTTAATTAGCTCCTACAGCTAGAGTAACACATAAAATCTGTCAACTCAACAGCTATATGGTATTTATTTCCTTGACCCGGGCAGACATAAAGCCCCTTACCATGCTCACTAAAAAGGAGCATCGCTTACCTCTTTTAAGGTACGATGCTCCTTTTTGTTTATAGCACAGTACTACTTCATCTTAGAAAGTAGTTATTATACCTAATATAAACTTTTTCATTAAAGCGAAATCGAGAGCGTCTACTTGACCATCTCCGTTAACGTCAGCATTAGTAAGAGCTGTTCCTGAAAGTTTTGTAGCTCCTACTAAATGTGATTTTAGTGCTGCAAAGTCTAAAGCATTGATACTTCCATCAGCATTTAAATCACCTTTTACTACAGGCTGAGTTCCGCCGCCAACGTTAAGTGACATAGTAGTAATGTCCGCTTTACCGCTGCTTTGGTATCCTTCTACAACGAGTGAAACTTCATACATCTTACCCATTGTCATACCCATCTTTTCCCATGCTTTGAAGTGTTCACTTACGGATATTGTTCCGCTTGTACGTTTCGATGTCCTAACACTCCAATACTGCTCAAAAGTTGCAGTACCTTTAATTGAAGGTTGGTTTACACGAGTAGTCTCGTATACGTCATATGTAGCGCCATCAACAGTAATGGTTCCCTTTGATGTAGCTCCAGGTGGCCTCCAGCTGCCCCAGCTATCGATGATGTAATACTCTACAAGTGGGCTGCTTGTCCAACCATAGACAGCCAAGTATGAATTTCCTGATGGTTGATAGTTTGCTGCGTAATCCAATGAGATGGTTCCAAGTTGCTGATGTGTCTGAGTCTCATTGTACTTTTTACCAGTACGGAATAATGCATTATTGATATTACTCCACTGGCAGCTGAACTTGCCGCCACCATTTAAAGTCATACTTGTAGTACCATTATCCTTCCACAACTCGTAATTGTATCCGTCAATGGTTCCGGTTTGATTTTCAGTAATCGTTGTTGCTGCCTGTACATTTAAAGCAAAGGTACAACATGCGATTGATAAGCCCAAAGTCAGGGCCTTCATTATTTTCTTTTTCATTTAATATCCTCCTTTCTTATAAATTTTTTGTTACTTTTCCAATTATATCATAATTTACAATCATTATCTACTATTTGGTGCAATTTCCACAAATAAAGTTAAAAATTTTCCGTAATGTTTATGAATATTTACCATTTAATCCCACAGCTTATACGATCCTTAAATTACATTTCCATAAGTAGTTTAATATCAGCATCTACTGTTCCAATCCCTCCAATGCCAAAGTTATCTACAAGAAATTTTGTAACGTTTGGAGATAAGAATGCCGGCAGTGTAGGGCCAAGATGAATGTTCCTGACACCCAAATACAGCAAGGCAAGAAGAACTAATACTGCTTTTTGTTCATACCATGATAAATTATATACAATTGGAAGGTCGTTAATATCCTGAAGTTCCAATACTTCTTTTAATTTCATTGCAATCATTACAAGTGAATATGAATCATTACACTGACCTGCATCTAGCACTCTGGGAATTCCTCCGATGTCTCCAAGGTCTAATTTGTTATAACGGTATTTAGCACACCCGGCTGTAAGAATAACGGTATCCTTTGGAAGTTTTTTTGCGAATCGGGTGTAATACTCTCTGCTTTCCATTCTTCCGTCACATCCTGCCATTACAAAAAACTTTTTTATGGCTCCGGTTTTTACTGCATCTACTACTTTATCAGACAAAGCAAAAACTTGATTATGTGCGAATCCACCTACTATATTTCCTGCTTCAATCTCTACAGGTGGTTTCAGAGTTTTTGCAAGTTCTATTATTTTAGAAAAGTCTTTTTTACCGTCAGAATCAGTATCAATATGGATACAGCCCGGAAAGCCCGAAATTCCTGTAGTAAAGATTCTTGACTTTACTTCTTCGTTAATTGGCGGGACTATGCAGTTTGTGGTAAAAAGAATTGGCCCGTTAAAGGAAACGAACTCGTCTTCTTGCTTCCACCATGCATTGCCGTAATTTCCGGCTAGATTACTATATTTCTTAAATGCCGGATAATAATGTGACGGCAGCATTTCACTATGAGTGTAAACATCAACCCCTGTTCCCTGAGTTTGTTCAAGAAGCTGTTCCAGGTCGGTCAAATCATGGCCGGATATAAGAATACCGGGATTTTTCCTTACTCCTATATTAACTTTTGTTATTTCCGGATTACCGTACTTGGAAGTATTTGCCTCATCTAAAAGTGCCATTGCGTTAACACCTGCCTCACCCGCCTTCATGGCGAGGGTAACAAGGTATTCAATTGTAAGGTCTGTTTTCAGTGTTGCTTCCAGTGCTTCATAGATAAAAGCGTAGAGAGTTTCAAGTTCCCTCCCGAGATTCAATGCATGATAAGTATATGCAGCCAGCCCCTTTATCCCAAATAAAATAAGGTGTTTCAGAGACCTGACATCCTCATTATCCTTGGGTATCATACCGACATATGACGCTTTATACACCATATCGTTTGCGGTTGCTATTTCAAATGTGGCCGCATCATTTAGATTTTCTACAGATACTTTACTTCTTAATTCATTTCTGATACAAAGCATTTGATTAATTTTTCTTATAATAATATCATCATCAAAATTAGCATTTGTTATTGTCATAAACAAACTTTTTATAACTTCATAGTTTACATAAGATATGCTTTTAATGTCAAGCTTTCCTATTATTATAATTTCTGAAATTCCTTTAAGAGTATATATTAAAAGATCCTGCAAATCTGCAAGGTCTTCACTTTTGCCGCAAACACCACCAAATTCACAGCCTTTGTTTCTCCCAGTTTCCTGACATTGGTAGCAAAACATGCCCATGACAAATCCTCCTGAATAATAGTCTCTTGGCTTTAATACTATAATCATACAAGAAAACTATTTTCAGAGTTGTTGCAAATGCAACAAGGTCTATGATTTTGGCATTACAGATTATATACGTAATCTAATCCATTCCAATATATCTCTTATAACCTCTTGGCGTGATACCTCTCTTAAAATACTGTGCCGCAGATTTTCATATATCTTATATCGTAAATTTTTTATGCCAATAGCCGTCAACTGAGTATATTTTTCCTTTATGCTTCGGCCATATTGGCTCATGGCATCCATTCCACCACTTAAAAGTAAAATTGAACAGGAACTTGAAATATTATGCCAGTTTGCAGTTTCATTGGTTTCTTTTACAGATTTAAAAAAATCGCGATAAAACTCATTGCTAAACAAAACAAAAGTGGACGGCAACGCAAGTGATTCTTTTACCATATTTTCATCACTTGTTATCCAGTCCAAATCTGTTTTAACAGGCTCAAAGGGTTTATTAATACCTGAAAATAAAGTTTGAAATGCATCTGTACAAGGTGCTTTGAGTCCTCTTGATTCAATCTCCCTATTTACAATAGCAAGCAATTCATTAATATTGTCCAGATAAGGAATACCTGTAAGAACAAGGCCAATAAGCTGTTCACTATATTTTATAGCAAATAATTGTGCTACCAGAGAGCCTAAACTATGCCCCAGCAATACTACTTTGTTGTAAGAATTATCTCTTTTGACGGCTTGAAGTAGTTCATTTAAATCTTCCACCATATTATGCATACTGTCTTTACCGGGATTGCCACCCTTTTCTCCAGCCGTTTTACCGTGTCCTCTGGCCTCAGGAATAACCACATCAAACCCATAGCCTATTGCTTCAGTACAAAAATCATCATAATAATCTGCTGTTTCTCCAAGGCCGTGTGCTATCAGTATAAGTCCTTTTTTCTGACTTTTTATAGAATACCAGTGCTTTACATATAATGTGGTTCCATCAAAGGAAGAAAAATAAAAACTTTGTGAGTTTCCCATTGATGCATTACCTCCCTATCAAACAAAATGACAACTGACATGATGCTTTAAAGAATCGTTTCCTTCAATACATTTTAATTCAGGGACCTCTCTTTTGCATTTTTCCTTGGCTCCAGGGCAACGGCTGTAAAACACGCAGCCTTTTTCTAAAATATCTTTATCTACTTTTTCATTTAGCTCTGCTTCTTTATCCATACGTGAAAAAACAGTTGCACCTGACATTTCAGGAACAGACGAAAGCAAAACCCTTGTATACGGGTGCAAAGGCAATCTGTAAATTTCTTCTGCTTTTGCAAGTTCAACTATTCGGCCGGAATACATTACTGCTACTCTGTCACACAGATAGTAAATTACATTCAGGTCATGAGAAATAAATAAAAATGATAACTGCAGACTATCGTGCAGGTTTTTTAAGAGATTAAGTATTTGAGACTGTATAGAGACATCAAGTGCTGAAACAGGTTCATCTGCAATAATCAGCCTGGGTTTAAGCATCAGGGCACAGGCTATACTTACACGCTGTCTCTGTCCTCCACTTAGCTCTCTGGGATATCGTTCATAGTATGATGAATCAAGACCCACAATCTCCAGTATTTGGACTACTTCGTTCTTCCTTTCTCTTTTACTGCCAATTTTATGGATCCTGAGAGGCTCTTCAAGTATCCAGCCTACCTTTTTGCACGGGTTTAAGGAACTTAATGGGTCTTGAAAAATCATTTGCACTTTTTTGCATAATGTCATACTTCTTTTTTTACCTACAATTTCTCCATCAATTGCAATGGTGCCGTCTGTTTCCACTAGCCCTGCTATTGACCTGCCAAGTGTTGATTTTCCACAGCCGCTTTCTCCTACAAGACCAAAAATTTCACCATGTCTGATATTAAATGAGACATTTTTCAGAACCTTTAGTTTTGCTTTATTATAATAATTACTGAGATTATTAATTTCTAAGATGTAGTTAGATTTTTCAGTCATTTTATTCACCTGTTTCCCCAGCTAAAAAACAGCTCACCTTATGGTTATGGGTTATTAAAGTATATTCCGGCTTAGTTTTAAAACATCTTTCTTTGGCCTTTGTACAACGCTTTGCAAAATAGCAGCCTTCCTTTTTTTCAGTTATGCCGGGAACCTTACCCGGTATATTTACAAGGCTAAGACCTTTTTTGTCCTTTGTGGGAATAGAGTCAATCAGTCCTTTTGTATATTGGTGTTGGGGTTTGGAAAAAACACTCTTTGTGTCTCCTTCTTCAATTATGTTTCCGAAGTACATCACAGCTACTCTGTCGCAAATACGGCTTATAACACCTAAATCATGTGAAATAAATATAATTGCACAGCCATAGGTTTTATTTATGTCCTGCAATAAATTCAAAATCTGTGACTGTATTGTAACGTCCAGCGCAGTTGTAGGCTCATCTGCAATAACCAGTTTCGGCTTGCAGATTATTGCAGATGCTATCATAATTCGCTGCCTCATTCCTCCCGATAATTGGTGAGGATAACAGTTTACCAATTCTTCCGGATTATTAAGGCCTACTTTTTTTAATATATTAAGAGTTTCTTTTTGTATTTCATTCTCTGTTAAATCAGTGTGTATTTTTAGATTCTCAGAAACCTGCCTGCCTATCTTCATTAATGGATTCAATGAAGTCAAAGGTTCCTGAAAAACCATGGAAATATCTTTTCCCTTCATTTTTCGGAATTCCTTTTTATTTAAATTCAACAGATTAACTCCGTCAAACATTATTCTTCCACTTGAAATTTTAACGTTTTCCGGCAGAAGACCTGCTATTGAATGTGCAAGCAAGCTCTTACCACAACCGGATTCTCCAACGATTCCATAAATTTCACCTTTTTTCACACTAAAATTTATACCATCAACAAAGGTTAAGTTCGTATTTTGATTTTTTATGTCTATAGCTAGATTTTCCGCTTCCAGTAATATATCCGACATTGTCCCTCCAGTATGATATTTATCAATTAAGTCTTTTACGAATACCTTCTCCAAGAAAATTAAAGCCCAGTACAGTAATGATTATAAACATCCCGGGTACAAATGCGCTGAGAGGTGAATGGAACAAATGAGTTTGTGCTTCGTATAGCATACGTCCCCAACTTGGTATAGGTGGTTGAATTCCAAGTCCCAAATAGCTCATTCCCGATTCAGCCAATATAGCGTTGGACAGACCTACCACAATTGCCGAAAGCAGCGTAGGATAAAGATTTGGCAGAATATGAACAAACATAATTCGTAATGGTGATGCACCTATTACCTGAGCAAGCTTTACAAATTCATTATTTTTATATTGTAGCGTGCCGCTTCTTACGATTCTTGTAAAACTTGGTACAAACAGTATGCACAATGCTACAATAATAGTGTATTTACCCTGATTAAGGACAGTTACCATAACTAACGCAAGTAAAATGGCAGGGAATGAGTTTATGGCGTCAATAATCCTCATAATGATTTCGTCGGCCACACCTCCCAAATAACCGGCTGTAAGTCCTAAAATTATTCCGAACAATGTTCCAGACGATACAGTACATATTGCAACAAAAAGTGTAAACCGGGCCCCTGTTATTACACGGCTGAAAATATCCCTTCCGAAGTTGTCAGTACCAAGTAAATGTTTGATTGACACCCCGTTAAATCTATGTGATATATCCATTGTGTATGGGTCATAAGGTGTATAAAAAAAGCTGCTAACAGCTAGAGAAATTACTATACCTATTATAAAAAAGCCAAGTTTCATATCAAAATCATTTTTTTTATTCATGCCTATGTCCTTACTTTATTTTTATCCTCGGGTCAATTAACTGTAATGCTATATCAACTGCAAAATTAATAAATACTACAATAAAAGCAATATAGATGGCAAGTGATTCGATTACAGGTAAATCCCGGAAGGTTATTGATGAAATCAGTAAACGACCTATACCCGGTAATGCAAACACCTGCTCTATTACTATGCTGCCTGACAAGATTTCAACAATTATCATGCCGAATAAAGTCATTAAAGGTGCTAAAGCATTTCTGAAAACATGTCTGCACAGGACAGCAATGTCCCCGTTGCCTTTACTGTAGGCAGTTCTGACATAGTCTGCATTCATTTGACCTATAAGAGATGTCCTTAAAAATTTTACCGATATTCCTATATTTGGTATTGCAATTGCCAATGCAGGGAATATCAAATAATTCAAAAAGCCTATAAAATTTTCATGATAATCCACATATCTTCCCGGTGAAAACAATTTAAAAACAATTCCGAACAGCCATATGAAAATGACTCCCAGAAAGAAATTTGGAACTGATACACTAAACATTGTTACCGTGCTGATAATCTTATCAATTAATTTGTTTTTCCACTTTGCCGCAAATATACCAAGGGGTATTGAAAAAAGCACAATAAGTGAAAATGATATAAAAGTCAGCCATGCAGTTACGGGAAAGCTGTTGGAAATCAGCGAATTAACCGGTCTTGAATACTGAATTGAGTTTCCGGCATTAAACTTTAATAATCCTGATAACCAGTCAAAATATCTGACGGGCAAGCTTTCATTTAATCCTAACTGCGTTCTTAAAGCCGTTATTCTTTCCGGTGATGCCTGTGTTCCCAGAATTAATTCCACAGGATCACCGGGAATAATATCAAATGCTATAAAGGTTAAAACCGATACTAAAAACAGGGTCAAAAGTAGAGTTACAAATCTTCTGAGTATGTATTTCATTTTGATTCACTAGTATAATACAGGGTTGAAGCATCAAAGACATATAACGGGTATGGTGTAAATCCTGATATATTTTTTCTTAGTGCAGTCAATGCCGCAATATCCTGAATATACACACTTGCAGCATCTTTGGATAACATTTGCTGTGCCTCCTTGTACAATTCTACCCTTTTTGAAGCATCCGATTCATCTTTTGCTTTCTTGTAAATTGAATCAAACTCTGAACTCTTATAGTTTATAAAATTTGATGCATTGGTTGAAACATATCTTTCCAAGTAACTTCTGGGGGATACATTGATTCCATCTACAGAAATAATAGTAGCTTCGTATTGTCTTTCCTTATAGACCTTACTTAACCAGGTAGCCCAATCCACCTGTTTTATAGAAGCAGTAATACCAATACTTTTCAGCTGATTTACGATTACTTGTGCTGAATCCACATGAACCTGGTAATTTGATGGTACAGAGATTGTAAAGCTAAAACCGTTGGGATAACCAGCATCACTTAACAATTGTTTTGCCTTTTCTAAGTCCTTTTTATATGCATTAGTCAGGCTTGAATCAAAGTAAGTCCTTAAACCCGGTATTACCGGTGTTCCGACTCTTGTACCTTTTCCATATACCACAGTTTCTATTATTTCGTCAGGGTCCACTGCATAACTGATTGCCTGACGTACTTTAATATTGTCAAAAGGCTTTACGGCATTATTTAGATTTAATTGCTGTACCGAATTGGAATTTGCCTGTTCAATCTTAAAGGTATTGGGATCAAGCTGCTTGGACAGGGTCTGATCATTATAAACTGTTGACCCGTCTATGCTCCCTGCTTGTAATTCCAACAACAAAGCATTTGTATCAGATGCAATTTTAAAAGTTACTTTATCAAGATGAGGTAATTCTTTCTGCCAGTAATTGGGGTTTTTCTTTAATATTAAGGATTGTTGAGGTGTAAAAGAATCAAATACAAATGGGCCTGTTCCTATTGGATGGACATCGCCATCTGAATAATCCTTTGGTACAATGGAAATAGTCAGGTATGGTAAAAAATCACTATCGGCACTCTTCAGATTAACCTTTATAGTAGAAGCATCGGGTGCATCCACTGACTTAACATTATCCATACCTGCCACCGATAAGCTCATAGCCTTTTCCAGAGAATATTTAACATCGGCAGAAGTAACATCACTTCCATTATGGAATTTTAATAATTTTCTTATCTTAAAGCTATATGTAAGAGAGTCCTTGGAAACCTCATAGCTTTCAGCTACCGCAGGGATAATATTCCCATCCTTATCGGATTTGACAAGACCTTCAAAAATATTAAAAAGAATCTCACGTGTCTCTGCAGCCGATGCAAGATATGGATCAAGATGATCCGGCTCAGTTGTTATACCAAATATAAAGTTTCCTCCGTTCTTCACAGTACCTTCCGTGTTGGTGTTGGTTATCGGAGAAGGATTATTGCTGCTGCATCCTGTAACTCCTAAAAGGAAAGAAAGGGATAAAACCAAAACTAATGTACCCTTTAACTTTTTTGCTAAATACATTTTATGTTCCTCCTTTAACTTTTTTATTCTTAGCTGTTTATCCTTCAATTTTCTGCAAAAGTTCGGGTAATTCCATTAAATCGTATATTATATAATCTGGCGTGGATTGTTTAATCCATTTCGTCTTCAGACGGTTAATCCAACAGGTTTTTATTCCTACATTCTTTGCTCCGATTACATCAGAGGGACTGTCTCCGATATGCAATATTTCCTGTCTTTCAATACACGTTTCTGAAAGTACCTTTTTAAAAAATCTGTCTTTTTTATCCTGCTTATATGCTTTTAAATCCTCAGATATAAATTTCTTGTCAAATTCTATTTTAGATAACAATGGGTCAATCATTATATGATCCGCATCACTTGATATCCATAACTGACAAGAATGATTCCACTGGTTTAAAAATTCAGAAGCATCATTAAAGAAACACGCCTTTGAGTGTTCTTCCATCAAAATGTCAGCTGCTTCTTCAGCTAAATAATTGTAGTTGTTAGTATGTTTTATAAGTAAAAATACATTTGTAAAAATTGTTCTCAAGTTGATAAATTCATTTCTCTCATAAACCTTTCCCATTACTTTACTTAAAAATATGTAATAATCCTGTATGTATTTTTTTATTGAATCCGGATGGTATTCTTCTCCTAATATCGCCATCCAGATATTTTCAGCTCTTTTATCCACATTGATTAGTGTTTGAAACATATCAATGCTAATAGCAGATATTCTCATTTATATTAAGCTCCCCTTTTAACGGATATCGGCCAAATTTTCTGGCTGATTCAAGCAACGCATAAATATTTTCTTCCGGCGTATCGATTGGCATACCGCAACCAAGACCCAGTACAAATCCTTTCGGATTATCATAAGCTTTTTGTATGCATTTTTTCGCCTCAATACAAATTTCAAGAGGAGATCCTGACAACATTACCTTAGTAGGACTTATATTTCCATACAATGCAATCTTAGTGCCTATTTCATTTTTAGCAGCTTCCATATCCACCTTTTCATCAAGACTGATTATCCCTGCTCCCGTGTCTGCAATCTGTCCCAGCAATTTTGTAGTGTTTCCGCAGATATGTAATAATGGAGTTTCTTTTGTCAAATTTACGACATTTTGTACTAGTTCTTTTAGAAACGGAAATTCAAATTCTTGAAAAAACGAATCACCTATAAGAGATGCCACAGGGTCTGAAATACTAAATTCAACCCCTAGTTTTGAGGCTTCATTCATATATTCAACAGTACACCTTAATGAAAATTCAATTATTTCCTTTGCAAACTCCGGATTTTCATATAAATCAATCATTAAATTCTCTATTCCCCTCAAATTGGATGCAGTTGTCAACGGACCGGGAATTTCAGATACAATAGGAAGTTCGTTTCCCAAACATTCCAAGAGTTCCTCAAGTGCTTCTAATATAATATTTAATCTTCCGCTTTTTCGGGGTTCGGGAATCTCCAACCTCTTATAATCACCGTAATCATTAATGATATGTTCAGATATGTAAGGTGTGTCATGTTTAGGATAAATTACTTTACAGCCCACCGCTTCGGCTATACCGTTTACTACTGGTCCGGTACCGGCAGACTGTATTTCATAAACTTGTCGAGCCTGAATTTGGGATTTTACAATTTGTTTGGAAGATAAATATAAATCAGAAACACTGTCTCCCACCAATTTATATATATAATCTCCAGGACAAAGACCGCAAGGTATTCTGTCAATAGCCTGCTGATGTTTAAATGCGTACATTCTTTCCCTTGGTGTCATTTGATCCACACACACTACTCATTCCTCCCGTTTCCAATAAAATCCCTTCAACAAAAAGCAATGAACATCAGCTGATATTCTAATTTCTACATAATTAGATTTACTTTTTATAAATATTTTGTAATTATTATCCTAATTATACTTTAATTGGTTGATGATGTCAATCTGCGTCCCATACCGCTAATACAGTAACAAAAAGCCGCAAAAAACATCAAAAGATGAATTTTGCGGCTATGAATTATTTATATTTACATGATTTCTAAATTACTCTTTTTGCTCCAATATAAGTACCCCTGTATTCAGACAGCTTTTGTACACGGACTTTGCCGTTTGATGAAGATGCATGAATAAAGGTATCACCACCAATATAAATTCCGGCGTGGTCTATTTGTCCTGATGCTTTTCTACTTGAAGCATCAAAAAACAAGATATCTCCTGCCTTTAACTGAGCCTTTGATACCTTAACTCCGTTGGAATACATACCTTGTGCCGACCTGTTAAGATTGACATCGAACTTTTTGTATACGTAGCCTACAAAACCCGAACAATCAAAACCAGTCTGTGGATTCGTCCCGCCATAAACATATCTGACCCCTTCAAACTCACGGGCATACGCAATTAGTTTGCTGTTTACGGAGCCATCGTCCTCAATGGCAGCAAATGCAACTACACTTGCCGATCTGGAAGTTTTTGTGCTGGCAGATGAAATATTCACAAATTTAGATGATACATAGCCCACCTTTGAACCTATCTTAACCTTGTTCCAACCCTTTACAACACCGAGAATCTGTACGGAAGTACTCTTTTTAAGCGAGCTTATAACCTTGCCAGAAGTTCCGGCACTTTTCCTGAAATTGACACCATTTGCATTTATAACTCCATTTACAGGCTGCAACTTAACATAATTACCGTTAACCCAGCCGGTTTTCTTGTTATACGAAACCTTGTACCAGCCTTTTGAGAAGTCGGTGACAGTTACTTTTGCATTTGTCAATTTGGTAACAATTGAGGAAGATGTTGTTTGTGCCTTTCTCATTTTTACGTTTGTACCTGTTACTTTTGCAGGCATTGTAGCGGCCATTACAGCCGTAGATGCAAATGCAAAAATCAGGGCAATAATACATCCTGCAAGTGCCTTAGTAATCTTTTGTTTCATTATTCCTCCTATAGTGTGCTTCCGAAGTTAGCTGCCGGGTTCGGGTAATAGGATCACCCTACCATATAAAATGGATTAACCCCCTTTTTCTTGGTTCCTCCGTACTTCGCCATCTATAACGAAGATTCAGCAAATTTTTTTGACTGCTTCTATATAAAATAGATTTCCTTACCACCTCCTTTAATTAAGTCAAAAAATACAAGCAGTCAATATATAATTCGAATTATTGATAAGACTTTGCGGGGTCAAAGCTCTGGTAATATATGTTTATTGCTTTTTCCCCGTTTTCCACTCCTGTTCCTGCCATTCCTCAACAGTATCAAACTTACGGTTATCCATTGGCTCATAACCCTTCAGGCTCAATGAATTCGTTACTACCGATACAGAGCTGAAGGCCATAGCCCCTCCTGCAATCATTGGATTAAGTAATCCCAGTGCTGCGAATGGTATACCTATAATATTGTAGAAAAACGCCCAGAATAGGTTTTGTTTTATTTTGGTCATTGTTTTTCTTGATAGTCTTATGGCAGCTGGAATGGTTCTTAAATCCCCCCTCATAAGGGTAATATCTGCTGCTTCAATGGCAACATCCGTACCTGTGCCTATTGCCAAGCCAATGTCTGCAGTAGCTAAAGCCGGAGCATCGTTTATTCCGTCACCAACCATTGCAACTATTTTGCCTTGTGCTTTTAGCTTCTCTACTTCCTCTGCCTTGTTTTCAGGAAGCACCTCCGCCAGTACATTAGTTATTCCTACAAGCTTTGCAATAGCATTAGCAGTCCTTTCATTGTCACCTGTAATCATATATACGTCAATGCCAATATTTTTCAACTCTGCAATTGCATCCTTTGAACTTTCCTTCAATGTATCCGCAACTGCAACAAGTGCTGTCAGAATATTGTTTATAGACATCAGCATTGCTGTTTTGCCTTCGTCCTCAAGTCTTTCAATAGCAGCTTCAACACTCCCCATATCAATTCCCTGTTCATTCATAAGCTTTCTGGTACCAATATAAATGGTTTTACCGTCTATAACAGACATTACGCCTCTTCCCGGTATAGCTTCAAATTTGTCAGGGTCATTTATATTACCAAGATCTTTTTTACCATGCTCATAAATTGCTACACCCAAAGGATGCTCTGAACTTTTTTCAGTAATTGCCCCAAGCCTTAATATTTCCTTTTCAGTATAGGAAGTGTCTATAACAACTATATCGGTAACTTCCGGCTCGCCTTTTGTAATTGTTCCTGTTTTATCAAGAACTACAGCGTTTAGCTTATAAGCCATTTCCAGATGTTCTCCGCCTTTAATAAGTATGCCGTTTTCAGCACCTTTTCCGGTACCTACCATTATTGCGGTGGGAGTTGCCAACCCAAGAGAACATGGACACGCTATAACCAGAACTGCTACCGCACTTACTATTGCCTTTGTCACATCACCGGTTACCAGCAGCCATATTACAAAGGTTAATACCGCAATTGCCACAACTACAGGAACAAATATACCTGAAACCTTGTCGGCAATCTTCTGAATTGGAGCCTTTGAGCCTTGGGCATCTTCAACCATCTTGATTATTTGTGACAATGCAGTATCCTTGCCTACCTTTGTGGCTTCGAAACGGAAGGTTCCGAATTTGTTTATGGTTGCTCCAATTACAACATCGCCTGCTTTTTTCTCAACTGGAAGGCTTTCACCTGTCAGCATTGATTCATCTATGGATGAATTACCTTCTAATATTTTACCGTCAACAGGTATTTTTTCTCCCGGTCTTACAACAACAACATCACCTGGCAGAACATCTTCTATAGGTATGTCTTCTTCAGTACCGTTCCTGAGTACTCTGGCTGTCTTAGCCTGCAAGCCCATAAGCTTCTTTATTGCTTCTGAAGTTTTACCCTTTGCAACCGCTTCAAGGTATTTGCCCAATAAAATAAGCGTAATAATAACCGCTGCGGCCTCAAAGTAGAGGTCTTTCATCATGCCTTTATGAACTTCCTCAAAGAAAACATTGTAAAGACTGAAAAAATATGCAGCAGATGTACCCATGGCTATCAATACATCCATGTTGGCACTTCTGGATTTCAATGCGTAATATGCATGTTTATAAAATCTGAAACCGATTATAAACTGTACCGGAGTTGCTATTATCATCTGAAAATACTGATTATGAAGCAGCGAAAGCAAAGGGCTGCCCAGATTCAACATTCCCAGAATCATTGCAAGTACAAGAGGAGTACTCAGTACTGCCGATACAATCAGAGAAAGCTTCAAGGATTTTATTTCCTTCTCCCTTTGCTCTTTCTCAGTATCCCTGTTTACCTCCTCGGCCTTTTCCGCCCCATAGCCCAAGCCTTCAACTATTTTAATTATGTCTGAAACTTTTACCGCTGACGGGTCGTATTCAATATTTGCCTTTTCAGTGGCAAGGTTTACGGCTGCTTTAACAATTCCTTCGGTCTTATTAAGCTTTTTTTCAATTTTTGCAGAGCATGCTGCACAGGACATACCGGAAAGCTTTAATTCAACTTTGTTTCCGGATTTTGGGCTTTCTTTTATAACGCCATAACCCAGCTTTTCAATTATTTCCTGAAATTTCGCCGAATCGGTGATACTGTCATCGTATTCAACGGTTGCTTTTTCTACCGCAAAATTAACATTTGCATTATTTACTCCTTCAAGCTTATTCAGACCCTTTTCAATCCTTGCTGCGCAAGCCGCACAGCTCATACCTGTGATTTTAAGGGATTCTTTCCTATCCATTTTATCTGCTCCTTTATTGTTGTAATATTGTATACATTAGCCGCAGCACCCTCCTGCAGATGGTGTATAGCTGTTTACTTCATTCTTTATGTCTTCGATATTAATTGTATTTATATTATCTACCACCTTTACATAGCCGTGTAACATCCCCATTCCGCATTGGAAAGTAAAGTCAAGAGTCGGCGACAATTCAGGTGTTTCCTTTTCACTTTTCAAATCCATCTGTGCCTGATACTCCGGAAATACAACTATGCTATTGCATATGTTTAATTGTTCTGTATTAAACTTTATTTTTGCAGGTATTCCTTTTTGCAAAACAACAACCGCAGGTGAATACCCATAATCGTTTACTGTTACAGTTACCTCCTGTTTATCCCCGTTTACCTTTGAAATGGCTACCTCGTCAGTAGGAATCTTCCCGTTTGCAAATTTAGTAGCCTTCGCGGCTGCTCCGCAACACCCTCCTGAACCGGAAACAGCCCCCTGAGAATCGGTGTCGCCTGTTATGTCTTCATCACTGAGGGTCGACAAATTGCTGACAACCTTTATATTGCTGCTAATCATTCCCATCCAGCAGCTGTATACAAATTTTCCTTCACTGTCCGGGGTAAATTCAATAATATTTTCTCCGGCCTTCAATGGCATATTCTCAATATTGTATTCAGGTATGTTTATTCTGTTGTTACAGCCGTTTATATCACTTGAATCAGCTGTAATTGTCCATTTTACAGGGATACCTTTTTGAACCGTTATAGGACTGTACCTGCCGGAATCAAGCTTTGTAGTAACTACCTGAACATTTCCCTCTATTTTTGCAACTCCTCCTTCAGAAGATGATGCACCAAGGACTACGCTTGTATTGAATCCAGAAAGTGAAAGCCCTCTGTTTAACATTATAATACCAAGAATCAATACCAGTACAGCACTTACCTTCATCATTTTGTGTGTAAATTTGCTGCTGAGGAATGAGCTGACAGCACCAAACCCAAACATCAGGGGAACCGTCCCAAGACTGAATAGAAACATTGATAAGGCTCCTGCCATAGCACTTCCCGTACCCAGGGCATATAGCTGCATTGCCTGTAAAGGTCCGCAGGGCATAAGTCCATTCAGCATTCCAACCAACAAAGGCCCACGGCTTCCGCTGCTTTCATGTACTTTTTGGGCAAAGATCTTAGGCATTCTGGGATTCAATTTTCTAAGTACAGGGAAAATATTCAACATATTTATACCCATTATAACCATAAAAATACCAGAAAGAATTGCAACTACACCCTTAGCAGAACCTGAAAAACTTACAACTGAGCCTATTCCTCCAACAATTCCACCTACAATGGTATAGGAAATTACACGTCCCAAATTATATAATATGCTAGGTTTTAATTTAGCTAGCCCCGAAACACCTGATACGGGTTTGTATTGGACACATACCGATAGATTTATTCCTCCGCACATGGCTACACAATGCAGTGATGTCAACAGCCCTATAAAAAACAGAATTCCGTACCCCATTGACTGGTTCACTTCAGGTACAAAATTAAAACCAATCGTATTTTTTATAATTACATAAAGGGCGAGTATAATTACTGCTATTCCTGCAATTTGCCCTACTCCCGGCCACTCCGGATTTTTATCGGGAGTATTTGAAGTCTGTATGTTATTTGACATATCTTTGGGCTTATTTTTTACAGTATAATCCAGTCTTTCAACTGTTTCTATTATTGTATTCAGCTTAACGGCATCTGCATTGTAGGTTACGTAAACATTTGAACTACTGTAAATTGCTTTAACATTTTCAATTCCGTCCAGTTTTTTAACTGCATTCTCTATTCTTGTTTCGCAGCCCATACATGTCATGCCTTCTACTTGAAGAATTATATTCATCATATTTCCTCCTTCATTTCATATCTGCTTTTTTACCTTTTAGTAGCATATCATTTCTATGTGTAGATTTTATGGAGGAAAACAAATTGATTTTAATAATATTTTTTAATAGATTTACAGAGTATATCTTATAGAATTAAATTTTGCAGTTGACGGGGGTAGTTTATGAAAAAAGACTAATAATGGGTTTATTTACTGTATTTCTTCTGATTTCATTGTCCTTTAACTGTTTTCATGCAGAAGCATCAGAAAAGCCTTTTACTATGGTATGGCTTTCCGACCCTCAGTACTATGCCGAAAGCTATCCTCAAATTTATGATTGTCTTGGGGATTGGTTTGTAAAAAATTACAAGCACAACTCTTTTGGGTATTTGATTGTATCAGGTGATATTGTAGACACTGCAAGCTGTGTAAACCAATGGGAAGTTGCAAGTCGAAACTTTCAAAAACTAGATGATGCAAATGTTCCTTATGGTGTGCTGGCTGGTAATCATGATGTCATAACCAATGGACTTAATTACAGCATATTTAAAAGTTATTTTGGTGCTTCCCGATATATAGATAAGCCTTGGTACGGAGGCAGCATGGATGATAACCGAAACCACTACGACCTGATATCTTTTAGCTCTCACGACTTTATTATACTATATCTGGGTTTTGGTAGTGAAACTTCTCTTGAAACAACTACTTGGGCAAATAGCGTTCTTGAAAAGTACCCCAACAGAAATGCCATTCTTGTTTTGCATGAATACCTTGATACCGATGGAGAGATGACAGAAAAGGCCAAGATAGTTTCTGACAGTATTGTCCTTAAAAACGACAATGTCTTTATGGTCTTGTGCGGACATTATCATGGTGCACAAAAAAAGTTTAAAATGGTTTGCAATTCTGATGGGACTACAAGAAAGGTTCTGGAGATTCTATCTGATTACCAGAAGGCCCCAAATGGAGGTAATGGATTTTTAAGATTTCTCAAATTCTGTCCCCGCTCCGGCACCCTTAAAGTTTCCTTGTATTCTCCATTTACCAAAAAGGACAGCTATTTGGGAGAAGGTATTGATAATTTTACTGAGACAATTGAATTAATTGATTAATATTCCTAAACTCTATGAGGCAGGCGTGGATACCTTACTGGATTCATTTAAATATTGTTCTACTCCTTTTGATATTGATTTTGCCAGCTCTTGTCGAAAGGAGTCCTTTACTAATTCCTGCTTTTCTTCCTCGTTTGAAATAAAACCAGTTTCAACTATAACACCGGGTATATCGGTATAGTCAAGAACATAGTATTTTGCCTGTACCGGGTCATGGGTGCTTCGTTTTTTTCCGTCTACAACCATGTTGTTCAATTGGCGCTGAATGCATAATGCCAGAGTCTTATTTTGCTCGTACTTTTTGCTGAAAAAGACTATTGCACCATTAGTAGCAGGCTTTTTTAAATTGCAGTTAACGTGGATGCTGAGAAACAATTGGGCATTGCTGTTATTAATAATATTTGCCCTAGCAGTTAAATCCCTCATATGTCTTGATTTCTGGCTATTATCCAGACTTTCAAGAGAAACATCCTCTTCCCTAGTCATAATTATTTTATATCCTTGCTTTACAAGAATGGATTGTAGCTTTTTAGCTATATCAAGATTTATTTCTTTTTCCAATACTCCGTCCCTGCTTGTTCCCCCGTCGATTCCTCCATGGCCCGGATCAATTACAATTACGCCACTTTTGGGATCTGTAAATGTATCTGAGCTAGACATTTCTATTAACAAAATAATTGGTACAGTTAATATAGCAATTATTAAAATTGCTGCAAATAATAAAAACTTTCTTTTTATAAAAATAACATTAAATTTTTTCATTCAGTTGGCTTCTTTATATTTGTTCTCTCCTTCAATATACTATATTGGAAATAAATATATGTTAAAAAGTTTTAGCTGTATCCAAACGCCAGAATACTTAATTCTTTGTCTTCGGAACCCTTTGACATTTTGATTTCTATTTTATGAATTGCAGGCTTTTCACTGTTTAATAATAATTTAGCTACCGGATTATTCCATCCCGAGCTGTTAAAACCATTTACAGTTAGTACAAATATATCATCAATATGGATATCGGCTGAACCTGTGTCTGTGTTTTTTGACTCCTTGTACACAATAAACAGATTCTTGCAATATAAATTAAAAGAGAACTTTTCCGTCTTAGCTCCTGCTTTATGTGTCCATCCATTAGGAAACTGATTGATGGTAATGTCCGAAGAAAATCCGCCTGAATCTTTTACCCGTATAATTGTATTATCCAGCATCTTCAGGGTTACAAACTCATTACCGACTACAGGGGTTTCTGAAATTTTGTAAACTCCATTCAGAACCTCATGACTGACTTTATTCAGATAATATATTATAAGCTCCGTAATAAGTTCATGTCCATTCTCATGAGGGTGAATATAGTCATCGGAATAATCCTGCCAATTCATTGTTCCCCCAACAAACTCAGGTACTATTGCGTCCTTTATACTAATCATAGCCAATTCATAATGTCTCCCGATTTGTGCCATCTCATTTTGACAGGAATAGCCGGATTCTGATATTGTAAATATTAATACAACGGCAGGTTGAGATTCTGAACTCAAAATTCTGAGTAGAAGACTTTCAAAAGCAGCCATATTTGTTTTGTCCTTTGTATCATTAACGGAAAATTCGACGAATACAATGTCGGGTTTATGGATTAATATATCCTTTTCAATCCGTATTAATCCCAATGTCGAAGACGTTCCTGCCATTCCTGCATTTATGTAATTTATGTTATTGCCTTTACAAAAGTTTTGTGCAAAGTAGTCGCAGGTTAACTTTGCAAAGCACTTATCAGGGCCACCGTTGTATCCTTCCGTTATTGATCCCCCAAGATAAGCTAAAGTTACCTTCTGGCCCTTTTCTGCCTTCTCCATGGCCTTTTTCATTCTGTAATTATTTCCCGTACTAATTAATGATCGTTCTATAATTTTGGAATGGCTTCCTTGAGCATTTTTCATATTTTATATACTCCGATTTTTTTAATACTTTACATAACAACATGTGTACCGGACTGCAATATATAATAATAGTATTTTATATTGAAATAATCTGATAGTTATAGTAGTATGGATATTATAAGTTTTGGCTTATAATATTTTATATATGGAGAATAATTTGTATGACATCCCAACAGTTGGAATATATTATCGCACTTGCTGATGAGAGAAGCTTTTCAAAAGCTTCTCAAAAACTTCTTATCTCCCAGCCGGCATTAAGTCAATTTGTAAAAAACCTTGAAACTGAACTGAATGTGCAATTGTTCGACAGAAGTACAACTCCCATAAAACTCACATATGCAGGGGAACTTTATGTAAGTGCTGCTCGTAAGATACAAACTATCCTGACGGAATTGGATAATGAGCTTAAAGACCTGACAATCCTTCATATAGGCAAGCTCACTATAGGTACTATTCCCTTCAGGGCCTCCTGTATGCTTCCGAAAAGTATTGTATCCTTCAAGAAAAAATACCCCGGTGTTGATATACATATTGTTGAAAATGAAGAAGCTAATCTTGAATCATTACTTACCGATAGCCGTTTGGATTTATGCATTTTATCAGGTTTTATTCATAATAAGCTCCTTCAAACTGAAGCTCTGGCTCAGGAACAGCTTTACCTTGCAGTTCCTAATTCTAGTCCTTTTAACAATGGAAAGGGAGCTTATCAGCTGAGTGCCAATGACATAATCTATGACAGTTCTACATTATTCCAGACACCACCCATTGACTTGTCTGACTGTGTAAAAGAGAATTTTGTTCTTATTCAGAATGACGATACTATAGCCGGTGAGCTATCTCAGTTTCCTGAGTTTCGTCGTCAAAACACAATGTACACAGATCGTATTGAAACTGCTTTTTCTTGGACACTAGCCGGTATTGCATGTTCTTTTATTCCAGATACCCTTATACGGTACGGGAATTATCAGAAACATCCTGTATATTATAAATTAAATACTTCTTTTGCTAAACGTGACATTTTGGTTGCATATAAGAAAAATAGATATTTGCCCAAGGCTGCGTCCGAGTATATTCTGCTTTTAAAACAGTTAATCGGATGTGGAACCTGGCTTTCCCCAAACGAGTAACATGTGTAATACAAAAATAAAGAAATGGCTGCCGAAAATCTCCGGCAGCCTATTTTATTACTTACCCAGAACCTTTGCCTTTAAAAGTGCAAAGTCAAGGGCATTTATATCTCCATCTGAATTCATGTCAGCATTCTTTAAGTTTATCTTTGGGTTTGAACCAAGTATATACTGCTTCAATACAGCTATGTCCAAAGCATCAATGTTCTTGTCATCGTTTACATCTCCAACAACAGGCTCAGGGTCTACGATAATTGGTCCATCACCGTAATACTCTCCAAGAGACATTCCGTTTTTACCGAGAGGAATCTGATGGTCAAGTCCGATAAATTTGCCGTTTGTTTGCCACAATGCTGGCTTCAGCAATCCATATTTTTCTTCGTCCCATGTTGACCAGTCATTTCCTATCAATCCGCCTGTATCACCTGAGTTCGGATTCAAGCACCAGAAGGTATGGTTGATACGGTTCTTAATCATGTAATCTCTTAGTAGAGTCATCCACTTCTGGTTCTTTGCGCCGTCCATAAATCCTCCCCATTCACCGATAAGAAGAGGAGCAATTTTTTGATCGTCTATGTATGCCCATGTATCATACCAGTAATCATCAAGAAGGGTTTGTGTTGTAAAATCCTTATCAAACCATGATTGATTATATACAGAAGGACCATAGTCATGAGGTGAATATACTATCTGGCTGTTTAATGAGCCTAGGTTGATAGGATAGTCTTTAACACCTCTTAAGTTTCCACCCCACCATCCGCCGTGCCATGGAGCAGCGTCGCCGGTAGCTCCCCAGACATCAGGTGTATCAAATGTGTAGCCCTTTTCTGTTTTCGGATATTGCTCAATACCTTCAATCATTATTAACAACTTTGGATTTACAGCCAATATTTCTTTTGAACACCTTTCAGCCGCATATTTCCAGTTGTTTTCATCTGTAGTGTTATCCCATTTTGCTATATCAGTTGGTGCCGCAGCAGTATATCCTCTTTTACCGTGAGGTTCATTTTTCAGGTCTATGGCAAGTATTGTATCATCGTTCTTATATTTGTCTGCAAGCCATGTTAATGTGTCTATCCACTTATCTGTAGTAATCATTCCTGCTGTTGTTGTTTCAAGACCATACCACAATGGATACATGTGACCGGAGTTGTTGGCGTCAGGGCTGTGTACATCTATCATTACCTTGATTCCCAACTCTTTGCAATACTTCATTATTATATCGAATATTTCCATACTGTTTTTAGGCCCATCGGTTGCAGGGTTATAAAAATCAGGATTTACAACGGTATATGGAGGATTGTTGCTGGCTGTAACACTAGAAACCTTGTTTGGTTTACCAACCATCCAGCTGTATAAAAGTTCAGTTGAAATCGGTACTCTTAAAAATCCTATTCCCCTGTCTGCAACGCTGGTCAATATATTCTTTACATCGTACCAGGCACCATGAAATACATTTTCACTGCAGTTAAAACCAAACCAGTTTGCACCGGTAAGCCAGACTTCACGTCCGTTTGTATCATATATTTTGTCACCAACACAATGAAGCCAGTCATCATTATTTGTATCTACTGCAGCTGATGCAGTAAGACCGTGGTTGGACAACATCATAGTTGAAACCATTGCTAATGCCATAAGCATTGAAACTATTCTTTTTTTCATATTTTTTCTCCTTTTTAATTTTCGGTAGCCAGTCATTTGTATACATACCCACAGCAGCATATACCCTGTTTGCATCTACAGCTGCGAGGCTATCTATTCCATAATAGCTGTATACTATTCCGGGAATAAACCTCCTCCGCCGCCTATTGTTACATTACGCCAGTTATATGACTGCTGAGAAACGACAGCATAAGATTGAGCCGGCAGAACAACACTAATAGTCAGGCATTGTTACTAAAAAAATTCCCAAGCAAAATTTTCTTTAATGTTACAAGATCAAGGGAATCAATCTGTCCATCTTTGTTCAGATCCCAAATATTCATATCAGTAGAACCACTCTGATTAAGTAAATACATCTTCATTTTTGCAAAATCAAGTGCATCCACACTTCCATCCCCGTTAAGGTCACCCGGAGTAACAGGTATAACCGGAATATCCTGCGTCATTTTTTCCGCATGAGGTGCAAATACACTTTTTAACAACGGATCACCATGGGTGAGGTAGAATCCCCCTGAATAAGAAGCATAAGCCCAGAATAAGTCACCGGAAGCATTCAATTTTTCAATCTGCTCATACATTGCGTTCCAGTATTGCTCTTTATTGTTATGGGTATTAAATTCCTCCATAACAAAAGGCTTTTTAACTATGTTGTGAGATTCATTAATCCATGTTGCAACAAGTTTTGCTGCCTGTTCAGGATTTAACCCTGCCCAGCCTTCATCCGGATAAGGATGCGCGGTGGTAAAATCAATGTATGGAGACTGATGTATATATACAAATGGATTACCGGCGTTAGCACCATAGCCGTATTTTGCAGCCTGGCCTTCGAGCCCGGTACTAACCATATGGTTTGGATCAAGCTCCTTTATGAGTTTACCCATTTCATCTACCCATGCTCTTAGTGTTGTTCCATTTAAATTCTCTTCTTCGCTTACATCCTGATATCTTGGTTCATTCATCAGTTCCCACGAGAAAATTGCCGGATCATTTTTATAAGGTTCATTCGTATAATGGTTTATTCTTGTTACAAAATGCTTTACATAATTTTTATACTGTTCCTTACAACCTGCGTTTGTAAAGAATGCGGCACGGTTGGGATGAGTTATTCCCGGAAGCCCTTCCCATTTTAACCTTGTGTCAATTCCTCCATACGCTTCCCAATAGTTTTCCAAAACAATAATTACCTTGATATTGTGCTTCTTTGCAGATTCCAGAATATAGTCAAATAACATGAATTGTGCTTCATTATAAACACCTTTCTGGCTTTCAAATCCATGCCAGGTTTCATGAGAAAATCCCCATGTCCTTACAACCTTTATTCCGTCAGAGGCCATATTACTCATCATTTCATCAATTCTGGCCTTGTTCATAAATTTTGTTTCAATATCATCGGGAGTGGCATCATTTGACCCGTCTCCATATGTAAACAAATCATAATTATTGCATCCGGCAAAGCGAAATACTTTTCCGTCAAGGATAAAAGAAGTTCCGTTTGTTGTCACAATACCGTTTATTGTTGTTGAGGCGGCGCTGATTTTCATACTTGGGATAAAGCACACTATCTGGAATATAATAATAAAAGATAATATAATGAATGATTTTTTATTCATTTTATACCCTCCAATCGGCAGGTACAGATATAAGATTTAAGTAGCCGTATCAATGCTTTGCAATTCTTTGGTAGTATGCAAAGCATTGAGGCAGCTAATATAACTAATTAAAAAGTAAAAACCTCTTTAGAGCTGATAAGTCAAGACATTATCCCAATAAAGCCTTCTTTAAAAGAGAAAAATCAATTGCATCTATGGAACCGTCACCGTTCATATCTGCATTATTTTTATCAATATTTCCGTTTTGGGTAAGAATATAGTTTTTACAGAGAGCAAGGTCGATAGCATCTACAAATGTATCATTATTCAGATCACCTTTTTTAGCAGGAGGAGTAATAATTGTACCCCCAAAGAACTTAACAGCTCCTGCAAGTACACCAACAAGACCTGCATTATAGTCAAGGGCTACCTCTGTATACTGATACTGGTTTGCATCGTCAAAAAACTTGTCATTCTGATCCGGTCCGCCTACCAACGCCCCGGTCAATAAGTGTTTAGCCGGTTTTGCGTTATCCCCGTTTGCATAGGTGTAACCGTTTGCTGCCCTGTGATGAGGATGAATACACCAATTGCTTCCGTAACCAATTATATATGACATATTGGCAGGATTATCACCTAAAATATAGTCTACTTGTTTTTTAGCTAAATCCAAAAGTGATTGATCGTTGTTTTGCTTGCAGTAAATAAGCATAACCATGGATTCTGCAGCTGCATATCTGAGGACACCCCAGTTGGAAAGCCACTTTAGTCCTCCGGGAGTAGTTGTTACCTGAGTCTTCCAGTAGTTGAAATTGAATTGTACGGCATCCTTATATACCTGCTTTCCTGTAATCTGAGCCAATCTCAAAGCAGCAGGAACATACATGTCATCCCAGCACATGGTCCATTTATCTTGCATCTTGTTTTCATTCATTGTATTGCCCAATGTTATAAACTGTTCAGCATCAGTTATGTAAGCACTATCATTGGTTGCAGTGTACAACCATGTAGCTGCCCAAGCCAGGTCATCACCAAAGCTGGTAGCCTGATAAAAGGACTGACCATTGCCAACACCTTGTTTTGCCTTACCCATTGCATAAAGTTCCTTCGCTGCATTGAGGCACTTGGTTGCATAAGCGGAATCAATATTCTTGTAATTGAGATACATCAGAGCAAGTGCAGCAGTTGTCTCACCTAGAATATCTGAAGCAGGAGAGCTTGGATCAGCCTTGTATAATGAAGGTCTTTCACCTGTTTGCTCCTCTGGCGCACCCCAATATGTATGATCGGCATTTCCCTCTCCAACCTGATAGTAGAATGTGGTTGAGTTCGGATGTGACTTAAGGAAATAGTCTGTAAAATATTTCAGCTGTTGCAGCATTTTTGTAGTGTTTCCGGTTGCATCAAAGGAATCCTTGAATTCATACAGTGACCAACCTAGAACTGCTGCCGAATAGCCTTGAGGCAGACCAAACTTTACATGATCTCCCGCATCATGATAGCCACCTGTTAAATCAACACCCACATCGCTTCCGTCAATTGTATGGCATGCACCTCTCCAATCAAACACATTATTTTCTCCTGCTTTAGGGCCACATTTATTTGCATCATAGAAAATGATTGAGTCCTTTAATGCAGTTGAATAATCATGTGTACCTGCGGCAAATGTCGTACCAGTGCTAACAAACGAAGTTGTTAACATCACCCCGGAAATCATCAAAGCACCTAATTTACTTAACTTATTTTTCAAAAACTATCCCTCCCTTTTTTATATATGTAAAATTCTGTCCGGCAGAAAATGTCCTCTACCGGACAGGTTACCAATACTGTATTAAATTTATTTCACTACGTCCGGATGCTCTGCTGCAAAATCAATAAAGTTGTTTCCAACATAAGGTTTGCAGTCAAAAGCCCCATCATTCCATGACCAAAGCATATATCCGGCATAACCGTTCTTATATATGGCATCCAGCACCTGCTTGTGTGTCATTTTTAGTGAAGAACCTTGGGTATCAGGCATCATCTCACCTATTATCACCGGTTTATCCAGTTTCAGACTTGAAGCTGGTGTTGTTACAGGGTTAAAATATGGAGTCGCCCAGTCATACCAGTGAAAATCGTAGAAATCAAGACCCAATCCGTCCCATAAATCATACTGTGCACCCAGCCACTTCATATTTGCACTTCCGAAGCTTACTGGCTGCTTTGCATACTGGTGTATAAATTCACATGTAGTTTTTATGTAGTTCCTCATTGCGGAAAGCGGGAAGCTTTCTCCCTTATTGTTTGGCTCACCGTTGTCTTCTTTGTTTATAATCCATTCCGGTTCATTGATAATATCCCATCCCAGTACGCCAGGATGTGTACCCAATGTTTGCAGTATAGGCTTCATGGCATTGTCAAGAAAGCTTTGAAGCACTGTTGGATTATCAATGATGTCGTCATGGTCAACGGAATCATCTGCCCTTGCACAATCAAAGCTGGTTATTGTCCAGTAAATCTTTATACCCTTTGAATATGCATAATCGCAGGTTTCCTTCATATGGTCAACCCATTTTGCGGGGAGACCTGTACAAAGGCTGCCTTCATTTGCACCTGACCATAGCGGGCCATACGCCAAGTCTGGGAATACCCACCATCTTAGTGAATGAATTCCCTTTGTGGACATTGTGTCTAAGTCACTCTTAATTCTTGTAAAGTTGGAAGTCCAGTTGTTATCGGAAAACTCATATGACCAGTTATACCATGCATAGTTAACTCCAACAGGATACAGGGTATTTCCGTCCATCCAAGTTATTCCGACTCCAGATGGCTGTTGTTGTTCTTCTCCGGAGAACTTTGTAATCATACCGAGAAGAAATTTTTTTAGCTCTGCTAAATCCAATGCTTCAATCTCTCCGTTGGCATTTACATCAGCTGCTTTAAATGCCTCACCCGTCAAGGTTTTTTTCCCAAGTATGTGCTGCCGTACAGCCGCCAAATCAAGGGCAGTAATTTGAGTATCATTGTCAACATCACCAAGTTTGTAAGTAGTCGCAGCCGAAGCAGGCGACGGCATTGCTGTCAGGAATACAATTGCTGCAGAAAGTGCCAGACTAACAATCTTTTTCATAGTAAACCCTCCTACTTCTTTTGAATTAAACAGACTTGTATTAACCAAGTAAAGTCTTCTTTAATAAAGCAAGGTCAAGTGCATTGATTTCACCATCTTGGTTCATATCCCATACACCGAGGTCAACGTCTCCTGTCGGCAAAAGAATGTATTTTTTCATTATTGCATAGTCGAGAGCATCTACGCTTCCGTCACCATTTAGATCTCCCAGTTTGGTTCCTACATTGCCTTTTGGCGGTTCATTTCCATACACTTTTACATTCCCCCTATATACAGAAATATTCTTATTTATAGAATATTCCTTTCCTATATCTTTTCTGCTCCAGTCATTGGTTGGGTCCCAGTGGGACTTCCAGTTGGAGTCCAAACCTTCAACCAGTCCAAAGTGGAATTCTCTGTCTCCGTAGAAGGCATTTCCGCTCCAGTCTATTTCAACGTAATATATTCCCTTTTCAGCGTCCCAGGCAAATGGCCCCTTGATTGCTGTTTCCTTGCCGTCGCTGGCTTTACCTTCATCATACATAACCGCAACAGTTAAATCATCTATAGTTTGGCCTGCCGCAAGCATTTCAGATATGTTAAAGAAATATCTGGCTTTTAAACCATCTACAAATTGAGGTGGCCTACTGGTTTCGTTATGAATGTTTATGGTAACCTGAGTTCTTTCTGTATTCTCCTGTTCAAGCTTTGATTCAGCATAGAAGTCATCAGAAGCCGGTTCCTTTGGAGGGAAATTCTCCAATGGTTTCATGCCTTCTCCGTAGTATTTGTACAATCCGGCAAGTGCGCCCACAAAGCCTGCATTGTAATCTATCGCAACCTCGTTGGATACAAAATCTGTAGTTTCATCATTATGATTATCAGTTGCATCAGGGCCCCCTACCAATGCTCCCCATAATGTATGCCTGTGTTCAACAGGATCATTCATGCTGAGAGTTTTTGATCCGTGTGCCGCACGGTGGTGAGGATGCTTTGCAGAGATATCGGAGAATCCTACTTCATAGCTTCTCTTCATGGGGTTATCACCCAGAATATAATCCATCTGTGACTTTGCCCATTCAGTAACATCCATCTTGTCTTTATATTTTGTATACACAACCGCACACAGTTGAGCTGCTGAATTATATCTTGCAGAACCCCAAGTGTTTACAACCTTGAATCCTCCGGGAGTTGCAGCCATAAATGTTTGATCGGTTGTATTTTCATGAGGTATACCTGACCAATATTCAAGGTTCCATCTGAATAAGTACCAATGCATAGGATCATTTGTTATTGGAGCCAACTTTGCAAAAACTCCTCCCCACACTACATCCCATGAATGTACCCAGATATTCTGCCAATTATCTTGAGTAGATTTAATAATTTTACTCATATAACCGGTGTATTTCCCATCAGAAACAGCAGTAATATCATTTATATATGATTGTTCTCCTGTTGCAATATTCAGCCATACAGCTGCCCATGACAATTCATCCTCATCATACGCTGAACCGTAGAACCCACCTGAATCACCCAGACCACGGTTTTTTACGGCAAACCTGTATAAAGCTTTTGCTGTGTCCAAGCATTTCTTTGCATATGTTGGATCTGAATCCTTGAAATTCAAGTAGTTTATTGCCAATGAAGCTGCTGCTTCTCCGCATTGGTCGCTGGCAGGAGTCTCAGAGGTTGCAAAGTACGCCGGCCTTGGTACATCTTGTTTTTTATTAAGTTCCGGTGGCTGCCACCAAGCATGATCCACAGTTCCGTCACCAACTTGAAAACAAAATGCAACTACTTCTCCTTTATTGTCCATAAATGTGGAACGTAAGAAATAGTCATTTCCCCACCGGAGTATATCCTTCATGTGATCTTCTTCATTGATTTTTGTAAAGGAATCCTTAAATTCATAGAATCCCCATCCCAGTGTTGAAACAGCATAGCCCTGAGGCAGACCAAATTTAACATGGTCTCCCGCATCGTGGAATCCCCCATGTAAATCAAGGCTTCCATTCCCATCCGGGTCAAGAAAAGCCTTGTTTTTATCAATAAAAGCCTGTGACATATTAGTTCCTACATGATCTTTCATAGGAACCAATGGAAGCTGACAGTCTTCCACATGACAGTCACCTCTCCATTCAATCTTACCACCTGTTACACCAGGGCCGCATTTCTCAGCATCATAAAAATACAGTGATTTTTGCAATGCTTCTGCATAGTTGAAAGGAGGTGTTGTTGAGCCCGCATAAACACTGCTGCTCAAAAACACTGATGATACAACCGCCATTGCTGTAGCAAAAGCCGTTGTTTTTCTGACGTACTTCCTAAAATTCAAAATAATACCCCCTTTTTATAATTTTGGTGATTTAAGTATCTTGAATATATTCTTACTTCAGTAATGTCATTACCTGGCAAATACATTTGTCGGGCAATGGACAATGACTTTAGTGTATATATGTTGATTGGTAAAAAGGATGTTATTGGGACAGAAGAGCTTTCTTGAGTAGTGCAAAATCTAGAGCATCAATATTTTTATCAGAATTCATATCTGCTGCTGAGATATCATATTCCAAGCTGTTGCCCAGTAAATATTTTTTTAAAAGAGCAACGTCCAATGCATCAATATTTCCATCTTTATTAATATCACCAGCTATAATAACCGGTTCTTCACTTCCACCTGCCGGCTCATTCCCGGCCAGTTTTTTAAAACTGTCACCTTCATACATTGGAATATTCGGAGCATATTTTCTTGTACCGTTTATGTATGTTGCATCCCAGTTTTGATATGACCAATCATTTGATACATCCCATGTATTGGAAGCTGAACTTATTGTAAAATCAAGTTCAGGCCCTCCTGCATCCCAGCCATAACCGGGATATATATTTTTACCTGACAAATCAATTGTATAGTAATATACTTTTTTCTCCGTATCCCATGCTGTTGGGCCTGTTACTTTAACCCATGTAGGAGCCTTTATGCTTATATCACTTATATCCTTGGCATCAAGGGTAAAGAAGTAACGAATTTTTAATTGGTTACTTGGACGGGCCGGCCATGCAGAACGGTTTTCTACTGTCAATGTAAACTGGGTACCACTTGTACCATTAAAATATGTGTTTGCAAATACAGGCCATTCATCTTTTGGCTGATAGGGTTTATCAGGTAATGGAAAACTACTGTCCGGTATAGGAGTTCCGCCGAATTCAGAATACATTCTTGCAAGAGCCCCGGTAAGACCGGCGTTATAGTCTATGGCTACTTCATTGCTTACGTAATCACTTATGGCATCATTGAATCCATCTGTTGAATCAACACTACCAACCAGTGCACCGTATAAAGTATGACGATGTTCCGGCGGGTTGTCCATCTTCTGTCCCCATGAGCTGTGAGCTGTACGGTGATGAGGATGTTGAGGATAATTCTGACCAAAGCCTACAATGTAGCTTGATTTACGAGGATTATCACCTAAGATATAATTTATTTGCTTTACTGCAAAGTCATGGTAACGTGCTTTTTTTACAGTATCACTTAGTTTATCGGAATAAACAAAAGCAAATAATGCTGTTGTGGAAACATATCTGAAAGAACCCCAGCTGTCCAACTTGGCATGTCCACCCGGAGTATAAGAAATCTTGGTGCCGTCGGCATTGTTCTCTGTACCGCCCACAGTCCACCAGTTTAACCAACGTTCTGCATCTTCCCTGTACAAGCTTGTTTCAGGGTCAATCTGAGACATGAGAATATAACATCCAAATGATTGGTCATCCCAACAGTGTGCCCATTTATACTTATGAACCTGTTGATTTGCTTCTTTACCAATTCCATTATAATATTCTTTTGCTTTTGCAAGGTAATCAGAACCGCTTCCTGAAGACTTGGCTTCCATAGCCTTGTAAAGCCAGATTGAACCCCATACCAATTCATCATTATAACCACTGTGTGAGGTATAAGCAGCTGCACCTTGGGGGTCAACTTTGCTTATTACATCGGAAAAAACACCTCTGTATTTATCTCCGAATTCATATAACTGCTTTGCATGCTCAAGCAATTTATCAGCATATGTCGGATCGGTATTTCTGAAAACAATAGATGAAGCAGCCATTGCCGCAGCTGTTCCCATGGCTACTTCCGTTCCCGGATGTTGTTCATCCAGCTTTATTGCTGTTCTGTCGTTCATTAAATGTGTAACTTCAATCGGAATCCAATTGTTATGATCATTTGCCGTCATACCAACCTGAGCCCAAAAAACATTTGGCTCGGGATGACACTTAATAAAATAATCATTAATCCATTTCAACTGGTTCTGAAGCCATTTCGTCTGACCGCTTTTTTCATATGCATCTTTATATTCTATTGCACCAAAAGCGAGTAAACTTGTTGTATAAGCACATGTTATACCAAACTTGATATTATCACCTGCATCTACCCAGCCTCCGGTAAGGTCTAAGCCTTCCTTCTGTCCGTCTGTTAATTGAGAATTTCCACGCCATAATAATCTGGTCGGAATATTTGATGTAGATAATGAACCTGACCTCTGTGCTTCATAAAATAAAACAGATTTCTGCAAAGCCTCTCCATAGTTAAAAGTGGCTGTTGCAGAAGAACATTCATACTTAAAATTAAATTGAGTTATGGTTATTACTATGGCAACGATAAGGGCATATGTACTTACTCTTTTCATTTTATCCATATTTACACACTCCACGCATGAATCAGTTATTTAACTGTTATCTCACCCTCAGTGAATACAGGATTAATCTTCTTAAGTGCAGTATCTCCAAATGCACCTGAAGTACCTTGTGAAATTTTAATTGATCCCTTCTTAGCATTATCCTTTATTTTGAAAGTGATATTTGTGATAACTCCCGGCTTAGTTACAGCATCCTTTCCACTATTGCTGCTTGTATAGAGAAAACTGACCAGACCGGTTGTGTCAATAACTGTATAATCAAAATTGGAATTGTTACCTCCAAAAATTTCACCTGGTTTTACCTCAACAACTTCAAGAGCATCTGTGTCATACTTAATATTAAAATTAAAGCTTCCAATACCTTTTTCAGGTAAGTTATTAAGCTTTACAGGGATTGTTACAGTTGAACCTGTAGCTCCGCTTGCTTTTCCGATTGATATTTCTGCCTCTCCGCCCGGAGTTTTATCTTTTGGATTACTCTTTGTATCTTTACTATCCTTGGCGGCTGTTGATTTAGTAGATTTGGAATCTGAACTTTTTGATGATGAAGATGTGGATACCGAAGCAGATGAAGATGATGATGTTGGAGCTGTACTACTTATTGTTGAAGTTGATGTTTCTGAATCAGATGTAAAATGGTTTACCCCAAATATTACTGCAGCAGTCACGCAAACAATTATTAATATTGCCAATATTACTTTTTTCATGGCTTTTCTCCTTGTTTATTCAATATATTTATTACTATAAAATGACTATAGACATTTTAATTAAAGGAAATAACATATCCGTTCGAACACTTGATACTATAATAGGATAGGAACAATAGGAATGCATAAAGCATTCCTATTGTTCCATATATTACTTCTAAATTACAGTGTTATTTTTCCTAACAAGAATGATTTAAGTAATGCAAAGTCAACAGCGTCAACAGCGCCGTCTTTGTTTATATCAGCATTTGCAACATTTATTGTAGAATTATCCTGAGTTAACAGGGCTTTCTTCAATAGTGCGAAGTCTATTGCATCCTTGTTACCGTCAGCATTAACGTCTCCTAAATTAACTGTAGAACTACCGCCAATCTTTGGTCCTGCTTCAGCAAGGTAAGCTGACATCCATGCAAGAGGAGCATTCCAGTTGATGGTTATTTCGTTTGTTGACCAAGATTCGATATTATCCATAAAGCACATTTCAGCAGGTCTTACACCTGGCTGCCAACCTGAACCCTTAACCCATGGATCCTGTAATCCGGAGTTAGGTCCACCTGACAAACATCCTGCAGGTGGGTGTGGGAATGAGTTGTCTGCCTGATATGACCAGAAACGGTGATGAGGATTTTCAAGTGGGTTATCACCATAACCGGTTATATAGCTCTGAACATTTGGGTTACGTCCGAGGATGTAATCCATTGCTGTTATAGCACCATTGATATATTTATTATTTTTTGCGCCATTAACATTGCTGAATTCATAAGCATATGACATAACAATTGCTTCATTAATAACGAATGAGTTTGATCCCCAAGGGAAACCTGAAACTGTGGATTGATCAAATGGAGAAGAAATTACTTTTTCTTCTATTGGAACACCATAACCCTGTGCATTTTCTATTGATATAAACTTATCAGCTGCTGCCTGAATATTAGCTTTAGCCTTTGCAACATCAGTAGCCGGAAGTTTGTTAGGAACAAGTGCTAGTGTTATTGTTCCCATACCTGCTGTACAACCCCAGTCAAAAGCTCCTGTAAGACCATTATCCTCACCGCCTGTTAATTCTGTAGGCATTTCGAGGTAATGCTTTGAGCTCTTTATGTAGTTCAAATACTTGTCACTGCCTGTAGTAGCATACAATTCACATGCTGCCCAGTAGAAGTCATCCAGAACATAGTTGTCTCCGTATGCTCCACCACCTGCACCCTGTTCCATTGTTGCATATATTGCAGGATGTGCTACAGCTGCATCCCATGCAGTTTCTGCTGCAGTTAAGCATTTAGTTGCGAAAGCAGAATCATACTGTTTCCAGAGACGTGAACCTTGTGCAGCAATAGCAGCAAGATTTAATGTAGCTGCTGTGCTTGGAGGTTGCAACCAACGTTTCATTGTATCCTGGTCAGGACGTGTAGCAAGTGCTGTCCAACGTTCATCATGAGCTTTGTGATGAGCCATACCGGCCAATTCATTTCCCGCTGGAACCTGCATATTCAATAATGTTTTCAAATTGTAACGAGTTTCATCCAGTATGTCTGGATAGCCATTTCCGCTTTCAGGTATATTCAATGAACCGTCTTTAAATGGAGCAACTGAAGTGTCTCCTCCCAAGTGAAGTGCACGCTCATATGCATTCATTACAGTCCATGTTGAAATACCACCATTAACAACATACTTACCATGGTCACCTGCATCATACCAACCACCTGTAACGTCAAGTGTGTAGTTAGCCTTGTAATCCTTTGTAGGGTCTGGAGAAAGTATATCACTTGTGTGTCCTGCTGGACGAGCCCATTGTGCTTGATCACAGTATGGCATTTGTATTGGAATAGCACTTCTGTTGTGATAGAAATACTTCATTGAATCGTATTTCATTTGTGTATAAATGTCATTTCCAATATTGAACTTCATACTTTCATTGTCACCAACAGTTGTTACCGGAACATCTGTTACTATCTTATAGCCGGTACCAACTGTTTTGTAACTTGAAAAATCAATGATATGAACATTGTCACCAGATGCATGGTCAGCACCTTTAATGGTTGATTTACCGGTTAAAACTGCTGTTCCTGCACTATTTACCAACTGCCAGTTAATTGGAGTTGTTGAACTTGTTTTTACTGTTGCAATCTTATCAGAATTAGGATAGAATCCTTCCTGATTTAAGCGTACAACATTAGTTGGTTCTGGTATAGCTTTTGGATATCCTATAAATTGAGGATCCTTAATATACATGTCATCAAAAGTATAAGTAATTGGCTGGAAGCTGTCCGGATTATTTGCTTCAGATGTACCTTTTTCTGGAGCAAGGTGGAAAGCAAACTCTACATTACTCTTATCTACCTTCTGCTGCCATTGCGCAGTTATAGTTTTTGCTACACCTGCCTGCAATTCCACGAAATCCCATTTACCTTGATCTATATTCATATGCCAGTATTCAGCATATGGATCACCCTGATCACCTACTTTAGGATAAATCTTACAAGCTCTACTTGCAGTAACAGTAAACTGTACAGTATAAGTATGGCCCTGCTGTAATGTAAGACCTCTGTGACGGAACTGTATATCCCATCTCTCACCTGTACCTGCTGGTCCAATCTTATTAGCTGTTATTTTGTACTTACCATCTGTTGTGATTTCGAAATCAGCTTTTGCAGGATATGATTCAACCACGTGCCATGGAAGTCCTATCCTGTTGTCAAAGGTATGGTTTCTGATTAAGTCGCCAGCACCTTCATACTCGACGGCAAATGCTTGTCCTATTAAAGAAGATAGAACCAGCACCATTGCGATAAGCATCGCAACTTTCTTTACTAACCTTTTTTTCATATTTACCTCCTAGTAAAAATTTTTTATTTTTTAAAGCTCGCATTTTAAAAGTAATGCAAGCATTAAAAACTTCTTATACCTACAAAAGTTCCTTCTTAACCCTGAGGCAATGTAGTAATCGTCCCCAACAAGAATTTTTTCAAAGTAGCCATATCTATGGCATCAATGTTTCCGTCCTTATATGTATCTGCAGCCTTAACATCTATACTGGAACTGCCACCAAGTAAATATTTCTTTAATGCAGCAAAGTCCAGTGCATCTACATTCTTGTCACTGTTTACATCGCCATACAAGATTACAGGATCAGGGTTTTCCGGTCCACCTGCAGGTTCGTTACCGAAAACTTTTACACCGTTATCATAAACAGGTATGTTGGTAACTGTATCTACAGTACTGGTGGATGGTAATCCATTATATGAGAAGTCATTCTTAGGATTCCAATAGGTTGTTCCCTGTGGTGCTGCAATTCTGAACTGAACTTCTCTTCTGCAAGCAGACTGACCGCCTGGGTAGATATTTTCTCCTGTCAAATCAACATTTACATAGTAAATATTATTTGAAACATCCCATGGCAATACGCCGGAAACCTTAGTATTCTTCCCTTCAGCATAATTTGAACTGGTTGTGAGGCTTAAAGGATCAATTCCTGCTGCTACGATTTCAGACAAGTCCATAAAATATTTAAATGAAATCTTGTCTGTAACTCTTGCAGGCCATCCAGTCTGGTTATACACAACAGCCTTGATTTCAGTGTAGTTAGGGCCGGTTGAATTCAAACCTGCCTTTATAATAACTTCATCGTTGGTTATTTTTTCGATAGCCTTGAAGTTTGGAATCGGATCTCCGCCAAACTGCTTGTACATTTTTGCAAGTGCACCTGTAAATCCGGCATTATAATCACAGGCTATTTCATTATTGACATAATTGTTTATTTCGTCAGTATAGCCGTCAGCATTATCCGGCCCTCCTACCAACGCACCATAAATAGTATGCCTGTGGTATGTTGGTGAAGTCATTTGATCTGTCCATGAACTGTGAGCAGTTCTGTGATGCGGATGTTGTGGAGGATTTACTCCATATCCGACAACAAAACTTCTTCCGGTACTTCCAAGTGCATAATCGATCTGACTCTTGAGAAAATCCTTATACACAGATACTTTGGATGGCGTACAGCCTGCCCAATCAGCATAAACACCGGCTAAAAATGCCTGAGTTGTCGCATGTCTTAATGAACCCCATTGGAATAACCATGCCAAACCCTTTGGTGTGTAAGAAACACGTGTGCCGTTAACACCGGTTGTCCAGAAGTCAAGATTCATTTCTATACTGTCCTTATATAACTGCTTGTTAGTAAGCCTTGCAAGAAGAAGTTCAGCGCCATAATGTACATCATCCCAGCACTGTCCCCACTTGTAGGATATAATATCTGTCTGCTGTTCTTTACCCCAATTCGGTACATAGGATTCTGCTTTGTCCAGATATGTACTGTCATTAGTTGCAAGATATAACCATACTGCAGCCCATGAAAGATCATCATAAAAACCACCTGAGCTGTAGAAACCTGAAGCAGCTGTGTAGCCGGCATCGCTCTTCGCTTTGTCAGCCATCGTAAACAAGTTTTTAGCATGACTTATGCACTTTTCAGCATAAGTAGGATCACTGTTTTTAAATACTACTGCTGCAGATGCCAGAGAAGCTGCAGTGGAAGCACATACTGCAGAACCGGGATGAGAAGCGTCAACTTTATAAGACGGTCTTTCCATCTGCATTACTTCAGCCGGGCCCCACCATGAGTGATCCTTGCCTCCGTCTCCTACCTGATAGTAATATACATCAGATGTGGGATTACATTTAATAAAGTAATCATTAGCCCATTTGATGTCGTCCATTATATATTTGGTCTGGCCGCTTTTATCATAAGCATCTTTATCCTCATATAAAGACCATGCAAGCATTGCAGCGGTGTATGACATAGGTAGGTTAAACTTTACATGATCACCTGCATCGTACCATCCGCCTGTAAGATCAACTCCTACATCAGAACCGTCTTTCATACCGGAGTCGCCTCTCCAGTTGTCACGCTTATCAGCCGGAAGGTCACCTGAACGCTGGAATTCGTAAAACATTATTGATTTCTGGAGTGCTTCTCCATAATTATATGTTCCTGCAGCATATGTGTTTGTTTGAGGTATAATCGATACCAAAGAAGACAAAACCGAAATCGATAATGCAACACCAATAGCTTTTGTCCATTTTCTTTTAGTCTTAAGCAATTTGCAATCACTCCCTAAAATTAAATTTGACATATTTCCTTTAAAATAGTTAAGTTCTAATTAAGCAATTTAACTTTCAGCTGAGCAAAATCAATGGCATCAATATTTCCGTCACTGTTCATATCAGCATTTGTTAAATTAATATTAGAAGTAGTTTGAGTTAAAATAGCCCTCTTAAGCGCAGCAATATCAAGTGCATCTATAGCACCATCATTATTGACATCGCCTTTTAAACCTGTTTGTGGTTGAGAGCTGAAGCTGTATAGATTTGGGAAGTTACCTGTAGTATACAGAAGAATCATCATCCTTAAAGTATTCCCGAAATAGGTGTAGTTACCTGAATCTTTTACTTTAACACACTCATTATAGATGTTCTTTGCATATGTAGCGTCAGTACCTGTCATTGCAGCAGCAGCAGCACAGCTGACAAAAGTAGCGGTATGATTTGCACTTATCTGACTTCCTGATATTGTGTAGCCATCTTTTATGTTTGCATACCCAATATTCTTAAAGAAGTTTGAGATAGTGTCACAATGTGTTTTAGCTTTTGCAGTCCCGTACCAACTGTAATCAATAGCTGCTCTCCACTGATAACGGATAGCATCATACTTGAAATCAAAACCTTGTCCTGTAGCCGGGGTACCATTTGCCGTACACCAATCAGGAACAAGTCCTGTATTGCTGTTTCTTGCTTTATCCGCTATTTCATAACATTTATTTGCTACATTGATCCATCCGGAATTACCTGTAAAATCTGCAAAGATTCTATACCAAGCAGGAGAAAAATATGATGGATTAGTAACATCAGACCCTCCCCACGTATCTCCTGCCTTTATTACATATGTGCCCGGTTCTACCATTTTATTGTATATATTACTTATGTAAGTTTTAGCTTCAGATTGGTAATTAAATCCGCCACTTGTTCCCCACTTTTTGTGAGCAAACACAAGGGATACTGCGATGTCTTCATCTGCATCTGTTGCGGCACCAATACTGTCTTTTCCCATTATATTTCCGCTGGCGTCAATATGCCAGGACATAAGTCCATTCGTATTTAAAAATAATTTAACATAGTGATATAAGTCGTCAAATAATTGTTGATCTCCAAAGTAAACTGCAAGCAGCATACCGTATCCAAGGCCTTCAGAAACCGTATCATAGCTTGTAGATGCGTCTCTCTGAACCCTGCGGTAGCCCTTTGCTCCGTTTGATGTAATATGTGCACTTTTCCACTGTTCCCATTCACTGCGAACTAAATTATCTCCGGTTGATTGACTATCCGCCAGGCAACTGTAAGCTCCATTTGGATATTTTGCGTCATATGGGAAAGGAATTTGATCAGCTGCACTTGAAACGATAGCAGTTGAGATTATTGAAGCACTGAATATCGCCACCATTACTAGTGATTTAATTCTTTTTAAGCTTGAACTTTTGATCATGTTCTTACCTTAATCCTTTTTCCTTATTTTTCTTTGTAACTCATAAGCCCGGACAGTACAAGAATGAATAATTTAATCACATCAAATACCGTCCGGACTTTAAGGTTACATATGCGTTATAGCATTAATTAAATACTATTGATTAGCCAAGAGTGCTTTCTTTAAAAGAGCATAGTCAATAGCGTCAATTGCAGTATCACCATTCATATCTGCATTTGCAGTAACTATTGTAGTACTGCTGTTTAACAGATATTTTTTAAATAAAGCAAGGTCGATAGCGTCTATAGCACCGTCGCCATTTAAATCACCCTTAGTAACGGTAATATCTTCTGGGAAGAGTACTGCATAAACACCATTTGCAACTGCAAATTCACTCTGAGCCCAGAAACGGTGTAATCTCTGTGTAGGAACCTGTCCTGCCTGCAATGCAGCAACCATTGTCTGCCATTCAGGATCCTGCTTGTACTTGGAACGAATGTCTATAAACTTGATACCAGGTTTGATTACATCGCCGTTAGGCATTGTTCCAGTCCAACCAGCTGGTACATAAACTTCCTGGTCAAGGAATCTGTGGTAATCATTACGTTGTTCAACAGCTGATATACCCTTTGAATCGCTGTAATTAGTCCACATTGCGTCAAGAAGCTTCTTAGCGTTTTCTTTAGAAGTTGTATCTCCTGATTTAGCAGCATAGTAAGCCAATGTGTTTGCAAGTGAAGAAGCACAACCAAGGTCAGTACCATAGTTAACAACTTTAACATGTAAGTTTGGATTTCCAGTATAGCCTTGAGTCTTGTCCCAAGTATCTGGCTGTCCATCCCAATCAATTGTGCTAGGAATCTGGAATGTTCCGTCAGCATTGAACTTGATTTCACTGTTAGCCCATTTTGCCCATTTGTCTAAGAGTTTCTTAGCTCTGGCATCGCCAGTCTTATAGTACAATTCAGCTACACGCTGCATTGACCATACCTGCATACCAAACCAAGTGTTACTGCCTGGGTCAGCATATACAGGGTTTTCTACATAACCCATTCCGTAGAATGTTGAAGTACCTGTAGGAAGTGATTCATAACGTCCATTCCATGAGTTTGTAGCACCACCGGCAATAGCACCTTCTGATGACTGCAACCACTGATAGAATTCAAGCTGTCTGTCCAAACTCGTTGCCCAGTCAGTTGCACCATTTGATGATTTAGGCTTGAAGCTTGCATCTGTTGAAAGTACCCAAGCTGCAAATGGATTCTGGTAACCGAAATGGTTATGACTGCTACCGATTATCCAAGACCAGTTGGCTTCAACTCCACCACCCCATGCATAGTACCATGAAAGCAGATAACTAGCTGCATCATATCCTGTACCAGCCTGAGAAGATTGTCCGATCTTTCTGAAATATTTATCGAAGAATGAATATCTGAGATAATCACCCATCTTTGATGCCTTACTTACGTCTGTACTTACGCTCTTACCCTGTTCTTTTGCCCACTGGTCAGCCCAGTAAGTTGCTTGAATTGCACGAGCATCAGCATCTGGAGCATTAGTGTACTTAAATTGTTTTGAATATGAACTGTCCCCGGTAAAGAGATCGAGGAATCCGTTCTTTCCTCCAAATTTCATTGCATCCCAGCATGGTTGAGGTATAGTTTCCCAAGTGGACTCCTGCTCACCTCTTTGGAAGGTATTGATATATGATGGCTTTGATGTTCCATCTCCTCTTTGTCCAAATCCGTACCAGTTATCAACGTCAAGTATCCAGTGCATTCCATACAGCATGCTTGTTCCGTATGCTGAAGTCAATTGTGAGTTAATTGGATCTTTACCAACAGGTTGGCTAGAATCCAACTTAGCTGGATATTTGCTTGGGTCTTGGAATTCCGGAGCATATGTAGCAGGCTTGTTAGGATCATACTTGCTCATACTTGCATTAGGCTGATCCTGTTCTGACGGAATCAAATACTTTTCAGCAGTTGTCCAAGATTTATCAAAGCCTGTAAAATCTCCTGTAAATCTTCCGTGCATTGCTTCCAACCACATATAATAGGACATAGCTTCACTTGTAGTAACATGTCCATAGTCAGGAGCTTCAACCATTAGTGTTTCTACTGAGTGGTACGGAATTCCCTGTTCACTGAAATATCCGTTTGAAGTATCTTTGATCTTGCTGTACATGGATTCAAAACGATCCTGGTACACCTTGTTTACTGGACTTGCTGCTGCATTTATGCTTGTTGTTGTCATTATTGATAATGACATTGCAGCAGCAACTGCAACTGCTCCTACTCTTTTAAAATTCTTACTCATTTTACACCTTCCTTATTATTTGAATTTTATGACAGTAAAACTGCCATAAGTTTTTTAAAGCTCCATACTTTATGGCCTTTCAGCCATAAAGTATGGAAAATTTAAATTCAATAATTAATTAAGTTTTGCGTTTCCGCTTGTGAATGTGATATCAGAGATTTTTGCCATGTTACCATTACCAAATGCTCCACCTGCTTTAAAAGCAATAGGAGTTGTTGCGCTTGAAGTACCTAATACTTTGAAAGTAAGGTTTGCAATTACGCCATCAGTAGTGATAGGCTGATCAGTTATAGTGTTATCTAGGAAAAGAACACTGATTGTACCTGTAGTAGCGTTGATGCTGCTTGAGAAGTTAACAGGTGCATTTATTACTATATCACCAGCTGTTGCTGATACTGCCTGCAACAAGGTTGGATCGTATGTAACATAGAAATTACATGTTCCTACATTACCTGATTTAACAACATTACTCAGGGTTATAGGTACTGTTATAGTATCACCAGTTTTTCCTGCTACTGAAGCAATCTTTACTCCAAGTCCTGTAACAACAGGTGTAGAGTCAGTGATTGATAAAGTCAGAACTGGATTATTTGTAACACCGAAATCAAATGTGAGTGTCTTTGAACCAACTGCTAGAGTGCTCAAATAGCTCGGTAAGATTGTTACAACATTATTTGATACTGTGTAGTCAGTACCTGATGTCAAACCGGTGATACCTTTGAAAGTATTTCCGTTTGGTGTAAGAGTTACACTTACATTTGCAGGAACATACTTATCAAAAGATGCAGTTGTAGGAGTGATAGTTGGGTTTACTGGAGTAACATCTCCAACATCAATAGTTACACTACCGTTTGTCTTAGTAACTGTAGCTATCTTTGCCATATTACCGTCACCAAAAGCTCCGCCATCTTTGAATGCTACAGGAGTAGTAACCTTTGATGTAGTGCTCTTTAATTTAAATGTAATTGTAGCAAATGTTCCATCAGTCTTGATTAATTGGTCAGTAATTGTATTGTCCAAGAACAAGAAGCTGATTGTTCCATTACTGATACTGCTTGAGAAGTTAACAGCAGCATTTGTTACTATTGAACCAGGTGTAACTGATGTTGCTTCCAACAGACTTGCATCATATGTAACATAGAAGTTACAAGTTCCTACATTGCCTACAGTTGCTACATTTGCAAAAGTTACAGGCACTGTTACAGTGTCTCCAGCTTTACCTGCAGCTGTTCCTATTGCTACCTTAAGTTCCTTTGTAGGTGGAGGAGTTGTATCAACAATCGTTAATGCTAAAGTAGGATTGTTTGTAACACCAAAATCAAATGTGAGTGTCTTTGAACCAACTGCTAGAGTGCTCAAATAGCTCTTTGAGATTGTTACAACATTATTTGATACTGTGTAATCAGTACCTGATGTCAAACCGGTAATACCTTTGAATGTACTTCCGTTTGGTGTAAGAGTAACACTTACATTTGCTGGAACATACTTGTCAAAAGTTGCAGTTGTAGGTGTAATAGCTGGGCTTGGATTACCAATATCAATAGTAACACTACCGTTAGTCTTAGTAACTGTAGCTATCTTTGCCATAGTTCCGTCACCAAAAGCTCCACCATCTTTAAATGTTACTGGTGTTGTTGTTTTAGCTGTTACGCTCTTCAATTTGAATGTGATATTTGCAAATACACCATCTGCAGTTATCAATTCATCTGTAATTGTGTTATCCAAGAACAGGAAGCTAATTGTTCCATTGCTTGCACTGCTTGAGAAGTTAACTGCTGCATTCTTAACTATCGGACCTGCAGCTACTGATACTACATCTAACAGACTTGCATCGTATGCAAGATAGAAATTACATGTTCCTACATTACCTGCACTTGCTACGTCAGCAAATGTAACAGGTACTGTTACTGTATCGCCTGCGATACCAGAAGCTGTTCCCACTGCTACTTTAAGTTCCTTTGTAGGTTGAGTACCAGGATTTATAGTTACACTACCGTTTGTCTTAGTAACTGTAGCTATCTTTGCCATAGTACCGTCACCAAAAGCTCCACCATCTTTAAATGTTACTGGTGTTGTAGTTTTAGTTGTAACGCTCTTTAATTTGAATGTGATATTTGCAAATACACCATCTGCAGTTATCAATTCGTCTGTAATTGTGTTATCCAAGAACAGGAAGCTGATTGATCCATTGCTTGCACTGCTTGAGAAGTTAACTGCTGCATTCTTAACTATTGGACCTGCAGCTACTGATACTACATCCAAAAGGCTTGCATCGTATGCAAGATAGAAATTACATGTTCCTACATTGTTTACTTTTGCTACATCAGCAAATGTAACTGGAACTGTTACTGTATCTCCAACATTACCTTCAGCTGTTCCTACTGTTACTTTAAGCTCATTTGTAGGTTGAGTACCAGGATTTATGGTTACACTACCGTTTGTCTTAATTACTGAAGCTATCTTTGCCATAGTACCGTCACCAAAAGCACCACCATCTTTAAATGTTACTGGTGTTGTAGTTTTAGCTGATACGCTCTTTAATTTGAATGTGATATTTGCAAATACACCATCTGCAGTTATCAATTCGTCTGTAATTGTGTTATCCAAGAACAGGAAGCTGATTGTTCCATTGCTTGCACTGCTTGAGAAGTTAACTGCTGCGTTCTTAACTATTGGACCTGCAGCTACTGATACTACATCCAACAGGCTTGCATCATATGCAAGATAGAAATTACATGTTCCTACGTTGTTTACTTTTGCTACATCAGCAAATGTAACTGGAACTGTTACTGTATCTCCAACATTACCTTCAGCTGTTCCTACAGTTACTTTAAGAGCATTTTGGGGACCAGGACCGATAACAACACTACCATTAGTCTTAGTAACCGCTGCTATCTTTGCCATTGTACCATCACCGAAAGCTCCTCCGTCTTTGAAGGTTATTGGTGTAGTACCTGCTGTAGCAGTACTCTTGATCTTAAATGTGATATTTGCAAACACACCATCTGAAGTAATCAATTCGTTGGTAATTGTGTTATCCAAGAACAGGAAGCTGATTGTTCCATTGCTTGCACTGCTTGAGAAGTTAACTGCTGCATTCTTAACTATTGGACCTGCATCTACTGATACTACATCCAACAGAGTTGCATCATATCCAAGATAGAAATTACATGTTCCTACATTGTTCATTTTTGCTACATCAGCAAAAGTAACAGGAACTGTTACAGTATCACCAGGGGCACCATTAGCTGTTCCTACTGTAACTTTAAGAGAATCACCGTTTGGTAAAACAGTAATAGTTAATTTAGGATTTTTTGAACCTACACCGAAATCAAATGTAAGAGTTTTTGTACTATTTGCTGGAAGTGAATTCAAATAGCTTGCCAATATTGTTACTTCATTTGTTCCTTTTGTATATTGGCTGCTCTGCAACTCAGTAATTCCATTGAAAGTATTACCGTTTGGTGTAAGAGCTATTTTAGTGTCTGCAAATTGTCCTGCTTTTGCAGTAATAGAAGTAGGATTGATTGTAGGATCCTGTGTACTACCTCCTAATTCTGAACCATAAGCTAGAGTTCCGCCTACGTATGCACCAATTTTCTGCCAATCCATGTATGAACCAGCTGGAGTATATGACCAGTCATTTGATTGATCAAAATTAGTCCAGTCGTTTCTTGCAAATCTGGTTTGAATCTCTATGGATCCTCCAGCTGGAAGACTTCCTGCATCACTACTTAATGAAACTTCAAGATAGTGATCTGCGTTTGTAACCGCAGGGCTTACTTCTTTAAATGCACCAGTTACTTTTGAAGTAGCATCTATGTAACTGCTACCGTTCATATAACCTGCATGGTCACACCAGAATGTTACAGGCTTATTTTCATCCTGAGTGTAATAATATCTAAGTTTCAAATCTGCCAAGTTGATTGGTGAACCAGTTGTGTTTGTAACTTTAAATCTAGCGTATATGGAATTTGATGATGCCGCTGAATTGCCATTATTAAATTGAACTGATACGACACCAGTACCTGCCGCAAAAGCTGTAAGCTGAGCTCCTAATAATGTCACCAACATTGTTAGTGCTAACAAAAATGCTAAAGACTTTTTACGCATTTGTAAACCTCCTATTTTTTATTTTACATGAAAACCATTTGGCCTTCTGACTATAGGTTTTATCACCAATATTCAGCTGCTTATCAGTTTAAGGCAGTAATTAATAAAAGGTACTTTATTTAAAAAAGATGCTTTTAAACCGCCTTACTTAAAAATGTTTCATTTTTAGGCACACTGATATAACTGAATAAATATTTTCACCTCCTTAATCTTTATTGGCTAAGTGGTTTTTCATAATTTAAATTAATTCAGAAATGCTTAAAATGTTTATAAAAATTCTCAAAACATTACCGTATTACCGTAGTTATCTATTACGATTATTTTGATACTTTTTATAATCACTTTTTATTAGATTTTTAAATAACGATAACTTTTTCTGAAAAGAAGGTACTATTCTGTCATAATGCTTACAGCTAAATATAACCAAATGATTCGTAGACGTAATTGAAAATAAGATATAATGATAGTTAGAAAGAATATAACTAAGAGAATTAATACTTATAAAAGCGAATCTTACAGATATTTGAAATGAATATGTTTAAGCCGTTTACCTTAGGTGCTTACCATTATCAAATTTTATCATTTTTTGTTTTAATAATTAATAATACATTACCCCTTTAAACGCTTTTTTCATATTTTTCGTATAGCCATAAATGCCTCAAATCCATATTACCATTTATGTAATTAAATGACAAGTATTTTTTTAACATTTTTTCAACAGGATTTTTGGTTATTTTTTATAAAATTGGTCCTTCTATTTTTTTGTTTTTTGTGCTATTTTTCTACATATCATAAGGTAAATATTTACTGCTTTATGTTAATTATTTACCTCTTTTGTAATATTCTAGATATAAAATTACCATAAATAATAACAATATGCAACATAAGAATTTACTTTTATAACTTGTCCGCAGTTACAAGTTGAATGGATAAACTATAATTTATGATTTTTTTGTCGTTTTTAATAAACTTTACATGTAATTACTTCTTTACATGATATCAACATAATTAATTTATTAGCTTTTTTGTTTTCAGTATAATATAAATAATTACTAAAAATGCAAACAAAGTTATACTTCCTATCAGCCCTGATATCTGTCCAGGATATAAAGGTGATGTGGCAAATACAACTACTATAAATGTTACTGCTATAAAATTTATTAAAGGCCATCCGGGAACTTTATATTTAAGTCTGTCAGGCTTCTCTTTTAGTGTCTTCCTTCTATAGAAAAAGTGTGTAATTGAAATTGTAAGCCAGTTAACAAGTGCAGTAAACCCGCTGGCTGCCGCCAGTATTTCAAATACCTTGGATGGTACTATATATGAAATAACAGCAGTCATAAGCAGAACAATACTGCTGAGTCCCAGTGCATAAACAGGAACACCGTTTTTATTTTTGATTAAAAATGTCTTGGGGGCCTGTTTACCCAGACTTAGTGAGTTCAGCATCCTTGAAGCACTGTACATCGATGAGTTAAGTCCGGAAAGTGCCGCTGTCAATACAACGAAGTTTAATATATCACTGCCAAAAGGCACACCTGCCCTGTTTAAAATTTCAACAAAAGGACTTTCTGAAGTTGAGAATGCCTTCCAGGGCATTAAACATATAATAAAAAATATTGAAAATGTATATAGAATTATTACTGTAATGGTTATTGTATAAATAGCAGGAGGTGCATCCTTTTCAGGATTTTCTGATTCAGCAATGGCAAGCCCTATTATACCAGTACCCGTAAAAGAAAACATCACCATAATCATCGATGCAAAAATGCCTCTAAATCCATTTGGCATAAAACTGTTGACAGATTGAAAAACAGGAAGTGGCTTAATGCCCCCAAAGGACGTTATACCAACTATAGTAGTAATACCGAATACAATAAAAACAACAAGAGACAAAACTTTAATCGAAGCAAGAAAACTCTCAATTATACTCAATCCTCTGGCATCCTTTAGATTTATTCCGGTCATTACTAATGCATAAATAACACAGAACACCCATAGTGGAATACCGGGAAACCACAAACCTGTAAAAATTGCAGCAGCAGCAACTTCACTGGCCATTCCAAGAACACCGCTGAACCAAAACATCCAACCGTTTACAAAACCTATCCAGGGCCCGAATATTTCTGATGCATGTACCCTGAAAGAACCCGGTGCAGGATTAATAATTGTCATTTCAGTTATAAACATTACTTCCATTACCATAATAATACCGCCAAAAATGTAGGCCAGAATTGCCCCCGGGCCAGCAATTGAAATTACTGTCCCGCTACCGAGAAATATGCCTGAGCCGATTATATTTCCGAGTGCCATTATAATGAGATGGTTTCTGTTAAATCCTTTTTTTATAGATTTACTGCTCAATTAAATTCTCCTTGTTTAATATATTTATTCCTTCTAAAGAATAGGATAATCAGCACTAAACCGATTATCCTATTCTAGGTTATACTATATCAAGTTTTCTCTTTAAATGTTGTGCAGCATGTCTCATCACTTATACTGGCTTTGGCTCCATCCATTGAGTTTACTTCAAGTGCATTGGCATAGCACATTTGACCTTCATTGTAGGCACAGTTTGTGACGCCACACTTAACTTTCATACAAGGTGCATCCATTCACAATCACCTCCCAGTATTATTTTTCTGTAATGCTGTACTAAAAGATATTATTTTCACATTATAAATAATTAAACTAAGGAATTTTTAACATTATTCAAATTATTCGTTATCTGTACTTACACTTTTTTTGGACTTTTTAACTTTGTAGAGGATAAATCCTACTATAATCAAGGATGCTAAAACAATTACGGATAAAATGTTAAAATATGATAAAAACCTGTTTACCATGGAAATATTATTACCTATAAGACGTCCTATAACCATATATATAACCTGCTGTATTAATATTGAAATAAATATATATGAAAAATATACTCTCTTTTTAACGCGAAAAACTCCTGAAAATAAAACCATTATAGTGCTTGTCCCCGGAATGAATTTACTTAGTATTAATCCATATTTACCATATTTATGAAATACCTTTTCAGAACGTTTAATATGTTTTTCATCAATATACTTTAATACTATCTTATACCTTAAAACTTCATTACCCTTTTTATACCCGAACCAATAAACAAGAACTGAACCAACAAGGCTCCCCAATATTGAATTAATTAATACCGGTGCAAAATGGAATTGCCCTCCTAATGTTGTCAGATAACCTTCAAATACAATGATAACATCTGAAGGAAAGGGCGGAAAAATCAACTGAAGTATTCCGGTTAAAAAGAAAAATAAATATGTAACTATAACATTATTATTTATTACATGATGTATCAAATTAAAAATAAAATTTTGCATTACTTTTAGGAGCCTCCTTGGTAAACATATATCTATTATACCCAATAACTCATAGTTTGTCTGAAAAAGACAAAAAGCTCATTGCACATGACTTGTGAATGAGCTTTTTGCAATTTGTATTTTTTATATTATTTTTGTAAGTCTTTCTCTGCGTAACTCTCTACATAATTGTAAATCTTTTTTGATAATGTAGCTTCATTCTTGCAGGCCGTTCCAAAATCCACATTATCCGCCATAATCGAAAGTACATATGGATGGGAGGCAAATACTATACCTACATCATTGGCGGTTTTTACCTGATTACCGATTTTATGGGCAACTTTTACACCTGTAAGCTGGGCATCAATCCTGTCATGCCAATCTGTATTTTCAAGATTATTTATAAGTTCTCCATAAACAGCTTCATTTTTAATATAGTGTTTGTACAAATCCTGTGCTACTAATGCCATATCGTATGGACATGAACGATGGTGATTATCGTAATAGACCTTTCCACCAAGGTCAACCAGATATTGCCGGACATTTTGAATATCCAGAAGTCTGATTAACATATTGACACCGCAATTATCACTTTTTGTTATTGCCAGCTTTGATGTTTCACGAACGGTATACTGGGTTCCGAAAGCAGATTTCTGTATTATTCCCGTACCGGGTTCAACGTCTTCCTTTTGATAAGTAAGCATATCGTCCAAATTAACTTTTCCGGCCTCAACATTTTTATACAAAAGAACATTAATAGGAAGCTTCGAAGTACTTGCTGCTATATATCTGTCAGTATCGTTAACATTGACCATCTCTCCGGTAGCCAGATCAATAAAGGTAACTCCGTACTTTCCGGAAAGCCCTGCGGTGTAGTCAGTTATTAATTTTTTTAATCCATCCATCTTACCGCTTTTTTTAACAGATCCTATATTAGGAAGAAAGCCGTGATCCTTTGTATTGACTCCGTTTAGAGTATTGTCGGAAGTTGATGTTGCCGGTGCCGTGGAATCAGATGGTGTTGGTGTAGTTGTGGATATACTGGTTTGTGCAGCAGCAGACTTTGATGAATCCGTGGGAGAGGTAGCCGCTGTTTCCCCCTTGTTCATGAACAGGTAACCTGCCATAGCTATAGCGATTATTCCTAACACACCTATTGTAGTAATAAGTGCACGTCTTTTTTTATTACTTTTTTCTATTTTTAAAGTAGTAAGAACCCATTTTTATCCTCCGTATAAGATTACATTTGCTTCTATCATTATAGTAGAATTAATGTAATCTGTAAAATATATCTGTTATTTACTATTTTCAAACAATAATCTGCAGTTATCAGCCCTGTATTTTGATATTATATACTCAACAGGCTGACCGCTTTTTGAAAGTAGTGTATTCTGAAGCTTAATAAGTGGCTGACCCGGCTGAACTCTCAGAAGTGGCGAGTCATTTTGGTCTGCAAACACTATTTCCAGTATACTCCTGCTCTTATCAGGAATTAAAGGGTATTTCCCTCTTAAAATATCTATAGAAGATTTTCCATCTTTTAATTGGGAAATAATATCAGGGAAAAGACTTAGGGATATATACGACTTATTGAGAGAATAGACTTCATTTCTCTGATTATTTATAAATGACAAATACGTTATTTCTGCAATTGCCATACTTGAATTGTAGTTAAATATTTCATTAAGCTGACCTATCGATGAACTTTCTATTTCTTGCAAATCAATAATATTCTTCTCGGCAGGAGTCTGGCAGTCAAGTATTGAATCTGTAAACCCGCTGTAATCCTTAATATCAATTACGTTTTTTCTTCCATATACAAATGTTCCCCTTCCCTTTTCCTTATAAAGATAACCGCTGTTTGTCAGCTCACTGACAGCCTGTCTCACAGTAGGCCTGCTTATGTCATACATCTGGCATAAATCCTGTTCGGAAGGTATTTGGGAATTTGCAGGAAATTCATTGTTTTCTATTTTTTTAATTATTAAATCTTTTAATTGCAAATATAGCGGTATGCTGCTAAACTTATTTATCATTGAATCACTCCCAGAATATGATAAAAGATAGGATGATGTATAGACATCCTATCTTTATAATTATAACAACATAATATTAAACTTCAACATAAATATTCTAAACTTTCAAATCAACCTGAATATCAGCTAGATATTCTGTATCCAGTATCGGCTTAACTTCATTTGCTATGAATTCAACAACCTGCTCAGGACTTCTTCCTATATAGTTCTTTGGTTCAAGGACTGAATTCAATTCATTAAGTGTCATTCCAAAACGTGCATCTCCGGCAATTCTTTCAATAAGATCGTTTTTCTCACCGTCAACTTTTACACGCTTGCCGGCTTCCATTGAATGAGTTCTTATCAATTCATGAAGTTCTTGTCTGTCTCCCCCACGCTTAACGGCTTCCATCATTATATTTTCTGTAGCCATAAAAGGAAGCTCATCCATAACGTGTTTTGTAATTACTTTAGGGTATACTACCAGTCCGCTTGCTACATTAATATATATGTTAAGTATTGCATCTATTGCAAGAAAAGCTTCTGGTACAGAAATTCTCTTGTTTGCTGAGTCATCCAGTGTTCTTTCAAACCACTGTGTAGACGCTGTAATAGCCGGATTTAAAGCATCAACTATAACATATCTTGCAAGGGAAGAAATTCTCTCGCATCTCATAGGATTACGCTTGTATGCCATTGCTGACGAACCTATCTGTTTTTCCTCAAAAGGTTCCTCGATTTCCTTCATGCTCTGTAACAGTCTCATATCATTACTGAATTTGTAAGCACTTTGGGCAATTGCACTTAATACACCAAGAACTCTGCTGTCAAGCTTTCTTGGGTAAGTCTGGCCGGAAACGGCAAATACATTTTTAAAGCCCATCTTTTCAGCAATTAATTTTTCAAGTTTCTTAACCTTTTCGTGATCACCGTCAAACAGATTCAAAAAGCTTGCCTGTGTACCGGTTGTACCTTTTGAGCCAAGGAGTTTCATGTTTTCAATTACATGCTCCAAATCTTCCATGTCCATCAGAAGTTCCTGAATCCACAAGGTAGCTCTTTTACCTACTGTAACCAGCTGTGCAGGTTGATAGTGAGTGAAACCTAAAGTCGGCAGATCCTTATACTCCATTGCAAAGTCAGAAAGTTTCTTAATAAGAATGAGCATTTTACTTTTTACAAGTTTCAATGCTTCATACATTACTATAATATCAGTATTATCTCCTACATAACAGGATGTTGCTCCAAGATGAATTATAGGCTTTGCGTCGGGACAAAGCTCACCAAAAGCATGAACATGAGACATAACATCATGTCTGAACTCTTTTTCATACTTTTCGGCAACTTCATAATTAATGTTATCCTGATTTTTCTTCATTTGCTCAATTTGAGCATCGGTTATATTCAATCCCAGTTCCTTTTCAGCTTCTGCCAGTGCAATCCACAGTTTTCTCCAAGTAGTAAATTTCATATCCGGTGAAAAAATCTGCTGCATTTCACTGCTTGCATATCTTGCATTAAAAGGACTTTCATAAACGTTTTTCATTCAACTAATCCCCCAACTAACAAAATATTTAATTTAATCATATCTCATGTCACTCAAATATTATACAACATATACCGAATATTTGCATCAATAAATTTAAAAATGTTCGGATTTCAAAGTTGCAAAAAAAAGTGCGGGATTCTATCCCGCTTTAGACATTTATGAATATGAGATTGTAATTTACATTACAATTCTAACTCATGGAATATTATAGCTTGAAAAATGCACCTGTTCAAGCTATTTATAAAATAATTATTGATTTAGCAGTTTTGTAGCACTAACCAGCTGAACACAGATTGCCAGAACTTCTATTGCCTTCTTCAATTCCTCAACTGGAGGCATTGTTGGAGCTATTCTCAAGTTTCTGTCCCTTGGGTCATTTCCATATGGGAATGTAGCACCCGCTTTTGTTAATGCCACACCTGCCTCACCTGCGAGCTTAGCAACCTCTTTTGCACAATTGTCCATAGTATTGAGGCTGACAAAGTATCCGCCGTTTGGCTTATTCCATGATGCAATGTCCTTGCCTCCAAGTTCTTCATCCAGAATTTCAAGAACTGTATTGAATTTTGGTTTCAATATGTCGGCATGCTTTTTCATGTGAGTATTAATACCCTCAAGATTTTTAAAGTACTTTGCATGTCTTAATTGATTTATCTTATCGTGCCCGATTGTTTGTATAGTAAGACTCTTTTTGATTCCTTTTAAATTTTCAGTACTTGTTGCCATTACCGCAACCCCTGCACCCGGGAAGCTTATCTTTGATGTTGAACTGAAAATATAAACCATATTCTCATTTCCCGCATCCTTGCATTCTTTAAGTATGTTCTTTAATTTATCAGGATTTTCAGAAAGATGATGTACGCAATATGCGTTATCCCAGAATATTCTGAAATCCTTTGCCTTTGGCTTCAGGTTAGCAAACCTGTTAACAACCTCGTCAGTATAAGTGATTCCATCTGGATTGCTATATTTGGGAACACACCATATACCCTTTATACTTTCGTCTTCAGAAACAAGTTTTTCAACAGCGTCCATATCCGGTCCGTCCTGTTTCATATCTACGGTAATCATTTCTATTCCAAATAATTCACATATAGCAAAATGTCTGTCATATCCAGGACTCGGACAAAGGAATTTTACATTGTCCAGCTTTGACCATGGAGTACTTCCCATAATACCAAGTGACATAGCTCTTGCAATAGCATCATACATTAAGTTCAGACTGGAATTGCCTCCAACCATAATTTCATCTGTACTTACTTCCAGCATTTCAGCAAAAAGTGCTTTTGCTTCCGGAATACCGTCGAGAACCCCATAATTGAAGCAATCTGTACCATCCGCAGCCTTTCTGAGTTCTTTGGCAGGTATATCAAGTATATCCATACTTATATCAAGCTGTTCAGCACAGGGCTTACCTCTGGTCATATCGAGTTTAAGATTCTGTGCTTTAAATTCATTATATCTTTTTTCTAATATTTCAATTTCATTTTTTAATTCTTCTTTGGATAAATCTTTATAGCTCTTCATAATTATCTCCTCCGATTGCCATTTTGACCTGTAACAAACATATATCAATTTTAATACATATTATTAATATTTGCAAGTTTTATGTTCTTACCAATTCAAAAATTATAACCTCTAATATTCTTTAAAAGACTTTTTTTAGTAATTATGCAGGAATTCAAAAAACAAACTGCAGTTAATTTTCTAAATGACTTTTTGTGTTGAAATATAGCAATTAAAGGCTATTATAGCATCTCTATAATTCAAGGGGAAATACAGTAACAAAGACAAATATTACATCTTTCTTGTTAATTGACATTACTCTATGTACTTTGTATAATAATTTACAGAATATAATATTATGTAAACCAAAATAAAGACATAAGTTCATGTTTGGTTATCTTACATAGGTGCCAGCGTAACCTGTGCCTTATTTTCAGGCTAAATCAGCTGGAAACAGAATTATTTAAAGAAACCTTCCATCTTATTTCTGAAAAATAAAGAAGCCTCAGGCTTCCACATCAAATCTGAATGCCTTCGAAAGGCATTATATAAGCCGCTAATACTCCCCTTCCTGTCAGTTGAGATTAGCGGCTTGTAAATTATTAACTACATAACTACTGTTTTTATCACTCTTAAGAAATTTTCTCCTGCAATCTTATTTATAAGTGATTCACTATAATTCAATTTCAGCAGTTCATTGATTAAATCCGGAAAGCATTGTACTCCTTCGAGCCCGGCAGGCGTTTCATCTATTCCGTCAAAATCAGCTCCAAGTCCCAAAGTATCCTCACCTGTAAGTCCTACAATATGTTCAATATGAGATATGACATGTTTTATTTCAGCTTTCCCATCATTGATAATAAAAAATGGGTATAAATTTATACCTGTTACCCCTCCGTTTTTTTTCAATGCAAGAAGCTGTTCGTCGGTTAAGTTTCTACTGTGACCGCAAATCTTTTTAGCATTGGAATGGGAAGCTATTATCGGTGCCGACGAAAGATTTATTACATCCCAAAAACCCGCCTCTGACAGGTGGGATACATCTACCATCATTCCCAGTCTGTTCATCTCAGCAACTACTTGCCTTCCGAATGGTGTTAGCCCTCCATTGGTAACTTCGTCAGCTACACCATCAGCAATCTGGTTTCTGAAGTTCCAAGTAAGAGTTATTGCCCTTACACCCAGTTGGTAGAGCATACGCAATACAGATAAACTTCCTTCAAGTGCTTCCCCGCCCTCAATGGTCAGAACGGCAGCGACTTTACGACTACTTATTGCATTTACTATATCGTTGTAATTACGACATAACATTATATCATTATTATTAATTTCAATTTCTCTGTAAAGTTTGTCTATAATATCAAGTGTCCGCCTTAAAGCCCCCATTTTTGCCTGTTCAGGAGCAATAAATGCTGCAAAGAACTGAACAAAACTATCATACTTTTTTAATCTGTCTAGATCAATATGACCAGTATTACTTTTCAAGGCTCCGCCTGTTTTCATTATAGTTGTAATGGTATCACAATGTGCGTCAACAAAAGTCATGCTGTCATCTCCATTTTAATAATATAAATTTCTCACATATTTAAAAGGCATCTTTAATAAGGTTTATACTTTTTACGCTTTTTGCACTTCCCATCGATTTATCCATTAATATTTCAATAACATCAAATCTCACCTTAGTATCCATTTTTCTTGTGTTTGTCAGGTAGATAGATGCTATTTGGCGAATCTTCTGCTGTTTTACCCGTGTCACCGCTTCCCCGGGTGTTCCAAAGGTACTTGTTCTTCTGGTTTTTACCTCTATAAAACAAATGTATTCATTTTCATGGGCAATTATATCTATTTCACCCAAACGTCCTACCCTGTAATTTGTTTTCAGAATAGTGTATCCGTTTCTTTGAAGAAATTCCGCGGCTTCCTTCTCACCGGCTGCTCCAATTTCCCTTTTATTTGTATCAGTCATCATTCAAATCTCCATAGCTTTCATCTACACAGCCTATAAATATAAGAATCTCTGCTACCACCTCATATATTTCCGGAGGTATTTCATCCCCTATGCTTAAAGACGAGAGGGTTTGGGCAAGATTACTGTCCTGATATAACGGAACATTACTTTCCTGTGCCTTCTGAATAATTCTCTCTGCTATTTGACCCTTGCCCGCCGCAACTATTTTAGGAGCCGCGTCAGTATCAGGTGAATACTGCAGGGCTGCTGCATGTTTTATTTGTTTTTTTACGTTATCTTCCTTCAACCGGCATCTCCACCATTCGTATTTTTTGTTGTTGCTGTATCTACACTAAAATATCTATGTTATTTGGCGTTTTAATAAACTCTTTTTTTGCTTCTTCTTCAAAATTTACAATACTGATTGGGTCTTCTAAAAGCTTGTAAGTAAAATCCACCAACCTATAGCCTTTTTCAAGCAGTGAATTGTACAGCATCTTGTGGCTGTCCTTTAATATATTGAAAACTCCGCTGTCTTCTAGCCTGAAATTTGTGCTGACATCCTTTTCTTTTATGCTTAGTAAGGTATCTATCCTTCCGATATTGTTAGTTTCCAATGAAAGAAGTACCGTTAAATTTGACGGGTCCAGCTTTTTTGCCTTGGAACCTTTTTTAAGCATATAAAGTTCACCGGTAGTGTTTTTGTTGAATATACTCAGAGGAAGCTGAACGTATGAACTGTAATTATTCAGTTGGTTTATAAAATTAACATTGCTTTCCAAATTATTGACTATGTTTACAGCGGTTTCCCTAACTAGAGAAGGCAAATGCTGTATGGCATTTTTTACTACTGTTAATGAGCTTTCCAACTCATTGTAAAGCTTTACAGGATTAATTTCCTCGTTGTTCTGACGGTCTATTCTGACAATAAGGTTCTTAAGAGTATTAACCGCATCCTTTATAATATGCTGCTTACCTGCATCAAGGTTGAAGTTATCCAATTCCTTCTGTCTCAATCCTATTTTGTCAATAGTATTGCTAATTTCCTTGGCAATATATTTTATAGCCGTGAATTGTTCTTGAGTAAGTTTTTGTTCTTCTGCAATTGTTTGAAGTTGGTTTCTTAGTTCCCTGAGTACAGGCAGGTCTGCCTTTGAAAGCGGTGCCGGAGTTGTACTGTTATCTATGTCAAAACCATTCTCTGCACGTAATAACTGATTAATTTCAGTTTTAGCCGGACTGTTTTGAATATTTTCCGTATTTACCTGATTTGCAGATGCAGCAGAACTTTGTACAACTGTAGTCTGGCTGTTCCCGGTCAAGAGTGCTGCTCCTGATTTTCCAGCAGAACTATTACTTGCACTGCTTCCCTCAACTATGCCCTCAGCATTTCCAAACTTCATTTTAATAGTGGAAGTAAGCCTTTCAAGGAGATTATCCATAACGGCTGCTTTTACAGGTACATTTTCATTATTTTCCTTTACGATACTTGCAAGTCTGTTAACGATTTCTTGTGGCGTTTTAGGAGTTTCAGTTTCCCCTGCACCCTCCACAAGCTTTATAAGGCCACTTATGTTATCTGTTATTTTTAAACGACCGGAAAGCAAATTTTGCAGCTTTTCTATATTATTTATATTATCAGATAATTTTGAAGCTATAAGAAAAGCAGCTGCATCAGCTTTTAACCCTTTGTCTGCGATTGTCAATTGTTCCATTTTTAGTAAGGATTCATTGGTTACAGGTACATTTTGTTTAAGTAAGGCCATTGCCATTTCTATATTTTTGTCTGACATGGGCAGATTAATTAAAGCTAATGCACTTTTAGCATTTACAAGAGCCTCATTAACAGGTTGCGCCATGTTAGTGCCTAAAGATTCAAGAACAAGCTTACCACCCTCTGTTCCCTTGAAAACAAAGTTAACAAAGTCTCCTTCTTTCGCATTTATGGTTGTCAAGGCATTTGCATGTACCTCAGAACCGTCTGAAAGCTTTATGGTCAGTTCTTCTCCGCTGTTTTCAAGTATCTGTGCCCTGATTACGTCACCCTGTTTAAGCTTATTCAGAATATCCGTATTGTTATTCGAAATATTTATTTGACCTACTGCTAACCCATCTATTCTCAATCTCTTATCCTCCAGCCATACAATAAATTGCTATGCAAATCCCTGAAGAATATGTATTATTCCACGAAATTTTTTACAAAGCTTAATCTATGTATCGGACAAAGACCGAATTTTTTAATAGCAGAAATATGTTGGGGAGTTCCATAGCCCTTGTGTGCAGCAAACCCGTATTGGGGATATTTTTCATCGTATTCTGTTAAAAGCCTGTCTCTTGTAACCTTTGCAAGAATTGAAGCTGCTGCAATGGACAGACTCAGGCTATCTCCCTTAATAATAGGAACTTGCTTTGTGCTTGTATTGTCCAGCCTTACAGCATCCAAAAGAATACAGTCGGCAATGGGATCAAGCTGGTTTAATGCATCGGCCATTGCCATTTTGGTAGCATTTAAAATATTAACCTCGTCTATGTATTTTTCATCAATGACCGAAATCCCATAAGAAAGAGCTTTTTCTTTTATTTCATCGAACAATTTTTCTCTTTGAACCTCTGAAAGTTTTTTTGAATCATTTACACCTTCTATTGTCAGCCCCTTAGGTAAAACAACAGCAGCCGCAACTACAGGGCCAGCCAGTGGTCCGCGTCCTGCTTCGTCAACACCTGCAATATAATTAAAGCCTTTACTTATAGCTTGTCTTTCAAAGAAGAGCATTTTATGAAGTCGTTCCATTTCCTTTTCGTGCTTTTCTTTTAGTTTATAATACTTTTCCAACAGCTTATCTACTTTAAAACCCGTGTTATGTAAAGACGACAAGTACTCAATTGCTTCTTGAACTGAAAGCTTTTGAGCCTCTTCCTGAATTTGCTTAAGTGTTAAATTTCCCATTTTTTTATTCTCCAATATATCCAATATAATAAATGCATTTACTTTATTATATATTATTTGTAATGGCTAGTGTTATAACGAAATGGTTCTTACCATAAAAAGGCTGCCCCGAAGGGCAACCTTTTTATTTTTATTCTGTCTTTGTTTCAGCCCTGTCACCTGGCTTCTCAAGGGTTATCCGTCCTATCTTCCCACCCCTGAATTCATCCAGAACTATTGCTGAAATTCTCGAATAATCTATTTGACCTTTTGAAACAATACACCCTCTTTTTCGTCCAACCGTCTCCAATAATTCAAGAGGCTCTATGTCTTTTATAGCTTCAGGATCAAGCTTGAATCGAGTACAAAGCTCGCTATTGTATGTTTTAGATAACCTGTAGAGAAGCTCCATGGCAACTTCACCGGTGTCCATAATATCATCCTTAATGGCTCCGGTAAAAGCAAGGTTCATACCCACTTCCTGATCCTCAAATTTGGGCCAGAGTATACCGGGTGTATCAAGAAGCTCCATTTCTGAGTTTATTCGTATCCACTGTTTACCTCTGGTCACACCGGGCCTATCACCGGTAACCGCTGTTGCCCTACCAACAATCTTGTTTATAAAGGATGACTTACCCACATTGGGAATACCCACAACCATGGTTCGCACAGGGGTAAATAGCTTTCCCTTTGCCCTGTTACGCTCTATTTTTTCAGACATTAATTCCCTAGCTCTGGCTTTAATTTCATTAAGTCCTCTGCCATTAATAGAATTAATCAGAATACAATCAATTCCCTGATCAGCATACCACTTTATCCACTGCCTTGATATTCTATCATCTGCAAGATCGGATTTATTGAAAGCAACCAGTCTGGGCTTATTATTTATTAATGAATTAATTTCAGGATTTCTGCTGCTAAATGGTATTCTTGCATCAAGAAGCTCAATAATAACATCAACAAGCTTTAAATTCTCGGCTATTAACCTTCTTGTTTTTGCCATATGCCCCGGGAACCATTGAATGTTCATAATTTCTCCTTTGTATATGAAGTTATGTTATTTTAATCCGCCAAATTTCGAAAAAGGCCATATCCTTACTACAGCGTGTCCTATGACAGAATCAATATCAACCGGACCTATTTGTCTTGAATCAAGACTCTGTTCCCTATTATCACCCATTACAAATAACTTATCCTCAGGCACTTTATAGGGAAGCTGCATTCCATGTGAGTCTGTAAGCCCCTTTGCGTAAGGTTCATCTAACTTGACAAAATCCTTATCTCCCGATGCTTTTCTCCAAACGTAACCATCCCTAATGTCAATTTCATCTCCCGGTACTCCGATTACTCTCTTTATATAATCAACTTCCCCGGGGTTTGCTACAGGCAAATATTTAAGCAAGCCTTTGAACTGGCCTTCTTCATGTGTAAAAACTATTATCTGCCCATGCTTTGGCTGACTGAAAAAGTAACCTGTCTTATAGACTATTACATTATGGCCTTCAAAAAGTGTATTTTCCATCGATACCATATTAACCTTATAGGTTGAAAATACGAAAGCCTTTATTACCATGGATATAACTAATGCAGCTACAATCACCAAAAACCACTCAAAAATCTCTCTGCCTACAGAGTTCTTTTTTTTGACTGTACCTGCTTCTTCTTTAACACCTTCAGTATTATCAGAACCTTCTGCGTTATTTTCCAAAATGTTTTTTTCCAAGTTCAATTGATCCTTATCGTCCATATTCTGGTTTTCCATTGAAACACCACCTTAAAATTTATATAATCAAGATTTCCAAATTTCCATTTAGAACGTTACTATTATATATAAGTATAACACTTTTTTCAAATGCGATTTAGATAAATATTATAACATAAAACTTTTATATAACTAAAAACCTAGGAACAGTCGCCCCTAGGTTTTTGTCTCTTAATCTTAATTTCTGTCAAGTCTTTCCTTAACTTTAGCAGCCTTACCAACTCTATCACGGAGATAGTACAGCTTAGCTCTTCTAACAACACCTTTTCTAACCACATCAATATGGTCGATTCTTGGTGAGTTAACAGGGAATACTCTTTCAACACCTACACCGTAGGATACTCTTCTAACTGTAAAAGTTTCCTTTAATCCGGAACCTTTTAAAGCTATAACAGTACCTTCGAATACCTGTATTCTTTCCCTGTTTCCTTCCTTAATCTTAGCATGAACCTTGATAAAATCACCAATTTCCAATTTAGGAAGGTCAGTTCTTATTTGTTCATTTTCGATTGACTTCAATATATCCATTATTTGTTTCCTCCTCCCTCTCATAGATGTTCGTGCATCATAAGTGCAGAGGACCATCCGTATTACACACGAGTGATATTATAACATAAGGAAATATATACTGTAAAGTAAAAATTCTAAAACAGAATATTCATTTAATACCCATCCTTTATAATTTTCTTTTCTTCCTGCCTTCTCTTCTTTTTATTTCTCATATTGTTTTCCTGAACTCTGGTTCTGGGGTTTATAACCCAGCTTCCACGTATCTCTTTCATATAATCAAAAGTAGTTTTCTTTTTTGACATTGTCATCACTCCATTTAAAAATTTTAACTTTTTCGCAACTCTAAAAAGCAGGCAAAAAACCCGCAGACAACGACCACCTGCGGGTATAAAAGCATTTTACAATACAAAAATGTAATAAAAAAACACGCTACTTAAATGCGTGCCGACACATAACTGTATATATACACGATATAGGTTGCTCGAAAGAAGCTGCACGGTAAAACCAATTAACCTTAATTTTATACAAAGGCCCTTGAATATATACCTGTGCCAGTATTTAATTAATAGAAAAACACCTCAACATTTTTTACAGACATTAAAACAACTCCTTTCATACTTATTATCCGTACATTTCCAATTATACAAGGCATCTCAGTAATTGTCAATTGAGTCTTAAATTTGATTCTTAATAATAAAAAATATAAAAAGGGGTATATGGTTTACAGCCGTGTATACCCCTTTTTGTGGAGGGTGTAACGCTTTCATTTAAAAAATATTTTTACTTATATACCGGTCTCCCCTATCAGGAAAAATTACTACCACACTTGCATGTTCCACTCTTTGCGCAATAACTCTTGCAGCATACATTGCAGCTCCTGAAGAAGTTCCTACAAGCAAACCCTCTTTTTTGGCAAGGAGTTTCACCTGTTCAAGTGCCTGATTGTCATCAACTTTTATTACTTCATCAATGAGTGATAAGTCCATGGTTTCAGGCATAAACGTATTTCCTATTCCTTCTATTGAATAACACCCGGGTAATCCTCCACCCATTGTCGAACCAACCGGGTCAGCCAGAATTCCCTTTATGTTTTTATTCCGCTCCTTCAAGTACTTCATTACTCCTGATATTGTACCGCCACTACCTGCTCCGGCTACTACGTAGTCTATCTTTCCGTCAAGATCATTATATATTTCAGGTCCTGTAGTTTCATAGTGAATCTTTGGATTTACCGGATTTGTAAATTGACTAAGGCATACAGAATTCTTAATATCTGTCAGTAGTTCTTCTACTTTTTCAAATGCACCGTTCATTCCCTTTTCAAGAGGAGTATGTATTATTTCAGCTCCCAAAGCCTGCATTATAACCAGTTTTTCATGTGAAAATTTCTCTGGAACTGCAAAAATAATCCTGTATCCTTTGTTTAATGCAGCTAAGGCTATCCCGATACCGGCATTTCCGGCTGTAGCCTCTACAATTGTATAACCTTTTTGTAAAATTCCTTTGTTCTCTGCATCTTCTATAAGTGCAACTCCCATTCTGTCTTTTACGCTGCCACCGGGATTAAACAGCTCTAATTTTGCATAAATATTTACTCTTTCCTTTATATCGGAATGATTAAGTTTTAGAAGAGGTGTGCCGCCTATAAACTCTTGAATATCATTATAATATCTCATAAACAACCTCACTTTCCAGCTTTTTTAAAAGCATTTTCAAGGTCATTTATAAGGGTCTCCCTGTCTTCAATCCCAACAGATAGTCTTATAAGGTTGTCAACTATTCCCACCTTCTGTCTTACCTCATAAGGAATGGAAGCATGAGTCATACTAGCCGGATGGCTAACCAGAGATTCGACTCCGCCCAGGCTTTCACCAAGGGTTATTACTTTTATATTCCTGAAAAATTCCTTTATATCATAATCATCTGACAATACAAAGGAAATCATTGCTCCCGGGCCAAAAGCCTGCTGTTTATGAACTGAATACCCCTCATTTTCAGGTAGCCCCGGATAATATATTTTTGTGACTCCGGCATGGTTTTTCAGAAATTCAACTAAATACCGGGCATTCTCAATATGTCTATCCATACGAACCGTCAACGTCTTTATCCCCCTAATAAGGAGCCACGAATCAAATGGAGAGAGAACACCACCTGTAGCATTCTGTATGAATTTTAAACGTTCCCCTGTGGTTTTGTCCTTTGCCACAACCAGCCCTGCAATTACGTCACTGTGCCCTCCCAGATATTTTGTGGCACTATGCAGTACTATATCTGCGCCCAGTTTTAGTGGCCTTTGCAGATAAGGAGTCATAAAAGTATTATCAACTATTACCAGAGCACCGTGTCTGTGGGCGATTTCTGAAATACCTCTTATATCTGTTATTGTAAGCAGAGGGTTTGCAGGACTTTCTATCAGTACTGCCTTCACTTTTGGATTAATCCGTTTTTCTACCTCTGTTAGGTCAGATGTATCTACTATCTCATATTCTATATTGAAATTTTTAAAAATCTTGTCAAGTACTCTGAAGGTCCCGCCGTAGATATTACTTGGTATGATAACACTATCACCGCTTTTAAGGAGCATTAATACCGCAGTTATAGCTGCCATTCCTGAGGCGAATGCCAGACCTGTCGTTCCGCCCTCCAGTTCATTTATAAGTGTTTCTATGGCCTCTCTTGTAGGGTTACCCGTTCTTGAATATTCGTACCCGCTATTTACACCAAGCTCCTGCTGTCTGTATGTTGATGTCTGATATATCGGTACACTTACGGCACCGGTCTTTTCATCTCCGTCTGTCCCACCATGTATTACCAGCGTACTAATTAAGCTTTGCATGTCTGCTTCTGTCATCATGTCGCTTTCCATATTAAATCCCCCTTTGGATGTTTCATTAATTAATTCAGTCCACCTTACCTGTATGTGTTTAAAACTCTGTCATATATATCCTCAATTGCCCTGAGGCCTCCTCTGTAACCTGCATAACCGCAATTCAGAATCAGACGGTATGTAACAGGTGCACTGACAATAAGGAGGTCGGCTTTTATGTCGTTTGCCAAATCTCTGTCCCATCCGCTCCCCAGAATCAAAGCTCTATTTTTTTGTTGTTCCTGCCGGATTTCCTTCTGAATTTCGCCCCCGTCTATTGAAAAGGATACTGATGAAGTCCTAAAGTCCGATATTTTTAAAAACTGTTGTTCAATCTGTTTTCTGTATATTTCGGGAGTATCATCAATAATAAATTGTTTTGCGGGAATTATTCCAAGCTCATTGAGCAGAAACTTTGAGAAACCCAAAGAATATGATGCATCAAGTATGGTATAGAACCTCCTTGGAAGGCCGTACCTGAATTCCAGCATAAAATCTGCTGTTCTTTCAATAAATGAATAGTATTTTTCTTCTTCACTTTTTATAAAGACCTCTGCCTTTGTCTTGTCGAGATTCCCAAATTCGGCAACTTCTCGTAAAAATCTTGTTGTCTCTATACCTCCAATGGGTATATATGGAAAATGTAAATAGGGTGTCTCGTATTTTTCTTCCAGATGCTTTACTATTCCAAGGCCAGTCCAAGCACCTGCAAGTATGTTAAATTCCGCTTGGGGAATTGTTTTCCACTCACTAACTCCCTTGGACTCATTTCCGAAAAGTATGTTTACTTTAAGGCCAATACCTTCAAGGATTCTTTTGAGTTCTTCAAGATTGCCATTCCAGTATGGGTCCTGATAAGGAACTGTTGTAAAAACATTTACCAGATTTTTTTGGGTCTTTTCCCCTTTATAATTAATATCTACATACTGGTCAATTATTGCATTTACTACTACTTCATGACTTACATAATTATTGCTCTTGAAACCTCCTGTTTCAGCAAATACTATTGGCTTTCCTTGCTGTTGATACTCTGCCGTAACTCTGCCCACATCGTCCCCCACAATATCAGAGGTACATCCTGTAAGTACAACATACAGATCACCGTCCATTACCTTTAATGCTCCGTCAATTACATTTCTCAGTCTCTCTTCTCCCCCGTATACCACATCTGCTTCACCGGTATTTGTACATGGAATGTTATTTCCTCCTGCATAGCCTTCTCCTTGGCCGATTATATCACTTACCTTGGCGCTGCAGCCCGGGCCCGCATGCAAAATGGGAACACCTCTTTTAATGGCAACAACTGTCTGCTGAGCTCCTATAGCACATGAGTATCTTGGCTGTTCAATAAACTTCAACATGTACATTACCTCCGAGAAATGAGAATGGGCTCTGGTCAAGCCACCATTTTGTATAAGGCATTGAGCTGTGTTTAGCTAAATTTGAAACAAATTCCCTGTTATCAAGTGTTTCTAATATTCTTTCAGCGTAATTAAGAACCCCCTGATATCCGAAGCCAAATTGTTCATCGCCTATGAGTAATGTAGGTATTCCCAGCTTTGCCCCCCAGAGCGTCATACCCCCGTGTCTTGCAATCATAATATCCGGCCTTATCCTGTTTAAAATATTTACAAGTTCAAAAGCCTGCTTATTGCAGACATTGTAATTATGCACATCCCCATATGTATTTATTGTATGTAGCAGCGTGTCAGAATCAGGCTCACCATTATCATAAACAGGGTCATGGTGGAATATGGCAGCCCCCTGCACAGATAACCCAAGCTCTCTTAAGAGAGCAATCAAAGCATGACCATGGGATGCTCCTGCTGTAACATAAGCTGTTTTACCGTTAAACTTATCCCTGTATTCCTCAAGAATTGGAATAACTCTTATATGCTCCTTGACGATTATTTTTTCTACTTCTTCCTGTCTGCCCAGTACTTTTCCCAATTCTCTCATCCAATCGTCAGTACCGCTAATACCATATGCCGGAGGTGCCTTAATTTCAGGTACCCCGTATATCTCCTCTAAAGCAGCCCCGAAATAAGTTCCCAGAGTAGGGCATATCTGAATGGTTGCAGCCGCCTCCGAAATGTATTCCAAATCGGCAATTGTTGAAAATGGTACTATATAATTAGGTTCGTAGCCCAGCGGCTTTAAAAGCTCGTCAAAAATATGAGAACCCCAGAAATTGATTATGTTGACCTTATTGCTCTTTTTTCTGGGTGGTTTTACTATTTTGCGAACTATAGAATGGTAGGCAGAATCAAAGCCCGTAGTCCATATTTTAGACCGGAACCCTTCGCAGAAACAAGCTACTACAGGAATTCCAAGTTCATCAGTCAAATTGTTGGCAACTGACTCCACATCATCCCCTATAATGGAAGATGCACAAGAGGTAGTTATAAAGACAGCATTTGGCTTAAGCCTTGAATATACCTCTCTTATAGTTGCTTCAAGCTTTTGGGTAGCCCCGAAAATAGTATCCTTTTCTTCGATATTTGTATTAAAGTATCTGCCTATAGCGGGAGGCAGATTTCTTTCCATCTGCCCTACCCGATACGTGAAATTGAAGCCGAAAAAATCCCCGGAGCAACCTACTGGTGCATGATTAATAACAACTGCATCTTTTATCATTGACAGTTGGCAGAATGCATTTCTGGAGCTGCAGCCCATACACTGGCTGAAGCTTCTTGATTTATCCTGCAAATTGCCTGCTCTGGCACACCTTACAAGCTCCCCGGCTGTTCCTTCAAATCCGATTATAGAACCTAACCGCACTTCTCTTATCTGAACCTCCGGGCTTTTTATATTTATGTTGCTCAATTTTTCCAGTCCCCTTTATTATAGATTTCCTGCTGCTTCCGTCCTGATTTCACCTGTTTCAAGAGCCAGCAAATAATCGCCCCATCTTGCAGCCCAATTTCTGAGTTCCTTCACATCCAAGGGTGATGGCACCTTTGACTCCTCATGTCCTGCAATTTTTGCAGCTAAAGCTTTATATATTTTTGCCTGTTCTGAGTCAGGAGCAGCCTCAATGGTGGTTTTCCCCTGTAATTCGCTTTGAGTGACTGTTACCGACCTTGGTACATATTCAACTACCTGGGTATGAGTCTGTTTTGCAAAATCATCAATAATATCCTTTGCATAAGGTGCATTTATAGAATTTGCTATGACACCGCCAAGTAAGGCTCCTCCTGAATTTGAATACTTATGTATACCCTTAAACAAGTTGTTGGCAGCGTAAACTGCCATAAAATCAGCCGACGAAACCGTGAAAACATGTTCTGCAATTCCTTCTCTTATTGGAACGGCGAAGCCGCCGCAAACAACATCACCAAGAACATCATATATAACAAAATCCAAATCAAGCTCTTCAAAAATATTCTGCTGTTTGAACAGCTGAACCGCTGTAATAATACCTCTTCCAGCACATCCAACACCCGGAGCCGGACCGCCTGCCTCTACGCAGTAAATTCCGTTAAACCCCTCAAAAATAACCTCGTGAGCCTTTACTGTGTTTTTTTCTCTAAGAGTGTCCAAAACTGTGGGGATGTAGTTTCCGCCCCTCAGTGTATTTGTTGAATCACTCTTGGGGTCGCAGCCAAACTGCATTACCTTGTATCCTGCTGCCGAAAGAGCGGCACTTATATTTGAAGTTGTAGTTGATTTGCCAATGCCACCTTTCCCATAAATTGCAATTTGTTTGATTTTTTTAGCCATTTTAAACCTCCCAATATTAGCTTTCTGTCTTTATATTTAAAGTTTCATTAACTTTTTCAAGAACCTGTTCTATGAGACCTACAGCGCAAAAGGCCCTTATTTGCATCAATGTCAGAGCCTGAATGGCGCCTAAACCTATTTGTGCAGCCGCCACAGCCTTACAGTCTTCAAGTAGTGTGACAACATACTGCATAGATGCTTCACTATGCTCTCCCGCCTTGCAAGCAGGGAACGTGTCTCTTCTTTCAACAAATTTCCATCTACCCGTATCATCATTCTCAAATATCAAAAACTGCCTGCAGTGGCCGAAATGCTGATTTACTACCTTACCGTCACTGCTGGCTACTGCTATTTTATAAGTCATATTAGCCTCCCGATTAGTTGTTTACTCATTAGCCATGGGAAAAGGTTTCCATGGGAAAATCATAGAGCAGATTGCCAAGCTCCTTGCCTTTGCCGGGAATACCACATGCATCTGCCCTGCATTGCCTGCAATGTCTGAAAACATTCAGATATTTTCCTGCCCACTCTCTGGCATTGTTTAATTCATTGCAATCAGGTGGTCTGAAACTTTTCATTTCATGCTGCGGAATAAGCGGAATTATATTTATAATGGATGCTCCGGCTTTCGAAACCACCCGTGCAATTTCTTCCATATGTCCGTAATTCAAATCCGGTATCAGTACAGTATTTACCTTCACGGCTATGCCTTCGTTGCTCAGTTTTTCTATCCCCTTTAATTGTTCTTGTATGAGCTTTTCAGCTCCCTCATAGTCTTTTAGATAACTGCCATTCCAGAATATTCCTGTACAGATGTTCTGTAGAATATCCGGCTCAACAGCATTTACTGTAACCGACACCGTTTTTATACCTGCATTAATAATTCTCTCGGAGTATTTGTCTAGCATAAGACCATTTGTACTAAGGCATTTGATTAAATCAGGGTATTCAGTTCCCAACATTTCAAAAGTCTCCAGAGCATTATCTGTAGCAAGTGTTTCTCCGGGGCCTGCAATACCCACCACACTTATTTCAGGGCAAAGTTCCAAAGCTTTAGCTACTATTTTAACCGCTTCCTTGGGAGTAAGTACTTTTGCTGTAACTCCCGGTCTGTTTTCAATTTTATTTATGCATCTTTTGCAGAATTTACACTGAATGTTACATGTAGGACTAACAGGCAAATGTATTCTTCCGTATTTAAAATGTGCCCTTGCACTAAAGCACGGGTGTTTTCCCAAAAGATGATTTAATTTTTGATGAGTTTGAACTTCTTCGGTTTCAACCTTGCAGCAATCTGTCATAATGCCGCCCCCTTTATGTTTATATACAATAAAAAAAGCCAAGCAAAACCAACAATGGTTTTAACTTAGCCTCTAATTTTTTAGTCAACTAAATCTATATCATTAAAAATAAGTATGTAATGAAAAATATTTTTTATTTTACCCTGACTTTTTCATTTTTTTCCAGTTGTATCAGATTTCCATCCTGAAAAACCAGAGTGATTGAGCCATACCTTAGAGATTTGGCCATATCATATAGCTTCTGAATATCCTGTTCTGAGATTGGTACTTTCGATTGCTCAATATTTTGCTGATGTTGACTCATAATAGCACCACCTTCTTAATTCAATTAAAAAATATCAAATCCTAGTAAATTTATAATTCATATATGTTTGATATGTTATTGATAGTATATTACGACTTGAATTATTTGTCAATAGATATATCAAATTATTCAAAACAAAAAGCATTCCTCTTAATTATAAGGAATGCCTATACGCCTATATATTTCATTATGTTATATTATTTTTTAAATTTCTCATATAAATCAGGTCTCTTTTCCCTGGTTCTATCCAATGACTGCTGTATCCGCCATTTCTCTATATTTGCATGATGTCCTGACAACAATACGTCAGGAACCTTATTTCCATTGTAATCTGCGGGTCTTGTATACTGAGGATATTCCAGCAGTCCGTTAAAATGTGACTCGTCACTAAAAGAGCCTTCTGTCGACAATACTCCGGGGATAAGCCTGCTTACGCAATCAATAAGTACCATAGCCGGCAGCTCGCCGCCTGTCAGTACATAATCGCCAATAGAAATTTCTTCGTCAACTATTTCTTCTATTATACGTTCATCTATGCCTTCATAGTGTCCGCATAAAAGAATCAGATGCTCCTGGGTTGACAGCTCCTTGGCCATTTCCTGAGTTAATACTTTTCCCTGTGGACTCATGTATAATACTTTAGGCTTTTGCCCCATCCCTTCTGTTATGGCTTTGTAGGCATCTATAACAGGCTGGCACATCATTACCATTCCATTGCCTCCGCCAAAAGGATAGTCGTCCACTTTCCTGTGCTTGTCTTTTGAATAGTCCCTGATATTTACCGCATTTACTTCAACAAGGCCGTTTTTCTGTGCACGCCCGATAATGCTTTCTCCCATTACGCTAACAAATAATTCCGGAAACAGCGTCAGTACGTCAAATTTCATTAATCAAGCAATCCTTTCGGTAAAATAACTGATATTTTTCCTTCTTCAATGGAAATTTCTTTCACAACACTCTTTAGTGCGGGTATTAGAATTTCTTTTGATTCAGAATCTCTTACCACATATACATCATTACTGCCGGTCTGTATTACATCCCTTAATTCTCCAAGAAGTTGATTGTTTTCGTCATAAACCTTCAGACCGATAATATCAGTTATAAAAAAGGAATTCTTAGGCAGTTTTACAGCATTTGCCCTGTCCACCTTAATGTAAAAGCCCTTTAGCTTTTCAGCTTCTTCAATGCTGTCGATGCCCTCAAATTTTATTATAACTAACTGCTTAAAAAATTTAACACCGCTTATATTGTACTTTTCAAGACTGCCATTTTTATCTATATAAACCCATTTTAGTTTTTTGAACCTCTGAGGATCATCAGTCTGGGCTGTTGCCTTTAGTTCTCCCTTTACGCCATGGGTATTTACCAATTGTCCTACAATCAAATATTCCAGCATATTATCTCCTTGCCTTTACTGAAAATATAACTTTTTAAACGCAAGTAAAGGGGCTTTATGCCCCTTATCTTACTGAATGATATCAACAACTACTCTTCTGTTATCTTTGACTGCAGCAGCCTTAACAACAGTTCTGATTGCTTTGGCAATTCTGCCTTGTTTGCCGATAACCTTGCCCATATCGTCTTTTGCAACTTTAAGTTCAAGAATTATAGACTTTTCATTCTGAATTTCGTTTACAAAAACCTCATCCGGAAAATCCACAAGGGCTCTTGCAATACTTTCAAGTAATTCTTTCATCATATTAGCCTCCATGAGCCTAAAGCGGCTTTCGAATTGTAACTAAATGAATTCCTTTATTCTCAGTATGTAAGAGAATAAAAGAGGCTAACCCAGCCAAATAAAACACAAGGGCCTTTTAGCCCCTTTGTTTTATGCTTTAGATAATTATTCAACAATACCTTGCTTCTTAAGAAGTGACTTAACTGTATCTGTTGGTTGAGCACCGTTCTTTATCCATTTTTGAGCCTTTTCAGCATCAATTTTAATCTGAGCTGGTTCTACAACAGGATTATAAGTACCGATTTCCTCGATAAATCTACCGTCTCTTGGATATCTTGAATCAGCAACAACTACTCTGTAAAAAGGGTTCTTCTTAGCACCCATTCTCTTTAAACGAATCTTTACTGCCATTTATTTTCACCTCCTTCAAAGGATTATAATCAAAATCATTTATCAAAAAGGCATCTTAAACTTTCCAAGCCCGCCTTTTTTACCTTTCTTGCCCATGTCACTCATCATTTTCATCATTTTTTTCATCTGTTCAAACTGCTTTAAGAGTGCATTTACTTCCTGTATGGTGGTACCGCTTCCCGCAGAGATTCTTTTCCTGCGGCTTCCGTTTATAATTGACGGATCCAGTCTTTCTTTTCTTGTCATTGACTGGATAATAGCCTCCGTACGTCCCATCTGCTTTTCATCAATATCTATATCCTTCAAAGCCTTTGAGTCCACACCCGGCATCATACCAAGCAAATCGCCGATAGGTCCCATTTTCTTTATTTGCTGCATTTGGTCTAGAAAATCCTCCAGCGTAAACGTCATGGTACGCATTTTCTTTTCCAGTTCTATAGCCTTTTTCTCGTCATATGCTTCCTGAGCTTTTTCTATGAGGCTGAGAACATCGCCCATTCCAAGTATTCTGGATGCCATTCTGTCAGGGAAAAATGGCTCTATATCATTGAGCTTTTCACCCATTGCAGCAAATTTTATAGGCTTACCTGTAACAGATTTAACAGAAAGAGCAGCACCGCCTCTTGTATCACCATCAAGCTTCGTAAGGATTACTCCGTCAATACCCAGCTTTTCATTAAAGGTTTCAGATACGTTTACTGCATCCTGACCTGTCATTGAGTCAACAACCAAAAGTATTTCGTGGGGTTTAACTGAATTCTTTATATTTAACAGTTCATCCATAAGCTTTTCGTCAATATGGAGTCTTCCCGCCGTATCAATTATAACCAGATCATGCTGTTTCATTTCTGCAAATGCAACAGCTTCTTTAGCTATTTGAACAGGATTCTGATTGTTCTCCAGTGTAAATACAGGAATATTCAATTGATTTCCCAAAACCTGAAGCTGCTTTATAGCTGCCGGACGATATACGTCACAAGCAACAAGCAAAGGGTTTTTACCCTGTTTTCTCAAGAGATTTGCAAGTTTTCCTGCCGTAGTGGTTTTACCTGCACCCTGAAGTCCTGCCATCATAAAAATTGTCGGAGGTTTTGGTGCAAATGTAACCTTGCTCTGCTCCCTGCCAAGCAATTCTATCAGTTCTTCATGAACTATCTTAACTACCTGCTGTCCCGGTGTAAGGCTCTCCAACACATCAGAACCTACCGCTCTTTCAGATACTTTGCTTATAAATTCCTTAACAACCTTAAAGTTTACATCGGCTTCAAGCAGAGCCAGCTTGATTTCTCTCATCATATCCTTTACATCTTTTTCGGATACTCTGCCCTGTCCGCGAATTTTCTTTATTGTTTCCTGGAGCTTTCCTGACAAACCCTCAAAAACTGACATCTAAAAACCTCCAATCTGCTAAACAAAAGCCTGTATTATATATTATTTGCCAAATCTTCTATTTCAGTAATTACTTTCTCAATAATATCTACGTTATCTTTGCCCAATTTATCAAGTTTAAGTTTCTTCATCATCACAAGCACATTCTGTGCCTTTTGTTTTTGCTGTGAAAATTTCCCCAGCAGTCCCAGTTTGTTTTCATACTCTATGAGCTGCGCCCTTCCGCGCTTTTCATTATCATATACACCCTGTCTGCTGATATTCAGCTGTTCTGCAATCTCTGTCAGAGTAAAATCATTGTTATAATGCAGATCAAGTATTTCATACTGCCGCTCTGTCAGAAGCTGTCCGTAAAAATCAAGCAGCAGTGAAGTTTCGTATATTTTATTCATATTAACCTCCATTAATTGAATGCGGGGTTAATCAATTTCATTGTCAAGTATTTTTACTTTACAGCTTATTTTAAAACAATCATAGTATATTGTCAAGTATTTTTACTTTACAATCTAGTCTGTACGTTTACTTTTGTTTCTGACGTAAATGTGTTTAATTTTAGAATTGTTAGTATCGCGTTCTTCTATTTCAAATTCTTTAAGCTTTCTTATCAAATGCGTCAGCTTGTAAAAGCCAAAGTTTCTGGGGTCAAAGTCAGGCTGCTTCTTGATTATAAGATTTCCTACATCCCCTAGAAAAGCCCAGCCGTTTTCGTCCTCAACATCATTAATTGAAACGGATATTAAATTAATAATATCCTTACCAATGGATATAGTACCGCTTCTCTGTTCCTTTTCGGTTATTTCTTCTTTTTTGGCACCACTTTCAAATGTCCTGCTATTTTGAAGTGAGGCACTTATTATTTCTATATATGTAAACTTGTCACAAGCTGCGATAAAAGGACTTGGGGTTTTTCTTTCCCCTATGCCATATACTTTTTTACCTGCTTCACGCAGTCTGGTAACCAGTCTGGTAAAGTCACTGTCACTGGATATTATACAGAAACCTTCTACCTGATCTTGATATAAAATATCCATTGCATCAATAATCATAGCCGAATCAGAAGAATTCTTACCTGATGTATAGCTGTACTGCTGTATTGGCGTTATTGCATTCTCCAGTAGCACATTTTTCCAACCCGACATGGTAGGTTTTGTCCAGTCAGCATAAATCCTTTTTATTGTAGGTGTACCATGCCTCGCAATTTCCTCCATAATCCCCTTAACATTGCTATAAGGCACATTTTCTGCATCTATCAATACTGCAAGCCTCATTTCATCAGGACTCATTTTTCACTCTACTCCTTTCATTTATAAAATCACTTAACTTAATACTAGCACATTAAGCCCTTGTTTTGTATATAAAGTTGACTATTGCCTCTATTTTTCCCAAAAAATAATAATTACTCATTTTTTAAGATTGCACTGGTTTTTCTTATATGGTATCATATCTTATCAGCTGGTATTCATTATGAAACCAGACATGTTTTAATTAATTATATTTAATTCGACTTATATCCCATTAGGGAATGAGAACGGGGGTTGATTCTATGATGTACTTCATATCTGTTTTTCAAACTTAAATCTTTCTTTTCAAAAATTATGTAAACGCAATATTTTATTATTTTAAGGAAGTATCAGCTTTTGTTACTTCTGTTTTTTGATGCTGTTTAAGCTATGAATAAATGGCATAAAACTTGTATACCATGTTTACTGAATGAGGAGGAGTTTAATTTTGAATAATCGGGAAAGAAAGTTTATGGGAGTCGAGCAATTGTCACTAAGGAGTTTGATAATCGGCTCTCTGGGTTCTTGTGTTATAACTGCAAGTTCCATGTATGTTGCTTTGAGAATGAGTGCACTTCCATGGCCTACAATTTTTGTAGCGGTATTGTCAATGGGACTTCTGAAGCTTTTTGGAAAAACTACAAACAATGAAATTAATATAACACAGACCGCAATGTCTGCTGGTGCAATGGTAGCAGGTGGGCTTGCCTTTACACTGCCGGGCTTATGGATTATGGGTATCTGGAAAGGCTCTGCAGGTTTTTCATCAAACTATGTTAAAGTATTAGCAATAGCTGTGGCAGGTATGCTTTTAGGAAGCGTTACTTCCTACATTCTAAGGTACAGATATATTGTAAAAAATGCTCTGCCCTTCCCTATCGGACAAGCTGCGGCAGAAACTATAAAAGCAGGTGACGAAGGCGGTAAAAAATCCGTAGTTCTTTTTGGAACAATGCTTACTTCAACGGTTTATACATTTCTAAGGGATCAGGTAAGACTAATTCCTGATGCATTTATGTTTAATAAAAACTCCACTCTTGGTGTATGGAATTCTCCTATGGCAGTCGGTATGGGATACATTCTCGGAACACTTTATACCGGGGTTTGGTTTCTGGGAGCATTATTCTCCAACGCATTTATAATTCCATTTGGCCCTAAACTGGGGTTATTTACTGATAAAACAGCTGCCTCCTCATTTACAACCAGTGCAGGTATTGGACTTCTGGTAGGTACAGGCCTCGGTGTTTTAGTGGGGATAATATATTCATATATTAAAAAGCTAAAAGGTAAACAAAAGGGTATTTACTCAGAAAAGACCGAAACCTTTAAAAATAAAAAGAACATTTTCAATCCCAGCAGAATTCTAATTGTATCAGGTACCGTCATTGCCTTCATTTTTACAGTTGCCAGCGGAATCCCGGTGTTGCCTTCTGTTTTACTGATTGTAGGTATTTATGTTGTTTCCTTAATGGCTGCAACTATTACGGGTCAGACAGGTATTAATCCAATGGAGATATTTGGTATAATTGTACTTCTGGCTGTAAGGACTTTTGTTAAAATTGATGCCATGGATGCACTGATGATTGCGGCTTGTACTGCAATTGCCAGTGGCTTCTCCGGAGACTTGTTCAATGATTATAAGGCAGGGCAGGTGTTGGGAACCAACCCGAAAGCACAGCTTATTTCCCAGATAGTCGGAGGCGTTGTGGGTACTGTAGTAGCCTCCCTTGCTTTGTTTGCTATTATCAATCAATTTGGTGAGGTAGGTTCTAAGACTGCTTTACCCGCAGCTCAAGCGGTAGGAGTTTCAGCTATGATTAATGGCATAGGTAATCCCATTGTTTTTGGTATTGCAGTGGGCATCGGGGCTGTACTATATCTTTTTGGTCTTCCAACTGCTACTCTCGGTATAGGAGTCTTCCTTCCCTTTACAATCTCATCTGCAGTATTTATAGGTGGAGTAATAAGGTTTATAGCAGACCGTGTAAGAAGTAAATCAGCAGATGATGACGCAGGTACTGTTGCGGCCTCCGGTCTTCTTGGCGGTGAAGGTATAACAGGCGTGGGTATTGCTTTGGTAAAAATGTTTACAAGAGGATAATTTATTAATGAGGAGTGGTTTTGTGGGTAAGGTAATTGGAATAGACCTTGGGGGAAGTACTACCAAGATTATGGGTTTTGACGGTAAAACAATGATTAGTCCTTTTCTCGTTCGTGCTAATGACCCAATTGCATCTGTTTATGGGGCGTTTGGCAAATTTCTTAGTGTAAATTCATTTAAAATAGAGGACATTGAGAGGATTATGGTAACAGGTGTAGGCTCATCGTTTGTTGACAGCAGACTTTTTGGCATCCCAACAGCTAAAGTCGACGAATTTATGGCTATTGGATTGGGCGGCCTGTTTCTAAGTAATTTGAAAAAGGCCATCATCGTAAGTATGGGAACAGGTACCGCACTTGTTAAAGCCGAAAATAATACAGCTGTACACTTGGGAGGAACCGGTATCGGCGGAGGTACACTCCTGGGTCTTTCCAACAGAATGTTGAATGTCCGACATTTCGATGAACTTATTGAGACAGCCGCCGGAGGCGATTTGTCAAACGTTGACTTAACGATTGGTGATATATCAAAGGAAGCTCTTGAAACCCTACCCAGCGAAACCACTGCATCTAATTTCGGAAAAATCAGTGACCTTGTAACAAAGGCAGATTTAGCACTGGGAATTATAAACCTTGTTTTCCAGACAATAGGTATGGTATCTGTATTTAATACAAGGATTGATAATATCAAGGATGTTGTTCTCACAGGAAACCTTACAAACGTCCCCCAGGCTCAAAACATATTTAATCAGCTTAGCGTATTGTACAATGTTAACTTCCAAATACCTGAACACGCAGAATATGCAACTGCAGTGGGTGCTGCAATATGCTTTAATACCGAAGGAATTTCAATGCGTGAAGTGTTGTAGATATACTCATACTAAAAAAG
>NZ_ATAY01000018.1 GCF_000421965.1 Ruminiclostridium papyrosolvens C7 | reverse complement strand
AAATGTATGTTCTTTGAAAACTAGATAACAGTGTAGCTCATATTTTTTAATTTTTAGTTTGGTTAAGTTAGAAAGGGCGCACGGTGGATGCCTTGACACTAGGAGTCGATGAAGGACGGGACTAACGCCGATATGCTTCGGGGAGCTGTAAGTAAGCTTTGATCCGAAGATTTCCGAATGGGGAAACCCACCATACGTAATGGTATGGTATCCTTATCTGAATACATAGGGTAAGGAAGACAGACCCAGGGAACTGAAACATCTAAGTACCTGGAGGAAGAGAAAGCAAATGCGATTTCCTGAGTAGCGGCGAGCGAAACGGAACATAGCCCAAACCAAGAGGCTTGCCTCTTGGGGTTGTAGGACATTCTATACGGAGTTACAAAGGAACGAGGTAGACGAAGCGACCTGGAAAGGTCCGTCGTAGAGGGTAACAACCCCGTAGTCGAAACTTCGTTCTCTCTTGAATGTATCCTGAGTACGGCGGAACACGTGAAATTCCGTCGGAATCTGGGAGGACCATCTCCCAAGGCTAAATACTCCC
>NZ_ATAY01000017.1 GCF_000421965.1 Ruminiclostridium papyrosolvens C7 | reverse complement strand
TATTCGTTTTTTGGTAGGATTTTGCCAAAGTTTCTTGACATAATACTTGACTGTAACATTTATGTAAATGGTTCATATAATGCTATTAAAGATCATAATGCAAATATAGTATAAATTATGTCTATTTAATTCCGTTATTTCTGTAGAAATACGAGTTAAGGGGCAAACAATTATGACAACAGAATTGAAAACTTATGATAAGAAAACTAAAGATACTTAAGGGAAAATATTAGAAACAATCTGATAAAACGGTAAAGAATTACTTTTATTTACATGGAACTCATAGTACAGAGAAAAGCCAAAAGTGTCTTTTCATTAATATTTATTTTGCCGCAATAGAGGCGGAATGGAGATTATAATGACAACCAGAACTTCGTTTCCTGTCAGGTATTCTGAAATAGATAAAATGGGTATCGTACATCATTCTAATTACCCAAAGTGGTTTGAAATCGGCAGGAGAGACTATTTGTACAAAGCAGGCATCCCAAATTCAAGTATTAATTCTCAGGGATTTTATCTTCCACTTTCAGAGTTGGAATGTAAATTTAAAAGCCCTGCAAGATATGGTGATGAAATAACAGTTATTACAGGAATAACATTTATATCCTGCGTAAAGGTAAGATTTGAATACAAAGTGCTAAACAAAAAAAGCGGAAAGACTATAGCATTCGGAAGTACTGTTCATGCGTGGACAGGTAGAGATATCAAGCCACTCAATATAGAAAAGGCAGCACCCCAAATATATACATCACTGAAGACTAGAGTAGAAATAGGCGGTATTAATGGGGACAACGGCACTATGTATGTTCACAGGCAATAATATCAACGCTTTCACAGCTTGATAAAAAAGGAGTCAACCATGAATAAAGGAAAATTGCTAGGCAGTGGTGTAACTGCCGAGGTATATGAGTGGGGCGAGGATAAAGTTTTAAAGCTGTATTTCAATAAGTTTAGTAATGATGAATGGGTAAATCGAGAGGCGAAAGTTGGATATTTAGTTCATGAATCGGGTATAACATCGCCAGCTGTATTTGATAAGGTTGAAATTGATGGACGTAAAGGTATAGTGTTCCAAAGGATATTTGGTAAGTCAATAATGGAGCATCTCAGGATACAACCTTGGGAATTATATTATTATGTGCAGCAGCTGGCAGTTTTGCAACATAATATTCATAAATTTTCGGTAAATGGGTTACCAACCCAGAAGGAAAAATTCACATATAAAATAAAGGCCTCATCTTGTATACTTCGCGGAAGGCTAAAAAGAATATTAGACTATATGGAAAGTTTACCTGATGGTAAAAGTATTTGTCATGGCGACCTCCATTTTAATAATATAATACTTTCAGGTAACAAATTGGTACCTATTGACTGGAATGGCGCCTATACGGGAAACCCATCAGGGGACGTTGCCCGGACATGCTTGATTATCCGTCCACCGACTTTTTCCGGAGTACCTGATCCAATGAATATGCTGAGCTATTACCCTAGACTGCTGGCATATCAGGTTTACGTAAATGAGTATATGAAGATTGCCAGAGTTAAGTATGAGGATATTGATGCATGGATGCTTCCAGTGGCTGCCTCAAGGCTCAAAGACAATATACCTGGAGAAAAAAAGTGGCTAATGAACATAATTGATAAACGCTTGGCACAATTAAGTTAACAGGGACTAATTACGTAATAATATTTGCTTTATTATAAAGCAAGGTTTAGCAGAAATTCTGATTTATTGGAGTGAATTTTATATGAAAGATATATATAAAAATAATAAGAATAATTACAACAAAATGATACAAAGTGTCACACGCTATTATAAAGATTATACTAAACTATTAGAAAAAAATTTCATGGAGCCGCAACATTTATATAATGAGGAAGATAGAGCAGGCACTTTTCCGGCTAACGGGCATGATATTTACAATTATGTAGCACGATACAATATGGCAAATCTTCAGATTCAAGCCATAATGAAGCTAGATGGAAGGTTGGACTTCGATAAATTAAAACAGGCCGTAAAATTGTCAATAGTTGTAGAGCCTATTTTGGGATGTCGGTTCATCGAAGATAGGAAGCCTTATTGGAAACCATTGGATAACATTAACATGATTGATTTCTGTACTTTTGAAGAGACTGAAAATATTGATCAAGCGATTCATAATTTTATACGAGATGATGTAGACCTTGATTTTGCTCCAATGGTGAATGTAAGGCTAATACGCTCAGGCCGAAGTGATGTTTTAGCTATAAAAATGAATCACGCTTGTTGTGATGGAATAGGAACACAGGAATATGTACAGCTTCTGGCGGACATATATACCAAACTTAATCAAAAGAATGGTACCTTTGAACCTGAGCCCAGAATAGCTGGGAGAAAAGACCAGGATAGAATGTTTGCAGAATTGGGTATAACAAATCAAGATGCGATATTTATACCCGGCTCGGATATTTGTATGCCTACTTGGCCATTTCCCTGGGAACAAAGCGGGTCTAATACTATTCTTATGTCAGTCTCCAGATTACATTCCGGGCATTTGGAGGAAATAAGTAAATATGCCAAAAGCCTTGACGCTACAGTTAATGATTATATACTTACTGCTTATTATAGAGCAATGCTTGAAATGGGGCAGCCTATATATGGTGTGCCTATGGAAATTCCAGTTACAATTGATTTACGTCGTTATCTACCTGATCATAAAACCATGGCAATAAGAAACTTTTCAGGTTCGGTAAACACCAGGCTTATAATGCTGATAAATGAACCCTTTAATAGAACTTTGAAAAGAGTTTCCAATATGATGAAAAAAATAAAAAAGGGGTATCCTGGTTTGCAAAGTGCTATTGGTCTGGAACGTTTAGAAAATATAAACTTTAAAGAAACACTTGCCTATTACCAGGCTGATACTAGCAAGACACAATCTACTTGTCCTCTGTATTTTGGTGATAAATGTGTACCTACTTTATCCAATTTAGGTATTTTATCAAAGTCTTTAATAAGTTTTGGAAATAACACTGTCATTGACGCTTTTATTTTACCGCCCGTTGTTCGTGCACCAGGCCTTTTACTAATGACAAGCACGTACAACTCCGTTTTAACACTTGCAGTTGGTTATTATAAGAGTACAGTCAGCAAGGAGAATATAGATAGGCTCCTTAGTTTAATAAAGAATGAGCTTATTCAAGGATATAAAAGTTAAGATAGGAATTTTGTATAAGAAAAGCGCCCGGTTACGGGCGCTTTTCAAAATTTTGAGTCTAGTGTGCTAAATAACCGCCATCAACCGTAATAGATGTGCCGGTAATAAACTTTGATGCATCACTTAAAAGGAATGCGGCTACGGAAGCGACATCCTCGGGTTTTCCCAGCCCTAAGATTTGCCGTTTTTTCAGATCGGTTTCAAAATCCTTATTGTTGACAAGCTCAATCAAACCATCATATATTTGAGATTTAATCATTCCGGGTGCAATAGAGTTTATTCGGATGTTTTTTGCTGCAAGCTCCAGTGCTATTGGTCTGATTGAACTGTCAAGGGCACCTTTGCTTGCACAGTACGCAGCCAAGCCCCTGGCACCTACTTTACTTGAAATAGATGATATTGCTACTATACTGCCCCCATTGTCATTATACTTCCTTTTGGAAAAATGTTTTACAAGCTCTATAAAGGAATAAAAATTTACAGACATAATACTTTTTAAATTATCAAGTTTTATGTATTGTATAGGAATTGTGCTTGAGATACCGGCTGAATGTACAATACCGTTAAGTTTTCTTCCATCACTACATATATTGTCTATCATGTCTTCTATTTCATCCAAATTATTTAAATCAATTAGGTAATAGGAATGGTTGCCGGGTTCCAGCTCGTTGAATGTTTCTTTCAACTTTCCTTCATTTCTGGCAGCCATAATAATGTTTGCACCGACTTTACTCAGATATATGGCAATGCCTTTTCCGATTCCAGAGGAAGCTCCGGTAACCAATATATTTTTTCCACTTAAATCCATTGGGTTTTTCACTTTTTATCAACCCCATCAAAATAATAATTAGTGTATATCATAGGGATACAAGCGGACTTTTTCATTTCCAGATAAATTGCTCCATAGGATAAACCAACACCAAAACCGCATAGTAGAAGTTTTATTGTATCATCCGATTGCTCTGAACCCAATGCATCAACCAGTGTCAGAGGAATAGATTCACCACTTGTGTTTCCGTATCTGTCAATAGATATGGGTACCTTTTCTATAGGAATACCCAGTTTTTTCGTCAAATGCTTAATAATAAATAAATTAGCTTGATGAAACACATACATATCTACATCATTTTTACCAATGGAGTTCTCTGCCATAAAGTCTGCCAAAGACTTTTGTACATCAGTTATAGTAAAGTTGAAAATATCAGCGCCGTTCATGGACAATTCATACTCCGACTTATCCACAATAGTTTGGCTCCTGCTTCTTGCATGGCCTGCAGGTACCATAATGTACTTATAGCCGCTGCCTTTGGTCTTCAAAAAGTATTTAATATCCTTACCTTCTGTTTTTTCCAAAGCAGTTGCTGTGCCTCCATCACCAAATATCATTGCAGTTGCACTGTCGTTCGGGTTTATTCCAAAATTACTGGTATCACCAACGAGTAGAAGTACTCTGTTTATGTTCTGTGTAGAGATCATTGTAGCAGCCTGCCACAAGCCGTAGACATAAGCGGAACATCCAAGGTTTATGTCAAAGGCAATACATTCATCACTTAGCCCGAGTCTATGTTGCATAACACATGCGGTTGCTGGTACTGCATAATCAGGTGTCTGGGTAATGAATATCAAGGCATCAATGGTAGAGGCCTCCCAGTTCAACCTTTCCATGAGCTTTTTTGCAGCAACATAGCATAAATCTGAGGCACATTGCTCGTCAATAGCTACACGCCTCGTTTTGACACCTGTCATATTAATAAACTTTTGTACACTTTCCTCTCCGAACACCCCAAAAAAATCTTCGTTATTTACTAAATGATCAGGTACTGCACATGCTATACCTTTAATCTCCACATTTTTCAATATACCGTTAGCCAATTAACCGCACCTCACTCCATTTTATCAATAATGTCCTGTATGGTTTTAAATTGCTTTATTTCCTCAGACTTGATGTTCTTGTTATAAACGCTATCAAACATAGCGATTGTAGTTATTACAGCCATGGAATCCCATTCACTGATACTATTCAGCTCTACAGTTCCATCCAGTGTATCTTTTTCGATGAGTAGCAATTCTTCCAGAAGATTAAGCTTTTCTTTATAAGTCATATCAAATCACCCTTTCTGCAGATGCAAATGTAATGTTTACCGTAATAATATATGCTGCTTTAGGACGATGTGTGAAATGTTTTTTAAATGACTATCCTTATGGCTATTGCCTGCAACCTTCCACCAGCTCATCTTTGATTTTATTAAGAAGACCTTCCATAGTACTCTTTCGGACTGAAGGTTTGTAATAGCCCACTGACAAAGTAATTACACCGTCATAGGTACTGGCTGCAAAGAGTATACCAGGAGCACGTACAACAGGCGGGATGATATATGCGTCAGTAACAACATTCTTGCCGAACCTGATTAAAGACTTAGAGGTAAATCCAAAATTTGATAATACAGGGGCGCACGTATTGACACCAGAAAAAGGACTTAGGGACTCTAATTCATTAACTTGGGATATAGCCTTGAAGTATGAGCAGATCTGGCGGAAACTCATTGCTTCAATGTAGTCTGCCATTCTGATATTTTCTGCATTTGGATGTTTGTTTTTAAAGTATTTCGTCAAGGGTATTATTCTAGATAAGGTTCCTTCAAAAGATTCATGAGGTTTCCTGCCTATTTTTATTACAACTCCTCCTGAGAGATTTCTTATTGCCTGAGCCTTATGGTCCGGGAGGTACTTTCGCAAATCCATTGTAATAGGAATATCCATTGGTACGCCGTATGGAGGCTTGGAAATTTCAAACATAGCCCTAAAAATTGCTGTTAAAATCAAATCATTAATTGTTGCATTTCTGGTTTTAGCATAATCTTTTAGTATATCCAAATGCCCGTAAGGAAGTCTGCATACCACAAAACGTGTATCACCCATTCGTCTGTTCTTCCAGTGAAACCTCCAGGTAGGCAGTGATATTTGTTCATGGAGACTCCAGGATGTATCCATACTTTCCTTGTCGAGTGCATATAATAGGTTCTCATGATCCTCCCTGTCTCGTACACTCGAGCTTGGAGTATATTCTTTATCTCCGGCATCAATACGGGAATAAATATCTGAAAGAAGTTGTATATATTCTCTTACACCAGCTCCATCACTGCATACATGGTTGATTTTCACACCCAAAGTATCATGTTTACCGGAGCGTATGAGTTTTACCATAAACATAGGGGCATTATCCATATACATAGGACTTTCCAGGAAGTGTTGAACAGCCTCGTCTATATTATCCGTCTCAACCAAGGAGCAAAAATTTATATTATCAATGTCATCAAAACGCTTCCAATAGGGTGAACATTTCTTAATAAATCCACATCCCAGGACTGGTTCTGCATCAACCGACAATCTTACTGCTTTTGCAAGCTTGTCGAAGTCCAACCTTCCATCTAGCTCCATAATGGCCTGTATTTGAAAATTTGCCGTTTTATACTTTGCAACATAATTAAATATGTCGTATGCGTTAACCGGTATAATTTCCGAACTGTCCACAGTATTTCTACATTTTTGTATATTAATACCGGAGTATTTAGCTAATGCCTTGTTAAGTTTCTTATAATAATTTTCTGCTGTTTGAGGCAACTTGGACATATTAATTTTATTTTTATCAGACTTCAATATAAACTTCATATTATCTCTCTCCATAAATAATTGGATTTTTAAATTCATAATTACCATATGTCAATGTTGTTTACATAACTATCTAGTTTTTTTTGATATAATCTCATAATGTTATATTATGTATTGCTTTATGCAACTGTTACAATTATATGGTTACGTTAATTACCAAAAAAAGTTATATAATTTAAGCAAGTTGGTACATTTGTTTCATTATGTAAATATATTATTTTTGAGAGTATTAATCGGAATATACTTATTAAAACATGTTGTATGAAAGTTAACTGATTATTGCTTTTTAGTGGAACTGTTATTATGTGTAATCTCTGACGCTATTTTGAGGATATGTAGTGGGCTTGCTGGATATAATTTAGGAGGGTAAAATTATGCAATACTGGAACTCAACATACGAGTGCATGTCGCGGGATGAAATGACCGAGGTTCAATCAAAAAGACTTATAGACACGATTAAGAGGGTTTATCACAATGTACCCCTTTACCGTAGCAAAATGCAAAAAGCCCGTATTGAACCCGGTGATATAAAATCATTGGAAGATTTGAAAAAATTGCCGTATACAAACAAGCAGGATTTAAGGGACACATATCCGTACGGGATGTTTGCCGTGCCGATGAGTAAGATTGTAAGAATACATGCATCTTCCGGGACAACAGGGAAACAGACGGTTGTGGGTTATACACGCGGGGATTTGGATATCTGGAGTGAAGTAGTGGCAAGGTCACTGTATAGTGCAGGTGCTAATAAGGAATCTATAGTTCAAGTAGCATACGGATACGGTTTGTTTACTGGAGGGCTTGGAATACATTACGGTGTTGAAAAAATAGGTGCCTCGGTTATACCTGCCTCAGGAGGCAATACTAAACGCCAGTTGCAAATAATGAAGGACTTCGGAACGACTATTCTGGCATGTACTCCATCATATGCACTTTATCTGGCAGAAGAAATGGAGGAAATGGGAATAGACCGTAGTGAATTAAGACTCATGGCCGGTATTTTCGGAGCGGAGCCCTGGTCAAGTAACATGAGAAAGAAAATAGAGGCACAGTTGGGAATCACAGCAACGGACATATATGGGCTTAGTGAAATTATAGGGCCTGGAGTGTCGATTGACTGCCCCTGCAAGTGTGGTTTACATGTACAGGAAGACCATTTCATTCCTGAGATAATAAATCCTGAGACAGAGGAAATTCTGCCTCCAGGAACAAATGGAGAGCTTGTTTTCACAACCATTACAAAAGAAGGACTCCCATTAGTCAGATACAGGACACACGATATATCCTCATTGAATTATGAAAAATGTCAGTGTGGGAGAACACTGGTGAGAATGAGCAAGGTTACAGGAAGAAGCGACGACATGCTTATAATAAGGGGTGTAAATGTGTTCCCGTCCCAGGTAGAGCATGTACTTTTAGAGGTAGGTGAAACGGCACCTCATTACCTTTTGATAGTGGACAGGATTGATAATCTGGATGTACTTGAGATATGTGTTGAAATGTCTCAGAATATGTTTTCAGATGAAGTTAAGAAAGTTGAAGACCTTGAAGATAAGATTAAGAAAGAGGTAGAAAGTACTTTGGGAATTAATGCAAATGTCAAGCTTGTAGAGCCCAAGACCATAGAAAGAAGCGAAGGTAAGGCAAATAGAGTGGTAGATAAGAGGAAATTTTAGTACTGTAATTATTACTGCTTACAGGATAACTTGGTCTCTTTTATAGCCGTTTCTACCTATTTTTAATATATTCAGAAAAAGTGGAGGAGAGCCTATATATAGGCTTTTCTTATGTAGTGATGGGAAAATAGTTAAATCAAGCTGATTACCTGTTAATCTATGTAAAATTCAACAATTCATCATCTATCAGAGCGAAAAACTCACTAATGGCATCACGATCTTCTTGACTACCATATAAATTAACACTTAATGTCATCTTATTGTTAAAACTGCTTATAGCCATTTGGAAATGTGGACGGTATTTAATTGATCCGCATATATAAGCATTTGAAATAGGAGAGCCTAAGAATACTAACTTTTCTGAATCAATGATTCCAATGTTCGTCATGCATATATTGGGGTTTTTTAATAAATTCTTTAGTATTTTATACGGAAGCTTACCTTTACAAAACCCAAATAAAGTATCTAATTTTAAGAAAGTATTTAGCCCTAAATAATTATTTTTCTTATTTTTCATTTCATTACTTATTTTTTCTAAGGTTTGCAAGAAACTTTCATCCTGGTAAACACAAGCATTTATAATTGCAGTTGAAGAGAGATTAGTAAGTGTATTTAGGGATTTATCCTTTAAATGTCTTCTCATATCAATCATAATTGGTACACCAAATAATTCTCCGTCTATTTTTATTATTTTTGACAGAACTCTAAAATATGCAGTAAGCATTACGTCATTTACGGTTACCATGTTTAAATTACAAAAATTTCGGATTTGTGTATACCTTTCTGTTGAAACCTCATGAGTTAATATAAAGGGTGAAATATTCTCATTTATACTCATTGGAAATTTGTATTGGATGCTTTGATTATTATCTTTTTTATTGAATATCAGGATTTTGATTTTATCAATTAAACTTAGTCCTGAAATGACATCCTTAAAGCCTCTGTCACCATCTATAACATATTCAGGCTTATAGTCTGACTCTATAAGAAGTCGTGAGTATATTTCGGATAAAAGATAGACACAATGCTTTATTCCTGCACCATCAGTGACCATATGGTTAACTACGATTGATAGTGAATCGCTTTCTGCTCGCAGCAAGCAAAATTTAATCTGCGGGCCAAGCTCTTCATTTGTTTTGGAAAAAGTAAAAGCTTCAAAATCTTTATAACTTTCTACAACATAAAAATATTCTTTTAAAGTATCTGAATCCTCCCAATACGGGCACACTTCGTTTTGTTTATACACTCTTGCCAATATAGGTACAGTATTAATCAATATTCCGGCTGCCTTTTTCATAATAAGAGAATTAACCTTTGTCTCAAATTTTATTACACAATGTACCTGGTGATCGTTAAAACCAGTCGTATGGTATAAGTACTGTAAATAGTCGAAGGTTTCAGCTTTGTATTTCATATAGATTACCCCCTGTTTCACAAAATTCTTATCTGAAACATTAAAGTATTACTTAATACATAATATAGACTTAGTTCACCTTTTATACATTTAGTGACGGGATGATAAGATGAAGGATGAATCTGAGGTCAGTCAACAATACTTATTTATTTGTCAGTATAACCGGTGAAAATAAAAAACTGTTGGGGTGCATGTGAACCTTTGGGAAGTATTTCAAACAAGAAGAAGCCCTGCCGCCTTCAGGGATGAACCGGAAGACAACAGGGCAAAAAAGCTGGTATTGGTATTGTCACCTCAGTGAACACTTACCTTTTTTACTTTCAAGAGTAAAATAAGCAATATTCCCACGCCTGCGCAGATAGCTGCGATTATAAAAGCCGGGAACATCAAGGATATATCAGTAGCGGCTATGTTTTTATAATATCCGGCCACATATGAGGAAACGACCGCTCCAATGCCAAATCCCAGCAACACCATACCGTAATTTGTTGCCATGTGACGAGCTCCAAACAAATCAGCGGTAAGCGCTGGGAAATTACTTAAGAAACCGCCATAGAAAAAGCCTATAAAGGCGATAACGACATAAATCCAGTAACCATTTGCGGCATTGACAAATAAGGACATGACGCCCGAGCCTGCAAGAAGGATAATAAGAGTAAGCTTGCGTCCTATCTTGTCCGAAATTATACCCCACAGGAGTCGGCCAAGCGAGTTGCATATAGATATTATAAGAACTCCCACCACCGCAGTTGACTCAAGTCCTTTAGCAACTGCAATAGGCTTGGCAAATCCAATCATCATAAGGCCGCCCATGCAGGCGAGAGCCATTGCAAGTGTAACAAAATAGTAAGAAGGCGTTGCAAGGACTTGCTTTGGTGATAGATCAGCACCTACAGGTGCGGGGGATTCGTGCACTGCCGCTCCACTCGGATCTTGTTTCTTATTTGCAAAGTCGTCAGGTGGGTTTTTGATCACAAGTCCACCAATTGTACAAATGACAAGAAAAAGTCCGCTGAGAACCATAAAGGTTTTCTGTTCGCCCACCTGCTGCCCACCGAATTGTTTGATGAGAGCTTCTATAATCGGTGTAAACACAACACCACCGAAGCCGAGCGCTGAAACGATAACCCCTGTGACAAGCCCTTTTTTGTGGGGGAACCACTTTTGTGCACAAGATATAGTTGTCGAATAAGTGAATCCCATACCGACGCCACCCATGACCCCGTAAGTCAGCCAAAGCAGCCACGGTACAGAAGCGGTGACAAATGAAGCAAAGAAAAATCCGAGAGAGAGTATTACTCCACCAATGATGACTACAGTGCGGATTGAGTATTTTGCAGCAAGCTTTCCGCCTAAAATGCTTCCAAATGTGAGGGTAGCAAGAAGGAGCGAGAATGTAAGGCTTGCAGCTGCGTTGTCACCATCAAAGATGCTTTTTGCGATACCTGTCTGAAAAAGGCTCCAGAGATATGCAACACCGAGGCAGAGTTGAATCGCGATTGAGGCGATAATTGAATATACAGGTTTGTAATTTTTCATTTCAAACCTCCCTTATATAATAATTGTTAAACATTGTATATTATTGTAAATAAGTATGCTACTCACTTTCTGCCCACTTTTCCTTAAAAATACAATGAATCTTGCTATTTTTTAAAGAAGAAAGTCATTTTAAGTAAATAATTGTTAGGTAAATATATCACTGGAGCAATCTCCTACTGGTCGATAAAACCGACCTTTTAAACCCAATTAACAACATTTCACATGGGTTTTATTACATTACAACGAAATTTTATAACAAAAGATCATTTCATATATAACATGGTCTTACATTAAATGAAATATGAAGATAAATATAGAAATAGAGAATTTTGGTGCAGAGGATATTATGTTGATACAGCAGGCAAAGATGCGAAAAGGATAAAAGAATATATACAAAAGCAATTAAAGATGATCAGCTGAATGGTCAACTCACATTAGACTGTGATAACCCGTTAATGGGTAGCAAGTAATAGTTCTGTCGCATGTGGCAGACCGTACCAACGCCCTTAGGCGTGGCTAGTAGTAAAGGGCTACGCCCGCTAAGAAAAACCCCCGGCTAGGCCGGGAGATAGTTTTTATAATATAAATATTAATTCTCTACTATTTAGATTCCATAAACGATAGACAAGCAAGCATATTGTGGTAAAATTAGTATTGAATTCAATTAAATTTCTTCAATAAAGGGGTTTATATGAAAAAGAAAACTGTGCTATGAAAAACTATTCTATGACTTTATCAAATACCTATTCTGGTAGCTAATAATTATCTCAGTTTTGGCGACAAGTTAAATTAACATTTTACAGGAGGTATAGATTTAATGAAGAAGAAAAGTATATTATTTTTTTTTGTTATTGCTTATTTGGCAGCGTTCTCCATAGGTGCTAATTGCACAGATGTCTCCGCAGATACGGATAAAGGCACGAAAAACACACAGATTAGTATAAGCTCAACTTACTGTGTAGTACTTCGGTCAGATGGTTCGGTTTGGGCATGGGGTAAGAACGGTGACGGTCAGCTTGAGAATATGGAAGTTACTGATTCATACCCAATATTGTAAAATTTTAACAAGTAGTTATAAATAAAAAAATAATAATTCTGTGGAGGTCTTAATGAAGAAATTTATTAAACAGTTTGCGGGGCATACACCCAGTGAATATACCTGTAATGCGGGGGTGTTGTCTTTTTCGAATTGTAGTGATATTGAAATTAATAACTCAGAACTTTATGGGTGTGGAAGTGTAGGTATCTCTACATATAGAACAAAACGCTTAAATTGTGTAGACACAATAATTGACCATTGCTCACTAAGAGCAGTTGATATACAAAGATCTGAAAAAATTAATTTTACAGGGTGCAAACTATTAAATCATGAAGCATATAGCAACATTGTATATGCTTATATTTCAAAGGAAGTTACATTTGAAAAGTGTGAATTCACAGACAATAACAGTTTTGAATGGAGTTTCTTTGAAGTCTGGGGGAATACAGATTTATTAATAGATAAGTGCAAGATAGTGAACAATTTACAACCTAGATATGGAACATGGGATGCCAGTGCATATTTCTTCAAGACGCAGGAAATTGACGGAGGAAGTACAAGTAAAATTACAGTTAAAGATACTGAAATCACAAATAACAGATGTGATTATTTTTGTGATGATGAAAATTCTGTTACTTTTGAAAACTGTAAAATAAGTGATAATGAGTGGGAAGAATGATTCTGTTTATTAAGTAGAATTATATAACGGGGGAAAATATGGCACAATTAGGAAGTATACTTTTTTACTTAGTTCTTGCAATGGTTTTGTTTTTAGCTGTATTTGCAATAATTCGAGGATATAAAGGTCTTAAGACAGGAAAAAACTTTGAAACATCAGACAAAAAAATAAAATTCGTTTATGGGCTGCTTTCGGTCATACATATGTCGGCGGGTATTTTAATAGCGTTGTGTTATTTGATTGCAGGAGTATTGATTATAATAAATTTGTAAAGGTGTGGTTTAATGGGTTTCCTTATTTTTATGCCGTTTATTGCAGCTATAATTGGAATTATAATTGCTTTCTTCTTTTTCATAGGAGTATGCCTAATAATTATGGGCGGTACAGGCGTAGCAATGAACAAAATATACAAAAAGCAGACAAAAGTTAAATACGGTGCATTAAATTCTTCATGTAATATAATATCAATAATTTTAGGAATTATAATTTTACTATTCCCTCTGGGATGTGTTCTGTTTGGAATTATTTCAAACTAAAAATAATTAAGTATTAGCCAAGTGATTTAAATAATGAAGTTTAATTGCTTGGCAATACCCGGAGTATAAATAAATGGATATAAAAAATATTATTAAAAAATTATTAATTCATCTACTTATATTTTCATTGTTTTTTGTAGTTTATAACATGCTCATTCGTAGAAGAATATATACAGAGATTGATTGGTTGGACTATGTAGTATATTTATTTATCATTACCATACCTGTTGTTTTGGGGCAGTTATCTAAAGGAAAGTTTGAAAAAAACAAAGGAAATAATAAGTGTCCATAACAGTGGAGCTGTAAATACAAAAGGCTTCCCTTAAAGGAAGTCTTGTTCTGCTTAATTAAATTACAATTTATGGTAAATTGCATTCAAGAGTCTTTCTACTAATTCACTCTCTTTTTGTTCAATTTCGGAAAGGCTATCTACCAATTGGGACAGACAACGTTTTTTACCTCCTACAAGGTATTTAAGATGTTGGTTTCTTATTTTAAACATTTCTTGTTCAATGTATTTATAGCCATCATATATGTATAAGTTGTCGTTTATGTAATTATTTTTGTACATATATTCCAATCTCATAAGCATACATTTCTTATGTTCATACAGGATATGCAAAAAGCGTATATCAGAATCAAAATTTTCACACATCAGTGACTTAAAATATTCTTTAAGATATTTATAAACTTCTAATCCAAAAACCCTGTTCACTAACAAACATCCATTCATTCTCACTCTTTCGGAACTGTTTCTGCTGTTATAATAGTCGTCAAGCATCTCATAAACCAGCCTCAAATCAAAATCATATTTAACGTTATCCCGTTTTGAGAGAAGATGAATAAATCCTGTTTTGTCGTTTTCTGAAAAAAAGGCTTTTTCAAATTGTAAAAAACTTATTTTAGAAGAACCATAGTTCCGATTTTCATCAAAACCCATTAAGTAATACTCCATTTTGTTAGAGTCATAGCCGTAAATCATAAAATCGTGATTAAAATGTTCTTTATTGAAGAAAAACCTGTTAGGAACATAGAATTCATCAAATGTTGAGTAGAAATAATCCTTATTATTTATACGATCCATTATAAAATTGTGGATGTTTATGTGATTGTTTGGAACGATTTCCTTAACCATTACATGACATCCCAGCAAAGGGTTTGAAGAAAACGAATTAGGGTAAAAAGTCATGGGAATGCTGAAATCTTTGCTTAGTACAAGTTGTATATAATTACTGTAAAACCAAGGCATACAATCTTCATAATTTAAAAGAATATTGAGAGGGTATGCTAAATAATGTAGACCTATTATGGGTGACTCAGCTATTGGTAATTGAACAACACTCATAGCATTGCGCCTTTCACAATAAAAATTTTAAAGGTCTCATGAGAAAGTACTTCTGAAATCCTTTAGTGTAATTGTAGAAAAACGCTACTGTAATGTCAATAGTTAACAAGATTAACTTTAATCTATAAATAATAGAATTATAAAAGGCTGACTATAGATTATAAGGGTACTTACACCCTATAAATGACAAAAAATAATAATATATTACAAAATGCAACAAAAAAATATATATATACATAAAATAGCATAAAAGAGCACACTTGGGTAGCATTGACAATAAAAAAGTGATAGTTTAATATATATTACATAGATTGCTAAATATCCACATTTAAAGTACTATTTAGCGAATATTGACAAGAATACTTGAAAAACAGACAGAAAAATTCTGAAATATGCTTAATCGTCGCGGAGTCGCGTTAACTTATGATGATGAAATAATTAGCTTCGCCTTGTAGCACCGAATCAGGTGTGATTGGGCGAAGCTATGTTTTATATAAGAAAAATAATATTTATAGCATAATCATAGAAGGTTTGGAAAGGAAAATATATGGACATACGTTTAAATTTTAAACCATTTAATTTATTTTGGATGGACTGTCAGTTTAATACACTTTTTTCAATATTGACTTCTATGGATAAGAGCTATAAAGTAGCTGCTTTACTAAACGATTATTCCTATGCTATTGAACAAGAATATACACCCAATAATACCTGGTATAATGAAGTGTTTGTGGTAAACACAGTTATTAATGGAGACGTTTTTAGGAATAAGTTCTTTCCTCAACAAACTTCTCTGAATTTTAAACATGATGAAAATTATATAGGGTTAATCAAGAATTATATAAAGAATAATGATGTTGTCATGGTTGGAGTAGATTTATTTTACTGGATTCCCAATAGTGTTTGCTGGAATAAGCATCACTGGGAACATTATTCATATATTAATGGGTTCAATGATGAAAAAGGAGTATTTTACGTTTTTGAAGAGAACTTTTATGGATTTGGAGAGTTCGAAATTCCTCAGGACAGGATGATGAAGGCAATTGAAAGTTCTCCTCTTGAACCACATGCAATTATATACAAATTATGTAATGCTGTAGACAAATATGAGCTATCAGTTTCTGAGGTAAAATCTAATGCCAAAAGGATAATAGAAGAGATTTCTAGAATCATACCTATTGACTTTTGGATTCTAAGTGAAAAAGATTTCACTGAAGGCCATATGTGTGACCTTATTTCTACGCAAATTTTTCAAATTATAAACAGGCATATTGCAAACCAATTGCTGATTAATGAATTAGAAGATGCAATAGGCAATTTACAATTCAAGAATGAACTTGATAAATACTGTATTGAATTACAGGATGGATGGAATCAGGTTAAGACTAAATTAGTAAAAATATATTATTCAAATAATAGAGAATTAATGATTCATAACCTAAACAAAAAATGTAAAGATTTATTTTTAAAAGAAATTGAGATGTGGGATGCGCTCCTTAGATACACTAATTGAAATTACGGCTATATACTGGAAAATGTATAGAGCCTATTCAGCTTACTAATGTATGAGAGGATTTTATAGTTATGAGTAATATCGATTATAGTAGTGATAGTATTTTATACCCATTAACTCATCCCCAAAAGAGGATTTGGTATACGGAAAAGATATATCCCGGAACCTCCTTGCATAATATTGGCGGCCCGGTAAGAATAAAAGGCAATATTGATTTCAACATACTTGAAGAGTCAATAAACATATTTATTAAGAATAATGATGGAGTAAGGTTAAGGTTTGTTGAAGACAGTGGAGAAGTAAGGCAGTATGTAAGTTGTCATAAAAAACTTAAATTTGACTTTGTTGATTTCTCGATATATAAAAATCCTGAGGAAGAATTCAATAAGTGGGTTCGGAAACAAGCAGGAAAGCCGTTTGTTATAGAAGACGAAAGGCTTTTTTATTTCGCATTATTTAGAATATCGGATAATGATAACGGTTATTTTGTGAAATTTCATCATCTTGTTTCTGACGGTTGGTCAATTAACATAATGACAGAGTATATTTGTGATTCATACATGAAATTATTGAACGGAGAAGAAGTCCAAGATAATTCAGGGTTTTCGTATATAGAATATATAGATAATGAAAAAAAGTATCTTTCCTCAGACAGATTCTTAAAAAACAAGCATTTCTGGAATGATAAATTTAAAGATTTTAACGATATATTTTTAAATAAAAGTTCAGATGTTATTAATGGAAAAAGAAAAACATTTACCCTTGGCACGGAGCTATCATTTGCAATAAAGCAGTTTGCAGCAGATAACAGAGTTTCATTGAATACATTTTTTGTAACCCTGTACCTAATATATATTTATAAAGCTACTCTTCAGGAGGATATTATTATAGGAACTCCCGTGCTGAACAGGTCAGGTAAAAAGGAAAAGAACATGTTTGGCATGTTTACAAGTACAATGCCATTTAGGTTTGTCATAGATGATAATTTTAAGGCAATTGATTGCATGGGAAAAGTAAATGAACAACTGATGGAGTGCTACTTTAATCAGAAATATCCTTACAATCTTCTGGTAAAAGACTTAGAACTTAAGAAAAAAGAATATGAAGGCTTGTTTAATACATGTGTCAACTATTATAATACCAGACTGAACTCGGAGCTTAATGGCTTCCCTATTGAAAATGTTGAATTTTATAATGGTAGCCAGATATATCCATTACAAATAATTGTTAAAGACTGGTGTGACTCTGGAAATTTGATACTGGATTTTGACTATAAGGTTAATGACTATACTCATGAACAGATTGAAGATACATACGTCCGGCTTTTGAACTTAGCAAACCAAATTATAAACGACTCAACTGAAAAAGTAAGAAATTTAAGTATAATGACTAATACTGAGGTAAAACGTCTGATATACGATTTTAATGCTACTGAGACAGAATACCCCAGAGAAAAAACAATTTATCAGTTGTTTGAAGAACAGGTATTAAGGACTCCGGATAAGGTAGCCGTACGTTTCAACAGTAGTGTACTTACTTATATACAATTAAACGAAAAAGCCAACCAACTTGCACGATATCTGGCTCAAAAAGGCATTCGGAAAGAAGATATTGTTGGATTACTAACTACTCATTCCATAGAGACTATTATTGGAATACTAGGTGTTTTAAAAGCAGGTGGTGCATATTTGCCAATAGACCCCGGTTATCCGGAGGAGAGAATATGCTATATGCTTGAAAATTCAAATGCCGGAACATTGTTAACAAATCTAGAATTATCCAAAAGTATCAGCTTCAAGGGAGAGATTATCAATCTAAATAATCTGTACCTATACTGTGGCGATTCTTCAAATCTGGAGTGCGCCAATAATCCAAATAATCTGGCCTATGTTATTTACACATCTGGTTCTACCGGAAAGCCAAAAGGCACTATGATAGAACATCGGGGCCTCACAAATTATATCTGGTGGGCAAAAAAGATGTATATAAAAAACAACGATGAGGTGTTTCCATTATACTCTTCTTTAGCGTTTGATTTAACTGTTACGTCAATTTTCACTCCTTTAATCTGCGGATGTGAAATTATAGTATATGATGAAAAAAGTGAAGATATATATGTACTTTACAGGATAATAAAAGAGAATAAGTCAACGGTTATTAAGCTTACTCCAGCTCAGCTTTCCCTGATAAAGGACATGGATAATAAAAATTCTTCTGTAAAAAGGTTTATTGTAGGTGGGGAAGATTTAAAGGTGAGTCTCGCTAAAGATATTTATAACAGCTTTAACGGGAATATTGAGATATTTAATGAATATGGCCCGACAGAAACAGTAGTAGGTTGCATGATCCATCAGCATGATTACGAAAGAGATAACAGTATATCAGTTCCAATAGGAATTCCTGCTGATAATGTACAAATTTATATTCTGGATAAGAACCTTAACCCTGTAAGCACAAACACAATAGGGGAAATGTACATATCCGGTGACGGAGTAGCAAGGGGCTACTTAAACAGACCAGATCTGACAGGAGAAAGATTTATTGATAACCCGTATATTAGTGAAAAAATAATGTATAAAACCGGTGACTTGGCGAGGTTTTTAAGTAATGGCAAAATCGAGTACGTAGGAAGAGCAGATCATCAGGTTAAAATACGCGGGTATCGTGTTGAGTTGGGTGAGATTGAAAAATATATATTAAGTCATAAAGCAGTTAAGGACGCAATTGTTATAGATTTGAAGAATAAGAATAACGACAAATATCTTTGTGGATATTTTGTCAGCAAAGGCAATGTTACCATTGATGAATTGAAACGTTACCTGCAAAAATACATTCCGGATTATATGATTCCGGTGTTTTTTGTTGAGCTTGAAAAAATTCCCTTAACCATAAATGGCAAGGTTGATATGAAGATGTTGCCCAAACCGGAATTTGAGACAATTAGGAGTGAAGGGTTCATTTCATACCGAAATGAAAAAGAAAAAAATCTTGTAAATGCTATATGCGAAGTTTTGAATCTTGAGGCAGTGAGTCTCAACCAGAATTTTATCTATCTTGGAGGAGATTCAATCAAAGCAATACAGGTTGCTTCCAAATTAAACAGTAAGGGCTTGACTATAAAGGTCAAGGACATACTGTTGCACCCGGTAATCGAAGAAATGGTGACATATATTGAGGAAAATAAAGAAATACCTGATAACAATGGTACTTGTAAAGGAGCAATTCAATTAACCCCTATTGTAGCTTGGTTTCTTGAACAGAATTTTTACAATCCGAATTACTATAATCAGAGCGTATTGTTGGATATAAAGCAGGACATTGAGATTAACCTACTTGAAACAATTTTTAATGAACTCATAAGGCAGCATGACTCATTTAGAATTAACTATAATTCCGTGTCTGGCGAGCTGTACTATAACAATAACCTTTTGGAAGAATTTTATCATATCGGAGAGTACGACTTGACTGGTTTATCAGCAGCGGAGAAAGTTAATCAAATGACACTGACAGCAGAGGATTTAAAGTCAGGTTTCAATATTGAAGATGGTATTTTGATTCAGGCATGTGTTTTTAATTTAGGTGAAGATGTAAAAAGAATGCTGATAGCTGCTCACCATTTAGGAGTTGACGGTGTTTCGTGGAGAATAATAATAGAAGACATTAATGCAATGGCTAAGCAAATAAGTAATGGGCAGAGAATTTTATTGGGGTCAAAAACAAATTCATATCAGGAATGGGCTAAGGCGTTGACAGCCTATTCGAATAATGAAGTAGAAAAGGAAAAGAATTATTGGAAGCAGATAGTAAATAAGAATTTTGCTTTTCCTGAAGAATTTGATCTGGGAGAAGAGACCGTTGAAAGTAGTGCTGGCATTCAATTGCAATTGAAGCAGTGTTTGACTGAGAGCCTGCTTACAAAAGCTAATATGGCATACAATACTGAGGCAAAGGATTTGATGATTTTATCTCTATTAAGAACAATAAAAGAGTTTACCGGAATTCAGGATATAATCATTGAACTGGAAGGACATGGGCGAGAGGATATTTTTAAAGGTATTGATATTTCCAGGACAACCGGGTGGTTTACAAGTTTATACCCTTTTTACATACATATGTTAGAAGACAATTTATCAGATCAGATAAAAAAGATAAAAGAAGAAATACGGAAGATTCCTAACAAGGGGATTGGATTCGGTATACTAAAGTACATTTCAAAGGATTTAAATGAAAGCTTTAAAGGAAGTGTAAGGTTCAACTTCCTGGGAGATTTTAATTCAGGAGACAGGAATAATCATTTTGAATTGTTAAAGGATCAGCTGGGACACGATTTTGATAAAGAGAATAAACTATCATCTAGCATCGAAATGAATTGCTTCGTAGTAGATGGGAAATTGAATGTCCTTTTGACATATAGTAAAAATAAGTTTTCTGAAAATACCATGGAGAAATTTTTAAAGAATTATATGGGAGATTTGGAAACCATAATTAACCATTGCCGTGACAAAGAATCAGTAATCTTTACGCCTTCCGATTTTGATACGGTAGATATATCTCAGGATGAGCTGGATAAACTGTTTAGTTGATAAAAGTTCAATAACATATGTGAGGTTTAATAATGAAAAAATCATTTATTGTATTTGTAGTATTACTTATTTCTATTTTTTCATTCTCAAATTCAGTAATTGGTGAAACAGGCGGCTTAACAGCTCAGGATTTAAACCCAAATAGCCTGTCTCAAGAGAAAATAAGCCAAATTGAATTATGGGTAAGAAAAAATTTGAAGGATGGAAAGATTCCCGGTGCATCAATTGTAATAGTTGATGGAGATAAAACTGTTTACAGTAAAGGCTTTGGGTATTCCGATATTAAGACAAAAAAATCGGTAACTGAGGATACTTTATTTGAACTTGGTTCTACAAGTAAAGCATTTACCGCACTTGGAATTCTTAAAATGGAAAAAGAGGGTCTGGTTAATTTAAACGATCCGGTAAATAAATATATTCCATGGTTTAAAATGAAGTATTCAGGTAATTATCAAGGTAAAAAAATTGATGGTTTTGTAAATATTACATTAAACCAGTTATTGCATCATACAAGCGGTATCCCTTTCAAATCAATAGGTGATATTCCTGTTTCTCAAGGGGAGGATGCATTGGAGAAAACCGTTAGGACACAAGTCAGTAAAAAATTAGATTTTTATCCTGGTGAGAAATTTCTTTATGCAACTATAAACTATGATATCCTTGGACTTGTTATCAAAAATGTGTCAGGTCAAAGCTATGAACAATATGTGAAAAATAATATTTTACGGCCGCTAGGTCTTAATAATACTTACCTTTTTAGAAATGAAGTTCCCCTAGAGAATATGTCTTCGGGTTACAAGGTTAAATTTTTAGGGTCTGTAAAATATAATGCACCTATGTACAGAGGAAATACTCCGGCAGGGTATTACATTTCAAATGCAGTGGATGTTGCAAAGTGGCTTAAAATTCAAATGAATACCATAAACCCGGGAACCTTTGATAATAGTCTTATTGATATATCTCATATACCCGACAGAACGGTAGCACCAAACGGTGACGGATCTTCTTATGCTTGTGGGTGGTCCGTGTTCCAGAGCGGTGGAGGTATGATATCACATGGAGGAGGTAATCCCAATTACTCGTCATTTTTCTTATTCAGGCCTCAGGAACAGGTTGGTGTAGGTATTCTTGCTAATTTAAACTCCTCGTATACCGAAGTAATTGCTTATGGTATCAGTAATATAATTCGAGGGGAAAAGCCGGTGAATTATTTATCAGACCTGTATCTTGCAATTGATAATGCTTCAACAACCATTACACTGATAGCTTTACCGATAGCACTAATAACTATTTTTTTGATATTGATTCTGATAATTCAAATTATAAAAGGAAAAAGAATGTATGTAGGCAATGTGAAAAAGGTTATTATTAATACCATTTTCCTGTCACTTTTCATATCAGGTCTGGGAATTTGTATGTACAAAATTCCTGATGCACTCTATGAGGGACTTCCATGGAGTTTTATTAAAGTTTGGGCTCCACAGAGTCTTATTGTAGGAATTTCATTGCTGATAACATGTGTAATAATATTTTGTATTTACTTTTTACTGACATCATTATTTGTAAAAAAAAAGGATAAATCCTGGTTTGTAATTGCTGTTTTAAGTATTGTAAGCGGGTTTGGAAATGCAATAGTTATATTTATTATAAATGAGGCATTAAACAGAACTGGCGGTTTTCAAACCGGATTATTACTGTTTTTTGTATTGGGAATTGCTTTATATGTATATGGCCAACGTTTAGTAAGGATCAGACTTTTAAAGCTTACAAATGAATTAGTATTTAATACGAGGATGAATCTGATTGACGGAATTTTAAGAGCGTCTTATGAAAAAATAGAGCAATTGGAAAATGGAAAAATACATGCAGGTCTTAATAATGATTCAGAAGCATTAAGTAATTTTGCAAACGTACTTATATCGGCTATAACCAGTCTTGTAACACTTTTTTGCTGTTTTATTTATTTAGGAATAATAAATATTTACGGTTTACTTGTTTCAATTTTTGTTATTTTCATAGCAGCAGGATTATATTTTATCGTAGGCAGACATGCCAACAAGCTGTGGGAAGAGACAAGAGATATTCAGAACATTTTTTTTAAGTTTATCAACAGTCTGGTAAATGGTTTCAAAGAGCTTAAATTGCATAATAAAAGACAGATTGAATTTAGAGATGATATGAAGGAGAGTTGTAAAGAATACAAGGATAAGCGTATCAGGGGAGACTTGGGATTTGCTAATGCATTTGTTATAGGAGAACTTCTTTTCACATTGGTAATCGGAGTTGTGGCCTTTGCTTTTCCCGTTCTCTTTAAAGATATACAAACCAGTTCTTTAAGAAACTATATCTTTGTATTTTTATATATGACCGGACCGGTAAATGGGGCTCTGAATTCAATACCGCAAATTATAGGCGTTAGAATCAGCTATAGGAGATTGAATGATTTAAAAAAAGAGTTGGAATGTGAAGAGGAACAAAAAACAAATAAAACTGAATCTGATAACAAACTGCTGAGGAATAAATTTGTGTTAGAGCTGAAAAACGTTGAATACAGCTACAAAAACAGCGATGGTGAGCTTTTTAAAGTAGGACCAATAAATTGTTCTTTCAAATCAGGAGAGGTTACATTTATTACAGGCGGAAACGGTAGCGGGAAGTCAACTCTTGCAAAACTTGTGACAGGGCTTTACAAACCTGATAGCGGAGCAGCACTTATAAATAATAATGTGACCGAGTTTGAAGATTTGAGTCAAAATTACTCAACAGTCTTTAGTGATTATTTTCTTTTTGACAAATTATACGGCATTGACTATAAGGATAAATCAGAAAGAATGCTCGAATTGTTAAAAATATTGCATATTGATGATAAGTTGAGTATAGATAATGGAGTGTTTAGTACGACCAAGCTGTCAAGCGGGCAAAGAAAGAGATTGGCTCTGTTGGTTAGTTATCTGGAAGACAGAGAAATATACATATTTGATGAGTGGGCTGCGGATCAGGATCCTGAATTCAGAAAGTACTTTTATGAATACTTGCTGTCAGATTTAAAAGCCAGAGGGAAATGTGTTATAGCTGTAACCCATGATGATAGGTATTTTGATAAAGCAGATAAAATAATAAAAATGGAAATGGGTAAGATTGCTCAAAAAACGAGCCCGTTAACCTTGTAGAAATGTTGGACAATGTTACAAACTATATTGAAAAAATAAACTCATAATAAATTAATAGGGGGTGATGAAATGGGGGAGTTTGTTAAAGAAATTAAGTGTGTTGTATGGGATTTAGATAATACACTTTGGGATGGAATACTTCTTGAAGATAAAGAGGTTATTTTTAAGCCTGGTATATGTGACATTATAAAAGAGCTTGATTCAAGAGGAGTGCTCAATTCAATAGCAAGCAAGAATAACTATGAAGATGCTGTAAAAAAGCTGGAGGAAGCAGGTATCAGGGAGTATTTTTTATTCCCGGAAATAACTTGGGATGCAAAGTCCAAAGCGATAGATAGGATTATAAAAAATCTTAATATCGGACAGGACACAATTCTTTTTATTGATGACCAGCAGTTTGAACTGGATGAGGTTAAATATGAACTTCCGCAAGTAACGTGTATTAATTCCTGTGAATACATGAACCTGTTGGAATATCCGAGACTAAGGCAAAGATTTAACACAGAAGATTCAAAAAGAAGAAGGTTAATGTACCTTGAAGATATTGAAAGAAAAAGAGATGAAAATAGTTATAACGGACCCACGGAGAAATTTCTTACGTCTCTGAACATGAGAATTACAATTACAGAGGCAGAGGAAAGTGATCTTCAGAGAGCTGAAGAATTGACAGTAAGAACCAATCAGTTAAATGCCACAGGTATAACCTACGACTATAGCGAACTTGATGAATACCGTAAAAGTGATAATCACAAATTGTTTATATGTGAGCTGGTTGATAAATATGGGTCTTACGGAAAGATTGGACTTGCTTTAGTGGAAATTAAGGAGTATTGGCATCTGAAGATGCTCTTAATGTCTTGCAGAGTCATGTCCAGAGGCATAGGAACTGTATTGCTGAATTTTATTATGAGACAGGCAAAGGATAAAGGCGGGAAACTCTATGCGGACTTTAAAATGACCGATAGAAACCGCCAAATGTATGTCACATATAAGTTTGCTAATTTTAAGGAAGTACATATTGATGATGCTGATGGAGTAATTCTTATGGAGAATGATCTTTCAATCATACAAGAGTATCCGCCTTTTGCTGAAGTAAGTATTATGTAACGAAGAGAGGAAAAGTTTATGGATAGTGTTAAGACAATCAGAGATTTTATTAATGAAAACCTTATAACATTTAATGAGGATGCAGCTTTTACCGATGAAGACGACATATTTAAATTGGGCTTTGTAAATTCCCTTTTTGCTATGAAGCTTCTTACATTCATCGAAAATGAGTTCAACATAAAAGTTGAAAATGAAGAAATGGAATTGTCAAATTTTAATTCAGTATCAAACATTGTAAATTTTATTGACCGAAAAACTAAAAATAATTGAATTATATATAAGTAAATTACAGCAAGATAAATTAATATTGGAGGGCTTAATATGCAATTTAGTAATATCGGTATAATAGGTGCAGGTACAATGGGAATTGGTATGTGTATAGATTTAGCATTCCATGGTATGAGTAGTGTACTTGTGGATATTTCTGATGATACTCTGGAAAGTGCAAAAGCAGAAATTACAAAAATAGTCAGGTTTGCACCCTTACTGGATAAAACTCTCCCAAAGATGGACAGTGATAACGTCTTGAACAAAATTAAATTTACAACAAACATTGAGGACGTAGCAGAATGTGAATTTATTGTAGAGAATGTAACGGAAAATTGGGGAATTAAAGAGACAGTATACAAGCAGTTGAGCAAGATTTGCAACGCTGAAGCCTGCTTTGCCGTGAATACGTCATGTATCTCTATTACAAAAGTCGGAAGTGTAACTGAAAGACCTGATAAGGTTATTGGAATCCATTTTATGAATCCAGTGTACTTGAAAAAAAGTGTGGAAGTGATAAAAGGCTTTCATACATCTGAGGAAACTATAAATACAACACAGTGTTTTTTGAAACAGCTGAATAAGGAAGCTATTATTGTTAATGATTTGCCGGGTTTCGTGTCAAACAGAATATCACATTTGTTCATGAATGAAGCTGCTTTTGTTGTTCAAGACGGAGTGGCAAAACCTTCTCAGGTGGATGAGATTTTCAAAAAATGTTTTAATCATAAAATGGGCCCTCTTGAAACTGCAGATTTAATTGGGTTGGATACTGTAGTTAATTCACTGGATATCCTGTATGAAAGTTATCAGGACCCTAAATTCCGTTGTTGTCCGCTACTGAGAAAGATGGTGGATGCAAAATTATTGGGTAAAAAATCCGGCAAGGGATTTTATACATATTAAGTATTGCTATGGTTATAAAAAAGCAGCGATTCAGTGTCGTTGATATACCTTAAGTAAAATGAGGGGAGGGTAATACATATGGGGAGTAATGTGTATGCTGAAAAAATAAGTGAGTATATAATGATGAATACTAACTTAAATAGTATTGACTATAATTTAGACATATTTGAGGAAGGACTGGTTAGTTCTTTATTTGCTATAGAGCTGATGACTTTTTTAGAAAAAAACTTTGAAGTAAAAGTAACAATGGATGATTTAGATATGGAGAATTTTAAATGTGTGAATAACATAGTTAAGTTTGTTGAAAACAAACGAAATGGAGGCAATGTATGATTGAATTACTTTTAGATGAACAGAAGGATAAATATAATGAGTTTTGTAGTTTTGCGGAAAGTAATGTTCAACCATATGCAAGTGATTGGGAGAGAGAAGAGCGAATTTCCAAGGACATAGTTAATAAATGTATAGAACAAGGATATTTGGGATGTACCATACCTGAAGAATTCAACGGTAACGGATGGGATAGTATTACATACGGTATTTTTACAGAAGCAATAGCTCGTTCAAGTACTTCATTGGCCGGATTATTCAATGTACATACTATGGTAATGCAAACTCTTTTGAAGTGGGGAACTGAGGAACAAAAAAACAAATGGTTATATAGGATGTGTAAAGGTGAAATACTGGGTGCTTTTGCATTAACAGAGCCAGATGCCGGAAGTGATATCAGAGGGATTAAAACCAGATTTACTCCTAAAGGCGATAAAATTATACTAAACGGAAAGAAGAGATGGATTACCTTTGGCGGGTTAGCGGATATATTTGTTGTCTTTGGAATGATGGATGATGAAAGCGGAAAACCTGTGGCATGTTTTGTTGAGAAGAATACACCGGGATTTGAAATAATACCAATTACAAATATGCTGGGATTCAAGGCCAGCTATTTGGCAGTACTTGAGTTTAATGAATGTGAGGTAGATAAGGAGAATATTATAGCAAAACCGGGTTTTGCATTTTCTCACATTGCTCCTTATGCCTTGGATTACGGGAGGGTCAGTGTGTCTTTCACAGCCCTTGGAATAATAGGCGGGTGCCTGAATTACTGTTGTAATCATGTTTTACGGAGAAAGACTTTTAATTCAAGACTTATCGACCAAAGTACTATTAAAGAAATGATAACCAAAATGGGTGTGGATTACGAAGCTGCCAGTCATTTGTGCATTAATTCCTGCAAGGCAAAAGATATGAGTAACCCTAACTATGCAGAAAAAGTCATGATTGCAAAATATTTTACAACAAGAGCTGCACACAGACATGCTGATAACGCTGTTCAAATCATGGGTGCCACCGGTTGTAATGAAAATCATGCTACGGCTAGATACTATAGGGACTCTAAGGTGTTGGAAATAATTGAAGGAAGTACTCAAATACATGAAATGATATTAGGTAACAGCTTCACTAAGAAATTCAGAAAAATAGAAAAAAAATAAGCAAAAAAGTACCAGACCCGTAAAGGTTCAAGGAGATTATTCATATGACAGATATGGGTAACACATGTGATATCGAGACTTTATACCGGCATATTAATGATACAAAAGCAGTTTATCCGAAGGATAAAACGGTTATAAAACTGTTTCAGGAGCAGGTGAAAAAGAATCCTGACGCTAAGGCAGTAATTTTCGGTGAGAAAAGTCTTACGTATGGAGAACTGGATAAGAAGTCAAGTCAGGTCGCCTATTTATTACATACCAAGGGAGTTTGTACAGGAAGAATAGTAGGGATAATGCTGGAGCGCTCTATTGAGATGATTATTGGGATATTTGGCATAATAAAAAGCGGAGCAGCTTACCTTCCAATTTCACCAGAGCTTCCTGTAAAAAGAATCGAGTATATTATTTCGGATAGTAACAGTGAATATTTGCTTACCACTACCAGGTTCTTAGACAAGCTTCAAGGGATAAACACTAAAATTATAGATTTAGAGCAAGAACCCATTTATTCTTTACCTGAATATACTAACGACTCAATAGAACCATCTGATTTAATTTATGTAATATATACTTCAGGTTCTACTGGGAACCCGAAAGGGGTAATGGTAGAGCATTGTTCTGTTGTCAACCGACTTAACTGGATGAAAAATAAATATCCCCTCACTCAGAGTGACACTATTTTGCACAAAACACCTTTTGTATTTGATGTTTCTGTATGGGAGCTGTTCTTGTGGGCTATTACAGGTGCCAAGGTGGCACTGTTGGGCCCCGGATATGAAAAATTTCCACAAGGGATAATTGAGGAAGTGGAAAAGAGACAGGTTACAATAATCCACTTCGTACCTTCCATGTTTAATTCGTTTTTAAATTACCTTAAAGATACGGAATACGTAAAAAAACTATCAAGCTTGAAGCGGGTATTTTGCAGTGGTGAAGCTCTCTTGCCCATACATATTAAAAAGTTTAATGAAACAATTGGTAAAAGCGGTAATGCATTTCTGACTAATTTATATGGGCCAACCGAGGCAACCGTTGACGTAACTTATTATGACTGCAATGATGTGAATAATGATATAGTACCAATCGGAAAACCCATTGATAATATAAGGATTTATATTATCAATGGATTTGATTTGCAGCCGGTAGGGAGCAGCGGTGAATTATGCATTGCAGGTGATGGGGTAGCAAGGGGATACCTGAATCGTCCTGAATTGACAGAAGAGAAATTTTCAGGTATTGCCATAAATGGTGAGGACAGAATTTACAGAACAGGAGATCTTGCACGTCTTTTACCAGACGGAAATATCGAATATCTTGGGAGAATGGACAATCAGGTTAAAATTAGAGGATTGCGGATTGAATTGGGAGAAATTGAGTCTAAGATTGGTGAATATAAATATGTTGAACAATGTGTTGTAGTTTTAAAGAATCAGGAGCAGATTAATCCTATTTTGACTGCATATATACTTACTGACAGGGAGGAATTAACTGCAAAAGAAATCAAGCAGTTTTTAAAGACTCAGTTACCTGAGTATATGATTCCGAATCAGTATGTTATGTTGAATAGATTTCCATTAACACAAAATGGAAAAATAGACAGAAAAGCGTTGTTGCTTCATAATTGATGTTAAGATAAGTAAACATTTATTGGGAGATTTAAAATGGACAATGTTTTGCCAAAGATTGCATTAGTTTTTCCGGGCGTTGGTTCACAGCATACAATGATGGTTAAAAGCTTCTATGACAATTCCGAAGCTGTCAGAAATACTTTTGAAGAAGCAAGTGAGATACTGAAAATCAATCTAAAGGAAATTTGTTTTTCTACTGATTTGAAAGATGAGTTGAATAAGATTGAGATCTCACAAGAAGCATTGTTGGTTGCCAGTTTAGCGATATACAGGACATTTGAGACAGAATTCGGTTTTTTGCCTCATTATTGTTTAGGGCATAGCCTTGGAGAATATTCAGCCCTATGTGCCAGCGGAATAATAAATTTCTCTGATGCGGTGGAAATAGTAAAGCAGCGTGGGCGCATTATCAAAGAAGCAATTTCCTCTTGCGATGGAACAATGATGTGGGTAATAAATTTAGACAGTAATATCGTTGAGGAAACTTGTATAGAAAATTCGGGGGATAGCGATAGGGTATATATATCGGCATACGATACACCTACCCAATGTTCAATATCAGGGAACAATAGAAGCATGTTGAAAGTTGCACAAGAGTTGGAGAAGAAAGGTGCGATTGTCTTTCCACTAAAAATGTCGGGCCCTTTTCACAGCCCTTTAATGCATAGGGCCGCCGAAGAGATGAAATCAGTGCTCAGACAGTTTAAATTTAATGCCCCTAGATTTCCCGTAATTTCAAATTACAACGCTCTCCCATATACCGACGAGAACAGTGTGGTTGAAAATCTGTCAAGACAGTTGGAATCACCTATTAGGTGGACTCAATCAATTTCGTATCTTGTTGATGCTGGTGTAAGAATAGCTATTGAAATAGGCCCTAAGGATGTATTGAAATTTTTGATTAAAAAGAATACTTCACTTATTGAAGCATTTTCTTTTAATGAATTCACTCAAATAGGGCAACTAAGAGACAGTGTTGTTATTGGCAAAGAGCAAGCATTGGAGCTACTGGCCAGATGCCTTAAAATAGCCATAAGTACAAAAAACTGTAATCATGACATAAATACATACCAAAAGGATGTAGTGATACCTTACAAAGAGATTGAAGCACTATATTTGGAATTGAGAGAAAAAAATCTGTACCCTGACAAAGAGCAGGTATTTAGGGCTGTTGAAATGGTTGCTTCAGTATTAGAAGCCAAGAGAGCGCCTATTGATTTAAGAAGAAAAAAATTGGACCAAATTTTTCAAAATAAAATATTAAAGATTTAGATAAAAATAAGGAGGCATTTCATGCTTAAATTACAATCGGACAAATATGTAAAAGTGAGACCTCTATTCAAAACACTGGAATACAATCTTGGAGTTGAAGCAATACTGAGTGGTACAGTTCAGGGGGATGTATATGTAGATGATTTGCAAAACCCTAGTACTGCATGTATGTTTGACGGAGTCCACCATTTTTATATGGGAGGCAACGAGAAAAATCAGGATTTCAATTCGAGTTTATCAAAACTGATAATTAATGATATATTTCCCAAAATAAAAAATGAAGGTAAAGAAGTAGATTACTTTTTCTTTTATGATGATTCATCGGAATGGGAAAAGGAATTGGAATTTGTTTTAAAGGATATATATCCGGGAAAAACATATAGAAGGTATTATAACTTTTATGCCGGAGATTCAGTTTTGAGCCTTGATATGCTGGAGGGTTTCAAACTCAGGAAAATTGACAGTGAATTGATGGAAAGCACTGATTTGAATAATGTTGAAGAAATTCAGCAATGGGCTTTTACCGAGAGTTGGTCGGGGAAAGAGGATTTTCTTAAGAACGGATTCGGATTTTGCATTATAAAGGATAAGGATATTGTAAGCTGGTGTATGGCTGATCATGTTTTTGGCGGTAACTGTGAGATTGGTGTTGAAACAGACGAGGACTACAGGGAAAAAGGACTGGCAACCAGGGTAGTCTCCGCCTGTGTAGAATATTGCCTGAGTGAAGGTATGGATAGAATAGGATGGAGCTGCTTCGAGTCTAATGAGGCTTCATATGCTCTTGCGGAAAAAGTAGGGTTCAAAATATTTAAGAAATATCCTGTTCTATTCGGTTGGTATAACAGCTATGACAATTTATTTGTACAGGGAGATGTAAGTACCAAAGAAGGTAATTTTGAAAAAGGTGCACAGCTATTAGAAAAAGCACTGCTATTGGCTGAGGCCGATGATGATGATTTTAAACGTTCAAGGATTAGCAACAGGGATAGTGTGTGCTGGGCATATTTTCTGGCAGCCAGGGCACATGCTTTATCAGGCAATGCAGATAAGTGTATTAACAGACTTAAAAAAGGCTTTGAGCTTGGATTACCCAATAAAGATATGCTAAATGATTCGGCTTTTGATGCATTAAGAGATAATGAGGCTTTTAAACAATTGTAAGTCAGGTAGAAATAGAGCTTTACAACATTAATTTAAATAATTGGGATGCCTTTAAGGCATCCTTTATTTAATGTTAAATTCTGTACCTTAAACAGATAATTGTTCCTATTAAAATAGTTAAGAAGGGAAAATAATATGGACGGACTTCCAAAAACAATTGATAAAAATAATATTGAGAATATTCTTTCTTTGTCACCTGTACAGGAGGGAATCCTATTTCATTATCTGCTTAATCAGAAGAGTAGCTATTATTTAGAACAATTGAGGTTAAGGGTTGAAGGTGAAGTAAACATTGAAGTATTTCAAAGGGCATGGGATGCGGTTGTAAATGCAAACGAAATGCTGAGAACTGTTTTTAGGTGGAATAATCTTACAAATCCCGTTCAGATAATTCTTAAAAGAAATGAAACCAGAATAAGCTTTTTTGATTTGACCGAGTATGTGGACAAGGAAGAAAGACTTGATAAGATTATTGATGAAGACAGAAATGATTTTTTTGATTTATCTGAGGTTCCCTTTAGAGTGACTTTATGCAGGTTAACTGAAAAATCTTATAACATAATTATAACCAACCATCATATTCTCTATGACGGTTGGAGTACAGGTATAATTTTAAGAGATTTTTTTAATGCCTATAAACTTTTAGTAGCTAATAAGGAAATCCGGTTAAATAATAAGCAAAAATATCATGAGTACATAAAATGGCTTAGAGCAGATAATAAAAAGATGCAGCAAGATTTCTGGAGTGAATATCTCAGAAAATATTCCTCAAAATCAATTTTAGACCGTAAAGCAATTAACGATACTGAAAGTGAAAAAAAGGTAGCAGGTCACTTATTCTCCATTCCGGAAGAGCTAACAAAAAAAATATATGATTTTGCCAGAATTAATAATTTAACAGCAGCATCATTATTATACAGTGCCTGGGGAGTCTTACTTTTTAATTATTGTAACGACGAGGATATAGCTTTTGGAACCACCACAGCTGTCAGACCGGCTGATATAAAAAATATTGAAAATACTGTAGGACTGTTTATTAATACAATTCCTTTAAGGATTAAAGCATCTTCAGAGGAAAATGTTTTAAGCTACATTAAAAATGTAAGTTGTAGCCTTCAGGAAAGAAAAGAATATGAAGCTACACCGCTAGTTGACATAAAGAGATATAGTGGACTGCATAGAGAAGAGGAGCTATTTCAATCAATATTTGTAATTGAAAATTACCCGATTGACCAATCACTCATGAGCGATGACAATCCTTTACGGATTAAAGAGTACTCCAGTTTTGAGAAAACCAATTACGATTTGACAATAATAGTGAATCTGTCCGAAGCGGCTATGGATATTAAATTACTATATAACTGTGAATTGTATGATACAAAGACGATTCAAAATCTGGTTGGGCATTATGAAGTGATATTAAGGGAATTGATAGAAAAAAGCGATGGCACATTGGGTTCTTTGAACATTTTGACTCAGGGTGAGAGAGAAGAGATTTTACATTTATTCAATGAAACAAATTGCATATATAATGATGGGCTTTTGATTCATGAGATTTTTGAAAAGCGTGTTGAGGAAAGTCCTGACTGTATTGCGGTGGAATATGGAAATAAAAAGATTACATATCTTGAACTGAACAGAAGGGTAAATCAATTAGCAAGGCTGATTAATAAAAAAGTAAATACTGTTCCGGATTCCCAAATAGGCATATTGCTATATCCTTCAATAGAAATGATAATAGGTGTTTTGGCCATATTGAAAACTGGCAGTGCATACGTTCCTATTGATCCGGATAATCCAATTGACAGAAACAAGTTTATAATAAATGATTCGAAAATATGTGCATTAATAAGCACTTTTGAGCATTCCAAAAAAATAGATTTTGACGGACAATTGATTTTTATTGATAAAGAGTCTGCTGATGAAGAAAAAAGCGACAATCCCGAGAGAAAACCTGCTTCAGGCAATCTTGCATATGTAATATATACATCAGGCTCTACCGGTTATCCCAAAGGGGTTATGGTTGAACATAGGAGTGTCGTTAATATATTGTTAGATTTGGAAAAAAGATATCCCCTTAAGGAAACAGATACCTATTTGCTTAAAACAACATTTACCTTTGACGTATCTGTAACTGAGCTTTTTGGATGGTTTATAGGTAAGGGCAAACTGGTCATATTAAATAAAGGCGAAGAAAAGAATCCATATAAAATTATTGATGCCGTAGAAGCTTATGGTGTAACTCACTTAAACCTTGTGCCATCAATGTTCAGGTATATTCTTGAAAGCCTGTCCCAAACAAAAGAAAATATCCGTAAGTTAAGGAGTTTAAAATATATTTTTGCGGCAGGAGAAGCACTAAAGCCGGATCTTGTGAAGCAATTTGAAGAGCTGGGTACTGATATAAAACTGGAGAATATTTATGGGCCAACCGAGTGCACAATTTATGCTACAAAATACTCTTTAAAAGCTCATCAAAATGAAACTATGGTGCCCATAGGGAAACCTTTATCCAATATACGGTGTTATATAGTTGATAAGCAAAACAGGCTCCAGCCCGTGGGTGTACCGGGAGAACTATGTTTAAGTGGTGTTGGCCTGGCAAGAGGATATTTAAACAGAGATGAGCTTAACAAAGAAAAGTTTGTATCTAATCCTTTTATAACAGAAGCTGAAAGCAGCAACAGGTATTCAGCTGCATTTCAGAAGATGTACAAAACAGGAGATTTGGCCCGTTGGCTTCCTGATGGCAACATAGAGTGCCTTGGAAGGAATGACTTTCAGGTAAAAATAAGAGGCTTCAGAATAGAATTGGAAGAGATTGAAAACAAACTGTTAAAATACGAAAAGATTATGGAAGCCGTGGTAATTCCAAAGTCAGATAGAGAAGGCAATGTACATTTGTGTGCATACTTTACGTCAGGTGAGGAAGTTACAGATTCTGAAATAAACAATTACTTATCCGATGAACTTCCATATTATATGCTTCCTTCGTTTTTTATAAGGCTTGATAAAATGCCACTGACACAAAGTGGCAAAATAGACAGAAAGTTATTGCCTGAATGGAACAATGTGCGTCCAAATATCGAGACAAAATATATTGAACCCCAAACGGAAATCCAAAGAGAAATTATCGAGATATGGAAAGAAGTCTTGGAAATAGACACAATAGGAATAAACGATAATTTTTTCGATATAGGAGGCAATTCCTTGAATTTGATTAGGCTTAATAATAAACTAATCACTCATTTTAAGAAAGAATTGCCTATTACAACAATTTTCCAATTCCCTACAGTACGTGGCTTAGCTCTCAGCCTAGCTGACAATACTGAAAAGAAGTTATCTTCCACGGAAACTCCGGGACAAGCACAAGAAAACACAACAGAAGCCCCTGAAACAAACGATATTGCAATAATAGGAATGTCTGTAAGACTGCCAAACATATCAGATATTTATGAATATTGGAATCGTTTGGTGAACAGTACAGAATGTATCAGCTTCTTTACGGAAGAAGAAACAATAAAAGCAGGGGTTAGTCCCAAACTTGCTCGGGATAGTAATTACGTAAAAGCACAGGGAGTTATGAATGGAATTGAGAATTTTGATGCGGATTTCTTTTCATATTCTCCTCGTGAGGCAGAAGTCATGGATCCCCAGGTTCGAGTTTTCCATGAGATTATTTGGGAAGCACTTGAAGACAGTGGATACTGCCCTTGGAGTTACGAAGGTTCAATAGGCTTGTTTGGAAGTGCATCACCAAATTTATTTTGGGAATCTCTGGTTGTTGGCTCCGGCAAAACCAAAATACTGGGGGATTTTGCTTCAGAACAGCTTTTCAACAAAGATTATATGAGTACCAGAGTAGCATATAAATTTAATTTAACAGGCCCTGTCGTGTCGACGTATACAGCTTGTTCCACATCCTTAGTTTCGGTAGCTCTGGCATGTCAGTCTTTGATACGGAAAGAATGCGATATTTCTATTGCCGGTTCGGTTACTATAAGTCCGTTACCCGATAAAACAGGGTATCTCTATCAGGATGGTATGGTCAAATCACCTGATGGGCATTGCAGAGCTTTTGACATAGACGGAAAAGGTTTTGTAGGAGGAAACGGGGCAGCAGCAGTTGTGCTGAAAAGGCTTGATGAAGCAGTTAAATGTAAGGACAATATTATCGCTGTAATCAAAGCGGCTGAAATAAATAATGATGGTATTAATAAAGCGGGATATACTGCCCCGAGTATTGAGGGACAAAAAAAGGTAATACAGGCAGCTTTAAAGAGAACTGGTATCAGTCCGGAATCCATTAGCTATATTGAAGCTCATGGAACTGCTACTCCCCTTGGAGACAGTGTTGAAATAGAAGCGCTGAAACAGGCATTCAATACACCGTTGAAAAACTACTGTGGCATTGGGTCAGTTAAATCAAATATAGGACATCTGGATTGTACGGCTGGGATTGCAGGGTTGATTAAAACAGCATTGGCATTAAAAAATAAGATTCTACCTTCAACTTTAAATATTACAGCTGCAAATCCAAAATTAAATTTAATAGACAGTCCCTTTTATCTTGTAACGGAGCCTACGGAATGGAAAAGTGAAGAATATCCATTAAGGGCAGGAGTGAGCTCCTTGGGACTTGGAGGAACCAATGCCCATGCAATCTTGGAGGAAGCACCTGAAGTTAAAAAAGAACAAAGCCCATTAACACCTGAATTGCTTATGTTCTCTGGAAAAACAAAAAGTGCTTTGGATAATCAGATTTTAAGGGTAAGGAAGCATTTACAGGCGAATCCAAATCTGGATTTGAATGATGTTGGGTATACCCTCCAAACCGGCAGGTATCACTTTAGCCATAGAAAGGCATTTATTTGTAAAGATATTAGCGATGCAATTAAAAACCTTGAAAATGATTGCGACCTTTCCGGTTATGTTGAAGGTGACAAAACACTTATCACCTTTAATTTCCAATCAACGGATATAATAAAAATTATCAGATACATTGAATTATATGAATCAGAGCCGGTATTCAAAGAGGCATTAGACCAGGTTATTAAAAGGCTGGAATTGAATTTGCCTTCATGGTTCACAGATTTGGTTAAGAATCCAGCTCAACGCAATTACGATACAGAGTATCTGAATACAAATAGTGTTTTCGTTGTTTTCGCTTTACAGTATGCTTTGGCAAAGCTTCTTGTTTATTGGGGAATAGTGCCGGATATTGCAAGGGGTGACGGTGAGGGAGGACTAATCTCATTGCTGCTGGCAGAAGCGGCCCCGGAGGACAGACTGTTCCCTCTGATTCAATTAAGACTGAGTATGATTGATAACATGGATAAAGGAATTGAGTGTTCCGGTACTATTAATGATAAATTTAAAGAACTTCTTTGGGATATAGAATTTTCGGAGCCTGTTATTCAATGCTTCGACATACAATACGGGAGATTTATTAGTAAGGAAGACTTTAAAAATTTAACTTTTTGGACAAGAAATAGTCAGACAAACACTAAAGCATATAGTTCTGAAATAGAAACAGACGGTAAACATGTTTTTATGGATTTTGGAGACGGTTTAAATGATGAACCTGATGAAGGTGTTGTAAAGCTTGAAATGTGCTTTGATAAGGAAATTGAATTACATAGTCACGTGTTCTGGTTGATAGGACAAGCGTGGCTTAATGGCATTAAAATAATATGGAACAGATTTTATAATCAGAAGGAAAGGAAGAGGGTCTCCCTGCCTACATATCCATTCGAACATCAAAAGTACTGGATAGAAGGAAATCCTTTTACTATGGAACTTCAAAAGCAGGATGCTGAAATAACGAAGAAAACAGATATATCAGATTGGTTTTATTTACCCCTTTGGAAGCAGTCAGCTCCAAGCATTTTAAATGGTACAGATAATAATAAATCTACCTGGCTGGTATTTACAAACAATATTGGCTTTAATAATAATTTACTGAAAGCTCTCAAAGAGAAAACAGAGGATGTTATTAAAGTTACTAAAGGTTCAGACTTTAACAAGGTAGATGATTCGGAATATACAATAAATGTAAATCATCAGGAGGATTATAATAATCTACTGAAGGAGCTAGAAAAGACCGGAAAGCTTCCAAGTAATATCTTATTTTTGTGGGGTATTGATGACGATGAAAGAATTAATACACTGGACTTAAATTCCATATATGAGGAACTGGATACAGGCTTTTTTAGTTTGGTTTATATCTCAAAAGCATTATTAAAACAAAGCGTTACGGATAAAGTCAGGATTATTGTAGCTACTAATAATCTGCACAATATAAATGGTGCTGAGAGGATAAATCCGGCTAAATCCACAGTATTAGGACCCTGCAAGGTAATACCTCAGGAAGCCCCGTTCATTGAATGCAAAAACATTGATATTTGTATTCCAAAAGATGAGGTAACTGAGAGAAAACTAATAAAAAAAGTATTAGTAGACATTTTCGACGAAAAAACAGAAACCGTTGTAGCATACAGAAATTGCATACGATATACACAAAGTTATTCCCCAGTGAGATTGACACAAGATGCCAACAGAGAAAATTCAAGCTTTAAAAATAATGGAATATATCTGATTACCGGCGGATTGGGAAACATTGGGTTGAAGTTGGCAGAGTATCTGGCAGAAAAGTATTCCGCAAAACTTATATTAACCGGAAAATCTGAATTTCCAAGAAGAGATAAATGGGAGCAATGGGTGGATAGCCACTCTGGAGATGAACAGATTTCAATGAAAATCCAGAATTTATTATACCTTGAGAAACAGGGTGCAAAAATTCTGACATATACTTGTGATGTTGCTGACCAAGAGAGTATGAAGGGAATAGTTGATGAGGCGGAAAGACATTTCGGACATATAAATGGTGTAATACATGCAGCAGCAACAATGAGAGATTCTTTATTCAGAACAGTGGAACAGTTGAATAAAGAGGATTGCATAGAACAGTTTATTCCTAAAATACATGGTCTTCTTACATTGCATAAAGTATTTAAGGACAGGGAATTGGATTTTCTCACAGTGACATCCTCCACGTCGGCACTACTTGGAGGATTGGGCTTTTGTGCATATTCTGCCGCAAATATATTTATGGATTCTTTTGTTAATGAATTTAACAGAGTTGCTTCGAAAGAATGGCTGACTGTGAACTGGGAGGGGTGGCGTTTTAGCTCAGATAAAACTCAGTTTAGCTTCAGTACTTCTATGGATGAATTGCTGATGGAGCCGGAGCAAGGTGTTGAAGCCTTTGAACGGATAATGAACAATCCGGGTATTGGACAGGTAATAATTTCATCAGGTGACTTTAACAAAAGGGTGGACAGATGGATAAAGCTTGACAGCATTAAGTCTGCGGAAAGCTTTAATGATAACGGTAACAGTAAGAAACAGCGTCCAAATCTGAAAAACTCTTATGTAATGCCTGCAAACAAACTGGAAGAAACAATAGCCAAGGTATTCGCAGATTTCTTTGGCTATGATGAAGTTGGTATTGATGATAATTTCTTTGATTTGGGTGCTTCATCACTGGATATGATTCAGATTACAAATAATTTAAGAAGACAGCTGAATACTAACATACCAATCTTGAAGTTATTTACATTTTCTACTATTCGTACATTGGCTGGTAATCTGCAAAATTCCAATGAAGATAATGCTACTAATGAGATAAATCAACAACGTGAAAACCAAGTAGCAAAAGGCAAAAACAGTCTACAGGCGAGATACAATCTTAGAAAACAGCTGAAAAAGAAAGACATGGCTGATGACGAGGAAGATTAATCTGACGAAAACACATTATATCATAAGGGTGGAGATTCAGAATGGATCAGGAAAATCAAATGAGGTCGGGCTTAGAAATAGCCATAATAGGAATGACAGCACGTTTTCCCGGCGCTGACAATACAGAAGAATTTTTCGAAAATCTTAAAAATGGTATTGAGTCCATTGAAATATTAACAGATAAAGAATTAGAGGAGTTAAAAGTAAGTCAGGAGCTTATAAATGACCCAAACTATGTAAAAGTACGAGCTAGTATGAGAAAACCTGAATACTTTGACTCAGAATTCTTTGGATATACACCTGAAGAAGCAAAAATTATGGATCCGCAAATGCGTCTTCTGCACGAATGTGCGTGGGATTCGCTGGAGAATGCAGGCTATAACCCTGAACAGTATAATGGCACCATTGGACTTTTTGTAGGAGGTACACCAAATCCTCTTTGGGAATCCCACACAATATTAGCAGGCGAACAAGGAATATGGAATGATTTTAATTCAGGGAAATCATTAGATGCCTTCTCAAAGACACTTTTACATGATAAGGACTTAATGAGTACCAGAATTGCTTATAAGTTAAACCTTAAAGGGCCTGTAATCACTGTGTTTACATCATGTTCAACTTCACTTGTTTCCGTTCATCTGGCGGCACAGTCAATCCTGGGAGGAGAATGTGATGTAGCCATAGCCGGTGGGGTTTCGGTGTACTTCCCCAAAAGGAAGGGCTACCTTTATCAGGATGGGATGATAGTATCACCGGATGGTCACTGCCGTTCATTTTCAGAAGAAGCAGGTGGGGCGGTATTTGGTGATGGTATTGGCTTGGTAGTACTTAAAAGACTTGAAAATGCTATTGAGGATGGAGATACCATTCACGCAATAATAAAAGGCTCTGCTATAAATAATGATGGCAATGATAAGATTGGGTATACCGCCCCCGGTATTGAAGGACAGTCTCTTGTAATACAACTTGCCCAGCAGATGGCAGAAGTTGAGCCTGAAAGCATCGGATACATAGAGGGTCACGGAAGTGCCACAAAGCTTGGTGATTCTATTGAAATAGAGGCAATGAAAAATGCATTTAAAAATATTGATAAGAGAAACAGAATAGCTATCGGTTCTGTTAAGACTAATATAGGACATCTGAACAGTGCTTCAGGAATAGCAGGACTCATTAAAACTGTACTCTCATTGAAACACAAAATGCTGTTCCCGTCGTTACACTCGGGTGAATCAAATCCTGATCTGGAGAACAGCCCATTTTATATAAATGATAAGCTCAAAGGCTTTGAAAGAGGTGCTTACCCATTAAGGGCCGGAGTAAGCTCATTTGGAGTAGGGGGTACCAATTCGCACATTATTCTTGAAGAACCTCCTGAAGAGGTATTTGAAAACTCCGAGTCCAATATGCCGCAATTATTGGTATTATCAGCAAAAACCGAGTCTGCACTTCAAACTCAAACCCGCAAGCTGTTGGATTTTATCAGGGGAAATCCGGATGAAAATCTGTCAGACATTGCCTATACCTTAAAGGTTGGACGAAAACCCTTTCAATATAGAAAAATGCTTATTTGCTCAGATTTGAAGCAAGCAATTAATGTTCTTGAAGGAGATGTTTCAGGAGAAAACCATATAAATGTGGTAAAGGCTTATGACAGGAGCATTAATATTGTTTTCATGTTTTCGGGTCAGGGTGCTCAATATATTAATATGGGAATAGAGCTTTATAGATATAATTCCTTCTTTAGACAACTAATAGACAAATGCTTCGATATACTGAAATTGCAAAGTGGAAGGGATTTGAAAGAAATATTGTATCCCGGTGATAATATTCTATATACAGTGAATAAGCTGGATGAAACTGAATTTTTACAACCGGTACTGTTTATTTTTGAGTATGCCCTGGCAAGGCTTTTGATAAGTTGGGGGATTAAGCCCAATATGCTGATTGGCTATAGTTTGGGAGAAATTACGGCAGCGTGTATAGCAAAGGTATTTACACTTGAAGATGCGTTAAAGCTTGTTACGTTAAGGGGTAAACTCATAAATAAAACGTGTAAAGGCATGATGCTAAGTGTACCTTTATCAAAAGAAGAGATTATGCCTTTTATGGATTCAGAGCTGTCATTGGCTATAGATAATGGTCTTTCCTGTGTTATTTCCGGAAAAACTGAAAAAATTGAAGCCCTCAGCAGAGAAATGGCAAACAGACGCATAATCTGTATGCCGTTGAAGAGCACCCATGCGGCACATTCACATCTTTTGGACTGTATACTGGATGAATATAGGGAAGGACTTAAGGGGATTGTTTTCTCGCCCCCGGTATACCCTTTAATTTCAAATGTGACAGGCAGATTGGTTGAAAATAATGAGGTATCGGAACCGGCTTACTGGGTAAGACAAATAAGAGAGACTGTAAATTTTTCAGATGGAATCAAGGAGATATTAAAAGAGCAAAACTGTGTATTCATGGAAATCGGCCCCGGACGTGATTTAGCCTTACTGGTTCATTCTATTATTACAAACGGCAAAAAAGAATTTAACGGAGTTACAGTCACTGATCTTATTAAAACCGAAAATAGTGAAATATCTGATATATTCTTTGTTTTGAACAGGATTGGCAGACTATGGCTTAGGGGTATTAATATTAACTGGCATAATTTTTACAAGGACGAAAAGAGAAGGCGCATACCCTTGCCGACATATCCCTTTGAAAGCCAACCGTATTGGCCTGATAATGAGTACGTACAGGTTTCAAACAGTGAAATGACAGATAATACGGATATATATAAAGAACCTTCATTGAAGGATTGGTTTTATGTACCTTCATGGAGAAATGTACCCCTAATCGAAAATGACGGGAGTAATCATAACGAACCTGTGGTTTTATTATTTCATACTTCCAAGTACAGTCTGGAGTTAAGAATTTCGGAAGTGTTGCATGAGAAGAATTGTAAAGTGATAGAAATTACACTTGGCGAAGTTTTTAAGAAAATTGACCCATGCTCTTATATGCTGAATGCTTTTGATTCAGACAATTACGAATGTTTGTTCAGGGAACTAAAGGATGACAAATTAAACCCGGACACAATTATACATATGTGGTCTTTGGAAAGTAACACAACACATGAAGAGGATTTAAAAAAGAGGTTTGACAGTGCGCAAAGAACCGGGTTATATAGTTTGCTGAATATTGTAAAAGGGGCAGACAAATATAACAGGGGCAATAAAACCAACATATACATAATTACCTCCAACCTTCATGAAATCACCGGACAGGAGTGTATAGAACCGGAAAATGCAACACTTCTTTCAACTGCAAAAGTCATTTCTCAGGAATATCTGAACATTGGCTGTACATGTATAGACCTTGAGTTTGGAAGCTTAAATAACAAATCAACAGATTTTATTGCAAAGCAGTTAGTGAATGAGATAAATGCTCCTATAGGCGAAAGAGTAATAGCGTACAGAGGAAAACGCCGATGGGTACAATATTTTGAACAGCTGGATTTAAAGGAATACAGCGGTATAAACAAATATTTGAAAGCTAAAGGAGTTTACCTCATATCAGGGGGACTTGGTGATCTGGGATTTAATCTGGCAAAATATCTGATTACTTCTTATAATGCGAAAGTTGCCATAATAGGCAAAACTCTGATTCCTGAAAGAGATGAATGGGATAAATACATTGTAGAGAGTAACGATGAATTGGCTGGTAAATTAAAAAAATTAAAAGTACTTGAAGATTTAGGAGGTACGATACTTTATTATTCACAGGACATTTCAGATTACGACAAGGTACTGGAAATTGTAAAGGATATCGAGAAAAAAACAGGTGAGATTAATGGTGTAATCCATACAGCAGGTGTTGTAGGAAAAAATGCAAAGGCTGCAAAAGAAATGGATGAAGAGGATTTTGAAACCCAGTTCAGGAGCAAAGTCTATGGACTCATAGTTATAGATAAAATTTTTAGAAATAAAAATCTGGATTTATGCCTCTTAACTTCATCACTCTCCAGTATATTGGGGGGGCTTGGTGACACGGCTTATGCAGCAGCAAATATTTATATGGATTATTTTGCTCAGATGAATAGAAGTGTAGGAAACCTCAATTGGATAAGTGTCAATTGGGAGACCTGGCTATTTGAAAAGGAAGAAAAGTCTAGTGCCACAAACCTTGGTATTAATAGAATAGCATATGCAATGAACCTTGAAGAAGGGATAGCCTCTTTTGAACAGCTTATGTCGTTGCAATGTGCCAACCAAATAATAATTTCATCAGGGAGTATTCAGAAGAGAAGCAGTAAATGGCTTCATTTGGATACAATACCTGAGGACATTGACAACAGTGTACAGAAAATTGTAAAATCCCGGCCTGACTTGCTATCGGATTATGTAGAACCACGAAATCAAAAGGAAAGATTGTTAGCCCAAAGTTGGCAGGATTTCTTCGGCATAGATAAAATAGGTATCCGGGATGATTTCTTTGAACTTGGAGGGGATTCACTAAAAGCCATTAGCATGATTGCCAAAACACGAAAAGAAACCGGTACACAAATCTCCATAGGGGAGTTCTTCCACAAACCAACCATTGAGGCAATGGCAAAGCTGATTGAAGATACAGGCCATGGTTATGAGACCGTAATAAAAGCTGCACCCGTAAAACATTATTATAAAACATCCTCGGCACAAAAGAGAATTTATATATTGAATCAACTGAATCTTAATTCTACAGCATACAATGAGCCGATAATCGCTGTACTGGAAGGTACTCTTGATAAGAAAAAATTAGAGGGAGTATTTAAAAAAATAATATTAAAAAATGAAACACTAAGAACCGGTTTTGTTTTTAGAGAAGGAGAATTATATCAAAAGGTATTTGAAGATTCAGATATAGGAATTAGTTATTTCAATTCTCTTGAAGAGAATGTTGAAAAAATAATATCGGAGTTTATACAACCCTTTGATTTGAGTAAACCACCCTTATTAAGAATAGGATTAATAGAAATAAACAGCAATAAACATATTTTGATTTTAGACATTCATCATATAATCACAGACGGTATATCAGAAGGCATTCTTATAAATCAAATAATGGATTTATACGCAGGCCGCGAAATTAAGGATTTGCAGGTTCGATACAAGGATTACTGTGAATGGCAAAGTCAGCTTGAGGGAAATGAAGAATTATTGAATCAGGAAAAATACTGGCTGGAGACGTTTCAAAAAGAGGCTCCTATACTAAATCTGCCGGTAGACTTCCAAAGGCCTTATTTAAAAAAATATGAAGGCGATGTACACAGTTTTACAATTTCCGGGCAAGAGATAGATGGAATGGCTGAGCTGTGCAGAAATGAAAATGCTACATTATATATGTTTTTTATGTCTGCATTCATTATTCTTATGAACAAATTAACCGGCAGCACTGATATTGTTGTAGGTACCGCTGTTTCAGGCAGAAAATATGATGAACTGAAAGATATTATCGGGATGTTTGTAAATACTCTTCCTGTCAGGAATTTACCTGAGAAAGAAAAGAGATATACAGATTTCCTTAAAGAAGTCAGAGAGAATATAATAAACACTTTTAACAATCAGGATTATCAATTTGAAGACCTGATTGACAAATTGGCAATTACAAGGGATAAGAGCAGGAACCCTCTGTTTGACATAATGTTTGTATGGCAGAATTATTCAATATCTGAGACAAGTATTCCGGGATTGGTCTTTAAACCATACACATTTAAAAAGCCAGTCTCCAAATTTGATTTAAGCCTTATAGGGTTTGAAAAAGACAACGGGGACATAACATTCAATATAGAATATTCCACAAACCTTTTTAAGGCTGATACAATCAAGCGGTTCAGCGACTGTTTCAGGATAATTATAAAAACCATATTACAAACGCCGGACATACACTTAAAAAATATAGACATACTTTCAGATAAAGAAAGACAAAAAGTGCTTGAAAAGTTTAATGATACATACACAGAGCACGATTTCAGCAAATCATTAAGCTTTTACCTTGAGAGAAATGCACTTGCCAAAGGAGATAATGCGGCAATTTTATGTGATGATTATCAGATGTCCTATAAAGAATTTAATGAAAAGGTTAATCAATTAGCAAATCTATTGATACAAAAAGGTGTCAGAGCAAACGATGTAGTTGGCATAAAAATCAAACGCAGTATTGATATGCTGATTGCAATCTGGGGAATTATAAAGGCCGGTGGAGCTTATTTGCCTATTGACCCAAAATCTCCTGAAGATAGAAAAGCATTTATGCTTAAGGATTGCAGTGCAAAAATTGTTATTACAAACACAGAAAATATAATCGGTTCCGGCTATGATGGAGAAATTATTAATATTAATAACCCGGAATTAAATGAATTAAGTACAGAGAATCCATATATTGAAGTAAAGCCGGAAGATGCGGCATATGTCATATACACATCCGGCTCTACCGGATTGCCAAAAGGAGTGGTAATCCGGCATGTAAGTCTTTTGAACAGACTTTTATGGATGGCAGATATATGTAATATAACTGAACTTGATACCATATTGCAAAAAACCACATACACCTTTGATGTATCTGTTTGGGAGATTGTTCTGCCTTTCGTACTTGGTGCAAAAATATATCTGGCAAAACCGGGTGGAGAAAAAGAGCCTGATTACCTTCTTAATCTTATTAATAATAAAGGAATTACAGTTACACACTTTGTTCCGTCTATGCTTTCAGCTTTCCTTTCAGTGGTTCCTGAAGGCATGGTAATAAGTAAATTACGTAAGTGTATTTGCAGCGGAGAGGCTTTGACCCCAAATCACAAAGACCTGTTCTACAGAAAATTTAATGAAGAAACTGAATTGATTAATTTATACGGGCCTACAGAAGCAGCAATTGACGTAACTTACTGCAAAATTTCCAAGGAAAGCATAAAAATCCCAATAGGGAAACCTGTTCCCAATACTAAAATTTATATTTTAGATGAAGACAAAAAGCCTGTTCCTGTTGGTGTGAACGGAGAAATATACATTTCAGGTAATCAGGTAGGAAAAGGATACATCAACAATCCTGAGCTTACGGCAAGGTGCTTCATCAACGACCCATTTAACAGCGGTCTGAGAATGTATAAAACAGGAGATATAGGAAGGTGGCTGGAGGACGGAAATATAGAATATATCGGTCGTAATGACGATCAGATAAAAATCAGGGGATTCCGTATAGAACTTGGAGAAATAGAAAACAGGCTTATTAGTCATCCGAATATAAATGAAGCCGTTGTTATGGTAAACAGGAATAATGAAAATGCAGGCCTAAACGCTTATGTTAAATATAATGAGCTTGTAAAAAGTAAGGAACTCAAGAGCTTTTTACTTAAAAACTTACCGGATTATATGATTCCAGCAAAGTTTTACAGTGTTGATGAATTTCCTCTAACCTCCAGCGGTAAAATAGACAAAAAAGTCCTTCATAAATACGGCCAGGAATTAGAGGGCAAAACCAGTTGCATTGCACCTGAAAGTGAAATGGAAATGCGTATAATGCAGATATGGGAAGATATGCTTTGTGTAAAAAATATAAGTACGGATGCTAACTTCTTTGATGTGGGGGGCAATTCACTAAGCTTAATCCAATTGGGAGTAAAGATTAAAGAAGAACTGAACATCGAAATACCGGTAGAAGTTCTTTTCCAGTATACTACGGTTCAAAGTTTAGCCGGTCATCTGGCTGATGAAAAGCCGGTAAATACTAATCCGGTAGAAGATAATGAATTATTTAATTCTATTGAAAAAGGCAAAAAAAGAATGCGGGACAAAAAGAACAAGTTGAAAGATGAATTTGAGAATAACTCAGACTGTTAGGATTATTTAGGAGATAGAATATGAACAAGGTTGAATATTCAGGAAATGAAATAGCTGTTATAGGTATGAGCGGAAGATTTCCGAGGGCCGGTAATATATCTGAATTGTGGGATAATTTAAAGGCCGGAAAAGAATGTATAACTTTTTTCAGCCAAGAAGAATTATTATCAGCGGGAATAGATATTCACGAAATACAAAACCCCAATTATATCAAAGCCCATGGACATTTGGAAGAAGCAGAAAAGTTCGATAACGATTTTTTTGGTTACAGCAATATTGAAGCATTAGTAATGGACCCACAAATACGAATATTGCATGAGGTTGTGTGGGGAGCTCTTGAAGACGCAGGCTATAACCCGGAAACCTATAAAAAACCTATCGGCTTGTATGTGGGAGCCTCTGATAATTTGTACTGGCAGATTGTTTCGTCATTTTCAAAGGATGACAGCGTTTCAGAAGGGTTCGGGACTTTTTTGCTGAATAATAAGGATTTCATAGCCACGCAAATTGCCTATAAACTAAACTTGAAAGGCCCGGTAATAGATTTATCAACGGCTTGTTCAACTTCTCTTGTAGGAATACATATGGCTTGTCAGGCACTTTTGAGCGGTGAATGTGATATCGCTCTGGCAGGAGGAGTTACAATATCACTTCCCCTAAAAAAAGGCTATATGTACGAGAAGGATATGGTTATGTCTTCTGATGGACATTGCAGGGCTTTTGATGAAGCAGGCTCCGGCTTTGTAGAGGGTAGCGGAGCAGGTGTTGTTGCCCTGAAACTACTGGAAGATGCTCTTAATGACGGCGACGATATATATGCGGTTATAAAGGGTTCTGCTATAAATAATGATGGAAATAGAAAAGTTGGGTATACGGCACCAAGCATAGAAGGTCAGTCGGAGGTAATAAGGTTGGCCCACCGGGTTGCCGAGGTGGAACCTTCAACCATATCATACATAGAAACCCATGGAACTGGTACCAAATTGGGAGATGTGGTTGAAATAGAGGCATTGAGGCAGGCTTTTGGAAAACAGGAGAAAAACTACTGTGCTTTAGGTACCATCAAAAGCAGTGTAGGGCATCTTGATTTTGCAGCGGGTGTTGCGGGTTTTATTAAAACCGCATTAATGTTAAAGCATAAGCTTATTCCCCCTGTTGTTAATTTTAATACACCTAATTCACAACTAAATTTGGAAAACAGTCCTTTTTATATTAATAAGGAATTAATAGATTGGAAAAAGGGAGACACACAGCTAAGGGCGGGAGTCAGTTCTTTCGGTATCGGTGGAACAAATGCCCATATCGTGCTGGAGGAGGCTCCAGAAGCATTAACCGAGCCTCAGCAGGAGGAAAAGTGGAATATGCTGGCACTTTCTGCCAGAAGTCCTCAGGCACTAGACATGATGACTGACAATCTGGCACATTATTTGGAGGCAAACCCAGATGCAAATCCTGCTGATGTAGCCTATACCTTACATACCGGCCGTAAACTGTTTAAATATCGCAGAACTCTTGTGTTCAATGGAATAAATAATGCAATTGATGCTTTAAAAGCTAAAGACAATAGAAATATAAAGACTTTCTATTCAGAAAAGGACAAAAAATCTGTCATTTTCATGTTTGCCGGGCAAGGTTCTCAATACGTTAGTATGGGCTTGGAATTGTATGAGAAAGAACCTGTATTCAGAATGGCATTTGACAGTTGCAGGGTAATTTTAAAAGGTCTTATTGATTTTGATGTAAAGGATGTTTTATATCCCGTTAAAGAAAAGGAACAGGAAGCACAACAAAAAATAAACCAAACGGAATTAACTCAGCTTGTGATTTTTGTATTTGAATATTCCCTTACCAAACTTTTAATTCATTGGGGTATAAAGCCTGACGCCATGATTGGTTACAGCTTTGGTGAATATACCGCAGCTCTGATTTCAGGGGTATTTTCTTTAGAAGATGCTCTGGAATTAATTGTGGCTCGCGGAAAGCTCATGAAATCACTTAATACGGGAGCTATGTTAAGTGTACCACTAACTGAAACAGAATTGATGCCCTTGATAAATGAGTTTAATTATTCTGATACATTAAAGGTTTCTATTGCAATAATAAACGGTTTTTCCTGTATTGTATCAGGTTCATCAGAATCAATAGACACCTTTGACAAGTATATGAAGCAAAAAAGATATTTGTGTATGAAAGTACCTGTATCATATGCAATGCATTCCCCAGAACTGGCTCCAATTGTGGAAGAGTTCAAAAGAAAAGTTCAAAGTATAACTTTAAATAAACACTCTATTCCTTATATTTCAGGCTTGACCGGAACTTGGATAACCGGGGAGCAGGTTATAGATCCGGAGTACTGGGCAAGACATTTGATTCAGCCAATCAGGTTTTCAGACGGTATGGAAAAGCTTCTGGAAGACTCTGATACTGTATTTATTGAAGTAGGCCCAGGTAGGGATTTAAGTGTTCTGCTGAATAGATTTATTGAGAAAGAGCCTGAAAGGATTCTGAATACGGTACGAGTTCAACATGACGGTAAATCTGACATCTATTTTCTGCTAAACAAGCTGGCACAATTATGGAGATGCGGTATAAAAATCAATTGGAAGAACTTCTATGGAGCAGAGAAAAGGCAGCATGTAAATTTACCCACTTACCCTTTTGAAGGTAAGAGATTCTGGATAGACAGTAATCCAAAAGATGTTTTCAGAAACGAAAAAACAATCTCATTATATAAAAAAGAAAATATTGAAGAATGGTTCTATGTACCACAATGGGTTCGTTCTACACCCGGATACAAGGGTAAATCAAATAGTTCACAGTGGCTCATATTTAGGGATACTCTTGGAGTTTCTGATGAAATAATTAATGACTTTACAAAAAAAGAAATTAATGTTGTTACAGTGACCAAGGGAAAAGCCTATGAAAGAGTAGATAAAAGCAGCTTCATAATCGACCCTACACAAAACGGTGATTACGAAAGACTATTTAATGAAATTACAGCTACCGGAATAACAATTGAGAAAATAGCACATTTTTGGGGAGTAGACAGTATTGGCACAGAGGAATGTCAAATGGCAAGTTTTGACTGCGCCCAGGATGCAGGTTTGTACAGTATTCTAAAAATTGCAAAAGCCTTGGCAAAATCGGAAATGCATAAAGAAATAACACTTGATGTAATAACAAATAACGTACATGTTGTTACAGGTGAGGAAACAACATACCCTGAAAAGGCTACTGCATTAGCGGCAAGTATAGTAATACCACAGGAATACTCCTATATAAAAAGCAGATGTATTGACATAGCTGTACCTGAAGGACACAAAAAGGGTAGAAGCAATCTTGTGAATCAATTGGGGGCAGAATTGCTGTCTGAATCACCTGATAGGATAATTGCATATAGAAGTGGATTTCGCTGGGTTATGAAATATGAACAGGTCAAATTGGAACAACAGGTAAATACGGAAATTCCATTCAAGACCCAGGGAGTATACCTTATTACAGGAGGACTCGGGGGAGTGGGATATGCCCTTGCAGAACATATCGTTAAAGAGTATAAAGCAAAGGTTGTCTTAACGGGCCGAACTGTTCTCCCTGAAAGGGAAAAATGGGATTGGTTGTTGGAAAATCACCCTCAGGAAGATAAAATAAGCGACAGAATAAGAAAAATACTTGCTCTTGAGAACTATGGAACAGACATATTGATATTTGATGCTGCTGATGTCTCTGATGAGGATAAAATGAAGTATATAGTTGACAGGGCAGAAGAAGAGTTTGGAGCTATAACAGGTGTAATTCATAGCGCAGGAGTACTGGACGGCAGTTCTTTCAGCTTGATTAGCGATTTAGATTTAACTGAATGTAAAACTCAGTTTAATTCAAAAGTGTATGGGTTATTGGTGATGGAGAGGATTTTCAGAGACAAAGAAACGGACTTTTGTGTATTAATGTCTTCCATTGCGTCAGTACTTGGAGGTTTGGGTCATGTTGCATATTCAGCTGCTAACCTTTTTATGGATTATTTTGTTCAAAAAATAAACAGCTTTGGCGATAAAAACTGGAAAAGTGTTTGCTGGAGTGAATGGCAAAAAGATAATGGAAGTAATGAAAAAATCACAATAGGAGCAACAATTGCTGAACTTTCAATGTCACCTAATGAAGCAATCGATGCATTTGAAAGAATTTTGGCTTTTGGGGGTCAGGGGCAGATTGTTTGCTCGCCCGGAGACCTGCAGCAAAGATTGAATCAATGGGTTAAACCCAATTACACTGATTCAGAGGAATCAGTAAAAAGTAGCAATATACATAAAACCTATTACACCAGACCCTCCTTATCCAACAGTTATGTTGAACCACAGAGCCAGATTGAAAAAGAACTTGCAGATATCTGGAAAGACTTGTTCAGAATCAGTGAGGTAGGCATACTAGACGATTTCTTTGAATTGGGTGGGGATTCCCTCAAAGCAATTACGGTTATAAACAATATATATAAAAAATTCGAAGTGGAATTGCCATTGACGGACTTTTTCAAATTTTCAACAATAGAGAAACTGGGAGCTTATTTAACAGCTTCTGATAAAAAAGCATATATCCCAATAAACAAAGTCGAGGAAAAAGAACATTATGCATTATCTTCTGCACAAAAAAGACTATACTTCATTAATCAATACGACCCCTCACTGACAACATATAACATGTCAGGGATTTTTGTATTAGAAGGCGATATCGACAAAACCCACTTTGAAAAGGTATTCAATTGCCTTATAGAAAGACATGACTCACTTCGTACCTCTTTCATTATGAAGGAAAGTGAACCGGTTCAGATTATACATAACCACATTGATTTTAAGATAGAGTTCCATGAGTGCAATGAGAATCAGGTTGATAATATAATTGACGATTTTATAAAGCCATTTGATTTAAGTAAGGCTCCGTTGATACGTGTTGCTCTTATCAGGCTTACCGACGGTAAATATATATTTATTTATGATATGCATCATATTATCTCTGACGGTGTGTCAATGAACGTTCTGATAAATGACTTTATAAGTCTGTACAATGGTGAGAAACTGAAACCATTAAAAATGCAATACAGAGATTTTTCAGAATGGCAGAACAACCTGTATAAAGAAAATGTTGATAATGCACAGGAAAAGTATTGGCTTAACCGCTTTTCAGGTGAAATACCCGTATTAAATATGCCTACGGATTATAACCGTCCTGCCGTTCAAAGCTACGAAGGAGCACATACATACTTTGTGTTGGACAAGTCCCGAACAGGTAAGCTTAACGATTTGGCGGCAGAAAACGGTGTTACCCTATTTATGGTTCTTCTTGCTGCATACAATGTATTATTGAACCGATACACCGGCCAGGAGGAAATAATTGTAGGAACACCTGTAGCAGGGCGACAACATGCTGATTTACAGGATATCATCGGGGTATTTGTTAACACGCTACCTCTTTTAAATCTCCCAAAAGGTAGTAAAAGTTTCGTACAATTTCTTGAAGAGGTAAAACAAAGTACTCTTGATGCATTTGATAATCAAAGCTACCAGTTCGAACAACTGGTGGATAAACTGAATATTCCAAAAGATATCAGCCGAAATCCGCTGTTTGATACTATGCTTGTTCTGCAAAATACCGGTAACATGTTGGATACATTAAATGCTTCCGGAAAACTTCGTTTTTCTGAATATAGTCACAAGAACAACATGTCTAAGTTTGATATTATGCTGACTGCTTTTGAAGATAAGGGAGAAATAACCTTTGAATTCGAATATAGCACCATGTTGTTTAAACAAGATACAATTGATAATTTGTCGAAGCACTTTATAAATATTTTAGAGGATATTTGTGAAGCTCCCCATAAGGAACTGAGGGAGATAAAAATACTCTCGAAAGAAGAACAAGATATTATAACAAATACTTTTAACGCTACAGCATGTGATTACATAAAAGATAAAAATGTAATTGATGTGTTTGAGGAAAATGCGGCTCTGATACCTCAGAACATTGCAGTAATATTTAACGATAAGTCTTGGACATATGCAGAATTAAATGAACGCTCTAACCAATTGGCACACTACTTGAGAAGTCTGGGTATAGGAAATGACACAATTGTTGGCCTAATGGTAAGACGATCCTTTGAAATGATGGTGGGAATATACGCGATATTGAAGGCCGGGGGTGCATATTTACCTATAGACCCCGAATATCCACAAGCACGTATAAATTATATGATTAATGATAGCGGAATTGAATATATACTGACCGATAGGAATACTGTTGTTTCACCGGATATTAAGGGCAAAATTGTTTATCTGGATGATGATTACTCAAAGGAAAGTAAAACAAATCCCATTAATATAACCCAGCCGAACAGTTTAGCATATGTTATCTATACTTCAGGGTCAACGGGAAATCCAAAGGGGGCCATGATTGAACATACATCTTTAATGAACAGATTAATTTGGATGGAAAAAAATACGCCCATAAATCAAGGGGATGTTGTTCTTCAGAAAACCACATTTTCTTTTGATGTATCTGTTTGGGAGATACTCTGGTGGGGTATGCAGGGAGCGGTAGTATGTCTTTTGGAAAACGAAGGTGAGAAAAATCCTCAGTCCATAGTTGAAGCTATTTATAACAATAAGGTAACTACACTCCACTTTGTGCCATCAATGTTTAATGCATTTTTGAGTTATTTGGATACATGTTCCGAAGCGTACAAGCTTAATAGCTTAAAATATATAATTACAAGTGGTGAAGCACTGACGCTTGATATGGTAAATAGATTTAATTACGTTTTCAGAAATAATACCGGAGTACGTCTTGTAAATCTCTACGGACCCACAGAGGCGACCATAGACGTGTCCTATTTCAACTGCCCCCGTGATACAACAGGGATACAGTCTATTCCAATTGGAAAACCAATAGATAATATCAGACTGTATATTACAAATAAGGACGGTTGCCTTCAACCTACGGGTGTGTCAGGCGAGCTATGTATCGGGGGTGTAGGCCTGGCAAGAGGATACCTAAATAAAGAATTACTGACAAAGGAGAAGTTTATTTTTAATCCCTACCTTGACGGAGAACGTCTATATAAGACCGGAGATCTGGCAAAGTGGAATGAAGACGGGAATATAGAGTTTCTGGGAAGAATAGATAATCAGGTCAAGATAAGAGGATTCAGAATTGAACTCGGGGAAATTGAAAGTGCATTAAGGAAGATTAACGGAATAACTGATTCTGTTGTTATTGATGTTGATGATGAGACAGGTAAAAGTTTATGTGCATACATTGTCACTGGAAAGGAGATTTCTCCAAACCATTTGAGAACAGCTCTTGGAGGTGTTTTGCCTGACTATATGGTTCCATCGTATTATGTGACAATAGAAAAAATACCTTTGACAGCCAACGGAAAATTGGACAGAAAGGCTTTGCCAAAGCCAAACAAAGTTTTAGTGAGAAAGACTTATGTTCCACCTGAGAATAATACTCAAATGGTGCTTTGCAAAATATGGGGTGATGTTTTAGGCATTGACCGTGTGGGAACTTTAGATAATTTCTTTGAAATTGGAGGAGATTCAATTAAAGCGCTGCAAATATTAGCTCGTCTTTATCAGCACGGATTACAATTTACTATCAAGAATCTTTTTAAATATCCTACTGTAAAAGAGTTGTCCTCACATGTGAAATCCGTTGTGTACGAGACAGGTAAAGTGTTTGAAGCCGGGGAATTACCTTTGACTCCTATACAGAAATTTTTCTTTAAAAAGAGTGGGGAACACAACCAGCATTTTAATCAATCTGTTATGATTTTCAACAAAGATGAATTCTCTGTTGAGGCTTTAAAAAATGCCCTTACGGGAATTATAAAGCATCATGATGCAATTAGAATGGTATATAACATACAGGGTAATAAAATCATTCAGTACAATGATGATGAATCTGCAAATCTGTATGACTTTTATGAGTACACGCTCAATGACTCCGAATATATTAAGGCAATTGAGGAGAAATGTGAATTACTTCAGGGTAGTATTAACCTAAGTACAGGCCCTCTGGTTAAAATCGGACTGTTTCACACATTGGCAGGAAAATATCTGGCTATAATAATTCATCACCTTGTTGTAGACGGGGTATCCTGGAGAATACTCCTTGAGGACCTTAAGCTTGCGTACGACCAGTCCTTGAAAGGAAACAAGATAGTACTTCCTTCAAAAACAGCTTCATTTCAACAGTGGGCAAAGGAATTGAAGGAATATGCCGATTCCGAATCGGTATACAGAAGTGTTCAATATTGGAGAGACATATTAAATGTATCAATCCCCAAATTACCAAGGGATTTTGAAACCTCAGAAATAAGAAAAAACAAATACAGAGAGTCAGTTTCAATAACCTTTACAAGTGATGAAACAAACGATTTATTAAAGAATGTACACAATACATATCATACTAAAATAGAAGACATTTTACTGGCGGGACTTGGAATGGCATTGAAATCCTGGAGCGGAAATGATAAGGCACTTATTGCACTTGAAGGTCACGGACGTGAGGAGCTGTTTCAGGATTTACCAATAGCTCGTACAGTTGGATGGTTTACATCATTATATCCGGTGCTACTGGATATGGGCAGTGTAAATAAAATATCATATTATCTCCGAATGATAAAAGAAAACCTTCGTAAGATACCCCATGGTGGTATAGAATTCGGATTGTATCAATATATCAGAAACAGAGGGGAAGAGGAACAGTCATTTGAAAGCCTTGAACCCGAGATTATGTTTAATTATCTGGGACAGTTTGATAAAGAGTTGGTTTCAGATTATTTTGAGGTTGTTCAGCAATCCTGCGGAAAAGAAGTAAGCCTTGAAGGTACTCCATGGTATTCTTTAGACATTAATTGCATTACTATAGGGGGATGTTTGAAAGTAACAGCTTCTTTTGATAAAAATGAATATAAAAGCGAAACAATCGGTAATTTGATGGAGAATTACAAATCTTGTCTTCATGAGATAATACTACATTGTAAGACTCAGAAGCCGGAACTTGGATCACCTGCTGATTTTAAACTGGACATGTCCTTGGAAAGCTTCGATAAGTTGACTGAGAGCTTATACGCAAATATCAAATGGAATAATGAGAAGGAACGAAAAATACAGGATATATACAAGCTTTCTCCCATGCAGGAAGGGATATTGTTTCATGCTGTTTCAAGCAACTCAGAGACATATTTCCAACAGTGTGCCTTTGATATATCCGGGAAACTTGAAATTGCTTTGCTGGAAAAAGGCCTTAATGAAATAGTTAAGAGATATGATATTTTACGTACAGTGTTTGTTTACGAGGGACTTTCCAATCCTCTTCAGGTGGTGTTGAAGGAAAGAATGATATCAGTGCTCTATGAGGATATTTCCGGCATGGATGACCATGGAAAGCATGAATATTATAAAGCATTTAAGAAACTGGAACGCGAGACCGGTTTTGATGTAACAAGAGACAGTCTTATAAAAATGTCTGTACTATATTGGGGAGACGGAAAATACAAACTGATATGGAGTTTTCATCATATATTGATGGACGGATGGTGCCTGAGTATACTATTTGGTGAGCTCCTGAAACGGTATACAAGTTTTTATGGTAAAACTAAATTAGAGTTTCCTCAGGTAACTTCCTACAGAAATTATATAGAATGGCTTCAAAAGAATAATGAAATTTCAGCGTTACAATATTGGGACAAGTATTTACAGGGTTATAACACTCAGGCTTTGTTACCCCAAAGGAATAAAAGAGAAAACCAGAGTTACAGACAAAAGCAGTTCAACATGGGCCTTGATGAAGAGTGTGTCAGAAAGATTGAGGACATGAGTAAAAAGTATCACGTAACACAGAATACAGTTATTCAGAGTGTTTGGGGGATTCTTTTACAAAAATACACAGGTAATGAGGATGTGGTGTTTGGTGCTGTTGTATCAGGACGCCCTGCAGAAATAGAAAATATTGAAAATATGCTTGGATTATTTATTAATACGATTCCGGTACGCATTAGCACCGAATCACGTACAAAGTTCAGTGAATTGGTAATGGGTCGACAGGATGAAGCACTTGAATCTGAACAATACAGCTATATTTCACTTTCAAAAGTACAGGCAGCATCGGAACTAAAACAAGGTCTATTTGACCACATTATTATTTATGAAAACTATCCCATGGGACAAAATGCCTCAGAAGCTGCCGGATATGACAGTACAGGCTTTATAGTTGAGGGTGTTGAAGCATTTGAGCAGACAAACTATGATTTAAATATCATTGTAAACTCTGCAAATGGAATTGGAATAGATTTTCGTTATAATGTTAATGTTTATGAGGAATGGTTAATAGAACAGTTAGCAAGACACTTTGAGACAATAATAAAACAGGTTTCCGATAATTTTGAAATAACCATAGAGGATATTGACCTTCTGCAGGAAGAAGAGCGTCAACAATTACTATACAAATTTAATGATACCCATTGTGATTATTCCAGAGGAGAAACCATTATTGATTTATTTGAAAAACAGGTGGAATTAACACCTGAGGCTACTGCTTTGATATTTCAGAATAATAGACTTAAGTATAAGGAATTAAACGAACGCTCAAACAGATTGGCACATTATTTAAGAAGACTGGGATTTAAACCGAATATGGTTGCAGGAATTATGGTAAAACGTTCCTTTGATATGCTGATAGCAATTGTAGGTATCCTAAAAGCGGGGGGAGCATACCTGCCTATTGATCCGGAACTTCCGGAAGAACGTGTTTCATACATGATGGAAGACTGTTACGGCAAGTTCTTGCTTGTGGACAAGCAAAAGTCTATTTCCCGGGATTTTAAAGGGCAAGTGATAAACATTTTTGAATCTGAGAATGAGCCATATTACAATCCGGAAAAAGTGAACCTACCTTCAGATCTGGCCTATGTCATATATACCTCAGGCTCTACCGGAAAGCCTAAAGGAGTAATGATTGAACATAGAGCGGTAAATAACTTCATAACAGGCATGAGCAGAAAAATGGACTTTTCAGCCGGGAAAACAATTTTGGCCCTTACCACAATTTCATTTGATATTTTTGTTCTTGAAACAATATTGGCACTTACAAAGGGATTAAAAGTAGTAATTGCCGATGAGCAAAGTCAAAAAGATATTGGTATGGTTTGTGAACTAATCCGTAAAAATAGTATTGATATGGTTCAAATGACACCTTCAAGGGCACAACTGTTCCTAAGTGACAAGAAATGGTGGAATTACCTTACCTCCTTAAAGGAAATTATCATAGGAGGGGAGCCTTTCCCGGAAAACCTTCTGGGATATCTTGAAGGTCTTGAGAATGTAAAGGTGTATAACGTATATGGGCCTACTGAAACCACAGTCTGGTCTACTATTAAAGAATTAACAGGACAAAAACAAGTAAATATAGGTAACCCCATTGCAAACACACAAATTTATATACTAAATAGTAAAAAACATCTCGTACCCAAAGGGGTAAAAGGTGAATTATATATTGGTGGAGATGGGCTGGCAAGAGGTTATATATCCAACAATAAATTAACAGAAGAAAAATTCATACAAAATCCTTTTATTTCAAATGAGAGAATATATAAAACCGGAGACATTTCAAAATGGCTATATAACGGAGAACTTCAGTGTTATGGCAGGATGGATCATCAGATAAAAATTATGGGTTACAGAATTGAACTGGGAGAAATAGAACACCAGATATCCAAGCATGAACTTGTATCTGATGTAGTTGTATCAAAAATAACTACCCTATCCAATACCGATTCGTTGGTTTCCTTTATTGTTGTTAAAGCTGAGGGACAGAAAGAAAAACTGATTAATTCACTGAATGAATTTCTATCTCACAGTTTACCGGCTTATATGATTCCTTCAAAAAACATAGTCATTGATAGTATACCAAGATTAATAAACGGAAAAATCGACTATAGAGCTTTGAACGAAATAGCTAATGATTTTAAGGATGTTGACAAGAAAAAGCTACCCAGAGATGAATTTGAGCAAAAAATATATGAGATTTGGTCGGGTATCCTTGGTACGAACCAATTTGATATTGAAACAAGTTTCTTTTATCTTGGAGGTAACTCACTAAACCTCATGAAACTGGTTTCTGATTTAAATACTGCTTTCAATGTAAGTATACCGCTGGGGACTTTGTTTACAAACAACACAATTGAAATGCAATCGGCGATTATCACGAAGTGGTCACCTGATGGTTCGGATAACATAATATTACCTGCTGAAAACAGAGAATATTATCCTTTATCCTTTGCACAAAAAGGGTTGTATATTCTGGATTTACTGTATAAAGACAATACAATGTACAATATTACAGAGATTGTAGAATTGGAGGGTGATTTAGATATATCCTTGATTCAAAGTATATTTGACAATCTGATTGTAAGGCATGAGAGCTTAAGAACCGCTTTTATCAGTGCAGACGGGGTACCGGTACAAAAAGTAATGGACAAGGTGGATTTTCAAATTGAATTCATTGAAAAAGGGCCCGAAAATATTGAAAGCACGTTACAAAAGTTAATCAGGCCATTTAACCTGAGTAAACCGCCTCTGCTTAGAGTAGGAATTGTCAAACTGGAAAATAAAAGACATCTGTTAGTTATAGACATGCATCACATAATTACTGATGCAATATCTATCGGAATTATAATCAGGGATTTTTTGAGTATATATCAGCAAAAAGAACTGCCCAAATTGAAGCTGCAATATAAGGACTATGCCGTATGGCAAGATAGTTCAAGATTTCAGGATAAATTAAAGAAACAGGAAGTATACTGGCTATCCCGTTTTAAAGGGGTTATTCCACAACTGAACCTTCCGGTTGATTTTGAAAGACCACCGGTTCAGACTTATGGAGGAGCTAGTGTGACTTTTGAACTGGATATTGAAAAGGTCTCCTTGTTGAGAAAGCTTTGTGTTGACTTGGATTCAACATTATATACGGTTTTATTATCTATTTTTAATGTATTTATTTATAAAATAACCGGACAGACGGATATAATTCTGGGAACTCCTGTTTCAGGTCGTACTACGGGAGACGTTGAACATTTAGTAGGAATGTTTGTAAACACAGTCATCCTCAGAAATAAACTGGAACGTGCTCAATCTTTTGAGAAAGTATTTTCTGAAATAAAAATGAATACTGTGACAGCATTTAGTAACCAGGATTATCCTTTTAATGAACTGGTCAAAAGGGTATGTTCAAAAAGGGATTTAAGCAGAAATCCTATTTTTAATGTAATGTTCCAGTTGCAGGATTTTGAAGTCCCAAACGTAAGCGTGGATGGTTTGAAGGTAAAACCATTTGAAAGAAGCATAAATTCAAATTTTGATATGACTTTTTCCGTAACAGATACGGGTGAAACCATAAAAGTTGCAATTATTTATAATATCAGTTTGTTTAAAAGTGAGACGGTGGAAAAGTGGAAGACATATTTTATTGACATTCTTAACCGGATTTTAGCTGATAGAACTATTAAATTAACAGATATACAGGATATTAAAGATGATAACGGGTACAAAGATTTAAGATCCATTGAAAGTGATATGGAAGTACCATTTGCTGTTGATATTGATTTTGATTTTGATAATTAAAAAATTAAGTGAGCTATTGGGCAGAAATAAGGAATTATTCTTGTCCTGATAAGAAATGGAGGGGGATTAAATTTTATGATTAAGTATTTTAGTATGCCCGCAGATTTTAAAAACGAAACAATAGATGGTTATCATCAACTTAATCAACAGTATGACCATGCAAAGGTAGGCGAGACCTATGGCAGCATAACAAAAGGCAGAATCGTCGGTTCGGGAAGACTGGTGGAACAAATGCTCGAAACGGATTTTGTGGATTTATATAACTATATCAAGTATTCAAGACAGCACAATATTGACTTTAATTATACTTTGAATGCCACACACATGCACAATATGGAATTCAGTGAGGATGGGATACTTGAACTTAAAACATTTCTATGGAATTTATATGAAACGGGTGTAAGAAAATTGACCATTGCCCTTCCTCCTTTGATTGAAATAATAAAATCCATGAAATTGGATTTTGAAATTAAAGCATCCTGCCTTTGTCAGATTACAAATGTAAATAAGGCTATGTATTATAAAAGACTAGGTGTAAACAGAATTGTTCCTGACGAATCAATTAACAGGAAGTTTCATGTACTTGAAAGGATTAGTAAGTCCTTTGGGGAGGGTGTTGAGGTTATAGCAAACCAGATATGTGCCATAAACTGTGTGTACCGTATGTTCCATTATAATATGGTATCGGAAAATCCCTTTGGAAATGTAAGCAATACCAGCATAAATTATTACGAGCACAGGTGCATTCGACAGAGATATGAGGATATAAGCAACCTCCTCAAGCTTTCATGGATAAGACCGGAAGACCTCAATTTGTATACCGACATAGGGATAAACCGGTTTAAAATACAGGGAAGACATACCTTTGTTAAGGGTGGAGATCCTGTTAAAACAGTTTCATATTATTTCAAAGAGGATTATGACGGTAATCTAATGGACTTACTAAATATGTTTTCAACACTCAACAATTTCAATGCGTATTTGGATAATAAAAAACTGGATGGCTTTATAAAACCATTTTACGAAAAAGAAGAGTTCTGCAAAAATGACTGCCAGGAGTGCAATTATTGCGGGGCATACATAAAGAAAGCTGTTGACATGGACAAGACAATTGCCATGAAAGAACTATACGATAAATTTTATAACGAATATGACCAATTCAACAGGTGTGTAAACAGTGTCAATGTGAAGCAATCCGACCGCAACAATGACGTTGATATAGAATTTGATTTTATGTGAGGTAAAATACAGTGAATGATAATAGGATTTTTGAAACAACTGAATTTGAAAATGCAAAAGAATACTGGTTGAAGAAACTGGAAGCATTATCCGTTGAAACGGAAATAATCGCAGAATCTCCAAGGTCTGCCCGGTATGAGAGTTGCACCGGTAGTTTTGATTTAAGCGGCAAAGTATACGAAAAATTACTCCAGATATCAAAAGGCAATGATTTATCCATGTTTGTTATACTTCTGGAATGTTTTAAAATCTTATTTTATAAAACTTCAGGTATAAGTGATATCTCTATTGCAGTTCCTGTTTATAAAAAAGCAGATTGCAGGTTCAATAAATATGTTGTCATACGCGATTTTATTAAAGGCGGCTTATCGGCGAAGGATTTACTCTTATCCTTGAAACAAACAGTAACGGAGGCATATAAGTATCAATATTATCCTGTAGACAGAATCATAAATGAAATTGATCATGAAAAAACCGACTGTATAACGAGATATTTGTTTATGATGGAAGATATACATGACTTGGAGCTTTTAAATGACATAAAAAGAAACAGTATACATAATGACATTGCCGTTGCAGTTAAAAGGGATATAGAAAAACTGTCGGTTTCTATTGTTTACAATTCAATCATTTACACGGACGGAACAATTTCTGCTATCTTTAATTCTTTTAGTAATATATTGAGCCAGATGTTGGATGATCTCAATATTTACATAAAAGATATTGAGTTGGTTAACGAGACTGAAAAAAATAACATTCTGGAATGTCTGAGCGGAAATATGAGACAAGACCAAAAAGAGCTTACCCTTATTGACTTGGTGGACAAGCAGGTTAAAAAAACTCCTGATAAAACTGCACTGAAGTTTGTCAGCTTCTCCGGTGATAAAGAAAGTAGCATTACTTACAATTCACTTTATGGTAAATCTAACCATATGGCGGAAGTACTGAACTCAAATGGATATGGTAAGGGTCACATAATAGGTATAATAGGCGATAGAACAATTGAAACCGTAATAAGTATGCTTGCGGTTCTACAAGCAGGAGCCTGTTTTCTTGTTCTAAATCCTAACCTTCCGAAAGACAGGTTGGAGTACATTATAAAAGACAGCAATATTCAAGTCCTTTTAATCACAACTCAGCAAAAAACAGGAATTGATTTCAAAGGTACTGTTATTGAATTATCCGATTATGAATATATTCCTGAACTTAGTATAGAAAACAAAAAAGAGGTAGAACCCGGTGATTTAGCTTATATAATATATACCTCAGGCTCTACCGGTAATCCCAAGGGTGTTCTTATAGAACACAAATCAATAGTAAATACAATAATATGGAGAAAAAATTGTTATAGCTTTGACCAGCAGGATGTAATCCTCCAAATACCTTCATTTTCATTTGACAGCTCTATAGAAGATTTATTTACTCCTTTATCATCAGGGGCATCCATTATTCTTATTGAAGAGGAACATAAACTGAATATCGAGCATTTGAAAAGAGTACTTTTAAATAACCCGGTTACGCATTTTCTTATAACCCCAAGCTATTATAAGCTTTTTTTAAGTCAGCTAAAGGATTATTTGACATCTTTAAGAGTAGTAACCGTAGCAGGTGAAAGCTTTTCAACAGATCTGGTCAGCCAGCATTTTAAGGCGTTTGGAAATGTAAGGTTAATAAATGAGTACGGCCCTACGGAAAACAGTGTTTGCAGCACTTTCTTTGAACTGAAGGAAGGATGTCAGAAAGTATTGATAGGTAAACCTATCGACAATGTTAAGTGCCTGATATTAAACCATGAAGGAAAACTGAATCCTGTTGCAATACCCGGAGAACTGTGTCTGGCAGGAATTGGTCTTGCCAGAGGGTATATGAATAATCTTTCCTTAACACAAGAGCGCTTTGTAAACAGTTCGTACATAGAGGGTAAAAGAATATATCGTACAGGGGACATCGCTGTTTGTGAAGGTGATGGGAATATAAGATTTCTGGGAAGAATTGACCATCAGATAAAAATACGGGGTTACAGAATTGAATTAGGCGAAATTGAAGCGCAAATAAGGAATTTCCAAGGAATAAAGGATGCAGTAGCCGTTGTTAAGGAAGATAGTAATAAAGAAAAAATATTAACTGCTTTTATTACTTCCGACATAAGGATATACACAAATAAACTAAAGGAGTTTTTGTCAGGTTTCCTGCCTTATTATATGGTTCCGGAACAAATTACTCAAATAGAAGAAATTCCTCTTACACAGCATGGAAAAATTGACAGAAAGGCTCTACTGAAAATAAGCCATAATGACCGAAGAGAAGTGATTTTGCCTGAGAATTCCCTGGAAAGGAAACTTGTAGATTTATGGGAAGAGGTGCTTGACAGGGACAAATCTGAGATTAGCGTAGTGGAAAGCTTTTTTGAACTTGGGGGTCATTCATTAAGTGCTGTTATTTTAATAGAGAGGTTGAAGAAGGAATTCAACCAGGATATACAACTGCTGGATTTTATCCAGAAATCATCTATAAGAGATACTGCAACATATATTACGGAATCAAAGCAAGAGGATTATATAAAAATTTTACCGGCGCGACCAAAAGAGTATTATCCTCTTTCATCCGCACAGAAGAGGTTTTATCTGCTGCAAAGCATTGAGCCTGATAGTACTGCTCACAATATGCCAATAGTTGTTGAAATAGAAGGAGAAGTCCATCGGGACAAACTTGAAGATACCTTTACAAAGATGATAGAAAGGCATGAAGTGCTCCGGACTTCATTTGAAGTCATAGGACAAAGCCCAATGCAGAAGGTACACAACAACTTTAGTTTCTCCATGGAATATTATGAGGAAAGCGAAGAAGGGTCAAATGAAATAGTAACCAATTTTGTAAAGCCATTTCGATTGGATTGCGCACCTTTGATAAGGGCCTGCCTTATTAAAATAAAAGCTAAAAAGTATATTTTTTGCGTAGATATGCATCACATAGTGTCTGATGGTGTTTCTACAGAGATTTTTATTAATGAATTTTCAGAAATATATTCAGATAAGGATTTGGAGCCTTTAAAGCTTACTTATAAGGATTATGTGGAATGGCAGCAGTGCAATGAATACAAAAATCGTATAAAAAATCAGGAAGAATACTGGCATGGGAAATTCGACGGGGACATTCCAGCAGTAAACCTTCCCTATGATTTTATAAGGCCGGGTAAACAGAGCTTCGAAGGAGCCAGTTTAAGCTTTGAAATTGATTCTCATGCTACAAATGGGCTTAAAAATCTTGCACTAAGTGAAAATGCAACATTATTCGTGGTACTGCTATCTATTTATGAGGTGTTTATTTACAAAATCACCAATCAGGATGATATTGTTGTCGGTACTGCAACAGCCGGAAGAAACCATACTGATTTACAAAATATTATCGGTAACTTTGTAAATATTCTGGCTTTAAGAAATAGAATCAATAGTGATATGTCTTTCAGGGAATTTCTTGGTTTGGTTAAAAAGGAGACCTTTGAAGCATTTCAAAATCAAGATTATCAATTTGACGATCTTGTAGACATGATTTCAGTAAAGAGGGACAGCAGCAGAAATCCAATATTTGATATTATGTTTATTCTTCATAATATGAAAAGAGGAGATGTCGAAAATCCCGAATTTGATATCAGGGCATATAATTTTATTAATAAAAAGGCGCAGGTTGATTTGAAGTTACAGGGGACTGAGGATAATAACAGTCTTAAAATGGAATTTGAATATTGTACCATGCTTTTTAAAGAAACTACCATTCAAAGATTTATTGATATTTACATATATGTTTTAACTCAGGCTTCGCACAACCCTGAGTTAAAATTAAAGGATTTTGAAATAATCCCGGAGCAGGAAAAGTACAAGATGCTTTCTGAAATTCATCAAACTTCCGTAAGTTTTCCTCCTTACAGGACATTTACCGAAATATTTAATGAGCAGGTTGAAAAATATCCGGAGAGGATTGCTATAATATGTAAAAATGAAGAAATTACATATGGAGAGTTAAATAGCAAAGCGAATTCTTTAGCATGCTATTTGCAATCAAGGGGTCTGAAAAAAGAAGAGACCTGCTGTATTCTTGTGGATCGTTCCGTTGAAATGATGATAGCCATTTTAGCAGTGTTAAAAGCCGGAGGGGCGTATGTGCCCGTAGACACAAGGTATCCTCTGGACAGGATATCCCGTATAATAAGCCAAAGCAAAGCCAGACTGTTAATTACAGAGGACAAGGTTTCTGATAGGTTTGATTTTTCTGAGGCAAATTTAGAAATAATTAATATTTTTGATAATAAGTACTTTACAGGAGAGCAAATATATAGAGAGACAGATATCGAAAGAAATAATCTGGCATATCTGATATTTACATCAGGTTCCACAGGTAATCCCAAAGGTGTATATATTGAGCATGGCAATTTAATAAACTTTGTTCAGGCTATGAAAGAAAGAATAGAATTTTCCTGTGAGAATAGATTTTTGGCCCTTGCATCCGTCTCTTTTGATTTATCGGTGTCAGAATTGCTACTACCACTGGCACATGGAGCTTCCATTGTTATAGCCACAAACGAGGAACAGCAGGACCCTGGTGTATTAATCTCAATAATCATTGAAAAGAATGTAGACTTACTTCATTTGACACCATCAAGATTGAAAATGTTGCTGGATTTTGAGGGCAGTTCTCTCATCTGGGACAGGGTAAAACTCTTGGCAGTGGGAGGAGAAGCTTTACCGGGAAACCTTCTGATTAGCTTAAAGCAGAAATATAAAAACAAGGTCTATAATATGTACGGACCTACAGAAGCGACTGTGTGGGCTACCTCAAAGGATTTAACCTGTGACGATGTTGTAACTATAGGTAAGCCTCTTCCCAATATTGAAGTTTTTGTTGTAAATCAATTTAAACAGTTATTGCCTGTAGGTGTACCCGGAGAACTTGCCATAGGTGGAAAAAATACAGGAAGAGGTTACACGGATATAATCGAGACAGAAAGAAAGTTCTCCCGAAATAAGTTTAATCAAACTGCCGATGACAGAATCTATTATACAGGTGACATGGCCAGAATACTTGAAAATGGAGAAATAGAATATTTAGGCAGGGGCGACAATCAAGTAAAGCTAAGAGGTTACAGGATTGAACTGGAGGAAATTGAAAACCAACTTCTGAACCATAGCCTTATAAATCAGGCAGTAGTTATACCATGGGAAGGGAAAAATTCTAATAGATACCTGTGTGCCTACGTAGTCGGAGAAAAAGCCATAAAAATTCAGGAATTGAAGGACTTTTTGGCTAAAAAATTACCTGAGTATATGATTCCTTCCTACATTGTGCAATTAGATAAAATTCCCCTCTCTCAGAATGGGAAACTTGACAGGAAGGCATTACCTGAACCCGGCGGAGATTTGCTTACACAGACAGAATATGTTGCTCCAAAGAATGAGACAGAAGACAGGTTGGTCAATATATGGCATGAAGTTCTTGGAACTGAAAGGATTGGTGTTGAAGATAACTTTTTTGAAATAGGAGGTAATTCCATGCTTCTTATTCAAGTTCATTCGATGATAAACAGTGTTTACCCGTCAAAAGTAAGTGTGGCTGATTTGTTTACATACCCCACCATTTCAAAATTGACTGAGTTAATATTGAAGAAAAAGGCAGATAAAAAGAAAGTCCATATAAAGACCGTTAAATTTCCAGAAGATTATTTTAGAACAGATGATAGCCCGGTAGAACATTCAACTTTTGTATTCAAGATTCCCGAGGCTTTAAAGGAAAAATTAAGTCGCTTGGCCGGCTTGAAAAATATTGAAGTACAATACATACTTTTAACGGCATATATGTATCTCTTGCATGAAATAACAGAAGAGGATGAAATCTCTGCCAATATTCTTAGGGAGCCAAAGGTCTTGGACGGTGTTCGTGGATTGGACATAGATATGTCAGAGATTTCAAGTATAGAAAACCTTCTGCTGACAGTTTATGAAAAATGTACAGGTGATGAAGCTTTATACACGTACAACTTGGATGATAGAGATATATTTGAACTGAGCAGGGACAATTATTCGATTGCATCATCTTTTTCCTTTGCAGACTATAAATTAGAGAACCTTTCGGACATATATGATGTCATCTTAAAAGTGAACAATTCAGATGAGGAAATAGATTTTATATGTATTTATAACCATCACAGGTTGAGACAGGAAAAGGTGATGGAAATGATAAAAACATATATCAGGGTAATTGAGGCACTAACAGAAAATATCAATTAAAAGGGGAATAAATATGAACAAAATTGCTTTTTTATTTCCGGGACAAGGTTCCCAATATACGGGGATGGGGAAAAGTCTCTGTGATGCCCACTCTATAGCGAGAGAAACTTTTGAAGAGGCAAATGATACTTTAGGATTTGACCTTCAAAAGCTATGTTTTGAAGGAGACTCCGAAGAACTGGCAAAAACTGAAAACACACAGCCTGCTATTTTAACATTAAGTGTTGCACAATTCCGGGTATACAAGCAGGAATTGTGCATAGAACCCCATTATTGCGCCGGACACAGCCTTGGAGAACTATCAGCTTTGACATGTGCAGGGGCGATTGAATTCTCGGATGCTGTTAAAATTGTAAGGCAACGCGGCAGGTTTATGCAAAAGGCAGTACCTATTGGTATCGGTGCTATGGCAGCAGTTACGGGCATAAGCAGAAGAGAGGTTGAAGAAGAGTGCGGACTGAACTCCGATGAATCAAGAGTAGTAGTTATAGCGAACTATAATTCACCTGAACAGATTGTTATCTCAGGTCATAAAGAAGCGGTGAACCTCGCTGCGGACAACCTCAAGGCAAAAGGTGCAAAAATAATACCGCTAAAAGTAAGTGCACCTTTCCACAGTCCTTTAATGAACCCTGCGGCAGAAGAAATGAGGGAAGAGTTAAAAAAGTATAAATTCGTTGAATTAAAGTATCCGGTTATATCAAACGTATCCGCAAGACCGTATGTTTCAAAGGAGAGCATACCTGAGAACCTGAAATCGCAAATAATAAGTCCTGTAAGATGGCAGGAATCCATGGAGTTTCTGCAAAGATGCGGAGTTGAGGTCGTTGTTGAAATGGGGCCTAAAACAGTGCTGAAGAATCTGGCAAAAAGGAATACACCTGACATATTGGCTTATGCCTATGACAACAATGAAGATGTTTCCTCTTTGACAGATAAGCTTAAACCCCGTAATTGTGATAGTAAAGACTCAAGATTAAAACTTATAGTCAGGTGTCTCGCAATAGCAGTATGCACTAAAAACAAGAATTGGGATAACGATAAATATGTAGCAGGTGTTGTTGAGCCATACCGGAGAGTACAGGAATTACTGGCGGAACTGGAAGGTAACAATATGGAACCTTCTCTTGAACAATTGACGGAAGCACTAAGGATGCTAAAAACAGTGTTTATTACAAAAAAGACTGATATTAAGGAACAAGAAGAAAGATTTAAGCAGATTTTTGACGAAACCGGTCTGGGACATCTTTTCAGGGACGCTGATTTTCAGTAGTATCAACTACCGAAAAATAATTATCTGATAATGGGGGATATAATGGTTAAAAAACTTTTAGATCTGGACAAAACAAAAAATTCTAATGTCTTTAATGAACAAGATGGTTTAATAAAAGCCATTTCAAACAGAGATATAGCTATAATAGGGATAGCTTGTGAATTTCCTAAAGCGTCAAATGTAGATGAGTTTTGGGAGGTTTTACGAAATGGTGTTAACTGTAGGAGCGAATTTTCAGAACAAAGAAAGCAGGATACTGATGATTACTTGATGGCGCAAGGAAAATCACCTGATGAAATACGATACTCAAAATATGCCTATCTTAAAGAGATAGATAAATTTGACTATGATTTTTTTCGTATATCCCCTAAGGAAGCCCAATTAATGGACCCCAAGCAGAGAATGTTCCTAGAAACTGCCTGGAAGGCAATAGAGGATTCTGGATATGGAGGGAAAAAACTTGCGGGTACCAGAACCGGGGTGTACTTAGGATATAGTGTAGAGTTTGATTATGAATATAAGCAATTTATAGAAGCAGTTGATCCCTCTCAGCGTTATCTGTCCATTCCCGGCAATATAAAGGCTATTGTAGCAAGCAGAATATCCTACATACTAAATCTCAAAGGGCCAAGCATGTTAATTGATACAACCTGCTCATCATCCCTGGTAGCAACACATCAGGCATGTCAGGCAATACGGAATGAAGAATGCGAAATGGCACTTTCCGGTGCAATAAAGCTCAGATATCTTCCTGAAGAGCCTAAGGATGGAGTAAACATCGGAATAAGTTCTCCCCAAGGGATAACCAGAACATTTGACGATAGTTCAGATGGTCCGGGTTCAGGGGAGGGTGTTGCAGCTGTATTGCTAAAGCCCCTGAGTAAAGCAGTTGAAGATGGAGATCATATATATGCAGTAATAAAAGGAACTGCAATAAATCAGGATGGGACATCCAATGGAATTTCTGCTCCAAATCCGGCAGCACAGGAAGATGTTATAGTTAGGGCATGGAAGGACGGGAAAATAGAACCTGATACAATTTCCTACATGGAGGCTCATGGTACAGGAACAAAGTTAGGAGATCCCATCGAAATAGAAGGGATAACTAAAGCCTTCAGCAATTATACACAAAAAAAGCAGTTTTGTGCAGTGGGATCGGTAAAAGCTAATTTGGGCCATTTAGATGATGCAGCGGGTATAGCCGGACTGATAAAAGCAGTACTGATTTTAAATAAAAAGGAAATTCCTCCGTTACTTAATTTTTACAGACCTAATCATAATATAGATTTTGCAAACTCACCTGTATACATCAATGACAGAATAATCAAAGTCCCTTCCGAGGATGCAAAAATCAGATGTGGAGTCAGTTCTTTTGGAATCAGCGGAACAAATTGCCACATGGTTTTAGAAGAGGCTCCTCGAATTAAAGAAAACTTCCCAAAAAGGTCAGAGCAGGTAAACGTACTTACAATCTCTGCAAAATCAAAGGAATCACTCATACAACTGGTTCAGCTATATAAAGATTTCTTCAGAGAGACTTCCGACAACGATTTAAATAATATTTGCTATACTGCGAATACAGGGAGAGAACATTCAAAATATAGATTGGCCTTAGTAGTTGATTATGGACAAAGTATAAAAGAGAAGTTAGATTCAATTAATTTATATAGAATTGACACTAATAAAAGTCAAGGGGTTTTTTATGGGGAATATCAGATTGCATCCATGTTAGATAAGTCAAGACATAGAAATGAAATCAGTGAGAATCAAAGAAACGAACTTAGTGATATTGCAAATAAAAGTATGGATAATTTTATAAATAGTTCTCAAAAAAATAAAGAACTTATGTATTATATATGCGAAAAATATGTACAGGGCGCTAATGTGGAATGGGATAGGTTATATAAAGGTGGGGGCAGCAGAAGAGTACGAATACCTACTTATCCATTTCTAAAGAACAGATGTTGGCTGGAAGTGAAAAACAAAAAAAATCGTAGCACAGATGTATCCGTGAAATCTTTCTATACAACAAAATGGGTTGAAAAAAAGCTTATAAGTAATAACACAGAAAAAAAGCTTGATGTTGTGTTAGTCCTAAAAGACAATGAAAACTTTGGTTCAGCTATTGCCGGCAAATTGAGACAAAACGGTACATCAGTATTTGAAGCCTCAATAGGTGACCGTTTTATTAAGCAAGCTGAGTATGAATATTTGGTTGAAAATAACGAAAATAGTTACACAAACCTTCTAAAAGCTTTAACGGATAATAGGAAATCAATACAGATTATTCACACCCTTACAATGTGCAGCGGTGGAAAAATAGATAATATATCTCAGCTGGAACATTCACAAGAGCAGGGTGTAAAAAGTCTGTTTTATATTGTCAAAGCTATATTGAATTGTAATACAGAACTTGACGTAGAAATAGTTTTACTTTCTGAGTATGTAAACGATGTAGTTGGAAATCAAAAAAAGATATCCCCGGAAAATGCTACTTTACTTGGGTTGGGAAAAGTAATCGGACAGGAATATAGCAATATAAAGTGCAGATTTCTGGATATAGATGAGAATACGAGTATAAACGAAGTTATACATGAAATATCCGGTGATTTTAAGGAGTATTTAACTGCTTACAGAAATGGAGCAAGGTACATAGAGGAATATATTAGTCTTAAATTTGATAGTGTAAAAAGAAGAGGTATTACTGTCCGTGAAGGAGGAGTTTATCTAGTAAGCGGCGGTTTGGGAGGAATAGGGTTAGAGATATGTAAATATTTTGCTTCCCGTGGGAATGTTAAATTGATTCTGCTTAATCGTTCAAAACTCCCTGAACGGGGTGAATGGGAAGCCATACTGAAAGAAAATAGCGATGCAAAGATGTGTTATAAAATCAGGGGTATTAAAGAGATTGAAAAGTCAGGAAGTCAAGTGGATTATTATAGTATAGATATTTCTGATTTTGAGAAGATGGAAGTTTTAATGAAGAAAATTAAAGCATCCTATAACCAGATTAACGGTATTGTGCATTGTGCCGGAGTTGCAGGCGATGGTTTTTATTTTAAACAAGGATGAAATGACATTTACAGAAGTATTGTTACCTAAAGTGCATGGAACCTGGAATTTAGGATACTTTACCGAAAATGAGAATTTAGACTTCTTTGTAATGTTTTCTTCATTAGCTTCAATTTTAGGAGGTCCGGGGCAGGGAGATTATGTTGCCGCAAATTCTTATCTGGACTCTTTTCAAGCATATAGAAATAAAAATGGAAAAGGTGCAGTTACGATAAACTGGCCGGCTTGGAAAGAGGTAGGAATGGCAGTAGATTACGGGCTGGATGTTGACAATGATTCCAAAGCCCTTCAAACAGACCAGGCTATTGATATATTTCATAAGGCAATTCATAACCAAGTTAACAGGATAATTGTAGTAAATGCTCTTGATTCAAAAGGCGAGAATCAGGAGGAAAGCATTAATTTAGCAAATGAAATTAACGCAAAAATAATCAACGCCGAGAGTGGATATGATTATGGCGATACCAATGCCAATGACTACCAAAATACGAAGATACTGGGCAGGGATGATGGCATATACAGTGATACCGAAATAAGTATGGCTAAAGCTTGGGCCTATGTTTTAGGGCTCAAGGAGGTAAGTATATACAGTAGTTTTTTTGAATTGGGCGGAGATTCATTAATTGCTATACACTTAAAGCTACATATAAAGAAAATATTTAACAAGGATATAACCCTGCAGTGTCTTATACAGAATCCCACAATTACGGAACTGGCTAAAATAATTGATAAAGATAATATGCAAATTGATGAGAAATATGAAGAATATGAATTTTAACCATCTTCTACAGGAGGGAAAACATGGGTGAGCTTACATACGGATACAGTAATAGCAGTTTTGACAAAAGTATAAATGAAATAATAAATGAGCTTGAAAATAAAGATATAAAGTTATGGGTAGAAGGCGAATCCTTACGATGTAAAGCTCCAAAAGGAGTTATGGATAAAGAACTCGGTGAGCTTATTCAAAGCCGTAAAGAAGAAATAATTAAGTATTACAAAATTAAAGAGGCACAAAATAATTTATTCCAACCTATACAAAAGGCTGAGGAAAAAGAGTACTATCCTTTATCAGAAGCGCAGAAAAGGATGTATTTTATCAGCCAGTTTGATAACTCCAATTTAAGCTATAATTTGTCAAATGCTTTATACATCGAAGGGAACATTGATTTGAAACGTTTGGAAGGCACATTCAAATCTTTAATTAAACGACATGAAGGACTTAGAACCTCATTCAAAAACATAGACGGCGAGCCTGTTCAATGCATAAATACTGATGTTGATTTTGAAATTGAATTCATAAAATCAGAAAAAGAAACAGAGGAGTTACTTAATGATTTTAAACGGCCATATGATTTAGACAAAGCTCCTTTATTCAGAGTAGGGTTGGTTGAACAGGCCCAAGACAGGCATATATTAATAATGGACATGCACCATATAATTTCTGACGGATCATCAAAGGATATTATATCAAATGACTTGATTAAGCTATACAATAATGAGATACTGCCTGAGCTGAAAATACAATATAAAGACTTTTCAGAGTGGTATACAAACAATATACTAAACTCTGAGGTGCTTTACAGCCAGGAGAGATACTGGCTCAATATGTTTAAAGGGGAAATTAATATACCAGACCTTCCAACTGACTATTCAAGAGCAAATACACCTGATTACTCAGGCAGACAAATCAGTTTTACAACAGGGGTGGAACTGGGTAACAGGTTAAAACAAATTGCAAATCATGAAAACATGACATTATTTTGTTTGTTACTGGCTGCATACAAAGTTATTTTAGCAAAAGCATCAGGCAGTGAGGACGTTGTGGTCGGTATACCTGTTTCAGGACGAAACCATGAAGAAGTTGAAAATATAGTTGGGATGTTCATAAATACTTTGGCTATAAGGAGTAATCCTGAAAGAGCCAAAACATTTAGAGAATATGCAATTGAAGTAAGCGAAACCATGTTCAGAGCTATTGACAATCAAGATTATCAGTTTGACATGCTTTTGGGTAAATTAAATATTAATAGAAATTTAGGAAGGAATCCTTTATTTGATACCATATTTAACTCGCAGAACTACAGCGCTTCCAGAGGCTATTCTTCCGGCAATATAGATAATGTAAAGTTTTTACCATGTCAATGTGAGAGTAATACAACAACCTTTGATATCACTATGTATTTCCAGGAGCAGGGAGGCGATATCAGATTTACCTGCACTTACCGGACAAGTCTGTTTAAACATTCTACAATTGAATACCTTATGGGTGAATATTTAAAATTACTCGAAGAGGTAGTACTTGATACAGATAAACCTATATCTGATTACAGAATATTCTGCAAAAGTAGCTTACCACGGATTAAAGATAGTGTTACTTTAGATACTCCCTTTGTAAAATTCCCGGAAGAAGAGCTGCAACAATCGATAGTGAAGTATTTTGAGAAACAGGTATGCAAATACAAATATAAAACTGCCATAAAGAATGGAAATTACCAAATTAGTTATGAGGAGTTAAATTTAGAATCAAACAGGATAGCACGCTACATTGACGCATATAAGGACGTTGAAAACAAGCCTGTTGCACTGTTATTCGAGCATGGAGCTGACATGGTTACAGCAATACTGGGTGTATTGAAGACGGGAAGGATTTTTGTGCCCCTTGAGCCATCCAATGCTGAGGAAAGACTAATATATATGCTTAAAGATTCAGGTGCAGGTGTCCTGTTGTGCAACAGCAATACGGAGGAACTAGCCAAAAGGTTGGCAGATTTAGGAGAAATTTCAGTTCAGATAATAAATACTGAACATATTGATAGAAATAATTCAGATGGAAATCTTAATATAAATGTTGACCCGGGGCGGGAGGCCTATATTTTATATACATCAGGTTCAACTGGCAAGCCAAAAGGAGTAGTACAAAACCATAGTAACATCCTGAGATTCATGGGTACTTACATAAACAAATTACATATTAATAGCGAGGATAAACTTGTTTTACTCACTTCATACAGTCATGCAGTAGGAATAATAGATATTTTCAGTACATTACTGAGCGGAGGTACTCTCTGCATATTTGATTTAAAATCCAAAGGAAACATGAGGGATCTTGGACATCTTATAATAAATGAGGAAATTACTATATTCCACTCAGTACCAATGGTCTACAGATATTTTATTGAAGAGCTGAGTGAAGAGAAAACGCTTTATAAAGTGCGACTGATAATATTGGGAGGAGAGGCTGTTAATAAAAGTGACGTGGAGCTTTATAGAAAGTACTTTTCTGACAGCTGCAAATTTGTAAATTTCCTTGGTGCTTCAGAAGTACTGGTTGCAACATTTAAATTTATTGATAAAGAAACTGTTATCCCAAGGGAAACAGTATCAGCAGGGTATCCGGTTAATGAAGTAAAAGTGCTGATAATTAATGAGCATAATGAGGAAGCAAGAGTATATGAAGTTGGCGAAATTGTATATGAAAGCGAATGCCTTGCATTAAGATATTGGAATATGCCGGAATTGACAGATTCCGTATTCATTGCAAACCCACTCACCGGAGATGGTAGGGTATATAAAAGTGGAGACCTGGGACGCATATTGCCCGATGGTAGTTTGGAATACATAGGGAGAAATGATAATCAGGTAAAAATAAGAGGACTCCGGGTTGAATTAAATGAAATAGAAGCAATAATAGATACATTGGACGGTATAGAAAAGAGCATTGTCAACGCATATAAAAAATCTGATGGCGACAGCTATCTGGTAGCTTATTTTATTGCACGGGAAGGTGTAAATATAGATGGGAGGGAAATCAGGGAATTATTAAAAAGAAAATTACCTGAGTACATGATTCCTTCGTATTATATACAACTTGAAAAATTACCGGTTACTGTAACCGGCAAGATAGATAGAAAGGCATTACCTGAACCCAATAACGCTATACCTGCAACAGAGGAATATTCAGCTCCTACCAATTCAATAGAAGAAGAGCTGATAGCTATTTGGGAGGACGAACTGGGGAAAAAAGGTATTGGTATAAATCACAATTTCTTTGAGAGTGGAGGAACATCTCTAAAAATTTTAAAGGTGCATTCCAAATTGGACAAAATATATCCCGGAGCTACAACTGTTACAGATTTATTCTCATATCCTACTATTTCAAAATTAGCCTCCTATATATATAGTAGCCAGAATAGTTTAACAGAACATGAGAAGGAAAAGACCGAAATCAGTTTTGAAAAGGAAGTAAGTAATATTTTCAGCCAACTGAAAGATGGTTCGATTAATCTTGATGAGGCAGTCAAATCACTGTTTAGAGAGGAATAAGATTTATGGAAAGGATACAAAAGTTAATAGTACAGAATGTACTAGAGGGAAGCATCAGTGAAGAACAAGCATATGAAATGATTAAGGTTTTAAAACAGAAAAATACAAAATCAGAAGAGCAAATAGCTGTTATAGGAATGGCTGTTAATTTGCCTCAGGCAAAAGATATAAATGAATACTGGGATGTTATAAGTAATAAAATCAATTGTGTATGTCCATTTCCTGATAATAGACGCAGCGACATAGATGATTTTTTGGATTACCAAAGAATAGAGTCTTCTAACATTAGATATAGAAAAATGGCATACCTGAACCAAATAGACAAATTTGACTGTGAATTTTTCAGGATTTCACCACGAGAGGCTGGGTTAATGGACCCTAATCAGAGATTATTCCTCCAATCAGCATGGAATGCTATTGAAGATGCGGGATACGGAGGAGATAGACTCAAGGGAACTAAGACAGGAGTATATGTGGGATTCCGTGGTGATTCAGAATATAAAAGATTAATATTGGATACCCAGCCTGAATCATTTTCTGTTGCCGAAGCAGGAAACCTTACATCCGTCATTGCAAGCCGCATATCTTACATTTTGGATTTAAAAGGACCAAGTATCGTAGTAAACACCGCATGTTCTTCATCACTAGTGGCTATACATTGTGCGTGTCAGGGAATAAGGTCGGGTGATTGTGATATGGCAATTGCCGGGGCTGTAAAAATAATACTGGCCCCTTTCGAGTATGAAAATAAACTTGGAATCGAGTCTTCTGATTCGAGAACCAAGTCGTTTGATGATAGTTCTGACGGCACCGGAGAAGGTGAAGGTGTAGTTTCCGTATTGTTGAAACCTTTATCAAAGGCCTTGAAGGACGGTGATCCGATTTATGCCGTTATAAAAGGTTCTGCCATAAATCAGGATGGTAGTTCAAACGGCATAACTGCCCCCAACCCCAAAGCACAGGCTGATGTTATAAAAATGGCCTGGAAGGATGCAAAGGTTGAACCTGAAACAATAGCTTACATAGAAGCTCATGGAACTGGTACTAAAATCGGTGATCCAATAGAAATAGACGGAATTACCAGTGCATTCAGAAGTTATACAAATAGAAAGGGTTTTTGTGCCGTAAGTTCTGTAAAGACAAATTTGGGACATCTTGACACTGCTGCCGGGGTTGCAGGCTTCGTAAAGGCGGTGTTGGCTTTAAAAAACAGAAAACTACCTCCCTTGGCTTCCTTTAATAGCCCCAACAAGGCATTAAGCCTGGTAGATTCTCCGGTATATATTGCAGATAAACTTATGGATTGGGATACGGAAGGCTCCCCTAGAAGGTGTGGAGTCAGCTCTTTTGGATTAAGTGGTACAAACTGCCACTTGGTGTTGGAGGAAGCTCCTTCGACTAAAGTTAATTCTGAGACAGGCTTTCTGAATGTGCTTACTGTTTCTGCAAAATCTAAAGAATCACTTCAAAGGCTAATTGATACATATATAGAATTTTTCAGAAGGGTAACAAAAGAAGGTTTCAGAAATATATGTTATACTTCAAACGCAGGAAGAGGTCACTATAAGTATAGAATTGCCGTTTTTCTGGAACCGGGAGAAAGCTTGCAAGATATTATCCGCAAGCTTGAATCCATAAAATTGGATGATAACAATGCCGAGGGCATTTTTTATGGAGAATCAAAAAATAATTATCCCCATAATAGAGATATCAAAACAAGGGAAGCTATTGAAGCCGATATATTAAAAAGAGCATTGGCGAAAATTAATGAATTTGTTTGCAACGGTAAGAGGGATAGGAATTTGTTATTTGACATATGCACTCTATATATTCAAGGTGCCGAATTTGACTGGAAGGATTTATATAAAGATGAAGACAACACTAAAGTTAACATTCCTGTTTATCCCTTTGCACAAAAAAGATGTTGGATACAAATTGACAATGATAGAAAAAATGAAGTTTTAAATACTAAAGAATACTATAAGGAGATTGACCATCCTCTCCTTGACAGATGTTTAGTTAAAACAATCAATGAAGTTATATTCGCAACAGATTTTAACATAGACAGACATTGGGTATTAAGTGAACATTCAATTGGCGGTATCAGTGCGGTTCCGGGAACGACTTACCTTGAAATTGCCGTACAAGCAGCAAAATACTGCTACCGAAAGGATGTAGCCTGCATTGAGGATGTTCAGTTCTATACACCGTTGATAGTAAGAGAAAATGAAACAATAAGTGCGCATACATGCATAAGAGAACAAGATGGAGAAGTGTATTTTTCAGTAGCCAGCTGTGAGGAAGCCGATGAAGCGTATAGTCAGGATAAATGGAATCTCCATGCTACCGGAAAATTGGCATTCAGCAAGCTTGAAAGTGAACAAACCATCAATATGAAGGAGCTGTTTTCAAAGCTTGGCAGTGAACAGACCTTTCAGTTCGACTATAACCAAAAGATGAATTTCGGTTCAAGATGGCAGTGTATGAAAAGTATCAGAAGCGGAGATGACGAAGTTCTTGTATATATTGAACCCTTACCCCATCTTTCTGAAGAAGTTGACAGATACGTGCTTCATCCCGCAATTTTGGACAATGCTACTGCTTTAGGCGTAAACAGCGAGTATTTCTACTTACCTTTTACATATAAAAAAATAGAGATATTCAAACCTATACCCGCAAATAGTTATGTGTATATAAACCAACTCCCTGAAAGGGATGGAAGTAAAGAAATTATAAAACACAACTTATCCATTATTAATCCAGCAGGAGAAATCGTTGTAAAAATTCATGATTTTACAATGAAAAAGGTAAAGGATATTAGTCATACGATAGGAAAAAACAAAACTAAAGACGACTGGTTCTTTAGGTTGCAGTGGGAAGAGGAGAAAAATTCAGGTGAAGATATTGAAGAAGACGGCAAAACCATATTAGTTATAAAAGATGATGGTGTAAATGCAGAAAGTATAATATCTGAATTAAAACAAAGACAGAATAGTGTCATAGAAGTGGATGTAGGGACGGTCTATCACAGAGTTAGCGAGTACCGGTACACTGTTGGCATAGGAGAAGAGGACTTTGCAAAATTAATAAGCGATACTATTGGGTATAAAATAACTCAGATTTTGTATTTATCAGAACTAACCAGTGATTGCGGTGAAAAAATAAATCAAACAGTCGGGAATCCATCCCAATCCATATACACGATGTTTTACCTTACCAGAGCCTTAGTAAACAGTAAGCTGAAGGGGGCGCTTGATGTTGTACTCATTTCAGGATATGCCAATAAGGTTACAGGAAAGGAAGAGGTAATAATCCCGCAAAATACTGCACTTTTTGGATATGGGAAGGTTGTAGGACAGGAATACCCGGATATAAAAGTTAGATGTATAGATGTCGATGACAATATGACTGCAAAAGAACTGGTTCCAGAAATCAGCTCGGGCAATAAGAACTTTTTAGTATCGTATCGTAACGGAAAGAGATATGTTGAGATATTCGAATCCATAGCAGCATCCGAAATACCACAAAATGATCTTGTTTTAAATAAAAAGGGTGTTTATATCATTACAGGAGGAATTGGGGGGATCGGACTTGAAATTGCCAAATATCTTGCCTCAAAGGAAAACATTAACCTTGTGTTGCTTTCCAGATCTGAGCTTCCTGAACGAGATAAATGGGATGAAATTATCAAAGATGATAAAAATGAAAAGCTCGGTAAAAAGATAAAATCGATATTAGAAATAGAAAGTACAGGTTCAAATATTGCGTATTACCGGGCAGATGTTACCAACTACGAGGAAGTTTCTGCAGTTATTAATCAATTGAGGACTCAATACACGAAAATCAACGGAATAATCCACAGTGCGGGAGTGCCGGGAGCCGGCTTGATCATAACAAAAAATGAAGATCAAATTTCAAAAGTCCTGGCTTCAAAGATAATTGGTACATATAATCTTGACCGTGCAACAGAAAATGATGAATTGGAATTCTTCGTTCTCTTTTCATCAATAAAGAGTTTATTAGGCGGTGAGGGACAAAGCGATTATGCAGCGGCAAATGCATATTTGGATGCATACACCCATTATAGAAACAGACTTGGAAAAAGAACATTGACCATAAACTGGCCTGCGTGGAAGGAAACCGGAATGGCCGCAGACTATGGAGTAAACAAGGATAATGTTTTCAAAGCTATAAGTACTCAGGATGGAATAGAAGCATTTGGAAAAGCCTTACTAAGTGATATGGAAAGAGTTATAATCGGAGAATTGGATTACAGTGATTCGATACTGTCTTCTCAACAGAATTTTATAAGAATGTCACAGAGTTTGAAACTAAAAATTGAGCAGGAATTAAAGAAATCAGTTTCTGGAAGAAATAGCAGGGCAAAGGAACAAATTCACTCTTTTGTTTTAAAAGGAAAAGAGGGGGAGACATATACTGAGATTGAAAAAATAGTAGGGAAAATATGGATAGAAGCACTGGGATTGGACGAAATTAATATATATGATGATTTTTATGGTATGGGAGGAGATTCAATACTTGCCATAAATATAGTAAGCGGTATTAAGAATCTTATGAATCTCGACATAAATATAAGTGATTTTTTTGATAATCCTTCAGTTTATGATTTTGCAAAGTTCATTGAGGCAACTCAATCCTGTGACAGTAATACGTCAAATGAATTAAAATATAATAGAAAAACTCTGATTCCGGTGGCTGAGGAAAAGGAATACTATCATGTATCTTCAGGCCAGAGAAGAATGTATATAATGAGTCAGGTGGACGGGGAAACAACAAACTACAATATACCGGGTGTAAATATTATTGAAGGGGAACTGGATAGAAACCATCTGGAAGAAGTTTTTAAAGTATTAATACAAAGACATGAAGCCTTCAGAACCACATTTAAGGTGATAGATGATGAGCCTGTTCAGGTAATTCACAAAGATATCGACTTTACGATTGAGTACATTGACGCACAGGAATCACAGGTGAGGGATATTATTGAAGCATTTATACGTCCTTTTACCTTGAAAATGGCACCCCTTATAAGGGTTGGTCTTATTTCCTTATCAAAAACCAAGCATATTCTGATACATGATATTCATCATATAGTTTTTGACGGCAGTTCTATGCGAATTTTGATGAAAGAATTTTTCACTCTGTATAATAGGCAAGAATTGCCGGAAATGCTGCTTCAATACAAAGATTTCTGCGAATGGGAAAATAATCTCATAAAATCGGGAAGTATGAGCAAGCAGGAGGAATACTGGCTGAATACCTTCTCGGGCCGGATACCTGAACTTACAATGCCT
>NZ_ATAY01000016.1 GCF_000421965.1 Ruminiclostridium papyrosolvens C7 | reverse complement strand
TACGAGATATAGCATGGAGCACACGAGGGTGGTAGGGGAGCTTACTGTTGTAGGTTGAAGCAAGATCGAAAGGACTTGTGGACGAAGCAGTAGTGAGAATGCCGGAATAAGTAGCGAGAGTAAAGTGAGAATCTTTACCGTCGAAAACCTAAGGTTTCCTGGGGAAGGTTCGTCCGCCCAGGGTAAGTCTGGACCTAAGCTGAGGCCGAAAGGCGTAAGTGATGGACAACAGGTTGAAATTCCTGTACTACCGTTAATCGTTATGAGAGAGGTGGGGACGCAGGAGGATAAGTCAAGCGATCAGCTGGAAAAGATCGTGCAAGCGAGGTAGATAGTCCGGTAGGCAAATCCGCCGGATGTTTCGAAGACGTGATGCGGAGGGAAAACAAGTACCGAAGTGACAGATTCCACACTGACGAGAAAAACCACTATCCAGATTAAAGGTACCAGTACCGCAAACCGACACAGGTAGGTGAGGAGAGAATCCTAAGACGAGCGGGAGAAGCGTTGTTAAGGAACTCGGCAAATTGACCCCGTAAGTTAGCGAAAAGGGGTGCCTCAAGAGATTGAGGCCGCAGAGAATAGGCCCAAGCAACTGTTTATCAAAAACACAGGTCTCTGCTAAATCGAAAGATGAAGTATAGGGGCTGACGCCTGCCCGGTGCTGGAAGGTTACGGGAATTGCTTAGCGCAAGCGAAGGCATGAACTTAAGCCCCAGTAAACGGCGGCCGTAACTATAACGGTCCTAAGGTAGCGAAATTCCTTGTCAGGTAAGTTCTGACCCGCACGAATGGCGTAATGACTTGGGCACTGTCTCAACAACGTACCCGGCGAAATTGTAGTACTTGTGAAGATGCAAGTTACCCGCGACTAGACGGAAAGACCCCATGGAGCTTCACTGTAGCTTGATATTGGGTTTCGGTATTTTTTGTACAGGATAGGTGGGAGACTGAGAATTAGTGGCGCCAGCCATTAAGGAGTCGACGTTGGGATACCACTCTAAAAGTACTGGAACTCTAACCTGAGACCATAAGCTGGTCTAGGGACACTGTCAGGTGGGCAGTTTGACTGGGGCGGTCGCCTCCCAAAGAGTAACGGAGGCGTCCAAAGGTTACCTCAGCGCGGTTGGAAATCGCGCAACGAGTGCAAAGGCATAAGGTAGCCTGACTGCGAGAGAGACACCTCGAGCAGGTACGAAAGTAGGGCTTAGTGATCCGGTGGTATGAAAGTGGAATTGCCATCGCTCAACGGATAAAAGCTACCCTGGGGATAACAGGCTTATCTCCCCCAAGAGTCCACATCGACGGGGAGGTTTGGCACCTCGATGTCGGCTCATCGCATCCTGGAGCTGTAGCAGGTTCCAAGGGTTTGGCTGTTCGCCAATTAAAGCGGTACGCGAGCTGGGTTCAGAACGTCGTGAGACAGTTCGGTCCCTATCTGTCGCGGGCGCAGGATATTTGAGAGGATCTGTCCTTAGTACGAGAGGACCGGGATGGACGAACCTCTAGTGCACCAGTTGTCATACCAATGGCACAGCTGGGTAGCCAAGTTCGGCAGGGATAAACGCTGAAGGCATCTAAGCGTGAAACCCACCTCAAGATGAGATATCCCACTAGCAATAGGTAAGACCCCATGTAGACTACATGGTTGATAGGTCAGGAGTGTAAGCATAGTAATGTGTTAAGCTGACTGATACTAATAGGTCGAGGGTTTGACCCAAAGAAAACAGGTATTCAAAAGTAGAAGGTCTTAAAACTAGACAATGAGAGAGCTTC
>NZ_ATAY01000015.1 GCF_000421965.1 Ruminiclostridium papyrosolvens C7 | reverse complement strand
ATAAATCTTGTATAGGCTCTTTTATTTTATTTAATATTGTATTTGACAAAATAGAATAGTTTTTTATGTTATAAAAAATAATTTTAGTAAAAATAGTCGCATTTTTACGAATTTTGTATTAAGTGAATGGATCATGGGTGATATATTAAGGAAACATTACAATTTTGTAACGATCATATTAACAATGAGGTTAAATGGTATGGAATCTAAGTTTAGAGTTCAAAGTATCTTGGTTGCAGCAGCTTTATTTTTGTCAACAACAAATGTGGCGTTAGCTGATGGGATATCACCAAAGCCCGACGAGGCAAATATTACAGTAACTAATAATGCTGGTATAGCTGATACTGTTAAAGTAACGTCATTATCAGTAGGTGATGTGGTAAAGGTTTATAGCCCAACAGCACAGATAGGTACTGCAACTGTATTGTCAGGGAAGACAGAAGCTATTGTAAGTATTCCTCAAATAGGTTCAGATGCTGGAGTTGTGTATGTATCTGTAACTAGTGTCAGCGGTTTAGAGAGTGATAAGGTCGAAAAACCATACATAGCTGAAGCAACAAGTAATTATCCTGTAGCAGATAATTTACAGTAACCAACAACGTAACAGGAAAAGCAGATACTGTAGTTGTAGCCGGACTCGTAGCAGGAGATATAGTAAAGGTATACAAAGACGGAACTGTAACTACAGCATTGGGAACAGCAACAGTAGCAACAGGAAAAACAGAAGCTGTAGTTAGCATAGCACAGTTGGGAACAGAAGCCGGAAAGGTATTTGTAACTGTAACAAATACAGGCAAACTGGAAAGTACAAGAACAGAAGTAGCATATGCGGCTGAAGAAGTAACTGCTGATCCTAATGCTGATAAAGTCTTGGCTATTAACAATACCGGAAACGATATGGTTGTTGTATATGGCTTAGCAGCAGGAGATATAGTTAATATTATGATATAGCAGAAGGCGGAGAAGTAATTGGTACTTCAATAGTAGCAGCTACCCAGTCACAGGTTGTAATTACAATATCTCAACTTGGACAGACAGGCGGAACTTTCTACTTCACAGTTACTAACTCAGGTAAGCGTGAAAGTAAACGAATAGCAGTTACATTTACAGCTGAATAAAAATATTATAGCTGACAGGGAGCTGTACACTAAGCAATTGGTGTACAGCTTTTTTTGCGCATTAATGTGACATTAACATTACAAAATGTACAACCTTATAAAATCTATCCCGAAAATTGCCGATAAGGTATAATAAAAGAAATTTTTGGGGGTATATACTTTGATTTCTAACAGGGGAAAAAAATATCACAAATTTAAACACATTTCTAAGTTAGCAATAATGCTTGCAGTAGCGATTTTAATGCAAAGCCTTGTTGTATTGAATACAGCAGCCAGTACTGTAAAATCAAATATTACTGCGTTAGTACATAATATAAACGTGGTTACCCTCAATTGGAACGACAATTTAACCAATGAGATAAATTATTACTTGGAGCGCAGTGTGGATGGTGGGATATTTTCAACGGTCTCATACACTACCGCAAACCTTACAACTTTCACAGACAGTACCGTTCAACCGGGACATATTTATACATACAGGGTAAAAGTCTTGGACTCAACTTATACAACATATGTGTACACGGATGAAATTTCAATCCGCACAGATGAAGTTGTAAAGCCGGATTCCTTGACACCCACAATGGTTTCATCTAATCAGATTGATTTAAAATGGACTTATCCTGAGGGCAAGATAAGCAACACTATAATAGAGCGAAGAACGGAAGGTTCCACCTCCTGGTCGGAAGTAGCCAGAGTTGCGGCAGGTCAGAATACATACAGTGATAAAGCAATAGCGGCTGGTATAAAATATTATTATAAGGTCAGGTCGTATTCAACGGAATATATAAAATCATCTGCTTATCCTGATGAATATGACGGAAGCAGTGCGGTTTCAATGTTACCTAGACCGTCAAATCTGTCGGGGTTTGCCCTTTCAGGCTATAAAATACAGCTAAAATGGCAGGATGTATCTTTTGAAACGGCATATATTATTGAAAGGAGAGCATCAAACGAAGGTGCTTTCATTGAAGTTGCAGTAGTGCCTCAGAATACAACCAGCTATATTGATAACGTCGCACATGAAAATTCCATATACAGTTACAGAATTAAGGCATTAACAGGTGTTACCAGTTCCGAGTATTCAGATGTTCTGAATGTAGCGAGTACGTATCTAAAGCCTCCTTCATGGCTCACGGCTGTCAGTGTGGATGGTAAAAAAATCAGCTTGTCCTGGCAGGACCTGACTACAAATGAAACAGGCTTTGAGATATGGAGAAAAGCTCCCGATGAAACAGATTACACACTGTACGATACAATGGGAAGAAACGCAAACAGTTATATTGATTTGAACGTGTCTCCGCAAAAAAACTATTCCTACAAGGTAAGGGCAAAAATTAATGATAATGAAGTGTATTCCGATTTCTCCAATGAATCCGGAGCTTTGACCACTCCTCTGAGTCCTCCTGTAAACTTGTCTTTTAACGTTATAAGCAAAACGGAGGTTGAGCTTACCTGGGATGATACCAGCAGTATGGAGGCAGGATTTATAGTAGAGAAAAAGATTGGTTTACTTTCACAGTGGTATCAAATCTCACAGCTTGAACCTAATACCACAAAATATAATGATAAATGGATCAGCAGCACAGAGCCTACTTTTTACAGGATTAAGGCCTTTGACAGGTCAACTGCTGTGAGCTACAGCAATGAGGTACAGTTGTCATTGGATGCTCCGGTAACACCGGGTAATTTGCAAACGTCGGTTATATCAACTAATGACGTGAAACTTACATGGAAGGATAATTCCTCTACTGAAGAAGGATTTATCATTGAGGCAAAGCAGTTGTACCTCTTCAGGGAAATAGGCAGAGTTGATTCTAATGTTACTACTTTTATATACCACGATGCAATACCGGGCAAAACAATGACATACAGAATCAGAGCTGTAAAGGGCTTGGTTCAGAGTAACCCGTCAAATGAGGTTGTCACAGCTACCTCAGTAAATAATACATTTAGTGATTTAGGGTCTGTAAGCTGGGCTGTGGAGGCAATCAATAACCTTGCAAGCAGAAATGTATTTGTATCCAGCAGCAATAGATTTAACCCGAAACAGTCTATTAGCAGAGGTGAATACTGTGCCATACTTGTCAGAAGCCTTGGCATGGAAAAAGCAGTGGCAGGAAGGTTTGCCGATGTTACCGCAAAACATAAATATTATAAGGAAATTATGGCAGCAGAATACTTCGGTATAATCAGCAAGGATAATAATAACAAGATTTACCCCGATAAGCTGATAACAAGAGAACAGGCAGCGGTAATGCTGGCTTTGGCTCTGAAAATAAAGGGAACTCCATTACCTCAAAAAGGCAGCAGCACTTTGAAGCAGTTTGCAGATTTTAATTTAATTTCGGATTCATCTTCCAGAAATATAGCTGCTGTATGCGGAGCAGGTATTATTTCAGGTAGAAAAATTAATGGAAGAGTTTATTTACAACCCTCCAATAATGTCACAAGAGCAGAAGCTGCACTAATGGCCTATAAGGGATTAATATACAATCAGGGTAATCAATAATAAGAGAAGGAGCAAGTTAATGAAACGATATGCAAATAAAATATCTCTGATGCTTGCAGTAATATGTTTTATGGTTATTCCCCTTTCTGCATTTGCACAAACGGGAACATCATATTCCAACTACACAGTTTCATTACTGAGCAAATGGAAAAACAACGGTGTATTGGATAAGAGCTACTCAAGTCTGGACCTAAACAAGCCTGTTGAGAAAATTGACTTTATTAAAATGCTCAACGCTGTATTGAAAACATCAAAAAAGGCTGACATAAATTTTATAGATGTACCAAAGAACTCATGGTACGGACAGGAGCTAGCAAAGGCTGCGGCATGCGGATATATTTCGGCTAAGGAAAATACAAAATTTTATCCTTTTTCTTTAATGACCAGAGTAGAGGCTGCAGAGATGTCTGCATATGTTTTTGGACTTGAACTCAAAAATGAGAAAATACTTAGTAAGATAACTGACGGTAAGGCTCTTGAACAGAAACAGTTAAATGATTTGGCAGCGGTGATAGAAAAAGGGGGACTTGCAGAGGTTGCTGCCGGAAGATATGCACCGACGGGAGTGCTAAAACTTAAAGATGCTTTAATTATGTTAGATAAATGCGTGGGACATATTGCTCTTAAATCGGGAGCCATAACCACTAATGCCACAGGTAATATGTTTATAAGTGTGGGGGCAGTTACTTTAAAAGGTATTTCCATTTCTGGAGATTTGATTATCGGTGAGGGTGTGGGCGACGGAGTTGTTACTCTGGAGAGCGTAAAGTTGTCAGGAAGGCTTATTATAAGAGGAGGAGGCCCTAACGGGGTAACTATAAAAAATTCTCAGATAGGCGGAACCCTGACAGTTGAAAAAAGTGAAGGCAATGTGTATATAAGAGTGGTTGGAAGTACAACTATTAAGGAGACATATCTAAAATCGGGATGTACCATTGAAGAAGGTTACCTGACAAGCGGAGACGGATTTGTAAATATTACTGCCATGCATGGGGCCTTTGAAAGCCAGAATGCCACAATCAAAGGTGATTTCAAAGATATAGTTTCTGAAAACAGTAATTTAAATATTAAATTGAGTGGTAACGTTGAAAATGTCAGTATAAACAAGGAAAGTCAAGGAGTTTTTTCTCTTTTGTCTGGAACTGTTAAGACGTTAACTGCAGAAGTAACGAAAAAACAGCTTGAATTTTTGGGAGGTAAGGTTTCTACCTTGAATGTTTTAAAGGATGCCAAAGGAAATAAAATAACCATAGACGGTTCAGCTGAAATCAATACTGCAAACATTGAGAGTACCACTGAAATTCTCTTTAAAAAGGGAACCGTAACTTCCTTGGTCTTGGACACAACTTCCCAAGGCTCATATATCAATATGCAGAGCGGTTCATATATCGGAAGTCTTGTTATTATGTCAGATGCTGAAATAACGGGATACGGTAAAATTAATAGCGCATATTCATATGCAAACAACGTTAAAATGGGGATTACACCTTCATTTTACTCATATAAGTATGTACCCGGTTCAGACCCGAATGATCCTTTTCAGCCAAGTGTTAATATTAGTGTAACGGGTGCAGTTAATGACAGTATAACCTTGCAGGAAGGGAAGAATGCTGATTTGTATAAAGACTTAGGCTTGTCGGTCTCACCGGATAAGAGTACAGTAGGATTCGTATCTTTGAATAGCAGTGTTGCCACTGTAACTGATAAAGGTGTGATAACAGCCATAGCAGCCGGAGTCGCAAAGATATACATAACCGGGCAGTACTCGGGTTTTACCAGCGGTATAAAACGTATTGACGTAAATGTGACACCCGGTAACATAACACTTCCGGGAAGTATTGAAATTAGTCCTGTAACAGGTGAAGCAGCGACGCTAAAGGACTTTGAAATAACATATACTTCAAAGGACGATTTTGCAAACGGTACGGTTACTTTCTGGCTGCCGGAAGGATTCCCTGCTTTTGAAACTGACCTGGTCAAGATAGGAAGCGGTGCAGAGGTAACATTGAATTCATCTCAGAGACTTAACGTCAGAACTCTGTCCTTTACCAATCTTAATCTGAGCAAGGGACAGAAGATATTTGTAAAGCTCAGGAATAAAACGGTGCCTCAAGGTGGAGAATACGTATTTAGTGTTGTTGCAGACGCCGATGGAACCGGGCCAAAGCTGCCGACATCAGGTCAGGATGAAAGAGCGGTATTTACTTCAGATAAGCTGAAAACTCTCTTGGAGACTACAAATTATACATTATCTGCCTATGATTCCCAAACCGGAGCTATAAGCTTCACAAAACTGTCATTTGCAGGCTTTACAGGAGCTAAAAAATGGCTTATAGCCGTTCAGGACGACGAATTTATACATCCGGGCTATGATGACACAGTTTTGGGAACAGAATATACTCTGGGAAGCGCTATAACCATTGCCCCAAACCAACATTTGATGTTGGCGGCAGTTGATGGGGACAGTGACGCAGGATACAAGGTCAAAGCCTTTGTTGATATTACTATTCACTGAGATTCGTAGAGAAATAGATGTATAGTCACATTTTTAAAGACCAATTCAAACAAAACGTTTGGGTTGGTCTTTTTTGATGGATTTGAGGGTGGTAGTATGGTGTGAATAGGTTAAAAATTGTAATATCTGGTTTAAATATGTAGAATAATATGGTATATTTAAAGAAATTTTATTACACACAGATACTCTTAATATTATGATAATTGGTTTATAAAATCCTTTTTGCATGTATTTAAAAATTTTTTCACCAGAGAAATTCTCAGGAGTCAGTTTAAAAAATAAAAAGAATCATACAATCAGAATTAAAAATGTAATAAATGGAATTGTAGTTATACTTATACGGTCAAACTACTGGGCCTAATTGGGCAATTATTGGAAACGATAATTTACATATGATAATGCGGGTAACAGGGCAAACTGGAACAAGGGAAATGAAAAAATTAAATACACCTACGATGCCAATAACAGAATGACAGTAGTAACCAGTTCAAATAGAGGTTCTATTGTATACACCTACGACAATAACGGCAATCAGCTCACTTCATCAGATGGAACTACATATACCTATGATGGATTTAATCAATTGAAGTCCGTTGAACAGGCAGACGGCTCATGGATGGAAAACCATTATGATGCATTTGGTCTTAGGATATCTGTTACTGAAAATGGTATCGGAAGCAATTTTACATACGACAGAGGAAATATAATAACAGAGACAAATGGTAACGGCAGTCTTGTTTCCAGAAATATAAGGGGTCTGGGTCTTATTGCAAGAGAGAATCCTATCGGAACAAAGGCATATTACCTGAATAATGCCCATGGAGATGTTTCAAAGCTAGTGAACGAAAATGGAGAAGTTCTTAACTCTTATGAGTATGATTCATTTGGAAACGCTACAAGCTCAAAGGAAAAAGTACAGAACAGATTCCAATACGCCGGTGAACAACTTGACAAGGTAACCGGACAGTATTATCTGAGGGCAAGACACTATGATCCGGCAACAGGCAGATTTATAACCGAGGATACATACCGTGGACAGCTAGATAATACTAAGAGCTTGAATTTGTATACATATTGTGAGAATAATCCGATAATATATGTAGATCCGAGTGGGCACTTAAAAAGCAGTGGAGAGGATTTTTGGTATATACTAGATGATAGCAATTCTACATATTCGTATTATATAAATCAGATTTACAAAGCAGGAGAATGGAATGTTATTGCTCAAATATTTGATTGGGCTTACAATATTGGCATAAATACATATATAGGGTATACATCAGCTGGTGCTGGTTATTGGCCTAATGAAATAAATGTGATGTCTGGTCTTTACGGAGCTATACAAGGATATATTGACGCAGCTAGTGGTGCTGGAATGGGCGATGTAGCAAGGAAACATCTGGACGATTTAGAAAATAAATTTGTAAATTTGGGTGATCAGGCATACAGAAATCGTACAGTTAGTGGTAGAAAAGACATAATAGACCAAATGAATGCCTATATAAAAAATTTACAAAATGAACTTTGTAATATAAGAAAGCATATTGATGAAGAAACAAAAAGTAATAATAATTACTATATAAAAATACATTCTGCTTACATGGCAGGCATGATAACAAAAAATAAATATAATGAGTATATGAAAAGCTATAAAAATTGGTTGGGATATGTTAATAACTTGAAAATCATATACAAACCAAAAGAAAGCAGATTACGCAGTAAAAATTAATGATGCATATACAATAATTAAGGTTAATAAATGAGGACTTAACAATTTGCTTTTTAGTATTGCTTTTAGGAGGCTATTATGAAAAAATATTTGTTACTTATTTTACTGATTATTTTAGTTATATTTTCAGGAGTTATTTACGTATGCTACAACCTGTATTATATAAACGAGGGATTATCACCTAGCGAGGCAAGAGGAAATTTTGCGGGAATTGTTTTTATATTTGGAATAATTTCATATATAATCTATGCAATATATAAAAAAATTAAAAAATAAAGCAGAAATATTCATACATAGTTAAATTGCCTGGTAATATTCTAGTATTTTAATATTTTTAACATCCTGAAAAGAAGAAATTAATTTTGTATCGGGTCTTTGGCATTAAAAATTATACTATTAATTACTTTTGGGGTTAGGGTTTTCTTGATGAAAACGTCGGAAATAGAAATAGAATCTGCTCGGAGAATAGAAAAACGTAAAACAATTACAGAGGTCCCAAGAAACTATATTCCCCAAAAAAAAGAAGCACAACCTGCCACCCAGCAGGTTATGCTTCTTTTTTTACGTTTTCATTACAACTTTGTCCGATACATAAGTAAATTGTGCCAAAATGCCGATAAATAGGTTGTAAAACTAGTATTTAACTTGCGGGGGTAATTTTACAATGAAGACTAAATTAAGGTTTGTTTCGGCTATACTTGTATTAAGCCTGATATTATCTAACTTTGCAGGACTAATACAACCTGTTTATGCAGCACCGGATGTTCTTAACTTTTCTATAGATCATAGTACATTTAATGAAAATGCGGGAACGGTTAGAGCAAGTTGGAACGGGCAGCTGAATGTAACGGGAACAATAACATATGAGGCACCCGCAACCTCGGGGCACAAGACGGTAAGTATAAATGTTAGTGCCGGAACGGGTACGGTATTACTAACAGATATTAAAAAGGATTATATATATGACATAAAGGTTTCAATGGATAACCCGTCAACTACTTTTTCATCAGAAAAGTTTTATCTTGCGGGTGTATCTGTATATGCCGAGCAGATGAGACAGCAATATGTGGATCACCCCGGAGGAGGAAGGGAAACTGGAGTATATCCTGCCATAAAACTATCATGGAAGCTTCCTCTTATATATGACGGGACAGGCGCATTTGTTCCTGCTAAAGGTACCATACTTAGTAACATAGCTCCTGCAATCGACAGAATAAACTATAAATTCCATATGGAAACAAGCAAGACAAAACCAAACCTCGCAGATGTAATAGTAAATATGAAAGATGACGGCAGCGGATACACTGCCATGGTGTCCGGCGACACAACAAGGGTTTCCGATGTAAAATGGGATAACGCACAAGGTGAATACTCCTTGTATATGTTTGGTGTAAAAGACGATGAAACGCCAATTCCAACAATACAGCAGATAAAGGACGGCACCGCAACAATTCCCACGGGAATCCCTGCTGCTGATGTAAATTACATACTTCCTCACCAGGAGATACGTCCCGGCTGTATTTATGTTGTAACTATGGATACACTTGTATGTGACCAGTATGGACAATATGTTTCAAAAGCACTGTCAGGTGCTACTACAAGTCCATTGACCGGTATTGTAAATTATACTTATACTCCTGTCAGATTCCAATTAACAAAGGATTCAATGGACAATATATTAATCAGAATAAACACAGTTAACCTTGGAGATGTTTCAATGCCTGAACTTAGCTACTTTGTTCAGACAAGTAATGTAGATTCCGATGATGACAGCGATTGGAAGAATATCAAGGAAATCACAAATATCACGGGAGAGTATACTATAACCAATCTTCAGGGAATAAACCCCAGAAATACAGTATATTACAGGATTGTGGTAAGGTCCGCATCGGTAGATGACCGGATTATGTCCTTGCCTATGCCTTACAGGATGTTGGATGATACCTCCAAGACTCCTGTACCAAAAAATGTATCAGTAATAGGGGTAAATTTATCAGATACCATTCCAAGTGATACAGAAAGAACCTCAGACATTAAAATAATCTGGGATAAGCCTGCTAACTGGGATGATACAAAAGATGATGATGTATACTACCATTTTATGTTAAGCACAGGTCAGAAGGATCTTGACCCAGCCGTAAAATACCCTCTTACAGCAAACGGAAAGGACTACGGCACAAGCAGCTATGCGGTTAAATACAGATTGATACAGTATGTAAGTACTAAGTCAGGTTTGATAAAAGAAAATGCAAATGACAATACAAAACTTGAATATACAATAAAGGGTTTGGATCTCTTTAAGGGCTTTGAGGGAGACGGTACAGTTTCACCTATTAATAACCCGGATGCATACCCAGAATTTCTGTTGCCTAACAAAACCTATTATTTGCAGGTATATACCACACTACCAGTGGACAAGGGCAATACGACTGATAGTTCTAAGATGTCAGAAAAATCTTTGACTACAAGTTTTACAACACTTTCACTTACCAGCAGAGATGTACCTACTCCTAACAATTTTCAGTTGGTTAATACAAAGGTAAATCCGGCAACAGCAACAACACCTGCAAATGCAGTTATAAATTTAAGATTTGAAGACCTTAAAATTGACTGGAGTAAATATACAAGCAACCACAGCACTACCGATGACGTTGTAATATACGATCTTTATATGAGCAAGCAACCTGATCTTAGTACATTCAAACTTATTGGGTCAAGTAATCAAGCAGGTAGTGATGTTGAGTTCAAACCGGTTATATCCGGTAATACAACATGGATAAATACGGTTATAAACAAATTCAGTGATGCAGGTAATATCAACTCATTCGGATATTCCTTGTCACCGAATACAATATATTACTTTATGATAAAGGTAAGATTGAATCTTGAAAATGAGAATCCAAAGGTAAGGGAGTCCACACAAACAAGTTTGCTTTCAGTGACAACTCCAAGGGGTGAGCCTACAAAGCCGGATGACAATGCAAAGAAACCAGTGGCTCCGTCTGATTTTGCCATAGCCTTGGATAAAAACGGGAACCCGATGGTTACAGGACATTCTGTTACATTTGAGTGGACTATCAAGGAAAATGAGGCATCTTATAACCTTATTTCAACTGCCAAAAAGGTTGCATTGGATACACCTGATACGGATCCCTCTATATTGGAGGATTCTACGTACATAAGTTATATAGCTGCATTTGGCGATAAGGACAGAAATATAGACGGAAACTCCCAAAAACTAACCCTTGATCCAAAAGCAGCACCCCTTCCGCCTAATCTGGTATACGACAGTAAGACCAAAAAATGCAGATATACCATAAATACATGGTTATATCCAAACAGGGTTTACTATTTCAGTTTAAGGTCTGAGGTAGTGGAGGCAAATAAATCAAAGTCCAGTGTATGGATATCCATACCCGTAACTACATCATTAATCGAAAGCCCAACTATGCTTCAGACCATAAGCGACTGTGAACTGAGCTTTTACTGGTTTGACACCAACCCCCAGACAACAGCAGACAGCTACAGTATAAAGATAAAAGCTGCCGGAGACAAAAACTATACTCAGCTTACAAAGGCACAGTACAACATAGTAAAAGACGGCAGTGTATACTATGGAAAGCTTTACAAACTGAAGTCCAATACACAGTACAACATACAGGTTATCAGGACAATTGATAATGCAGTATTAAGCAATATAACTCAGTCGACGAGAAATGACTATTACCAGATAGAAGTAAAGTGGCAGGGAATAGCAGTTGATGATTATTCCGGGTATGAGCTTGCAATTAAAACCGAGGATGATACGGATTACAAAGTCCTTAGCAACTCTGATTTGGAACAGTATATTGATATAACAAGACACACATACCCGTATTATATTGAAAAAACTTTTAATAACCTTGGCACGGAATACTATACCTACACTGCCAGAATAAAATATGCAGAGGTAACTTTACCTAGCGGAGCAAAGGAACACAAGCCTTTGAAGCCAAACACGAAATATTATATAAAGGTAAGGGCTTACAAAAAGGACCCATCAAATATGGAGGCAATTACCCGTTCCAAATATATAGGACCTGTAAATACAAGAACCGAGTTCAATCAAGATGATTATGATGATACTGACGATAATACAAATATTACGGCAAAATTCCTTGATATGCTTGATAAACTTGAGCAGGGACTATACTGGGATGTAAACAAGGGAAGTAGTAGTACCATGGAAAAGGTGTACGTAAAGGATGACAAGGTAGTGAACCTACTTGAAGGTCCCGGATATTACTCCTGCACAATAGACATATCCCAGACACCAGCATATATAAATACTGATGAAGTTTATATGGCTAAAAACATATTAACTGCCATGAAGACCTATAACAAGAGTGTAATTATTAAGACAAAGGATATTGAATACACTATAAGGCCTGATACCTTTGATATTAATAACATGGAAGAGTTCAAGAAGGCCAAGGCAGCAGCCGGTGCAAAAGATGTATACCTTAAACTTGACAATATACAGACCGGGGAAGTACAGCCAAAGGCACCTGCAAACGCTACTTCTGCATCCAAGGTAAATATAATTACAGCACAGGCGGTTGCAAGCAGAGAGACAAGTGAAAACATTAAGGACCTGATAAAAGACAAGCTTTACAATGAAGACACTGGTATAATAAAGAAAAAGCTTGATGTAATAAAAAATCCTAACAACCCTAACACAAAAGGCAGCGATGCCAGCATTGACAAGTATTTAAACCAATTGATTGAGGAGATAAAGAGCGAATTGTCATACTTCATAGACGATACCCTGAACGGTGCCAACTATTCAACGGGATTCTTTGCAGAGAAATATGACATAGCAGGATATAATTCTCCAATGTCCGTTAAAATGTTATATAAGGGAAACACGGTTGCAAACCCGTATGTACTTTACGGAAATGCAGGTAACTGGCAGAAGCTGACACAAAACTTAAAGTATGATACAGGATATGTTACATTCTTTGCAGCAAGTCCCGGTAAATATACAGTGTTTGCAGGAAAGGATGTAACCTCAACAATAGGTGATGAGAGTCCTGCTAAACCGTATATAACGAAGCTTGCAGGAAAATATGACCTGACACTGGTATTCTCCGGGGCAGGAGAGTCGTATAACCCGGAATTGAGTGTATCAGTGAAAGAAGCCATAACACTGTATGAGCTTGTATCCGATTCACAGGTGGACAGCATCACTGATGTAAAGGTAAAAGCAAAGAACTATGGACTTGACAAAATAATTAATATAAGCAACCTAAACAGAAACATAACAAGACAGGAAACCGCGGCATTGATAATAAAGCTTTACTGCCAGAGAACCGGAGCAGATTACGACAGATTAAGGGCATCTTATAATAAAATAATTAAAGACGATTCAGCTATTGGAGCAAAATATGCAATACCTGTATATGCATGTCTCAATATGAATATTATGACCCTTGACGCAGGTTCGAAATTTAATCCGTCCCTGTCAATAAACAGAAAAGATATTGCGGTTGCATTTGAAAAGATGCTTGAAGCATAGATTAACTTGTATGTAAACCCGCCGGTACGACCGGCATGTGGAGGTCAAAGATGAGGACAAAAAGGATATTTGCAGCTTTAGTATTACTGACTTTTTTCATAACGACATATGGTACGGTGTATGCGGCGCCCATTGATGTACCTATACCTGCTGCGCCCACACAGTTGTCGGTTCCAAAAAGTGCTCAAAGCACGGAACCCAGTATAGGGTATGATTCGGCAGATGGGGGAAAGTCAGGCTATTATGCAGACATTCAGTGGCAGGTAGCAAATCCGGCGGGTAAGTATGTAAATATATACTTGCAGGAATCCCCAAAAGGCTACAGAACTGCAAGAGCTACATATTTAAAGGAGAAAGACCTTCCTGCAATTACAACACCGATTAGAATGAGAGATCTTACCTCAGGAACTGTATATACTGTAAGTTCAAAAGCCTATGCCACAGAGGTTGACCCTTTAACGGGACAAGTATATAAGTCAGGTGAGTCTGACAGCTCAAACCTTGTAAAATTTATGACTGACATAAACATACAATGTATTACATCCGGAACCAATAAGATAAAGATAATTTGGGATGATGTCTGGAATGACGGCAAGAGAATAAATTATCAGCTTTATGTTTCAGAAAACAGGGATTTTGCCAATACGCTTCCTATTACTGTTACACAGGAACAGATAAGCGCAACCGGGCCTGTATATGCCAATCAGTCTGACGGAACACTGGAGTATGAGCATACAGTTAAAGATCCGGGCAGAGTGTATTATGTCAAGATTGTTCCTGTGGTATCCGACCAGTCAATTATTAAAACTTCACAAACCAAGACAATTTTGGTCAGTACATACATATTGGTAAAAACATCCAGAGTCTCGACAACAGATGACGGAACAATATGGAGACTTGATTGGAGTCCTGTTATTACAGGTCTTTCATCCTCCAATATAACCGTTCAGTATCAGATAAACAGGTTTGAAGCGGACAATATGCCAAAAATCATAATGGTGGAAACCGGTACTACAACCTTTATTACGGTACCCGACGGACAGGAAAACAGCTACATGATAAGGGCAATCGTAAAGAAGGATGGATTGCCATATTACCCAAGCAATATAGATATAGTTTCAGACAAGGTGACACTGAAGGAGAGTGATGTTCCTGCAACACCTTCAACACCGGAACTGGTACCTCAATTCAAGGATTCAACTGATTCCGTAATAATAGCCTACGAAGATGTCAAGGACACTAACGGAGTAGTCATTAAAAAAGGAGAACTTGGAAAGGACACGGCAACTATATTATGGCGTCTGCCTAAAAAGGCTGACGGTACAATAGACTCGGATGTTCTGTATGATTTATGGTTAGTGGAGGATTCTGGCGTAATAGATGATCCTCCTGTAGAAACAAAAATACAGACAAATTTTAAACCTAGCAGTGCAAACTTTGTAAAGGACGAATCCAATAATGGAAAGGTTATAGGCTATAAATACAAAATTGAAAACCTACAGCCAAACCATACTTATTATTTGAAAATAGTAGCAAAGAAAACTTTTGCAGAGGAAAAAGAAGGAATTATCCAGAATATTGAGCATATTTCAACCCCGGCACTAAAGGTAATTGTTACACTGCCGGGAGGGTTAATAGATACCCCGTTAATACCGTCAAATCCACCCCTTCAGATAAGAAAGCAGGAAGACGGAATCAAAGACATGATTACCGATACCAGCATAACAATCCAGTTGAAGAACAGGTGGTTCGAACAATTTGATTCTGCTACGGGAAGATGGTCTTATATACAGGCGGACAAAACATCTATGTCGGATGTACCTCCATATAATCCGCAAACAACACCGCCGGATAATCAGAACTACAGAAAAGTTGAATATGATCCGGGGGTAACTTTGTACGTGGGTTGTACCGAGTACACGCCGACTATTGATATATCAACAATAAACACATATAAACTGGAAAAGGTGTCTACAACTCCAAATGACGATCTGGAGGACATGTACCTGAATGTACCTGAAAATGTACCTGTTCCGGCTTCAGGCACTCCCGTTTATGCAAAGCACAACGTAGTTGTACCTGTAAAGGATTTAAAACCAAATACAACTTACATACTGTGGGTAAGAGCATCCAGGGATGGTAACCCGCCATTGTATTCAGACGTTTCCAACCCGATAATTTTTACCACACTTCCAACGCCGGGTGATACTATAGAAAAGCCCGTAGTTCCTGACCTGAGATGTACAAATGTTTCGGATACATTTGCTGATTTGGCATGGAATTACAAGGAGCAGAATACCTATTATCTGAAATACGGCAACGTAGATGATGTAACAAAGGCGCAAGGCTCTTTAACAATTACGGGGGCACAGATAAAAAAATCCGGCCTCGATTATGTGAGGGTAACCGGGTTGACAGCAGACACCCAGTATTATTTCTGGATTCAGGCGGAAGCATTTAATTCCGATTTGTCTGCCAGTGAAAAGTCGGAGTGGAGTGATTCACTGCCTTTAAGGACATTAAAGCTGATGCCTCCATCAACACCGAGAGGATTTGGAGTTAAGAATACTGCAGATGCAGTCACCAAGAACAGCATAACCTTTGAATGGATTCAGGAACCGGGGCTTACGTATATACTTGAAGTTGCAGGAAAAATAGACTATTCCGATGCAAAAGTATACGAGTGCGGAAGTGTTACCGAGTTCAAGGTTGAAGGACTAACATCCAACTTCAGATATTATGCAAGATTATATGCATATGACCCGGTTAAAAAACTTCGCTCATTGCCAACTCAAAGTATCAGTGTAAGAACTTTGAGAAGCAGTGACGACTATGACTCAGACCAGGATGTAGACCATCCAATCACCGGGGATGTAATAGAAAAAGTACCAACCATTGTAAACGGTACATGGGTGGTTAAGATAACAGGAGTAAATGCTGACAGACTTGTACAAATAATAATGACGGACAATATACTTGACTATACTGTTGATATATCAAATCCGCCGGCACCTGCCACAAATATATCCCTTATGATATCAAAAAAGGTGTTTGACAAGCTGGATCAGCTTAAAGAGAATATTGCCTTTAAGACGGCGGTTGTTTCATATAATCTGAAAGCAGGAATACTTTCAAATGTGACTACCGCAGATACTAAAAAGGAACAGATATATACCTTTAATATTGTCCTAACACCTCAGAAACCTGCGGCCCGAGCAAATGAACTTATACTAAGGCAGCCGCTGGCACAGATTGGGGTTACACTTGACACAGGTGCAAGTATAATGACAATATCAAAATTTGCAATACCACTGATAATCAGTTATCCCTACACAAACTCAAAGGATTATGTTGAGGGACAAACTTTAGGATACCAATACAACGGAGTAACAAGCAGCTGGGAACAGAAAACTACGTCAAACAAATTTGACATAGACAACAGTAAGGGCTTTATAAGCTTCCAGTCAACGGTTCCAGGACTTTTTGCACTTGCTGACAGAACCAATAACTTGTTTGATGATATATACGGACATACGTATGAAGACTCTATCCTGAATGTTGCCATGGCTCATAAGCTTCAAAGCATAACAAGCCGCATGTTCAATCCTGATAAGACTGCAACTGTAGGAGATGCGGTAAAGCTTGCCTTTGACAGTATTGAGTACCCCTACGGCAGTGATTATATGGATTTGGCAGTAAAGACGGGATTAATCAAGTCAGGAAAAACAGCTTCGACAATCCTTACAAGACAGGATGCTGCATACTTGGCGACAGTATTGTATGAAATGAAAACAAATACAAGGGTTAACGGGAGCAAGGACGTAATCTCTATGTACAAAGACTACAGCAAGATTGACAAGACAATTCTTAATAAAGTTGCATTTGCCGCTGAAAATGGATTCTTGCCAGATTGGTCATCTACATTGTTTAACCCTACCCAGAGTGTTACAAGGGGTGAACTGATGTATATGTTAGAAAAGGCGCTGGTACTTGCAGGAGATATATAAACAAAGGACGGAGAACTCAATGAAAAAACGCATTACCAGATACATTGCGATATTATTAGCAGCAGTAGTATTGTTTACAATCGGAGTGCAGGACGTTCAGGCACACGGAGTTAAAGTGACTACACAGAAGGTTGACGGTAAATACAAACTCACTCTTACAAGCCAAGAGCCCGGTTTAGGTGTAAGCATACTGGCATTTAGTATTTCAAAAGGTAAAACAATTAATATTGCTTACACATTAAAAAAGGGTGCAGTGACTTCCGCTTCAACAGAGATTGATGAGTCAATAGTTCTGGCACCTTTCAGAGTGATAACAACAAATTCCGATGATATAGACGGAAGACCATTTTCAGATATTTCTAATACAGAGTTTGATGAGTATATCAGGCACTTGCACGATGTGGGTATAACTTCAGGTTTCTCGGACGGAACCTTTCGTCCGGGTAATACGCTTTCACGTGCTGAGGCAGCTGCAATGCTGTCAGTAGCGTTAAACTTAAAGCCTGACGATTCCCAGAATACCAAACTAAAGGATGTAAGCGGCCATTGGGGCAGGAAGTACATAAACGCTGTTGTGAACAAAGGGATAATGACAGGTTACTCGGACAAGACCTTCAGACCAAATAATAAAATAACGGTTGCAGAGGTTTGTACAATAATAAGCAAATCCTTTAGCTTTAAGACAAAGGCAGAGGGGACATTTGGAAAACTAAAGAAGAATCAATGGTATTCAGCTTATGTACAGAACATATTTAATTTAAAAATTTTAACTATTGAGGATAGTATATACAAAAACTTCTCCGAAAATGGAAATATTTCCAGAGGTAACTTCGCAATGATGCTCAGCAGAGCGCTTTCCACGTTTTAAAAGATACAAAATGTGAGAAAACTTATCATGTATACGACTTTTTCAAAAAGGTAATAATTTTATTATCTTGAACTGATTTTGGTTGAATTCGGACAAAATCGGCAAGGAAATTTAATTATTATAAGGTGGAGTATATATGAGAAAGTTTTCTTTTGTTTTAGTGGCTATTTTATTAGTCGGGACTATTATTGGAACTGCATATTACATAACAGGAAAAAACAACATTGGTGAAGGGCAAATTTCTATTAAGGATGCATTCAATTACTCTGGAGCCAAAATGGTAGTTAATGATGTGTATTTTTTTGCCAGGGCATCAGACAAATATAAGACTGTACATGAATTATCAGAAGTATGCGAAGACGTTTTCAAAGCTCTGGGAGTTTCCGGGTATTCAAAGAATACAAACAGTTCCGATAATCTGGCAAAAACAGACATGCAGGGCACAACAAGGGACGGCGTTAAAATATCTGCAATGGCAAGTATTGTTGGGAATAAGTCGGGTAATAGAGACAAATATATAACTATAGATGCAACTGAGGCCGGTGACGGAAAAGCATTACTGTTGAGAAAAACAATTGAAGGTGTATTTAAAAAACATAAACTAAAAGCTGAAATAAACTCATGTATTACCGGAACATATGAAGGAAATCTCAACGATAGCCAGTTAGAAAACATTTGCAGAAAAATACTTAATGAAAGTTCAGCTAAAAAAATAGATAGCTTCAGGCAGCAAAATGAAATCAGTGTATCAGCCTTTTCTCCCTTGATAGGGGATAAGTTAAGAGTTGGCGGTAAAAATGTAAATCTTGGAATAGCTTTTAGGTACAACAAACTAGAAAACAGGACATATTTATGGGTGGCAACACCTGTAGTCAATGCAGAGTATTAAACAAAAGAAAAAATATTAAAAAACGAAAGGAAGAGCTCACTTGGCTAAATATGTAATCAGTGAAGGTGTGCCTTTGAGAGGCAGTGTAAAAGTAGATGGTGCAAAAAATGCAGTTCTTCCAATAATAGCAGCGTCCCTGCTAAGTGATTCAAAAAGTATAATAGAAGAAGTTCCCGACTTGAATGATGTCAGGATAATGTGTGATCTATTAAGGTGTCTGGGGGCGGATGTCCGGAAGCAATCCGACCCCACAACCATATCTTTCGAGACCAGGGAAATAACAAACTCAACTGCCCCTTATGAACTGGTAAACAAGCTAAGAGCATCCTTTCTGGTAATGGGACCTATGCTTGCCAGAACAGGCTATGTGAGGGTTGCTTTGCCCGGAGGATGTCCCATAGGGTCAAGGCCTGTTGATTTACATCTGAAAGGCTTCGCCGCACTGGGTGCAGAGATAACTCAGGGACACGGTTATATTGAAGCCAGAAAAAATAAAAAGTTGGTAGGAAACAAGATATATCTGGATTTTCCCAGTGTTGGTGCAACTGAAAACATTATGATGGCAGCAGTAATGGCTGAAGGCCAGACAACAATAGAGAATGCTGCCAATGAGCCTGAGATAGTTGACTTGGCAAGCTATCTCAACGAAATGGGTGCAAGTGTTATAGGCGCAGGTACAGATGCAATAAGAATAGAGGGTGTTAAGAGTTTAAAGGGTTGTAGACATACAGTCATTCCAGACCGCATTGAGGCAGGCACATTTATGATAGCTGCTGCAATGACAAACGGTGAAGTAAGAATTGAAAATGTGGTACCCGACCACCTGAAACCTGTAGTTGCAAAGCTAAAGGAAACGGGACTGGAAATTTCGGAGGAATTGTCAGCAATAACAGTAAAAAGTACGGGAGAACTAAAGCCAATAGATGTTAAAACATTACCGTATCCGGGTTTTCCAACTGATATGCAGGCTCAGATGACATCAATGCTTTCGTGTATTCCCGGTACAAGTATGGTAATAGAAACTATATTTGAGAACAGGTTTATGCACGTAAGCGAATTAAAGCGAATGGGTGCAAATATAAAGATAGACGGAAGAACCGCCGTAATTGAAGGAAAATCATGCCTTACAGGTGCATGTGTTAAAGCTACAGACTTAAGAGCAGGTGCGGCACTGGTATTGGCGGGCCTTGCAGCGGATGGAGCAACTGAAATAGGTGAAATACAGCACATTGACAGGGGATATTCAGGATTTGCAGAAAAGCTGAAGTCTCTTGGAGCAAAAATAGAGCGGGTTGACGATTAGAGGCGCGTGCGCCGTAATATTATTACATTAAATATATTAAAAAGCGGGTTTACTGGTATGGTAAGCCCGTTTTTTGCATGTTAATATATAAATGTGCCAATTCATAAAAAATCCTTTTATGAATATATATAATCAATGGCACTGTAAAGTGCTGGTATATCGATTAGGCACATTGGGACATGGGTGGTTAAAATGAAAAAAGTTATCAGCTATATATTATTGATGGCTATTATTGTTGTACTGGTACCTTTTGCGGTTATCCAGCTGAATGGTAAAGAGGGAGGCCCGGTACAGGTTCCGGACAAAGTAAAGTCAAATACCAGTACTGAAAAACCAGAAACAGCAATCACCATAAATGTTTACATGCATACTCAAAAAAAAACCGTAGAAAATGTATTTGGAGGACTATATTAAGGGAGTTTTAGCAGCGGAAATGCCTGCTGAGTTTAATATAGAGGCCTTAAAGGCACAGGCTGTCGCTGCCAGGACGTATGCACTGGGAAGGGCGGCCAAGCTGTATGGATCATCCGGTGTACATGATGACGCAGATGTTTGCACAGACCATACGCATTGTCAGGCATGGATAAGCAAGGAGCAAGCTATGAAAAACTGGGGACTTCTATCTTCCTTTAAGTACTGGAATAAAATAACCAGAGCCGTAAATGAAACACAAGGTCAGGTTATAGAATATAACAAAGTCCTTATAAATCCGTTATTCCATTCAAATAGTGGGGGGCACACCGAAAATGTGGAGGATGTCTGGGACGGTACAAGTGAGCCCTACCTAAAGGGAGTTAAAAGCATGGGCGAGGATAAATTCAGGGAGTATGAAAGTACTGTTGAGTTGTCTGAATCCGAAATGATTAATACCTTGAAAAAAAATAATCCTAAGATTAAGATAAATGGTAAGAGTTTACTTGCAAACATTAAAATAAACGGATATTCCTCAGGAAACAGAATATTAAGTATGAATATTGGCAATGTAAAAATAAAGGGAACTGATTTTCGTAAGATGTTTAATCTGAAATCTACCAACTTTAAATTAAAAAGGCTTGCCGGAGGTAAAATATCTATTACCACCTATGGTTACGGTCACGGGGTAGGCATGAGCCAGTGTGGTGCAAATTATATGGCTGAAAAAGGAAGCGGTTACAAGGAGATATTGAAGTACTACTATAAAGGGGTTGAAATAACAAAGCTGGATTTATCCAATAAAAATTAATTCCACTAACCTTCATGTATATTGTTGCCAATATAGGAAACAATACTTAATGGAGGTGGAATATAAAATATGAAGAAACTTATTCCAGACGAAAATAATTGGAAAAACAAACTGTCTAAATTTTTTAGCAGTAAGGGACTTTATGTAGTTTTGGCAGTTTGTATAATAGTTGTAGCGGCAACGGCAATATTATTAACAACTCAAAACATGAACTCTGATGTCGGCATGGATACCGGTAAAATAATTCCTGGTGAAGTTGCCAATGCTGGTCAGGACGAAGCATCAAAAGCAGTATCCGGCAAATTGGACAAGACTGGAGCAGCAAATCAGGCTGCGGGTGTAAACAACGCACAGTCGGCGGCAAATGAGACTGCAAAGTCGACACCAACACCACCAAAATCAGGTACCGGTAAAAGTAAAAGTGCCTCTGCAAGTGTAAATGCTATAGTTAAATTCAGCTTCAGGCCGGTAGAGGGTCCTGTTATGAAAGATTTTACCCGTGACATCAATACTTTCTCAGAATCAAAAACACTGGGAGACATAAGAGCACATGACGGTATTGATTTCAAGGTAGAGAAGCTCACAAAAGTGAGAGCTGTTGCATCCGGCACAATATCAAAGGTTGAGGATAATGCCAATGGTATAACTGTTGAGATAACCCATTCTAATAACTTGAAAACCAGATATGCAGGATTGTCCAAGCAGAATTTGGAGGACATAAGCTGTGGATTAAAGGTCAAAGCCAATGATATAATTGGTCTTGTAGGTGACCCGATTCAGATAGAGTGTGAAGATGGACCGCACCTTCATTTTCAGGTTTTGAAAAACGGTAAATCAGTTGATCCGTCACCATATTTAAGTGTACCGTCAACTGCTAAGGGACAGGGAAAATAAGAAAATAATACACTCAAATACATTACAGAGGAAGTACCGCACATCTAGGATTAGCAGATTGTGGTACTTTTCTTTATGTGCAGCTAATGGATATGGCTTTCCCCGGGCATTATTGTATTATTGGTACTTAAATAGTAAAATATTAAATATAATTTAATTAACTAATTAGAATATTTGGGGGTAACCAGATGTCAAAGAAACGAGTAGCTATTATTTTTGGCGGGCAGTCATCTGAGCATGAAGTGTCAAGAGTATCAGCCCAGTCAGTAATAGAAAATATAGACAAGCAAAAATACGATGTTGAAATCATAGGAATTACAAAAAAGGGGCAGTGGCTTAAATATAACGGGCCAGTTGAAAAAATAGGAAGCGGTGACTGGGAAGCCATTGCGCAGAAAAAGCTTCTGGAAAGTAAGCCTTCAGAGAGTGAGACCGAGTCTGAAATAGCTACGGTAAATTCTGCAAGGCAGGTTATATCCGGTAATACAAAAACTCCCATTGATGTTGTATTCCCTGTACTGCACGGCTGTAACGGCGAAGATGGCACTATTCAGGGACTTTTCGAGCTTGCGGGAATCCCTTACGTAGGCTGTGGTGTACTAGGTGCTGCGGTTGGAATGGATAAGGCATACACAAAGATAATATTTGAAAAGGAAGGTCTCCCTCAAGGCGACTATCTTGTATTTAACAGAAAGCAGGTATACAACCTGATGGATGATGTTGTTGCTCAGGTAGAGGACAGACTTACATATCCGTGTTTTGTAAAACCATCCAATGCCGGTTCATCTGTTGGTGTGAACAAAGCTTCTGACAGAGAGAGCCTTGAAAAGGCTCTGATTATTGCAGCTAAAAACGACAGGAGAATTCTTGTTGAAGAATTTATCGATGGTAGAGAAATCGAGTGTGCAGTTCTGGGAAATGACGATCCGGTTGCATCAACTGTGGGAGAAGTAGTACCTTGTAATGAATTCTATGATTATGAGGCAAAATATCAGGTAGGAGACAGCTCAAAAGTAGTGATTCCTGCGGAAAATCTGTCGGAGGAAACTGTAGCAAAAATCAGAGAGTATGCAGTAAGAGCGTTCAAATGTCTTGATTGTGCTGGGTTATCCAGAGTAGACTTCTTCGTTCATAAAGATACAGGAGAAATTTACATAAATGAAATTAACACTCTTCCGGGTTTCACCCAGATAAGCATGTACCCCAAGCTTTGGGCTGCCAGCGGTATCCCTTATTCAGAGCTCATTGACAAATTGATTGAGCTGGCATTTGAAAGATATGAGGACACCAGAAGAGAGTATACAAACACACTGGACTAAATAAATGTTGAAAAATTTACCGCAAATGTATATTATATTGAAAGTACAAAGGTTTCGAGGAGGAGACTTAATGAGTAAAGATGTGATAATAAATGTAAAGGGTGTTCAGACAGGCGACGATAATGACCCCAATACCCTTGAACTTATCACAGAAGGGAAGTACTATCAGAAGGGCGGTAATTATTACATTACCTACAAAGAAAGTGAAGTAACCGGTATGGAAGGGACTACCACCACGTTGAAGGTGGGAGAGGGCGTTGTTACCCTGATGAGGTTTGGAAAGGTTAATTCACAGTTTGTTTTTCAGAAAGGTCAGAAGCATGTTTCAAGCTATAATACGGAGTACGGGAGCTTTACTATAGGGGTTTACGCAAATAATGTAGATATAAATATAAATGAAACAGGCGGAGAAATCAGAATAGGTTATCAGATTGAAATAGACAACCAAGGTTCAGGAAGAAATGATTTTTATATGTTAATCAGGGAGGCAGGAACTGCAAATGAAAAATATAAACTCGGAAATACGCCAGCAAATTAAGGATGCGGTCATCAATTCAATAAACAAGTCTGTTGAAACAGGCGAGCTTCCTTCGCTGGAGATAACTGACATTACCATTGAAACACCAAGAGAAAAAGGCCACGGTGATTTTTCTACAAATGTGGCAATGCAAATAACCAAAACCGCTAAAAAGGCACCAAGGCAAATAGCTGATACTATAATAAAAAATATAAGCACGGATGGAACATATATAAAGAAGGTTGACTGTGCAGGCCCGGGTTTTATTAACTTTACACTGGACAACAGATACCTTTATGAAACAATCAGTATAATAGAGCAGGAAAAGGAAAACTACGGCCGTATTAATATCGGAAACCGTAAAAAGGTTATGGTTGAGTTTGTAAGTGCAAACCCAACAGGGCCCCTCCACATGGGAAATGCCAGGGGAGGAGCACTCGGAGACTGTATAGCAAGCGTTCTGGACGCTGCGGGCTATAATGTTACAAGAGAATTTTTAATAAATGATGCCGGAAATCAGATAGAGAAATTTGGTACTTCACTTGAAGCCAGATATATTCAGCTAATAAAGGGTGAGAATGCCATAGAATTCCCGGAAGACGGATACCATGGCGAAGATATAACTGAACATATGAAGGATTTTATCGCAATACATGGCGACAAATACATTAATACCGATTCCGAAGAGAGGAAGAAGGTATTCGTGGACTTTGCACTCCCAAGAAATATAACAAGGATAAAGGAAGGTCTGGAAAGCTACGGAATCCATTTTGATGTGTGGTTTTCAGAACAGACTCTTCACAAAAGCGGAGAAGTAGCAGAAACAATACAGCTTCTGAAGGACAGGGATTGTACAGTTGAAAAAGAGGGTGCTCTTTGGCTCAAAGGCTCAGTTATAGGAAGTGAAAAGGACGAGGTTCTGGTAAGAAATAACGGTATTCCTACTTATTTTGCTGCAGATATTGCATATCACAGAAATAAGTTCGAAAAGAGAGGTTTTGAGTGGGTAATAAATCTCTGGGGTGCTGATCACCACGGTCACGTAGCCAGAATGAAGGCGGCTATGGCTGCACTTGGAATTGACCCGGATAGACTTGATGTAGTATTGTTCCAGTTGGTAAGACTGTACAGAAACGGTGAGATTGCCAGAATGTCCAAAAGAACGGGCAAGTCAATATCCCTTATGGACTTGGTTGAAGAGGTAGGAAGAGACGGAGTAAGATTCTTCTTTAACACGAAAGCTTCAGGCAGTCATTTGGATTTCGACCTTGATCTGGCTGTCAAAGAGTCCAACGAAAATCCTGTTTTTTATGTGCAGTATGCACATGCCAGAATATGCAGTATGTTCAAGCTCCTTGAAAGCGAAGGTATCAAGATTCCTGCTGTAAGTGAAATAAAGGCAGAACTACTTGACAAACCCGAGGAACTTGAACTTATCAGGAAGCTTTCAGAATATCCTGACGAAGTTGAGATATCAGCCGAAACTCTTGAACCAAGCAGACTTACAAGATACGTTCACGAGGTTGCTTCAACCTTCCATAGCTTCTACAACGCATGCAGAGTCAGGGGAGAGGAAGAGGAGCTTATGAAAGCAAGGCTTTTACTTGTTAACTGTACAAGAACCGTAATAAAAAATGTTCTTGATTTGCTTAGTATAAATGCTCCTGAGAGAATGTAACAATGATATAAAAAGCCGGCTCTTCATATTGAAGTGAAGTGGGCCGGCTTTTTTGATAAGTTTTATTATGCCTTACGGTACATAAGTATAAATTTTGTTGTCAGTAGGACTTAATGTAACACCTTTTATTTTGAATAAATCACTCAAAGTGACAAAGGTATAGCCCTCACTCTGAAGCTTAGGAATTATAATATCAAGGGCTTCAGGAGTTGGGTGGGGTAATGGCTGAACATCATGCATAAGGAATATTGCTCCGTCTCTTGCACCGGCAAGTATAGCATCTGCTCTTTGCTGAGCTGTAGTTGATTGAGTCCAGTCATTGCAAGTTACGCCCTGAACAAATGTCAAATCGATCGCATCAAACATGGAACCGCCTGTTGCCAGGTTTGGGGCACGGAAGAATTTGGGTGTGGTTCCTGAGTATTTTATTATAGCAGCAGTTGTATCGTCCACAGACTTCTTAATAGCAGAGTAAGACATTCCGCTCATACTGTCATATGCCCATGAGTGGTTTCCGATTTCAGAGCCGGAGCTTATGATTCGCTTAACTACAGAAGCTGTAGAATCGTTGATTTTTTGTCCTATCATCATGAATGTGGCAGGGACATGATATTTGTCCAGCTTATCCAATACTTTTGGAGTAAGTGTTACGTCAGGCCCATCATCAAATGTCAGAGCAACAACCTTTCCGGTTATCGGCGGAGTACCTACAGGTAAAGTAATTGACCCTAACAGGAACTTTTTAAGATTAGCAAAATCGATGGCATCCACAGTCTTGTCAAAGTTAGTGTCAGCAGCTGTGAGGTTAGCTATTGTACCTTTACCTAAAAGGTACGCTTTTACAGTTGCATAATCAATTGAATCAACAACTCCGTCGTTATTAACATCACCGTATTTTACGGTATCTGCAGCTTTACTTACAGGGTTCATTACAAGTATAGAAGCTGCAACCAGGGACACAGCAAGAAGTCCCTTTAAAGCTTTTCTTAAATTAAACATACTTTTTGCCTCCTTCAAAATTGAAAAGATCGTTTTGAAATAAAAAAGAAATCTTTTTTATCAATCCTCCTTTATAGTAAGATGTTAAACAGTAGTTTTAGACAGATTAGGACTGGGTATTAGTCTGGAATTATAATAAATATAATATTGATAATAAAATGATTATACTGCTTGTACATTATTATATAATAGGTACATAGAAATTTCTAGATAAATAACTATTATTTGTAAAACATATTTATAAAAGAAGATGTAAAAAAATACTCCTCAGGCTTAATAGGCACCAGAGGAGTATTTGATATAACAGGTGTGTTTTTATTAAATTTTAAAACCTGCAACATATTTCCTGAGACTTTCAGATGACTTCTTTGAAACTTCTGAAAGTTTGACTACTTCAGAACCTTTAACTAACATATCAGAAGTTCTGGAAGCAATATTCGTTGTTCCTGCTGCACTTTCGTTAGCAGAAAGTGTTACTTCATTAATGGCTTTCAGCATATTTCCAATAGAAACCATAAGTTCCTGAGAGGTAGAAGTGAACTCCATAACCAGATTGTCAATACGTCCGGCATCGTCACTGTACTGCTCGCTTGCGGCAGTCTGGCTTGTATAGTCTGGAATAACGGTGTTTTCTATAAACGCCAATATGTTTTTGGAGCTGGTTACCAGATCCTCAACTGATTTAAACACTTCCTTGGTTACACCCTGTATTTCACTGACTGCTACTTTTGAATCCTCAGCAAGCTTTCTTATTTCATCAGCAACTACAGCAAAACCTCTACCGGCCTCACCTGCACGGGAGGCTTCAATAGCAGCATTCAGTGAGAGTAAGTTGGTTTGAGTGGTTATCTGCATAATGGACTCTGACAGTACTCTGATTTTTTCTATGGACTGTGCATGTTCAATAGCTGTTGTCAGCTCATTGTTTGCTGATTCATATACACTATATGCATTGTCTTTTGACTTTTTGGCGGAAACCATGAGCAACTCGGCGCGCTTACTTATATCTTGAGCTGCAAAGGAAGTTTCCTGAGCCTTAGTTGCAATATTTTCCACAGCCGATTCTATATCTGCCGATGTTGCATTCATTTCCTCCATAGCGGCGGCAGTTTCTTCCATACCCGCCGACAGTTCTTCCGTGGTTGCTGAAATCTCTTCTATAGATGAATTCAAATCAGTTATACTGACAACGGACATTCTAACGGATTCGTCTATGTTTCCTGATTCACTTATAATAGTTTTAATAATTCCTGTTACAGAATTATGCAGTGCATTTGCAGATCTTGCCATATGCCCTATTTCGCTCGGAATTTTTAGAATCTTTTCGGGTAAAGATACGCTAAAATCACCTTCTGAAAATTTATTAAGGCAATCATTGATTTTGTTGATAACCCTGGACATACTATTTCCGATGACAAATGAAAAAACGGCTCCAAAAAGTAAAATGATTAACACTATAGCTCCAATTTTAATAAGAATATCCTTAATTTGATTGTCTACTACCGATTTGTCTATACCTGTAAACCACATACCAATAACCTTGCCGCTGACATCCTTCAAAGGAGTATAGTATGTAAATGCATTTTTTCCCGCAACCAAGGCAATACCATTATATTCATTGCCATTTACAAGAACTTTCTCTATAACCTCTTTTGATGCTTTAGTACCGATAGCTCTTTCTCCATTCTCCTGTAATACGTTTGTAGAAACTCTGGTGTCATTTCTGAATATTGTTGCTAGGTTTCCGGTACTATTTTTAATGTGATCCACAAACTGAGTATCGTCATTAATAACATGATCTCCTTTTAACAGGGAATCTCCGGCAATTTTCCAATCTCCGGGATATTTCTCATTAAGAAATGACAGAGCTAAATTTGCACTGGACTTTATATTATACTCATATTGGTCTTTAACCAATTTTGAAACCATAAAATTCATAAGCAGGAATATAGCCAGAGCAAATAACAGAAGTACTGAAGAAAAAGATAAAACGAGTTTTGTTTTAATTTTCATTAAACCGTCTCCTTTAATAATTTTGGGATGAAAGATATTTTAGGTAACATTAAAAGCCACTTAGACAATATATATGCTAAATTTTACCACAAAATCAGCATGTCAAACATAGTTTTACATATTTATATCGGTACCATAAAAATAGTACTATAGTGCTATCTTTTAAAATATTATGCCAGATTATAGTTGTAATAAAACTTTAATAAAAAAATATGGTAAAAACCCGATATAATTAATATGAATAATATAACTTACTTGGAAAACAGGAGTCAGAAAAATGAATCTATTCAAGCTGAAAAATAAAAAGGGAGAAAAACTCATTTCAAAGGCGGCTGCAACAATACTGAGTATGACTCTTATTGCTCAGACCTTTGCTGTGGGTGCTGTAAATGAGAAGGTTATAAATTCTTTTAATGCAGTTTCAACGGGACAGGCCATTATAAATAATCTTAAATATACCGATATAGCAGGCCTTGACAATAATTCAAAAAATTCAATATTTCAAAACGGGGCATTGGGAATTTACATAACACCCGGAAGTAAAAAATTTAACCCCAAAGGTTATATTTCAAAAGAAATGGCCCTTTATTTAATATATACCGCTGCAAACAGAGTCCGTGAGATAGATGAGCAGGGACAGGCACTTAACAGCGAAAGAACTGTAAAGAAAACCAACCCTCAGGACGTACTTTTTGACGGAAGCTTGCAACTGGCGGCAAATGACGGACTTATATCAGAAACAGAGCTGGCTGATGCAATGCAGACAAACCAGAAGACTCTGGGCGCGTCAGACTTTAAGAGAAGTGCACCGGTTCAAAGACAAGAGTTTGCAACCTGGATTGCAAAAGCATTAATGATACCGCCAGAACCACAGCAACAGGAGTTGCTAAATAACTTTTCCGACTGGAAAAGCTGCAAGCCTGAAAACGTACCTTATCTGGAGGCCGTACTGCGGGCAAAAATCATGAACGGAAACGGCTCGGGCAAATTCCTTCCGGCAGGACTGGTAACACGTCAGCAGGCAGCGGCAATCCTTAAAAATGCTGAAGATGTTATATTACCTCTTAGAAGCCTTGAACAAAGAAATGCAACTGTACAAGGTATTCAGTCGGGAAAGGATAATTCCAACGGAAGCACCACTGCCTACACTACAATTACTATAAGAAATTCCGACGGTCTTCTGGATGAAATCACCGTATCCAAAAGTAACAGAAAGCCCGTCTCAAATACTAATGAATTAACAGGCTCTGTGTCTGCTTCATATAATTCTGAACTCCCTGTATTCAAAAATGGGAAGATAACAAGTTCTACTGACTTGAAAACAGGAGACAGAATACAGTACATAGCAGGGACGGAAGACCAGATAGTCAGGTATGTCCGTGTTCTGGCAAAGAATGAAGTTACGCCGGAAGAAGTTGAAAAAGGCTTATATGCCGGGATAGTTGAGGAAAACAACCCTCAACTGGGATATATCACTTTGTACAATGAAGATGGTACAGGAAAAACTCCTCTTGCACTTTCAAAACTAAAGACATATAACTACGCAGACCCAAATGATATTAAGGTTTATAAAAGTCATGAAGAGGCTCAGCTTGATGATATTGAAGCGGGAGATACTGTCTTTATAAGGGTTGATTCAAACAATCTGGTTACCTCCGTAAGCAGTGTTGCAAATTATACAGTAAGATACGGAAAGATTATTTCAAAAAAGCTCAGTTCAATAATAGTAGAATTTGATAAAAAGCAACAGAAGGCCTATAATATTGACCGCGCGAATGTAATCAAGGACGGTAAGCTTGTAAAATACAGTCAGATTAAAGACGGTGACACTGTAAAGCTTCTTATAAACGAAGCCCCTAATCTGACAGTGTTAAAGGAAATCATGGTAGAAGGCGGCGATAAGCTTGTATCAAATGTATATAAGGGAACCTTTGACAACTACAATAGCATATCAAATACAATATACCTGAATGATCCATGGACTTTCAGAAATGGAAAGTGGATAAAGGAAACTAACGGCTCAAAGGTAATAGAGCTCGGAAACGGATTTACGGCGTATTTTGACGGACAAAAAAAATCCCTGAAGGATCTTACACTGTTAAAAGACAACACTGTTTATATTGCCAGTGAAAAGGACTACGGGAATGACGAGCTTGCCGCTGTAGCTTCTTTTACAGACAGTACAGAAAAGGAAGTACCTTATGATGATATGGTTTACATAACAGGAACAAACAGATTTGTACTTGAAAAGAATTTAGTAAATGTTACATATAACCCGGGAACGATTGTTGTTAAAGATGGTCGACTTGTTCAGGGAAGCAGTGTTTCCACAGACGATTATGTTTATGTAATGGCAAACAGAGACAATTCCGGCAGCAACAGTACTATAGTTGCAGGAGTGGTTTCAATAGAACAGAGACCGGGAACAGAGGCTGTTCAGCTATACAGAGGCAGAATCAGCAGCATAGACGAATACAAGACGGTGACACTGGAATCCTATTCAAAACTTAACGGTACAAACTGGGATTATGCAAATACACCAATGACCTTCAGCCTGTCCTCCAATACACGTATTACGGATACAGACGGAATAGTAGGACAGGGGAACTTTACCGCTGAAAATACCCAAGATACCTTTAAGGGCAGGACGGTTTATATACTGAGTGACGGCACGGACGCTGTAGAAATAAGTACGGCACCATTCGGCAACTTTAATATACAGGGTACAGTGAACAGTACTGCAGGAGGAACTTTGGCCGAAGATGGTTCCGTAGTACAGGAACCTCAATCGATTCTTTTGAAAAATTGCAGATATTACAATACCTCAGCACACCTTTGGGTAACTATGGGAGACAGTAATTTTAACATACTCAAAAATTCACTGATACTCAGAAACAACAAAAAGATTAATCCCAGCGACCTTAAAAAGGGAGATTCATTGAGGATACTCAAGAAGGATAATGCAGTTACAGGAGATGCTTACATTATTATAGTTGAATAACAGGAATAGAGAGTGGAGGGTACATAAATTGCGGAACATACTTTACCAAAGAAATAACAAATACAGCATATTAACAAAAACTAGCAGGATTTGTTTTATCAGCTGCCTTGACAATAGGCATGGCGGCTCCCGGAACTGCTTATGCACTCCGTGGAGACAGCGGCTACGAAGGAGGTATTTCCTCCGGGGAAAATCCCAATGTTACAGTAACATCAACAACAAGCAAAATCAGTTATCAGTATCAGGAGCCATTTTTCCTTAAAGGAGCTCCCATAGTTCTTACCGGAACAATGACTATAAAAAAGGCGCTTAAAACTGATTCAAAGACAGGTGTTCAGACACTTACAACAACATATGATTATAATGTACCTAACGCAAACAATAATTCTCTGGTCAGGAACATAGTAATGACAACCACAATAACTCCCAGAGCAAACGGACAGAAAACAGAGACAACAAAGCTGACAAGTGCTTCTGAAACACTAAAGCTCAATGGAACGAGTTATTTTATATCAAAAAGTAATCCTAACGATTATATGATATCAAAGGCCATAACAAATGACTATCAGCCTGCAGTAAGCTATTTTGCAGGTACTCTCATAGGCAAGAAAACCTACCATGTAGGAACCAGCAACAGTGCAGATATAATTGTGGTGGATTCCACCTGTAATACAGTGGGATATGACGAATACTGGAGTACTGCTGAAACCCAGACCATAAAGCAGACTATTACCAGCCGTAAAGCAGGTCAGTCTTCAATAGTTTTGGGAAATGCAAACATAGACATATCAACTACTACAACAAAACAGCTGAAATACTATGAAAATCAGCCTGAACAAATCAGTTTCGAAGGTGGCTACTATAAGACACAGTATAACGAAAACGTTTTAAAATATACAGCAAACCTCAAAGAGCTTGATAAAAGCGGAGCACCTACAAGTAAAACCGTAACATATACAAAAAGCCTTAAACTTGAGAGCTTTCCATTTAACGATCCACTGGTTGCACCAAATCTCAAAAAGATAAAAGGTCATCCTGCCGAGGAGAGCATGGCTATAATGTTTGGCCTTGAAGCATATAAGGATATAGACAGCTTTAATCCTCAGGAATATATGAGCAGAGGCGAGTTTATTGATGCTTTCACAAAGATTGCACCTGAGGTACCTCTTGACCCGGTTTTCAAGCCTAAGACAACAAAAACTACAAGCTCCAGCAGAAAGAAAACCCCTGTGGTATTGCTTTTTAAGGATGTTCCTGAAAAGAATAAATATTTTTTAAGTATAAATGATGCTGCAAACAGAGGAATGGTATCAACAGGAGGCAACTTCAGGCCGGATGCAAAAATAACCTTGGCAGAAGCAGTAACAATAATTATCAATTCACTGGGATTGAAAGGGCTTGCCCCCAACCCGTCACCTGTTACAAGCTTCAAGGACAACGACAAGATACCCGGGTATGCAAGGGCCCCAATGTATGTTGCCGAGAAGATAGGCTTGATTCAAGAGGACAGCAAGGGATACATTTACCCTACGGCTAAAATAACAAAGGCAAATGCGTCCAGAATTATGAAGGCATATATTGACTATATGAACAGCGGAATACGTGAAGAATATATGGAACGTATTATCAGTTATAAATAAGAAACCTGTTTGGAGGACTTTGAAAAATGAACAAACTAAAGCGGATTACGGGAATATTCCTTGCAATATCCATATCAATGACAGTATTTACTTCAGCAGTCTTTGCAGCAGACAGCAAATCTACAGATGGAGAATATCTGCAAAGCGTTATAGACCTGATAAAGCAGAAATACAACGGAAATATCACAGATGATGAGCTTTTGCAGGGAGCATTGAAGGGTATGTTCGATACCCTGGACCAGTATTCCGCATACTATACTCCCGAGGAATTCGAGGAATTCTATGGTTCCCTTGAAGGAGCAGTTGAAGGAGTAGGTATTTCGATTGAACTAATTGACAAGAATCTGATAATTAACAAGGTTTTTGCAAATTCTCCTGCCAAGAAGGCGGGTGTACTTTCGGGAGACAGGATAGTACAGGTTAACGGTGAATCGGTTCAGGGAAAGGAACTGAATGAGGTTGTTTCAAAAATAAAGGGTACAGCCGGAACCAAAGTCAAACTGGGCTTAATGAGACAGGGAACAAAGAATATGATAACTCTTGAAATGTCCAGGGCGCAGGTTGACTTGCCAAGTGTACATTATGAAATAAGGGGAAACATAGGATATATTCTTATAGATTCATTCAGCCAGAATACTTCAAAAGGCGTATCGGAAGCATTAGGCTATTTTGACAGCAAAAAAATTACATCGGTTGTTCTGGATTTACGTAATAATCCGGGAGGATATCTTGACCAGGCCATAGCTGTAGCCCAAAACTTTGTACCAAAAGGCATAATAACTACCCTTGACTATAAAGATTCATCCATGGAAGATAAAAAGTTTTATTCTGAGTTGGAGAAGATAAAATATAAACTTGCCGTGCTGGTAAATGAAAACACAGCCAGTGCTGCGGAAATACTGACAGGGGCAATAAAGGATACAAAGGCCGGTGTTGTAATAGGATGCAAAACCTTTGGAAAGGCAAAGGTTCAGGAATCCCTGCCAATTCTGTCAGACGATGCATATGATAAATTTAATGACGGTAGTGACAAAAAGTCTGCAAATGCCTATGACTTCAATTCATATACGACTGATTTGTCAGGATGGGCAAAAATGACAATAGGTCTGTATTATACTCCAAACGGCAATTGCATTGACTTAAAGGGAATTGAGCCTGATATACAAGTAAAGGACTTAACACTATCAGGAATACGTGTTAATCTGCTGGAACCTATGTCTTTAACAGTCAAGCCATCACTAGGAACCCATTATTACGATGTATTAAATGCGGAATGTGCATTGAAGCTTCTGAAATATAATATAGGCACACCGGACTATATACTTGATGCAAAATCTGTGGAGGCTATAAAGAAATTCCAGAAAAGTAATAAGCTCAGCAGTTCCGGTATTCTTGACTTTACGACTCAAAGGCTTCTGAACACTAAGATGAGTGAGATTAAGCAGAAACAGGATGCCGTATATTCCAGAGCTGTTTCTGAATTATTAAAATAATTATTAATTGAAAAAATTAAGCAATTCAAATAAATATATTGACCTTTGTTTTGCCAAAATATAAAATATTAAAAGTATGAGTAAGATGGATAAGTATTGTCTTATTCTTAACAATTAATTAAACAATGCATTTCTATATATTGTAATTATGTGAACATATCGAGAGGAGCAAAACAATGTCAGTAAAGTATATCTTCGTAACTGGTGGTGTAGTTTCCGGCTTAGGCAAAGGAATAACGGCAGCATCATTAGGAAGGCTTCTAAAAGCAAGAGGAGTACACGTCACTATTCAAAAGTTCGACCCGTATATAAATGTTGATCCCGGAACTATGAGCCCTTATCAGCATGGAGAGGTTTTTGTAACTGAAGATGGAGCGGAAACAGACCTTGACTTAGGTCATTATGAAAGGTTTATCGACGAAAATCTCAGCAAAAACAGTAATGTTACAACAGGGAAAATCTACTGGTCAGTTATCAGCAAAGAGAGAAAAGGTGATTTTCTCGGAGGTACGGTTCAAGTAATCCCACACATAACAAATGAAATAAAAGATAGAATTTACAGGGTTGGAAAATCTGAGAGAACAGATGTCGTTATTACCGAAATAGGAGGAACAGTGGGTGATATCGAAAGTCTGCCTTTCCTTGAATCAATCAGACAAGTAGCTACAGAGGTTGGAAGAGAAAATGTAATGTATATACACGTTACATTGGTTCCATATTTGGGAAAATCAGGAGAACTCAAAACCAAACCTACACAGCACAGTGTCAAGGAATTGAGAAGTATCGGAATACAGCCTGATGTAATAGTGTGCAGAACTGAAAAGTATTTGTCCCAAGATATGAAGGACAAGCTAAGTCTCTTCTGTAATGTTCCTGAAGGTGCGGTTGTACAGAATCTTGATGCAGAGATTCTTTACGAAGTACCTTTAATGCTGGAAAAAGAAGGACTTGCCAAGATAGTATGTAAGAGGCTTGGACTTGAATGTAAAGAACCAAATCTCACGGAATGGGAAGAAATGGTGAGAAGACAGAAAAATCCAAAGAGTTCCGTTACTATAGGTTTGGTTGGTAAATATGTTGAGCTTCATGATGCATATTTAAGCGTAGCTGAGTCACTCCGTCATGGTGGTATCGGCAATGACGTTGAAGTTGACATAAGATGGGTCAACTCCGAAGAGATAGAAAACGGGGATATAAACACATTCCTTCAGGGAGTAGATGGAATCCTTGTTCCCGGAGGATTCGGTGACAGAGGAATAGAAGGAAAGATAAAGGCTATCACTTATGCAAGAGAAAACAAAATACCTTTCTTCGGTATTTGTCTTGGAATGCAGATGGCTGTTGTAGAATTTGCAAGAAATGTTGCAGGTCTGCATGATGCAAACAGCTCTGAATTCGGAGAAACACCATACCCTGTAATCGACCTTATGCCTGAACAGCGTGATATAGATGAAATGGGCGGAACAATGAGACTTGGTGTTTATCCATGTAAAATTATTGAAAACACAATGATAAAGAGTATTTATGAAGATGAGCTTATCTATGAAAGACATAGACACAGATATGAGTTCAATAATGAATATCGCGACACATTTATAAAGAGTGGTATGACACTTTCGGGTCTATCACCAAGCGGAAAACTTGTTGAGACTATTGAAATCAAAGAACATCCGTGGTTTATCGGAGTTCAGTTCCATCCTGAGTTCAAGTCAAGGCCAAACAAGCCTCATCCACTGTTTAAAGACTTCATAAGAGCTGCATATGAATATAAAAATAAATAAATACAGATAGAGAAGGGTTGCTGCACGTGGAATGAAATATTCACGGTCAGCAGCCTTTTTTATTTTTATGAAAGCATTATTTTCATTTCTTGTATAATTAACCTTATATTTGACAACAATTATTTATAGATACTTTTTTACTATTATTATGAACAACGGACATAATTTTAGTAATTTTAAAATTTCTGTTAGTGCCAGATAAAAAAGGCACATTGGGGATATGGAGGGGAATCGTATGAATAAGGGTTTGTCACTAAAAAGAACTAATATATTAAGGGTGTGCATTACAGTAGCGATTTTGATAGTACTTTCTTTGTGGATGCTATCTTACACATATGCTGAGGATGTAAATGCAGGACTGTCAGAGAATCTTGTAAGGCTTCATGTAATAGCAAACAGTGATTCAGCATCAGACCAGGCACTAAAGCTCAAGGTACGAGATGCAATTATCGATTATATGAAGGATAAACTTTCAGCTTCACAAAATATTGATCAGACAAAAAAGATAATAAATGAAAATTTATTAAATATTGAAAATATATCAAAAGACGTAATTAAAAAGAATAAAAGCAATTATTCAGTCAAGGCTTCGTTAGGAAACTATACTTTTCCAACAAAGACTTATGGAGATATAGCTCTTCCGGCGGGAGAGTATCAAGCATTAAGAGTGGTTATCGGCGAAGGGACCGGAGCAAACTGGTGGTGTGTGCTTTTCCCGCCTCTTTGCTTTATTGATGCAACACACGGAACTATTCCCGATTCAGTTAAGAAGGATCTTAAAACTTCATTATCAGCTGAGGAGTACAAACTCATTACCACGTCTGATGAAGAAATACCAGTAAAAATTAAATTTAAGCTGGTTGAGTTTCTTGAAGGTTCTAAAGTAAAATTGTCCGGAGTAATAAATAAAATGTTTAATTAAATCCTCCTGTGCTAAAAAGCTATGTAGTGTTGTTTGCTGCATAGCTTTTTTATTTTAAAGAATTAATTATTCTAATTTTAATAAGTACTGATATAATTTAATTAAAATATTAAAATCTATAACATAGAAATGGCGGTAATTTATGTGGATTATAAACTGGTTTAACACTAACTCTGAATTTTATTTGTCAATGATTGTAAGGCTGGCATTATCCTGTCTGCTTGGGGGGATTATAGGATCTGAAAGAGAGCATGTACATAGGCCCGCCGGATTCAGAACCCATATATTGGTTTGCGTCGGTTCAGCTTTGGTTATGATAACTTCTGAATATATCTATTATCACTTTTCCTCCCATGTAAATACTGATCCGGCAAGGCTTGGAGCGCAGGTAATAAGCGGAATCGGTTTTCTTGGAGCCGGAACAATAATAAAAGAAGGAATAAGTGTAAAGGGTCTGACTACAGCAGCAAGTCTTTGGGCCGTTTCCTGTGTAGGAATTGCAGTAGGAATAGGTTTCTATGGAGGGGCTTTTATTGCCACTGCATTTATTTTTCTTACACTCGGTGTGGTAAAAAAGACACAAAACAGAATGACTGTGAAAAAAAGTATACGATTGTATGTACACACCCAAATTAAAAAAGGGGAAGTGAACGAGCTGTCAGGGATTATTCGTGAAATGGGGGGGCAGCTAAAAAAGACGGATTTCATAAGCAGTGAAAGAGATGGGGAAATGATTCTCAGGTTTACTTTAGACCCCAGTATGCAGGTTTCAGTTGCAGAGATTATAGAAGCTATCCTATGTAACGGGTCAGTAAGGCGGGTTTACGAGGAAGTCTAGAATATACTATATAAATAAACATAATATCAGTATGGACAACAAGTAAAATCTTGTACTATTTTTGTAATCCATCGAATAGACATATTCGTAGAATACAAGAAAGGTGATTTTCAAAGGTGACAAGATGAGTGTAACTGAATCCATGCTTAATTTTACAAACCCCGACAACCTTTTATCAAAGGGCCTTACTGATAAGGAGGCAAGACACAAACTTGAAAAACACGGACCCAATCTTTTGTCGGAAAGAAAAAAAATTTCCCCGATTAAAATTCTATTTGAGCAGTTTACTGATTTAATGGTTATAATCCTTATGATTTCAACTGTTATTTCGGGCTTTATGGGTGAGATGACAGAAGCAATCACAATAATAGCAATAATCGTAGTAAATGCCATAATGGGATTTGTACAGGAGTACAGGACCGAGAGAACCATGGAGGCGTTAAAATCTCTTGCGGCACCCTATGCAAAGGTCATCAGAAATGAGCAGCAGGCAAGTATACCTGCAGAGGATATAGTTCCGGGAGATGTTCTTGTGCTTGAAGCGGGGGACCGGGTGGCAGCTGATGCGGCCATACTAGAATGTAACAGCCTTACCATAGACGAATCTCTTCTGACTGGTGAATCACTACCTGTAGAAAAACACCGGTTAAAGAACACAGATGCATTAATGGACCCCTTTGATAAGAAATCTTCGGTATATATGGGGACAGTCGTAACCGGCGGAAGGGCTAAAGCAGTAGTCTATGCCACAGGTATGAAAACCGAAATGGGCAGCATAGCTGATATGATTCAGAATATAGAGGATGACGAAACTCCTCTGCAAAAGCGTTTGGGGCATTTGGGCAGATTTATAGCAGTAGGATGTCTGATTATATGTGCAATAGTATCAGTTACTGGAATAATGAGGGGCGAGAAGCTGTTCAATATGTTATTGTCAGGAATAAGTCTGGCAGTTGCAGCAGTTCCCGAAGGATTACCCGCAATAGTAACAATATCTTTGGCTCTGGGTGTTCAGAGAATGCTAAAAAGAAACGCGTTGATACGCAAGCTGCCTGCGGTGGAAACTCTTGGCTGTGCCAGTGTTATCTGTTCCGATAAAACAGGAACCCTTACCGAAAACAAAATGACAGTAAGAAAAATGTACGCATCGGGTTACCAGCTTGACATAACAGGCAATGGCTATAATCTGGAGGGTAATTTTCTAATTGATAACAAGCCTACTGATCCTGCAAGGGTTGACGGAATGAGACTGGCCCTTGAGATAGGCGCACTATGCAATAACTCAGTAATTTCACATCCTGTTCCGGAGCATACGACGGTTGGAAAAATAAAATCGATTTTTTCCAAGCAGGAAAGCTTCAAGATTTCAGGTGATCCAACTGAAATAGCCTTGACTATAGCTGCTGCAAAGGCCGGAATAAATGAAAGCTACTTGAACAGGTCGTATAAACGTATTGATGAGATACCTTTTGACTCCGAAAGAAAATGTATGTCCATCATATGCAAGAATAACAGCGGAGAGCTGCTTGTTTTTACAAAGGGAGCACCTGACGTGATTATTGATAAATGCAGCAGAATACTATCTTCACGGGGTGTTATCAAAATGGATGAATTGACCAGAAGGTCAATAATAAAACTTAATGATACAATGGCAAATGATGCCCTGAGAGTTATAGGGGTGGCATACAGAAAACTTGAGACAGGTAAATATAATCCGGGTAAAACAAATATTGAAAATGAACTAATTTTTGTTGGCCTAATGGGAATGATTGATCCCCCTAGAAAGGAAGCCGTTGAAGCAGTCCGTAAATGCAGATTGGCAGGAATTAAACCTGTTATGATAACTGGAGACCACAAGCTTACAGCTACTGCCATAGCAAAGGAATTAAATATATATTCACTAGGTGATCAGGTTCTAACAGGTCAGGAACTTGACGGTATGACCGAAGCTCAGCTTGAAAAATTGGTAGATTCCGTATCTGTTTATGCAAGAGTATCTCCAAAGCATAAACTAATGATTGTAAGGGCCTTAAAAAAGACAGGACATATAGTTGCTATGACAGGAGATGGAGTTAACGATGCGCCTGCGGTAAAAGAGGCTGATATAGGTGTATCTATGGGTATAACCGGAACGGATGTAACCAAGGAAGCCTCCTCAATGATACTCCTTGATGATAATTTTGCTACAATAGTTGCAGCAGTGGAAGAAGGCCGTGTAATCTATAATAATATAAGAAAATTTATCAGGTATATGCTTGCATGTAACCTTGGAGAAGTATTAACCATGTTTTTGGGAATGTTGCTGTGGTTGCCAATACCCCTCATGCCCATACAGATTTTATGGGTAAATCTTGTTACGGATGGATTGCCTGCCATTGCTCTTGGTCTGGACCCGCCAGAAAATGATATAATGTTTCGCCGACCAAGAGGCGCACATGATAATATATTCTCCCATGGTTTGATGAAATTGATAATAGCCAGAGGGATATTTATAGGACTAAGCACTCTGGGAGTATTTGTAACCGTCATGTATTATGTAGGTGTAGTAGAGCTTGCTCGTACGGCGGCATTTATGACACTGGTACTTACCCAGCTGGTCCATGTATTTGAATGTAAATCTGAAACGAAAAATATTTTTGAAATAGATCTTTTTAACAATATCCCTTTGGTACTGGCTATTTTATGCTCCCTTGCCATGATACTCGCAGTTGTGTATATACCTTCGCTTCAAGGTATATTTGAAACAGTTCCTCTTAGACTGAACGAGTGGATGCTTATTGCAGGCTTTTCACTTATGGGGCCTGTTCTGTCGAGTCTTATCGGGATAAACAGAAAAAACAGATATTGCTGACAGTAGTTAAATAATAACGAAGGATATATTAAATGGGTGCTGCTCAATTTAATATATCCTTTTTTGCATATACGGATGTATTTACCATAACATATTTTGTAAAAAAACCGTGAATAAAAGGAGTTCCAACCCTTTCTAATATATAATAGCTTGAAATGAACTGAAAAAAACTATATAATTTAGCAGATACTAAATGTTACATTTAGTTCATAGTTTATTAAAAAAAATTGTGGATAATATAACATGTGTGTCATACAAAAAACATGCCTAAAAAAGTGTTATAATGCACGGAAACAATTTAGGGGGGAAAAAAATGATTGAAATTCAGAATTTGACCAAAAGTTATGGTCAGATAAAGGCTGTAGACGATATAAGTTTTACAGTTGAGAAAGGTGAAGTACTTGGTTTCCTAGGGCCTAACGGTGCCGGAAAATCAACTACCATGAATATCATTACCGGGTTTATACCTTCAACAGAAGGAACTGTGAAAGTTAACGGTTTTGATATTATGGAAAGTCCTGCGGAAGTAAAAAGAAGAATAGGCTATTTGCCTGAACTGCCACCATTGTATATGGATATGACAGTATCGGAATATCTGAGCTTTGCTGCAGATTTAAAAAATGTAAGCAAAAGACAGAAGAAGAGCCAGATGGCTGATATTATGGAATTGGTTAAGCTAACAGACGTTAGAGGCAGATTGATAAAAAATCTTTCAAAAGGATACAAGCAAAGAGTTGGCTTGGCTCAGGCACTTATGGGCAGTCCCGAGGTGCTTATTCTTGACGAACCTACAGTTGGTCTCGACCCAAAGCAGATAATAGAAATCAGAAAGCTGATAAAGGCTCTTGGAAAGCAGCATACCATAATACTGAGTTCACATATTCTGCCTGAAGTTAGTGCTGTTTGTGAAAGAGTTGTAATCATCAACAAGGGTAAAATAGCAGCGGTAGATACTCCTGAAAACCTTTCAAAGGGAATGGGTACTGTCAGCAAGCTTTCTGCTACAATCGCTGGGCCTAAGAGTTCAATCATTGGATTTATTCAGGGAATTTACGGAATCAAATATGTAGAACCCCATTTAGAAAAGGATAAGGATGTTGTTGAATACATCATCGAATCCGACAAGGAAATTGACGTAAGGCGTCCTCTTTTCTTTGCTATGGCTAAGGCAGGATATCCTATTATAGAGTTGAAATCACTTGATCTTACTCTTGAAGACATATTCCTGCAGATTACCACACAGGAAAAGGAGGTTATATAATCATGTTTTCTATATTCAAAAAAGAATTCAAATCATATTTTACTTCGGCTACGGCTTATGTAATGATGGGCATGTTTGTTTTGGTTTCTTCAATATTATTTTATATAAACCTTGTATCACAGACAGCAGACTTTAGTTTTAACCTAAACTATATGTCTATAATACTGATAATTATAATACCCATACTCACAATGAAGATATTGGCAGACGAAAGAAAGAGCGGCACGGAAGTAATGCTTATTACATCGCCTACCAGCTTGACAAATATTGTAGTTGGTAAATATCTTGCAGCTCTTAGTGTTTTTTTGATAATGACAGCTATTACGTTTATATATCCCATAATTCTTGCAGTTCTCGGAGAACCTGCAATGTCTGAAATTATCGGCGGATATATAGGATTTATACTTTTAGGTGCTTCATTCCTTGCATTTGGTTTATTTGCTTCATCATTAACCGAAAGCCAGATAATCGCTGCAATAGTAAGTGTAGTTGGTTTGGTACTTATGTGGCTGCTTCAGGGAATAGCTCCGGCACTTGGTGGAGTAACAGCTAAAGTATTAAACTGGTTCTCTCTGTTTTCAAGAACAGAAGATTTCTATGCCGGAATTCTTTCTCTTGCACCAATTGTGTACTACCTGAGTTTTTCGGCTATATTTGTATTTATTACAATCAGGATAATAGAAAAAAGACGTTGGAGTAAGGGGTGATAAAAGTGGGGAAATTGAAATTTATGAATAAAAGGTCTCTTAAATATGGGACAAATTCCATAGTTCTAATTGTTGTTGTTGTTGCAATAGCAATTGTTGTAAACCTGCTTGTTGGAATGGGTAATTTCAGAATGGATTTGACTGCTGAAAAATTATACAGCTTAAGTGACCAAAGTAAGGACATTGTAAAGAAAATCAAAAAAGATGTTACAATATACGGTTTATTTGATAATGCTACTATTCCAGGTGGTTCGGAATACAGAGAAATTACAAATCTTGTTAATGAATATAAGGGTTTGGGTGTAAAGGTTAAATACGTTGACCCTGATAAAGATCCGGGAACAATAACATCCCTTGACCCCCAAAAGACACTGGGACTTACAAAGGGCGATTTCGTTGTAAAATCAGGCAATAAGGTAAGAAGATTGGAGGCACAGGACCTTTACGGGCAGTCCGATCAACAGTACGGAAGAACTTACAGTGCAGAGCCTCTGATAACAGGAGCTATCAAGTTTGTTGCTTCTGATGTAACTCCTGTTGCATATTTTGTTGAAGGACATAATGAACTTTCATTGAAGGAAGATCTTACTCAGGTTTCAAAGATATTACAAAGTAATAACCTTGAAGTAAAGAGTCTTTCATTGCTTACAGAGAAAAGTGTTCCCGATGATTGCCATCTGTTGATATTTGTTTCTCCTCAAAAGGATTTGACTGACGAGGAAAAAATAAAGCTTGATGCATACGTTAAAAAGAACGGGAAGGTTATTTTCCTGTTTGACTCTTTAGAATCAAGTGATAAGTTAACTAACTTTGAAGATTCACTAAATTACTTTAACATAGGAATCAATTATGATAAGGTTAAGGAAAATGATTCAGACAAGCACTTGCCGAACGACGATTATGCACTTATCGCCGGTTTGGAAGAAAATGATATAAACAAGGCATTCTCAGGTGCAAATTATCCTGTATTTATGCCTGATTCAAGAAGTATCAGTATTTTAAAGAATCAAAAGGACTGGTTGACAAATACTCAACTTATCACAACGACAAATAAGGCTGAGTCTACGAACATAGTTGGCGGAAAAATAAACAAGGGACCGTTTAACTTAGCTGTAGCTGCTGAGATAAGCGGAGGAAGTAAAGTATTGGTATTCGGTAATAGTAAATTCCTTAGTGACAAAGCTTTAGCAAGTCAGTATGGAACTTACTTCCAGTACGGAACAAACTATTTCCTTACTACAGTAGTAAACTGGATGCAAGATAAAACCGACGAGCAGACTATTTCCAGCAAGGTGGTTACAACCAAGGCATTACCAGTAACAGAAAGCCAGACTAAGGTTCTTTCTATTGTACTAATTGGTGTGGTTCCACTGCTGATTCTTGGTTGCGGTTTGTTTGTTTGGTCCAGAAGGAGGCACTTGTAAAATATGAAGTTATATAGAAATGCAATTATATTGGTTGTAGTTCTGGGACTTCTGGTAGGAGCGTATTTTTTCATTAATAACAAAAAATCCGGAACTACCGATCCAGCCAGTCAAACTACCGAGACTGCCAAATCCATAAAGGTAATGGAAATTGATTCGCAAAAGATCAGTTCAATCGAGTATTCAAGCCCCCAAGGTGAGTTTTCCATAAAAAAGAAAGGCGATACTTGGGTAATGGACCCCGCATTTGAACTGGCATTGGATAAAAACACAGTAGACAATACTGTAAGCAGTCTGGCTGATGTGGAGGCAAACAAGGTTGTTGCTGAAAATTCTGATCGTTTATCAGATTTTGGGCTTGATAAACCGTCTGTGGTTAAAGTGGTGTTATCTGACGGAAGTTCAAAAGAACTTGAAGTTGGAGATAAATCGCCTACAGGAGAAGACGTTTACGTTAAAGTAAAAGGCCAACCAAAGATATATACTGTAGGCGGATATTATGAAGATATGATAAAAGTAAGCAGAGGACATTTTGCATCAAAACAAATACTTCCCGTAGAAGCAACTTCAATAAAGAAATTCGAATACAAAAAAGACACAAAGATGCAGTATTCTATAAATATTGAATCTGAGTCCGATATGAAAATAGTAGCTCCTATAGCGGAAGAAGCAGATACAACAAAGATCAGTCAGTTGGTACAGACAGTTGTACAGCTGGAAATTAAAGATATTGTTGAAGAAAAACCCTCAGATCTTGCTAAGTATGGTCTTGATAAACCTGCATATGAAGTTACTTATGGTAATAATACTACTACTAAGACAGTGCTGTTGGGTGATAAGGCTGGAGCTGGAGCGGAAGCAAGTAGTTCATCTTCCGAAGGGAATATTCTATATGCGAAGTTCCCTGATGCAAACATTGTATTCACTGTAGATGTTTCAAAATTAACATTCCTTGATGTTGGTTTAAAGGATGTAATAAGTCCGTTTGTTTATATACCAAACATAAACGATGTTAACAAGGTGGAATTAAGTATTGATGGTAAAACAACAGTTTCTGAAATAAAAACTGTTGAAGGCAAGAAGGAAGAGGACAAGTTCAAGGTTGATGGTAAAGATGCTAATATGAAGGACAGCAATGACAAATCACTTTTCAAAGCTTTTTATCAGGCAATGATAGGTATAACCTTTAACAAGTATCAGGCTGATCTTAAACCGCAAGGAACGCCGGAGATTACTATTAAATACTACATGAAATCGGATAATAAAGTAGTAACTGTTGACTTTATCCCTAAGGACAATAACTATTATTATGCAGTAAAAGATGGCGTCTATACAAACAGATTGGTTCTTAAAAACAAGTTTAATGAAGCAGAAGGAGTAAGGGACACTTTAAAAAAGCTTGAAGAGGCCATAGATAAAGTAAAATAAAATGTAATTTGCCAGGCAACTCCCACATAGAATTATATAAAAATCTATGTTGGGGGTTGCTTTTTTTGATAAAAGGAGAATTTTCTAATATACTCAAAGTTGCATTTTTATATATGGCAACAATAATAGGTGCAGGATTTGCATCAGGTCAGGAAATTATACAGTTCTTTTCAATTTATTATAAAGGAGGCTTTCTTGGCATAATTCTTGCAGGAGGACTCTTTTCGATAATAGGATATATAGTACTGAGCAAAGTTTATACTGAAAGAATAAGAAGCTACGATGAATTTCTATTTCCTATGATGGGCTATTTTTTGGGAAGGATAATGGAATTCATCGTAATGTTATTTATGGCCTGTATTATGAGTGTAATGACCGCCGGACTGGGTAACATTCTCATGGATATTACCGGTCTTGATTACAGAGTTTGTGTAATTATAGGGATTGCGGTGTGCCTGATTGCGATTTTAACCAATATAAATGGGATTGTGGTGCTAAGCTCATTTATATCTCCGGTGCTTATTGCAGGAATAGTGTTTGTAGGCTGCTATATACTTGTATCCAAGGATACATCCGTATTCAATATATCTAATAAATTCAGTGTTATAACAAACAACTGGGTATTTTCAGCTATACTATATGTCAGCTACAACACAATACTGTCAACGGTACTTCTGACAGGTATGCTACCATACCTGAAGTCAAAAAAAGTCAGTGCATGGGGAGGCGTGTTAGGGGGAGGAATGTTGGGAATCACTGCATTAATTCTTAATTCCGCCCTTTACTTTTTCTATCCTCACTCAATTACTTCGGAAATACCGGTATTAGGAATAATACAAAACAATAGTAAGGTATTATCGCAAATATACAGCGGAGTTTTAATACTGGCAATGTTCATATCAACAGTCACATCGGGATATTGTCTTGCAGACAGGATAAGCAAAAAAATGAAGCTTAATTACAAACTGGTAGCGGTAATACTATGTGTGATAACAATACCTTTGACTTCTCTTGGATTTTCCAATCTTATATCCACATTGTACCCTGTTTTTGGCTATTTAGGATTGTTTCTGATATTCGTAATAATATTTCAATATTTAAGGGGGATAATTACAAATAGATATTCGAGAGGCTAATTTGCTTTTTGAAAAAGGGAAACTGGATAAAATCCTATTGATGTGCTAAAATTTAGTTATAAGCTTATAACTAAAGATGAAGTACGAGGTGAAATATATTTGAACACTAATCCAAACCCTGAGTCCAACGTCGTAAAATTTAAAAAATCGGGTATTGTCAGTGTAATATCATTTCTATTACTTTTAGCTGCCATTTCTGTAACTGCTTTTATTGTTTATTTAAAAAGCTCAGGCTACGACTTTTCAACAATGAGTGTAAAAGATGCGGTAACCTTCCTGAAAGAAAAATCAAATAACAAAAATACATCGTCAACTGAGATTACATTCTCTCAGGATGGAAGCGTTGATTGTAAATTGTATGCCAATTATACAGTAATACTATCTCAAGACGGTATCAAGTGGTATGACCGGAAAGGCAAACTTCTTCAAGAAAATGCACTGACGTTAGCAAGACCGGTACTGCGTAGTTCAGAGAAATATATGGTAGTAGCTGATATATCAGGCAGGGACATATTCTTTTACAAGGGCAAAAAGCAGCTTTGGTCAAAAAAGCTTGATAATCAGATAATTAACTTAGATGTCAGTGATGATGGTTATTGTACGGTTGTTACACAGTCAAAGGAATTTAAATCTGCTGTTCAGGTTATAGATATAAATGGTTTGGAGAAGTATACAAAACTATGTGCGGAGGATATTGTAGTATCTGCAAAATCTATTCATGACGGTGATGACGTATTTATAAACAAATTAACTACAGATAGTGTTAAAACCGGAACCATACTGGAATTCAACAACATATATGACGAAAAGCCTTTTGCATCAGTATACATCGCGGATACGATTATTCCCTTAGTGTTTGAGCAAGGTGAAAATGTAGTAGCGGTTGGACAAAATGTAATTCTTTATTTGGACAAGCAGGGGAAGGAAGTTTGGAGAAAAAGCGCTGAATCCATTTTCTGTGTTGTGCCGAAGATTGAAAAGTACATAGTTGTTGCGGGCAAATTTGCAAGTGAAGGTGGAACTGCGGGACAACAGATTGTTGTTTTGGACAAAAAGGGGAATACTCTATACAGCTTCGAGCAACCGGAGAATATAATCGGAATGGATATCTATGGGGGCAGGCTATTACTTCGTACTCAGAGAAGTGTTTATCTGTACAGTATAAAAGGTAAAAAACTGGGACAGTACTCTGCACGAAATGAATTGAAGGATGCTTACCTTGTAGGGGATAACGAGGTCATTATAGTTTCAGGAGGTTCAATAGAAACCGTAAAGATAGATGACAGTAAGACTTAATATACTAAGGAAGGAAACAGTATGAACTGGGCAGATTTCACAGTCTTGATCATTATAGCCATATTTACTTTTATTGGATTGAAAAATGGTTTTCTTTATTCAGTATTCAGACTATTGTCATACATTCTGTCTGTTATTTTTGCAGTCAAATTTTATCCTGTGCTTTCAGGGATACTTCAGAAGACAGTCATATTCGACAGTGTAAAAATGTCAGTAATAAGAGGGTTGATGAAGCAACAGGGACAAGCCATATCCAACGCCAAGGAGACTGCGGCCCAGTCAGTAGTTGAGGGATTGAAACTGCCGGGCTTTTTAAAAGATTCCATTTTAGAACACATACAAAAAAGTAATATACTTGACTTTTCAGGTATAATAAATGCTGTTGGTTCTGAAATAGCTTCACTTGTAATGAATGTATTAAGTTTAATAATAATATACGCTCTTATAAGGTTCGGGCTTGTATTTGCAAAGGTTATAATAAAAACTATCGCCAGAGTACCTGTATTCCGTCAGCTTGATAAAACGGGAGGAATAGTGCTGGGTGCGGTAGAGGGAATACTTGCGGTTTATATAATCTGTGCAGTTCTTGTACTGTTCAGTGCATTCCCTAAATTCAGTTCATCTATAGACGAAATAGAAAAATCTTTGTTTGCCGGTCATTTTTATGAAAATAATTTCATTGTTAGCTGGATATCACCGGATCATATTGATCAGAATTAATGTTTTTTATTTAATACACTATTCTAGTTAATGTTTTTTATCTAATCCACGCCATCTTATAGACACACTTCCATTTAAATAGTAGAATGATGTTACCTTAAAAAACAGTTTCTTACAATTTATAATATAGCTAATACGCAGTCTTGGAATTTTTCCGGCTGTTTTTTGTATATTTATGCATATTAAGTAATAATATTCAGGATTTAATAAAAATATAGGATTGCTGCAGAGAAGAGGAGGCTTTGATATGAGAAGCGATGTAGTAAAAAAAGGCATAGAAAAAGCACCCCATAGATCACTATTCAAGGCTATGGGCTATACAGACGAAGAACTGGAAAGGCCGCTAATAGGAGTTGCAAACTCAAAAAGTGAAATAATACCGGGACATATACATCTGGATAAAATAACAGAAGCGGTAAAAGCCGGAATCAGAATGGCTGGCGGAACACCGATAGAATTTGGTGCAATAGGCGTATGCGATGGTATAGCCATGGGACATACAGGAATGAAATACTCACTTGCAACCAGAGAACTAATCGCTGACTCATGCGAGGCAATGGGAAAGGCACACAGCTTTGACGGAATGGTTTTCATCCCCAACTGTGATAAGATTGTACCCGGAATGCTGATGGCTGCAGCAAGAGTAAATATCCCGGCTATAGTTATTAGCGGTGGACCGATGATTTCCCTTAACAGGGACGGAAAGCAGCTTGATCTTAACAGTATGTTTGAAGCTGTTGGTTCATATAAAGCAGGTACAATGACAAAGGAAGAAGTGGATGAGATTGAAAACCATGCATGTCCCGGGTGCGGTTCATGCTCTGGAATGTTTACGGCAAACTCCATGAACTGCCTTACAGAAGTGCTGGGAATGGGACTTACCGGAAACGGAACTATACCTGCTGTATATGCAGAACGTATAAGACTGGCAAAGTATGCAGGGATGAAAATCATGGAACTGGTTGAAAAAGACATTAAGCCTTCCGACATACTCACAAATGAAGCTTTTGAAAATGCATTAACAGTGGATATGGCCCTTGGCTGTTCAACAAACTCAGTACTTCATCTTCCTGCTATTGCAAATGAAATAGGAATAGAGATTAATCTGGATATTATCAACGAAATCAGCTCTAGGACACCGAATCTGTGCAAATTAGCTCCTGCAGGGAAATACCATATACAGGATTTATACAATGCAGGCGGTGTTCAGGCTGTGATGAACGAGCTGGCTAAAAAAGATCTACTTCATCTGGACTTGATAACTGCCACAGGTAAAACAGTAAGAGAAAATATTCAGAATGCAAAAGTAAAGGATCATGAAATAGTAAAAAGCATAGATGCACCATACAGTACTACCGGGGGAATAGCCGTACTAAGAGGCAATATTGCACCTGACGGAGCGGTTGTCAAAAAATCGGCTGTAGCTGAAGCAATGTTGGTTCATACAGGACCTGCAAGAGTATTTGACAGCGAGGACGACGCAATTACGGCTATATATAACGGACAAATAAACAAAGGGGACGTTGTAATAATCCGCTATGAAGGCCCAAAGGGCGGCCCCGGTATGAGAGAAATGCTGGGACCTACGTCCGCAATTGCGGGAATGGGATTGGACAGTGACGTTGCACTTATCACAGACGGTAGGTTCTCCGGTGCATCCAGAGGAGCTTCAATCGGACATGTATCACCGGAGGCAATGGAAGGTGGCCCCATAGCACTTGTTAGGGAAGGTGATATAGTGGACATTGATATACCTGCAGGCCGTATGAACATTCAGGTATCTGATAAAGAGATGGCAAAGCGTAAAGAGTCATGGAAGGCTCCGCAGCCTAAGATAACCACAGGATATCTTGGCAGATATGCCAGACTGGTTACATCTGCAAGTACAGGGGCAGTACTCAAATAACAATATTAAAATCAATTATGAAATAAAAGGGGAGAGTGATGTGTGAATGAAACTGTCAGGTGCTGACGTTATTATAGAATGTTTAAAAGAGCAGGGCGTTGATACGGTTTTTGGATATCCGGGAGGTCAGGCAATAATAATTTATGATGCCTTGTACAGGGCAAGAAATGAAATACGGCACATACTTACCTCTCATGAACAAGGGGCATCACATGCGGCGGACGGCTATGCCAGGGCAACCGGCAAAGTAGGTGTGTGTATAGCAACGTCAGGGCCTGGTGCAACAAACCTTGTAACAGGTATTGCAACAGCATATATGGATTCCGTCCCAATGGTTGCAATAACAGGACAGGTGCCGACTGCACTTTTGGGAAAAGACTCCTTTCAGGAAGTAGATATTACCGGGATAACAATGCCCGTAACCAAGCACAATTTTATAGTAAAGGATGTTGCACAGCTCGCACAGACCATCAGAAAGGCCTTTGCCATTGCAAAAGAAGGCAGACCGGGGCCTGTATTGGTGGATGTATGTAAAGACGTTACGGCGGCGGAAGTGGAGTATACGCCCCAAAAGCCTGATAAGGACGATTATCAATCAACAAAACTGACTGAAATAACCTCAGATGATCTGGACCGGGCGATTCAAGCCATAAACGAAGCAAAAAGGCCTTTATTACTCTCTGGAGCAGGGGTCGGTATAGCCGGTGCAGAAAGTGAAATATTAGAGCTGGCAGAAACAGCATCAATTCCCGTATGCACATCACTTATGGGAATGGGGACATTCCCCGGGACACATCCTCTATACACCGGTATGGTGGGCATGCACGGCACAAAGGCTTCCAACTATGCCGTACATAGCTGTGATTTGCTTATTGTTGCCGGGTCTCGATTCAGCGACAGAATTGTAAGCAATATAAATACATTTGCACCTGAAGCAAGGATAATGCATATAGATGTTGATCCGGCTGAAGTCAGTAAAAATGTGAGAGCAGACTTTCCACTCGTTGGTGACATAAAGAAAATACTAAAAACGTTGCTAAAAGACTTAGTTTATAAAAAAGATACTGATTGGATGAAAAAAGTATTGGAATGGAAGGAAATCTATCCTTTAAAATATGAAAGTTCAGACACGGTAATTAAGCCACAATATATTATAGAAAGAATATGCGAACTTACTGAAGGTGATGCATTAATAACAACAGAGGTAGGACAGCACCAGATGTGGGCGGCTCAGTATTTTAAATATAATCGGTTCAGACAGTTTATATCCTCAGGTGGCCTGGGAACAATGGGGTATGGGCTTGGAGCCTGTATTGGGGCACAGCTAGCGAGACCTGATAAAAAGGTTATAAATATTGCCGGCGACGGAAGCTTTAGAATGAACTGCAGTGAACTTGCCACAGCAGTTGAGTATAAACTTCCGATAATAATCGCACTTTTTAACAATAAGGCACTTGGAATGGTTCGCCAGTGGCAGGAATTATTTTTCGGGGGAAGATTCAGTCAGACATCAATCGACAGAGGGACAGATTTTGCAGCACTGGCGGAAGCCTTTGGGGCAAAAGGTATAAACGTTAATCATCCGGCTCAGGTAGATGAAGCTATTACATCAGCTTTATCTGAAACCTGCCGTCCGGTACTGCTAAATTTTGAAATTGACAAGGACGACAAAGTATTTCCCATAGTTCCGCCGGGAGCCGGGTTAAATGAAGTGGTTGACTGTTAACATTACATTACAAATAATAAAAAGGGTGGCATATCAGCCACCCTTTCATTTATAGATTAACAGCTTATCTACCAAAAAGTCTGTTAAAAATCCTTTTGATCAAAGGCTGTTTATTAATATTTGTATTTTTAGCAGAACTTTCTGCACTTTTAATACCGACTGTTCCAACTTTGCTATTTGACGAAGCACTTGCAGAGTGCCTGATATCATGTGAATTTAACCCCGGTGAAGTCGGAGAAACATGCCTTGAAACCGAGCGAATAGGCGGTTTTGAACTCTTAACGGGAGCAACTGGTGTCCTAGTCGGCCTCTTGTCAGAAGGTATTGAATTAACCTTATTAATTCTTTCGGACCTTGGCTCAGAGGAAAGTGATTTCCCGGTTGGCTTTCCCTTGGCACCGGGACGTTTGGAATAATCCGACTTTGTAGGAGATATTCTCTCAGAATCTTTGTTGTGTACGTTTTTCTTTTTAATATTAGTTGAGTCTGAGGAAGGTGAACGAGGTGCTTTCTCCTTCAAGGAATTGGTTTTTATCCATTCATCTGCCTCCTCCAGTGCCTTATTAAAGGTATCCTCATTCGGCAACTCCTCCTCCTGTATCAAAGCCCCAATATGTTCTTCAATCTCATATAAACTAATTATGTCATCACCCGTTACAAGTGAAAAAGCACGACCATCATGTCCCGCTCTGCCTGTACGTCCAATTCTATGGACATAGTTATCCTTATCATTGGGGACGTCGTAGTTTATTACCAACGACAGACCTTCAATATGGATACCCCTTGCAGCAACATCTGTTGCCACCAGCAGATGAAACTTTCCCTGTTTGAATTGTTGTATGGTATTCAGTCGCTTGCTCTGCGGGATATCACCGTGAAGTGCCTGAGAAGAATAGCCCTTTTTGGTGAGGAAGCTCTGAACTCTGTCAACAGCCGCTTTGGTATTACAGAAAATCATGCAGCTTTCCGGCTTTTCCACTATAAGCAGACGGTTCAACTGAGTATTCTTTTCATTATAATTAACCCTGTAATACACCTGATGAATAGTATCCACAGTTTTAGTCTGTGATTCGATTTCTATAGTAGTGGGATTTTGCATATATTTGCTGCAGATATTATGTATTTCAGGAGGCATGGTAGCAGAAAACAAAAGGGTTATCCTCTCTTTGGGCAATGTTTTTATAATCCTTACGACCTGATCCAGAAAGCCCATGTCAAGCATTCTGTCTGCTTCATCAAGCACCAGAAAACGAATATTTTTTGTGACCAGTGAACCATGACTTATATGATCAAACACACGTCCCGGTGTTCCCGTAACAATTGATACACCCTTTTTAAGAATTTGAGTTTCTACACTAATATTATGTTGACCGTACACTGCAGTAGTTTTATGTTTGAGATATTTTGCCATTTTGTGAATGTCGCTGTCCACCTGTACCGCCAGTTCTCTTGCCGGAGTTAAAATAAGTCCCAGTGGACCTTCCGCCTCAGGATCAGTCATATGTAGCATTGATACACCGAAAACTGCAGTTTTCCCGCTGCCTGTCTTGGACATAACAATCAAGTCTTCATTATTAAGAATATGCGGAATTGCTTTACTCTGGACTTCAGTGGGAGTTTTAAAGCCCATGTCGTCAATAGCTTTTAAAATAGGGGCAGAGATGCCCAATTCATTAAATGTTTTGTTCATTGTAATCTTCTTTCGTTAAAATTATATTGTTAATTATAACATTTAGTTAATGGTTGTTCTATACTAAGGGGAAAACAGGTTGTATATAAAAACACTGCTTGACTTTTTAATATATATATGTTAAATTTAATATTGCTCCTGTGTAAGTCTTTTTTTTTATGTCAAAAATGATTAAAAAACATACATGGAGAAAATACAATTTGAGCGGCTGGAGGTGTTATTGATGAGAGTTAAGATTACGCTCGCATGTACTGATTGTAAGCAGAGAAATTATTCTAACATGAAGAATAAGAAGAATGACCCTGATAGACTTGAACTTAAAAAATATTGCAAATTCTGTCACAAGCACACTGTTCACAAGGAAACAAAATAGTTTTGTGTAAAAGGGTGGCAATGTTTAATTATACGTATTTTGTGTCAACAATTACGGTATAACTGCCAATTATATTTAAATATTATTATTGGGAAGTGATTAAAATGGCTGAAAACGAGGTTAAAAAAGTATCTCGGTTAAAGAAGAGTGGCCAAGGAATTGCAAAGTTGTATAGAGAAATCAAGGCTGAGCTGAAGAAAGTTATTTGGCCAAATAGAACTCAGCTTATAAACAATACCGCGACAGTACTTATTTTCTGCCTGATTGTTGGCGCGATAATATGGGTTGCTGATTTCGGATTTACGAAGCTCGCTGAGATTGTATTTACGAGGTAATTGGTTTACAAGAATTAGAGGGAGGACATGGGGCTCTTGTTGGATGGGCCTGTTTTTGATATGTCTGAAGAAACTAAGTGGTATGTTGTTCACACCTATTCAGGGTATGAAAACAAAGTTAAAGCAAATCTTGAAAAGATAGTTGAAAACAGAAGTATGCAGGATTACATCGTTGACATTGTTGTTCCGATGGAAGAGCAGATTGAGATCAAGGACGGCAAGAAAAAAGCTACTCTGAAGAAAGTATTTCCTGGGTATGTTCTTGTCAAAATGATTATGTCGGACGAGTCTTGGTATATCGTTAGAAATACCAGAGGGGTTACCGGCTTTGTAGGACCTGGATCGAAACCAGTACCTTTGTCTGATGATGAAGTTAAGGCAATGGGAGTTGAAGAATTTGCTCCGGAAGTAGATTACGAAGTTAATGATAATGTCAGAGTTACATCCGGACCTCTTGAAAACTTTATCGGGATTGTCGAAGAGATTAATCTTGAGAAAAAGAAGGTTAGAGTTTCTGTATCAATGTTTGGCAGAGAGACTCCTGTTGAACTTGAATTGACACAGATTCAGAAAATTTAGGCCATAAGGCAGATGAGACAGTCAAACTGTTTTATCATTTTAATAAATCAAAATAAGCAATTGGTAAGAAATTTGGGAGGTGGAATTAATGGCAAAGAAAATTGCAGGTTACGTAAAACTTCAAATTCCTGCGGGGAAGGCAACTCCGGCTCCACCGGTTGGACCAGCATTAGGACAGCATGGCGTTAACATTATGGGTTTTTGTAAGGAATTTAACGAGAGAACAGCAAAAGATGCAGGACTTATTATTCCTGTTGTAATAACAGTATACGCTGATAGATCGTTTTCCTTCATAACAAAGACTCCTCCGGCGGCTGTTCTACTGAAAAAGGCGTGCAAAATTGAGAGCGGCTCTGGTAAGCCAAACAAGGATAAAGTTGCGAAGATAACAATGGATGAAGTCCGTAAAATAGCTGAGCAGAAAATGCCTGATTTAAATGCGGCAAGTGTTGATGCAGCAGCAAGAATGATTGCTGGTACAGCCCGCAGTATGGGTATCGTAGTAGTTGAATAATTTTCAGGCGATGTACGAAAGTGCAAAGACTGCTCGTAATGCAGTTTTGACAATTCGTGGGAGGAAACTTTAAGTTTCCGACAATAATTAACCACTTAAGGAGTGTGACAAATGTTTAGAGGAAAGAAGTATCAAGAAAGCTCAAAACTTATTGATAGATTAAAGCTTTATGAACCTTCAGAGGCTCTTGAACTTACTCAGAAAACTGCTAAAGCAAAGTTTGATGAGACAATCGAAGTTCATGTTAAGCTTGGTGTTGACTCCAGACATGCAGACCAACAGGTTAGAGGTGCGGTAGTACTTCCTCACGGAACTGGTAAAAAGGTTAGAGTGTTGGTATTTGCAAAAGGAGATAAAGCAAAGGAAGCAGAACAAGCCGGAGCTGATTTTGTTGGTGCAGAAGAATTAGTATCAAAAATTCAGAATGAGAACTGGTTTGAATATGATGTAGTTGTAGCAACTCCCGACATGATGGGTGTTGTTGGTAGATTAGGTAAGGTGTTGGGTCCTAAGGGTCTTATGCCTAACCCAAAAGCAGGTACTGTATCAATGGACGTAGCAAGAGCTATTGCCGATATTAAAGCCGGTAAGATTGAGTACAGACTTGACAAAACAAATATAATTCACTGCCCTATCGGAAAAGCATCATTTGGTAATGAGAAGCTTATGGATAATTTCCGAACTCTTCTTGGAGCAATTATAAAGGCTAAGCCAGCTGCTGCAAAGGGTCAGTATTTAAAGAGTGTTGTTGTTACTTCAACAATGGGACCTGGTATAAAAATCAATCCATTGAGAGTTGAATAATACTTAGTAAAAAAAGGTACTTTACAAATAGCTTGTTTAGTATTATTATATTATAGTAAATTGAATATTGTGCCATAGACAGTAGGTGCTCAGGGGATTCTATACCGCAAGCATAATTGATTGGAAATCATCCTACCGAGGTTTTATTAATAACGAATTAATTACCCTTTGTATGTCTATGCACAAACAAAGGGTTTTTTATTTATATTTTATATAAATAATCTGCTATTAAACAAAAGGAGGTGGATGTTTTGCCTAGTAACAAGATTCTTGAACAGAAGAAACAAGTTGTAACAGATTTAACTGAAAAGATAAAGTCTGCGCAATCAATTGTACTTGCTGATTATAGAGGATTAACTGTTGAACAGGATACAGAACTCAGAAACGCTCTTAGAAAAGCCGGAGTTGAATACAAGGTAGTTAAAAATACATTAACAAGCCTTGCAATGAAGGAAAGCGGAATTGAGTTGGATGACTTTTTAACAGGACCAACAGCGATGGCTATCAGTTCATCTGATGCTGTAGCACCTGCAAAGGTTCTTTCAGAGTTTGCAAAGAAATTTGATAAGCTCGAACTTAAAGTAGGTGTTGTTGAAGGTAAGGTTATAGATCTTGAAGGTGTTAAGGCTCTTGCTGAATTACCATCACGTGAGGTACTTATTGCAAAGGTTTTGGGTGGCTTCAATGCTCCTATATCCGGTTTTGTAAATGTATTGAACGGCAATATGAGAGGTTTGGTTGTAGCATTGAATGCTATTGCTGAACAAAAAGCAAATGCTTAATTTTATGTAAGAAGCTTTAAATATTAAAAAACTATTAAAAACAAAAATTATTTGGAGGTATTATACAATGGCTAGCGAAAAGGTTTTAAAGTTAATTGAAGATGTAAAGAATTTGACAGTATTAGAATTATCAGAACTTGTAAAGGCTCTTGAAGAAGAATTCGGAGTATCAGCAGCAGCTCCTGTAGCAGTTGCAGCAGCACCAGTAGCAGGTGGAGCAGCTCCTGCAGCTGAAGAAAAGACTGAATTCAACGTTATATTGAAGGACGTTGGAGCAGACAAAATCAAGGTTATCAAAGTTGTTAGAGAAGCAACTGGTCTTGGTTTGAAAGAAGCTAAGGATCTCGTTGATGGCGCACCTAAGACTATCAAAGAGAACGTTTCTAAGGACGAAGCAGCTTCAATCGAAGCTAAGTTCAAGGAAGTTGGAGCAACTGTTGAAATTAAGTAATTTCAACTCAATAAAAAAAGAGGCACTCAGTGAGCGCCTCTTTTTTTTAAATCTAAGTTAAATTAAATTAGTTTAAGTTAAATATATGCAATATGTAGAAAAACAAAATAAAAAAACGCCTTATTTAATGCGTTTTTATGATTGACAAGCTATACATGCTATGATATAATTATACACTGCATTAAAATTCTATTATCATTTCCGAGTCGAAGAATTCGTACTTGATGTACATAATTATAGCATATACGAATAAACAAGACAATAATTGTTAATAATATTTTAATGTTTGCTATGGGTTTATTATATGTAGGTTTTAGAAATATATACGGAATGAGAAGTACCTGAAAAAATTGCTAAACCATGCCCTAATAAATCTTTATTTAGTTATTAGTTGTAACTGCAGTTAATTTGATTTACGATTTTACATAATATAATTCTAATTATGTGAAATTTTAAAATATTCCTAATAAAGTCATAAGTTTATGAGGTGATATAAATATGGTACAACCCGTAAAATTGGGTAGAAACACCAGGATGAGTTATTCCAAAATGCGAGAAGTACTGGAAATGCCAAATCTGATAGAGGTTCAAAAGAACTCATATCAATGGTTTTTGGATGAAGGGCTTCGTGAAGTTTTCAGAGATATTTCCCCGATAACAGATTATACTGGAAACTTGATATTGGATTTTGTGGATTATTCGCTTGATGATACGCCAAAGTATAGTGTCGAAGAATGTAAGGAAAGGGACACTACATACTCAGCCCCCCTCAAGGCGAAGGTAAGATTAATTAACAAGGAATCTGGAGAAGTAAAAGAGCAGGAAATCTTTATGGGTGATTTTCCTCTTATGACAGACACAGGAACCTTTATAATTAATGGTGCAGAGCGTGTAATTGTCAGCCAGTTGGTAAGATCACCTGGTATTTACTATTCAATGAAGTTTGACCGTGTTGGTAAAAAGCTGTACTCAAACACAGTTATTCCTAACAGGGGAGCATGGCTTGAATACGAAACAGACTCAAACGACATACTTTCAGTCAGAATAGACAGGACAAGAAAATTGCCTTTAACTGTACTGCTCAGAGCATTAGGGTACGGTACTGACTTTGAAATTACGCAATTGTTGGGTGAAGATGAAAGACTTCTCGCAACAATACAAAAGGATAATGCGAAAACTACAGAAGAAGGCTTACTTGAAATATACAAGAGATTAAGACCTGGAGAACCGCCTACAGTTGACAGCGCAAGGTCTCTGCTTAACAGTTTGTTTTTTGATCCAAAGAGATATGATCTTGCTAAATTTGGTAGGTTTAAGTTTAATAAAAAGTTGGCAATATCAAATCTGATCAGCGGGCAAGTTGCAGCAGAAAATATCGTATCAGCTGAGACGGGTGAGATATTAGTAACCGAAGGTGAATTAATTGAAAGAGAAAAGGCTGTAGAAGTTCAGAACTCAGGTGTAAACATAGTGTACCTGTCCGTTGAAGGTAAATCTATAAAAGTCATCGGAAACAATACTGTAGATATACGTGCCTTTGTTGATTTCGATGTATCTGATATAGGTATAACCGAAAGAGTACAGTACGCCGTGCTAAAGGAAATTCTTGAAAATACAAGCGGTGAAGAGCAGATAAAGAAAGCTCTTAAAGAGAGAATTAACGACTTGATTCCAAAGCATATCACAGTTGAAGATATAATTTCATCGATAAATTATATTATTAATCTTGATTACGGAATCGGTTCTATAGACGATATTGACCACTTGGGTAACAGAAGACTCCGTTCAGTGGGAGAGTTGCTTCAGAATCAGTTCAGAATAGGTCTCTCAAGAATGGAAAGAGTTGTAAGAGAGAGAATGACTATACAAGATATTGATATAGTTACTCCTCAGGCATTAATAAATATAAGACCGGTTGCAGCTGCTATAAAAGAATTCTTTGGAAGCAGCCAGCTGTCACAGTTTATGGACCAGACAAATCCTCTTGCTGAATTAACACACAAGAGAAGGCTCAGTGCCCTAGGACCTGGTGGTTTGAGCAGAGAGAGAGCCGGCTTCGAAGTCCGTGACGTTCATCACTCTCACTATGGCCGTATGTGTCCTATTGAGACACCTGAAGGCCCGAACATCGGTTTGATAGGTTCATTGAGTACTTATGCAAGAGTAAATGAGTACGGATTTATAGAAGCACCATACAGAAAAGTAGATAAGAAAAACAGAAGAGTTACGAATGAAATAGTATACCTTACAGCTGATGTAGAAGACCCCTTCGTTGTGGCTCAGGCAACAGAACCGCTGGACGATGATGGTACTTTTGTTTCAAGTAAGGTAGTAGCTCGGTATAGACATGAAATATTAGAAGTTGAGAGCAATAAAATTGACTTCATGGACGTTTCGCCAAAGCAGATGGTATCTGTTGCTACAGCGATGATTCCGTTCCTTGAGAACGATGATGCCAACCGTGCGCTAATGGGTTCCAACATGCAGCGTCAGGCCGTACCGTTGATCAAGGCTGATTCGCCTATTGTAGGTACAGGTATTGAGTACAAGGCGGCAAGAGATTCAGGAGTTTGTGTTATTGCAAAAAATGCAGGTGTGATAGACAAAGTATCTGCCAGCGAAATAGTTATTAAGACTAACAGCGGGCAAAAAGATACCTACAAGCTGCTTAAATATATGCGTTCAAACCAAGGAACCTGTTTGAATCAAAGGCCTATTGTAAGAAAAGGCGAGATAATAGAAAAAGGTGAAATTATTGCTGACGGGCCGTCAACAAATAATGGGGAAATAGCTCTTGGAAGAAATATTCTCATAGGATTTATGACATGGGAAGGTTACAACTACGAGGATGCTATTCTTATAAATGAAAAACTGGTTAAAGAGGATGTTTATACATCAATACACATAGAGGAATACGAAGCGGAGTCAAGAGACACTAAGCTCGGACCTGAAGAAATTACAAGAGATATTCCAAATGTCGGAGAAGAAGCACTTAAAGACCTTGATGACAGAGGAATTATCAGAATAGGTGCTGAGGTTCGTGCAGGAGATATCCTTGTTGGTAAAGTTACTCCAAAAGGAGAAACAGAGCTTACAGCAGAAGAACGTTTGCTCAGAGCAATATTTGGAGAAAAGGCGAGAGAAGTTCGTGATACATCCCTGAGAGTACCTCATGGAGAATCCGGTATTATTGTCGACGTCAAGGTGTTTACTCGTGAGAATGGCGATGAATTGCCACCTGGAGTAAATCAGCTTGTGAGATGCTATATCGCTCAGAAGAGAAAGATTTCCGTTGGTGATAAGATGGCGGGAAGACACGGTAATAAGGGTGTTATTTCAAGAATACTTCCTGAAGAAGATATGCCGTTCTTGCCGGATGGTACACCACTGGAGATAGTTTTGAATCCTCTCGGCGTTCCATCACGTATGAACATCGGTCAGGTGCTTGAAGTGCATTTAGGATTTGCAGCAAAAGCATTGGGCTGGAAAATTGCAACTCCTGTATTTGACGGAGCAACAGAGGAAGACATCAGGGATACTCTTATTCAAGCAGGGAAAGACCCTGATGGAAAGACAGTACTTTATGATGGAAGAACAGGTGACCCGTTTGACAACAGGGTAACCGTTGGATATATGTACTACCTCAAACTGGCTCACTTGGTTGATGATAAGATACATGCACGTTCTACCGGACCATACTCACTTGTAACACAGCAGCCACTTGGTGGTAAGGCACAGTTTGGCGGTCAGAGATTCGGAGAAATGGAAGTTTGGGCTCTTGAAGCATACGGAGCTGCTTATACATTGCAGGAAATACTTACAGTTAAGTCTGACGACGTTGTAGGTAGAGTTAAGACATACGAATCCATAGTTAAGGGCGAGAACGTTCCTGAACCTGGAATTCCTGAGTCCTTCAAGGTTCTTATAAAAGAACTTCAGAGTTTGGCACTTGATGTTAAGGTATATTCTGAAGAACAGGAAGAAATTGCTATAAAAGAGTATGTTGAAGATGATCTTGAAGAATTGAATGTTAACATCGAAGGCAGAGAAGACGAAGTAGTTCTGACAAATGATTTTGACAACGAATTGAGAGACGATGTTCTTGAAGAAGAGCTGGAAATTGATGATCTGGATATTGGGTCAATCAGTACCGGTGATAATCTTGAAGAAGAATTGACTGAAGAATTATTTGCTGATGATGATCTAAGCGATGACTTTGAAGACGACGAAGATTTTTAAGGAAGGGAGATAAGCTATGTTTGAACTGAACAATTTTGATTCTATAAAAATAGGATTAGCTTCTCCGGAAAAGGTCAGAGAATGGTCAAAAGGTGAAGTAAAAAAGCCTGAAACTATAAATTACAGAACTTTGAAGCCTGAAAGAGACGGTTTGTTCTGCGAAAGGATTTTCGGTCCTCAAAAGGACTGGGAATGTCATTGCGGTAAATACAAAAGAATTAGATACAAGGGTATAGTTTGTGACCGTTGTGGTGTTGAAGTTACAAGGTCAAAGGTAAGAAGAGAAAGAATGGGACATATCGAGCTTGCTGCTCCTGTATCCCATATCTGGTACTTCAAGGGAATACCAAGCAGAATGGGCTTGATTCTTGATATGTCTCCAAGATCCCTTGAAAAGATACTGTATTTTGCATCATATGTTGTTATTGACCCGGGTCAGACACCATTGTCCAAAAAACAGGTTTTGACAGAAAAGGAATACAGAGACAGTGTTGACAAGTTTGGAATGAATTTCAGAGCTGCTATGGGAGCTGAAGCTATTAAGGAATTGCTTGTTGAGATTGATCTTGAGAGCCTTTCCAAGGAGTTAAGAGCTGAGCTGACTGAATCTACAGGACAAAAGAGAATCAGAGCGGTTAAAAGACTTGAGGTTGTTGAGGCTTTCAGACTCTCAGGTAACCGTCCTGAATGGATGATCCTTGATGTAGTTCCGGTAATTCCACCTGAACTCAGACCAATGGTTCAGTTGGATGGAGGAAGATTTGCAACATCTGACTTGAATGACCTGTACAGAAGGGTTATAAATAGAAATAACAGATTGAAAAGACTCCTTGACTTAGGAGCTCCTGACATAATTGTAAGAAATGAAAAACGTATGCTTCAGGAAGCAGTAGATGCATTGATAGACAATGGCAGAAGAGGACGTCCTGTAACAGGACCTGGAAACAGACCTCTTAAATCACTATCGGATATGCTTAAAGGTAAGCAGGGCCGTTTCCGTCAGAACCTTTTGGGTAAGCGTGTTGACTACTCAGGACGTTCAGTTATCGTTGTAGGCCCTGACTTGAAGATATTCCAGTGTGGTCTGCCAAAAGAGATGGCTTTGGAATTGTTCAAGCCGTTCGTTATGAAGAAACTTGTTAATGATGGCTTGGCACATAATATAAAAAGTGCAAAGAGAATGGTTGAAAGAGTAAGAAATGAAGTATGGGACGTTCTTGAAGAAGTAATAAAAGAACATCCTGTGTTACTCAACCGTGCTCCTACACTTCACAGACTCGGTATACAGGCATTTGAACCTGTACTGGTTGAAGGAAGAGCGTTAAAGCTTCATCCATTGGTATGTTCAGCCTACAATGCCGACTTTGACGGTGACCAGATGGCGGTTCACGTTCCTTTGTCAGCAGAAGCTCAATCAGAGGCAAGATTCCTAATGTTGTCAGCTAATAACCTGCTGGCACCTAAGGACGGTAAACCTATTACCGTACCAACACAGGATATGGTCTTGGGTAGCTATTATCTGACAATAGAAAAGCCAAATGAGCCCGGCGACGGAAAAGTATTCTGTGATATGAACGAAGTTCTTATGGCGTATCAGGAAGGCGTGCTTGGCCTTCATGCTCAGATTAAGGTCAGAGTAGAAAAAGAGATAAACGGTGTAAAAATGAGAAAAGTCATCAGCTGTACACCGGGTAGACTTATTTTTAATGAAGCTATTCCGCAGGATCTTGGTTTTGTAGACAGAAGTGACGAAAGCAAGTTGTTTGACTTGGAAATCAATTTCCTTGTAGGTAAAAAAGAACTTGGAAAAATTATTGACAAATGTATAAGGGTGCATGGAACTACCAAAACAGCCGTTATACTTGATAAAATAAAAGCATTAGGCTTTAAGTACTCCACAAAAGGTGCTATCACAATCAGCGTATCCGATATGGTAATACCTGAGATAAAGAAGCAGTATCTGCAGGAGACTGAAAATACTATTGATAATATAGTTAAGCAGTTTAAGAGAGGACTTATTTCAGATGAAGAAAGATATAACTCTGTAATAAGTGCTTGGACTGAGACAGGTGAAAATATCACAAAGGCTCTTATTGATAACCTTGACAGATTCAATCCTGTGTACATGATGTCACAGTCAGGAGCGAGAGGTAATATCAATCAGATTAAGCAGCTGGCGGGTATGAGAGGTCTGATGGCCGATACATCCGGTAAGACCATTGAGATACCGATTAAGTCAAACTTCCGTGAAGGTCTTAATGTTTTGGAATTCTTTATTTCAACTCATGGAGCCAGAAAAGGTTTGGCCGATACTGCACTTAGAACCGCTGACTCAGGTTACCTAACAAGACGTCTTGTTGACGTAAGTCAGGATGTTATCGTAAGAGAGCTTGATTGCGGTACTGACAAGGGTATTGAAGTTTACGATATCAAGGACGGCGGAGAAATAATTGAACCGTTATCCGAGAGACTTGTAGGAAGATATTTAACTGAAGATATGTATGACCCTAATACAAAAGAATTAATAGCATCTAAAGATGAGGCTATCGATGAGAAGAAAGCTTCCACAATAGCTAATTCCGGAGTTAAGAAGGTTAGAATAAGATCAGTACTTACTTGTCACTCAGAGGTTGGAATATGTGCCAAGTGTTATGGTGCTAACCTTGCAACCGGAGATGCTGTAAATGTTGGTGAGGCAGTTGGTATAATAGCTGCACAGTCAATCGGTGAACCGGGTACACAGCTGACAATGAGAACCTTCCATACCGGTGGTGTTGCCGGTGATGACATTACACAGGGTCTCCCTCGTGTAGAAGAATTGTTTGAAGCCAGAAAGCCAAAGGGACTTGCGATTATATCTGAAATAGCCGGTAGTGTTAAGCTTTCAGAATCCAAGAAGAAGAGAGAAGTAATTATTACTTCTGAAGACGGTGAATCTAAATCCTACCAGATACCTTATGGTTCAAGAATCAAGGTATATGACGGAGATATTGTTGAAGCCGGAGATGAATTGACCGAGGGTTCCGTAAATCCTCATGATATCCTAAAAATCAAGGGCATCAAGGGCGTTCAGGCTTATCTTCTTCAGGAAGTTCAGAGAGTTTACAGAATGCAGGGTGTTGACATCAACGATAAGCATATTGAAGTAATTGTAAGACAGATGATGAGAAAAGTTAAGATTGAAGATTCAGGAGATACCAGCTTACTCCCAGGAGGACTTGTTGATATATTCGAGTTTGAGAAAGAAAATCAAAAAGCTCTCGACGCAGGAGTAAGCCCCGCCACAGGTGAGCGTACTCTGCTGGGTATTACAAAGGCTTCACTTGCTACCGATTCATTCTTGTCTGCCGCTTCTTTTCAGGAAACCACAAGGGTTCTTACAGAAGCTGCAATTAAGGGTAAGATTGATCCTCTTGTAGGATTAAAGGAAAATGTTATCATAGGTAAGCTTATACCTGCAGGTACTGGTATGAGCCGTTACAAAGATATAAGTATTAGCAGTGTAGTTGAATAAGTTTCTGAAGCATCAGTGTACTTTAACTCAAGTTAACTGATGCTTCATTTTATTACATAAAAGTTCAGAAAAGCTAGTGCATGTTAATTCATCACATTACAATTTAAAATTAATATATTAAGAAAATAAAAGTGGGCTGTATTTTAGATACAGCTCACTTTTATTATATAATACTGAATTAATTACCGGCAGGAGCGATTAAATCAAGGTGTGATTAACCTAGATAGAAACAAATAAGCTAAAAATTAACAACGCGGCTTCAAATAAAGATAAAAAAATATATTACATATATCGACTATTAACGACAGAATATGATACAATACATCAAAATAGATTTATTGGAACGGTTTAAACATGTAATACTGAATTAATTACCCCCAGAGTGATTAAATCAAGGTGTAATTGACCCAGATAGAAACAGAGTAACCAGTAATTGTAAGTTGCATACCAAATAGGGGTAAGAAAAGATATATTACAAATACCAACTATTAATAACATAGTACATAATACAAACAGTAAATTAAAAGCATTTTTTTGGAACGGTCTAATTGTAAAGGATTTTGAGTAAAAGCCGCTCTAGTACAGTTTATATGAAAATATCTGACCAGATTTACGAGGCTTTGGAGTTAGGCATACGAGTGATTTGGTTCACTTTTAAGCAATAGAAAATTAATATAAAAAGGAGGGAAAATATGGAATTGGAAAAGTAAGTACAGTTAATAAACTGCTGTAGTGGCCATCATTTGTTCTGAAATTTTATAATTTAGGTTGTTGGTTATGAGGAAAAAAAATAAAATAACAAAAACAACGGAGGTAGTATATGAAAACTTTAAAGAAAAAACTTAATCGGTTATTCTGCATTGTTATTGCATTACTCCTATTATTGAACGCCACGCCAATAGGCACGCTAGTTGCCTTTGCCGAGGGAACGGAAATCGTGGCGAGTGGCAGTTGTGGAACAAATGTAAACTGGGTATTGACAGCTTTGTCGGACAGTACCTATGCCCTTACAATCTCGGCTATAGATGAGGATAATACCATGAATAACTATGACGTACCGACTGTTGATGGAGGTACACCGTGGAGGTCTTATATCACCGGTATTACCAGCTTGGTTGTAGAAGAAGGCGTAAAAAATTTAGGTGATAGGATGTGCTATGGAGCGTCAGCACTAACTAGTGTATCTATTCCCTCTACAGTTTCAGATACTGGAAACGGGACCTTTAGAGGTTGTACTGCTTTACAAGAAGCATCTTTTGGGGGTGCTATCACTATGGACAAAAATTTATTCTATGGATGTACAAGTCTGAAAAAAGTTAGCCTTGCTGAAGGCACGACTCTCCTGGCCGATAATACCTTCTCCGGTTGCGCTGCGTTAGAGGAGCTTACCTTGCCTGCCTCTTTAACATCTATTGGTGCAAATGCTTTTAAAGACTGCAGCAAAATCAATACAATTAATTTTAGTGGCAATAAAGAGGAATATAAAACTCTACTACAGAACAACAGTGCCACTACTCTTCCTATACAATCTGCCGCTATTACCGTTATCTGCAGTGATGGAACCTTTTTTTATGGTGAAGAAGAAGAGGAGGAGGAAGAGGAAAATATACTTACCGGAACCACTGGTGATGTTAATTGGAGTTTAAATACAGATACCGGTAAGTTGATTATCTCCGGTAATGGAAGAACTGCTGACTATGCCAGTGCCACAGTTCCGGAAAAATCTGCGCCATGGCTAAACTATATGGATCAGATTCAGGAGCTTGTTGTGGAGGAAGGTGTCACATACTTGGGAGCCAGACTTTTTTATGGATCTGATAGTCTCGCAAAAGTAACTCTTCCGAATACTCTTACTTCTTTAGGAGAGGGAGCATTCAGGCAGTGCACCATACTAGAAACAATTACTATTCCAGCAAATGTAACTGCCATAGGCAGAGTACAGTTCTACCAGTGCGTCTCTCTGGAATCTATATCAATATTAGGTAATGTAAGTAGCCTTAGTGATAAGTCTCTATATGGCTGTACTGCTTTAAAATCCCTTACTCTTCCTGAAAGTCTTATAAGCATCAGTGCAGATGCTTTATATAACTGCAATAGTCTTGAAACCATTCAGTTCGGCGGAACAAAAGCCGAATACCAGACACTTCTGCAGACTAACAGTGATACTACAGGTCCTCTAAAATCTGCCATGATTGATGTTATCTGCACTGACGGAACTTATGTTTATGGCCGTATAGACATGGGCAATGGCTTGATATATTCTATTAGCAACGGAACCCTGACTATCTTAGGAAAAGGCTCCATGAACGATTTCGCTTCAGCTTCAGAAGTTCCATGGGCTAGTCAGGCTGATTCCATTAGCACTGTTGTTATCGAGAGCGGAATTGAGCGGATAGGAGCTAATGCCTTTGCAGGAATCAATTCTATAGAAAGCGTCTTCTATATCGGTACAGAAGATGGTTGGAATGATTTACAGGACATAAGCGGTATCAACAACGAAAAACTTTTTACCACCCCGGTTACGTTTGGACTTACCGGAACCTGCGGTAAAAGTGTTACATGGAAGCTTAGTGAGGATGAAACCACACTAACAATTTCAGGACAGGGTGCAATGTATGAGTACAGCAACACCGTAGTACCCTGGCGCTACAGTAAGGATAAAATAACTACCGTAATTATTAATGATGGAGTAACTGATGTGGGAGATTATGCATTTAATACTTGCAAGTCTCTCAGCTCACTAAACCTTTCAAGCTCTGTGAAAGAACTGGGCAGTTATTCTTTCGGAGGCTGTATTTCTCTGAAAGAAATTGTTCTGCCGGAAGGAGTAGAGGTTATTGGTGCAAAGGCATTCAGTGCTTGTAGCGGACTGACTACGGTTTACATCCCGAAATCGTTAACAAATATAGACATGAAGGCATTTAACTATGATGCAGCCCTTTCTACTGTTTACTATGCAGGAACAGAGAAGCAGTGGGACAAAATTTTAATTAGTGAATCCTCCGTGGGGAACGTTAATTTGCTTAGTGCTAATATTATTTTTAACGGAACTCCTGTCAGCACAGATTTCTCTGATGTGGCAAGTGACGCCTGGTATGCAGGAGCTGTCAAGTACATGGTAGAAAACGGGTTCATGACGGGTGAAAACGGAAAATTTGGCTCGGTTAATGAAATGAGAAGTACAGAAATTATTTCAATATTGTATGAGTTAGCTGGCTCACCGGGAATGTATAGTTCTGCAATTGAGTGGGCGGCGCTAAATAAGATTGTTTCTACTGAAACCGATGAACAGGTTACTATGTTGAAGCTGATAGAAATGCTTTGTGCGGCTGCAGACTATAATGGTGTTGATATCACAGCGACAACTGGGAATAGTAGCTTAGATGGCATTACTAATACAGAGGCACTTTCACAAGAGCAAATATTGAAGTTAACTTGGGCGTTGGAACAAGGATACCTTGCAGAACTAATCTCCAACAGCGGACCTATAGACTGCGGCCGTTACCTTACAAGGAGTGAAGGAGCTTCAGTGCTCGCTGCCTATTTAAAAAGTGAGACAGCATATGCAGATCGCTATGAAAGAATTGTAGCTGAAGGGCGTGCTGCACTCAAGGCTAAAGGCGATGGCAAATTATATATTATTGCTCCCAATATAGCACTTCCCAATATTGCTGCTAAAGCAGGTGATTTCACTTTAGTTATTTTACCGGATGGCAAGACTATGATGATTGATAGCGGTGTAGGGGACTGTAACAGTCGTGTTATGCAATTTATCAGGGATATAGGACTCGTTTCACTTGATTATTTTGTCATAACCCATCCACATACAGACCACGTGGGAAATGGCCTATCTATTGCAAAATATTTATATGAGGAGGCTGGCGGCACCATTGGTACTTACCTTTACTCAGGTTATAAATACAGTACTCTGGAGCCAGCACTTTATGACTACCTGGTAGGGAAAAATGTAACCATAAGAAACAATTTAAAAGCAGGTGATCATCTTACAATAGGTGAGGTTGAAATTGATATCTTCAGCCCTACTGAAGAAGACTTAAAAACTACTGATGTATCGGACGAATCTATTAATAATTTGTCTTTGGCTATGAAATTTACCTATGGTAACGCTACATACCTGACCTGTGGAGACCTTTATAACGATAAGGAAGCTGAACTGGTACAAAAATATGGTTCTCTGTTAAAAGCCGATGTTATGAAAACGAATCACCACGGTCTGTACACTTCAAATTCACCAATCTGGCTAGAAACAGTTTCTCCTAAAATTGTAATTACTAATAACGATGATATCGGAAGTACTGCCATTTCCAGACGAATTACAGAAGATGGCGCGGCTTACTTTAGTGCAGGAGTGGACGGACTGGTTATGATAACCATGAGTAGAAGTGCGGACTATACGGTTACTAGCCAGTATGATACTAACTTAAGACAGAAATACCATGGGGAAATTGGAAAGGCAACAAATCCTTCTCAGGAAAACTCCAGCATCAGCCCTACAGTTGCTTCATTTAACAAAAAAGCAGGGGCAGAAGAAGATATTAAAGTAAATATGACCCTTAACGGAAACACTTTAAGTGCAATTACAAACGGCTCTACTTACCTTGAAAAAGAAATAGACTACGTTGTAAGTGGCAACATCGTTACTATCAAAAAGGAATATCTGGATTCAAAATCAGTAGGGCCTGTCACGCTGACTTTCTTGTTCAGTACAGGGAACAGCTCCACATTGGCTATCACGGTGTACGACTCTACGAGTACCGGGACTTCTCCTGCACAGCCTGTACAGCCGGAAGCACCAACAACAAAAGTGGATGAAGATGGCAGGGTTATTGTGGATGTTAAAACAGTACAAGATAGTAATACAGCCATTGCAAAGTCCCAGGTGAAGCCTGAAATATTAAACAAGGCATTAGAATTGGCAAAGGCAGATCAACAGGGAATAAAGAAGGTTACCATTAATGTTCAGACCTTGAAAGATTCCAAGGTAAATGAAGTGATACTGCCATCAGAAGCGCTGATGCAAGAAGATATGACACAAAAGCTGGAAATCAAAACTAATAAGGCAAATATCGAGTTGCAGGGAAATCTCTTATATAATGCAGGTGTTTCTGAAAAGTCAGACAATGTAACTATAACTATCAAAGAAGTAGAGAAAAAGTTACTGACTGACAAAATCAAAGCTCTGGTTGGTGATAGACTTGTAATAGAATTGAATGTTAACGCAGACGGGAAGGAGATATCCATAAATAATCCCGATGCACCGGTAAAGGTGGCTATTCCTTACATTCCTACAGAAAAAGAAATAGGAAACCAAGAGCATATAGTAGTGTACTATATTGATGAAGATGGAAATGCTATAACTGTACCAAGTGGTAAATATAATTCTGATACCGGAGAAATTACTTTTACAACAACAAAAATACATAGATTTTCTGTGGGATATGTTGAAAAGACCTTTGACGATATTAAGAATGTAGCTTGGGCCAAGAAAGAAATCGAAGTATTGGCTTCAAAAGAAATTATAAGTGGAACTGGCAGCTCTACTTTTACTCCTTCTGCTAACATAACAAGAGCTGATTTTTTAGTATTGCTTATAAAAACTCTGTCCCTCACAACAGTAGTAGAGGATAATTTCAATGATGTTAGTCGTGAGAATTACTATTATGAGGCGATTGGTATTGCTAAAAAGTTGGGAATCACTTCAGGAAAAGGAGATAATCTATTTAACCCTAAAGATTCAATCAGCCGACAGGAAATGTTTACATTAACTGCCCGGGCCTTGAAGCTGGCAGGCAAACTTAATGATGAGCATAGTATGAAAGTGCTGGACAGCTACAAAGACCAGGCTACTATTGCATCCTTTGCACTGGAGGACACAGCAGCGCTGGTAGAGGAAGGCATCATTAAAGGATCGGGCAGTATGTTGACTCCTTTAAAAAATGCTACTCGAGCTGAAGCAGCCGTAATGCTTTACAAGATTTACAATCGTTAATACTTCATTGTAGTACCGGAGTATCATATAACTGCTCAAAAAAGCAGTTATATGATACTCCTTTCTTTTGGTCTAATCCTTAATCCGTAGATAAAAGTGATGAAGAATTATGAATTTAAGTACTCTTTAATAAGCATATTATAAACAGCTAAAAATAATTCAATCATCAGCGCTGATGGGATAATCCGCACCCTTGACAAAAGATAATACAGAGTGATAAAATAATTCAGTGCATTGATTTTGTGCATTTTTTTGTGTGCAAATTCAGAACACTTCTAAAATTAAAGAGAAAACCACAATTGGAGGACTAAAGAATTGTTGGATGATCTTAAACACTGTAAAAAGGCAGTTGGTGTCAAGCAGTCTACCAAAGCCGTAGAAAACGGTGTCGCGTCAAATGTTATAATTGCGAGGGATTGTGAGCAGAGGGTTGTAAGAGGAATTATAGAACTTTGTGAGGCAAAAGCAATTCCAGTAACATATGTTGATTCAATGAAGCAACTGGGAAAAGCCTGTGGAATTGACGTTGACGCTGCAGTTGCGTGTATTTTAAAGTAGCTTATATTTATTTATTCTTACTAATTGGTAAGGTATATATAAAATATATAATTATTACCTTTGAAAGGAGGTGTACTAATGCCAACATTTAATCAGCTGGTTAGAAAGGGCAGAGAAGTTATCGAAAAGAAATCAACTGCTCCAGCTCTCCAGAAAGGATTTAACTCAAAGAAGAAAAAGCCTACAGATTTAAGCAGCCCTCAAAAAAGAGGAGTTTGTACTGTTGTTAAGACTTCTACACCAAAGAAGCCTAACTCAGCGCTTCGTAAAGTTGCCAGAGTTCGTCTTACAAACGGTATAGAAGTAACTGCATATATTCCTGGAATAGGACATAACCTACAGGAGCATAGCGTTGTTCTTATCAGAGGCGGAAGAGTTAAAGACTTACCTGGTGTAAGGTACCACATTATTAGAGGTACTCTTGACACTGCCGGAGTTGCCAAAAGAATGCAGAGCCGTTCAAAATACGGTGCAAAGCGTCCTAAGGCAGGTGCCGCTAAAAAGTAATAACACAGCGTGCTGACAATTTAAAATGTTAGGTGCTTAGTACGTGATTATATATATATTGTATAAGAGAAAATAGGTTCTTAATAAAATTATCTAAATTCTGTTAAACTAGTAAGGTATATTAATGTACTTGCGCTGACGACGGTTTAAACCACGAGTACCTGTGATACTTTCTATGGGTATATCCCATATCAAATGTTATCATAAAAGGAGGGAAGTAAGGTGCCAAGAAAAGGTCATATTTCAAAAAGAGATGTTTTACCTGATCCAATGTATGGAAGCAAAACTGTTACTAAACTGGTTAACAACGTAATGTATGATGGTAAAAAGGGTGTTGCACAGCAGATATGCTACGATGCTTTTGATATTATCAAAGAAAAAACCGGCAGAGATCCTTTGGAAGTATTCGAAGAAGCTATGGCAAACATCATGCCAGTTCTCGAAGTAAAGGCTAGAAGAGTCGGTGGAGCAACATATCAGGTTCCTATGGAAGTTAGACCTGAAAGAAGACAAACCCTGGGCTTAAGATGGCTAGTTGATTACTCTCGCAAAAGAGGCGAGCGTACTATGAGGGAAAGACTTTCAGGAGAAATACTCGACGCTATCAACAATATGGGTGGAGCTTACAAGAAGAAAGAAGATACTCATAAGATGGCTGAAGCTAACAGAGCATTTGCTCATTACAGATGGTAATAATAATATAAATGGATTGATAATTTATCAATCCGAACTATCGTGAAAGGAGGGTAATCATGCCCAGGCAATTTGATTTGGAACATACTAGAAATATCGGTATAATGGCTCATATTGATGCTGGTAAGACAACAACAACCGAGCGTATACTGTTTTATACAGGAAAAGTTCACAAAATCGGCGAAGTTCATGAAGGTGCTGCTACTATGGACTGGATGGAGCAGGAGCAGGAGAGAGGTATCACTATCACTTCTGCGGCTACTACCGCACAGTGGAAGGGTAACAGGATAAATATTATTGACACGCCGGGGCACGTTGACTTCACTGTTGAAGTTGAAAGATCTCTTCGTGTACTCGATGGTTCGGTAACGGTTTTCTGTGCAAAGGGCGGTGTTGAACCTCAATCTGAAACAGTTTGGAGACAAGCTGATAAGTATGGAGTTCCCCGTATGGCATATGTAAATAAAATGGATATAATGGGAGCTGATTTTTATAACGTAGTCTCTATGATGAAAGACAGATTACAGTGTAATGCAGTACCTATACAATTACCAATAGGCAGTGAAGACAGCTTTATTGGTATGGTTGATTTGGTTACTATGACTTCTCATATATTTAAAGATGATTTAGGTCAGGTAATCGAAGATCAGCCTATCCCTGACGATATGGTTGAAATTTCAAAGAAATATCGTGAAATATTACTGGAATCAGTTGCTGAACAAGACGAAGACACTATGATGAAATACCTTGAAGGTGAAGAACTCACTATAGAGGAAATAAAGGCTGGTATCAGAAAGGCTACTATTGCCGTTAAAATGATACCTGTAGCCTGTGGTTCATCATACAAGAATAAAGGCGTACAACAAATGCTTGATGCAGTTGTTGATTTTATGCCATCACCACTTGATATCCCAGCTATAAAGGGTATTTCAATGGACGGTGAGGAAGAGATTGAAAGACCTGCAGATGACAATGGTCCGTTTGCAGCACTTGCATTTAAGATTATGACCGACCCATATGTTGGTAAACTCTGCTTCTTCAGAGTATATTCAGGAACATTGAACTCAGGTTCTTATGTTCTTAACTCTACAAAGAACAAGAGAGAAAGAATCGGAAGAATTCTTCAAATGCACGCAAACCATAGAGAAGAGATACAGACTGTTTATTCAGGAGATATTGCAGCTGCTGTTGGTCTTAAAGATACAACAACAGGAGATACTCTTTGTCTAGAAGATAACCCTGTAATTCTTGAATCAATGGAATTCCCGGAACCTGTTATAGAAGTTGCCATAGAACCTAAGACTAAGGCCGGACAGGAAAAGATGGGTATAGCACTCCAGAAGCTGGCTGAAGAGGATCCTACATTCAGAGTTCATACTGACGCTGAAACCGGACAAACTATCATCGGCGGTATGGGTGAACTTCATCTTGATATCATCGTTGACAGAATGATGAGAGAATTCAAGGTTGAAGCTAATGTTGGTAACCCACAGGTTTCTTACAAGGAAACTATTCGTAAGCCTGTTAAGTCTGAAATGAAATATGCAAGACAGTCTGGTGGTAAAGGTCAGTACGGTCACTGTGTAATCGAACTTGAACCAAGAGAACCAGGTGCTGGTTACGAATTCGTAAATAAGATTACTGGTGGTGCTATTCCTAAGGAATACATCGCTCCAATAGATGCAGGTATTCAGGAAGCTATGAATACAGGTGTTCTTGCTGGATACAACGTTGTTGACGTTAGAGTTACTCTTATTGACGGTTCATACCATGAAGTTGACTCATCTGAAATGGCGTTTAAGATTGCCGGTTCAATGGCATTCAAAGACGGTTGCAGAAAGGCAAATCCTGTTCTGCTTGAACCAATCATGAAAGTTGACGTTAGCGTTCCTGAGGAATATATGGGAGACGTTATGGGAGGCCTTAACGCAAGAAGAGGTCGTATCGAAGGTATGGAAGCTCGTGGCGGAGCTCAGAATATAAGAGCTATGGTTCCACTTTCCGAGATGTTCGGATACGCTACTGCACTTCGTTCCTCAACACAGGGAAGAGGTACATTCTCCATGCAGACGAGCCACTTCGAAGAAGTGCCTAAGAGCATTCAGGAGAAAGTTATTTCTAACAGAAGTAGTGCTGAGTAATCATATAGTTGGTTAATTGCAAGAGTAAACTTTATAGTGAAAGCACTGTAAAGTTTACTCCTGTTAAATAAAGTAAATGAGTATAAATTAGCGCACAGCGCTTTAATGAAAGGATGGAGATTTTAAAATGGCTAAGGCTAAATTCGAAAGAAACAAACCCCACGTTAATATCGGAACAATTGGTCACGTTGACCATGGTAAGACTTCTTTAACAGCTGCTATCACTAAGGTTCTTGGATTCTCAGGAAGAGCTGAATACAAAGCATACGACCAAATCGATGCTGCTCCAGAAGAAAGAGAAAGAGGTATTACAATTAATACCGCTCACGTTGAGTACGAAACTGAAACAAGACACTACGCTCACGTTGACTGCCCAGGCCATGCCGACTACGTTAAGAACATGATCACTGGTGCTGCTCAGATGGACGGTGCTATCCTCGTTGTTTCAGCTGCTGACGGCCCAATGCCTCAGACAAGAGAACACATTCTTCTTTCACATCAGGTTGGTGTTCCTTACATCATCGTATTCTTGAACAAGTGCGATATGGTTGATGATGAAGAACTTATCGAATTGGTTGAAATGGAAGTTAGAGAATTGTTGAGCACATATGAATTCCCAGGTGATGATACTCCTATCGTAAGAGGTTCAGCTCTTGTGGCTCTCGAAAGTACTTCAACTGATATAAACGCTCCTGAATATGCTCCAATCGTTGCTCTTATGGCAGAAGTTGACAAGTATATCCCAACTCCTGAAAGAGCTACTGACAAGCCATTTATCATGCCTGTAGAGGATGTTTTCTCAATCACAGGTCGTGGTACTGTTGCTACTGGTAGAGTTGAGAAGGGTATTGTTAAGGTTGGAGACGAAGTTGAAATCGTTGGTTTGATGGAAGCTCCTAAGAAGACTGTTGTAACTGGTGTTGAAATGTTCAGAAAGCTTCTTGACCAAGCTCAAGCTGGTGACAATATTGGTGCTCTCTTAAGAGGTGTTCAGAGAAACGAAATCGAAAGAGGACAGGTTCTAGCTAAGCCAGGATCAATCAAACCTCACACTTACTTTGAAGGTCAGGTTTACGTTTTGACTTCTGCTGAAGGTGGAAGACATAAGCCATTCTTCAATGGTTACAGACCACAGTTCTACTTCAGAACAACTGACGTTACAGGTGTTATCGAAATTCCAGAAGGAACAGAAATGGTTATGCCTGGTGACCACATCACAATGAAGATCAAATTGATCACTCCTATCGCTATGGATGAAGGACTTAAGTTCGCTATCCGTGAAGGTGGTAGAACAGTTGGTGCTGGTAACGTTTCAAAGATTATCGAATAATTTTTGATTATGTATCATAATTAAAAGATTATTAAAAAGATATACAAAAGGCAGAGTCTGATTACAGACTCTGCCTTTTGTGTTATGCTGGCTAGGGTTATTAAGGTGAGGTTATGTAAAGTGCTGCCATAGAGCTATGTAAAATTGCAATAATTTTTAAGATGTGTTATTTTTATATTAAGTTACATAATAGTTATACATAACAGATGACAATACAATTATAAGGTAATATTTAAAAATAAATAAAAGGTTCGCTCTATTCATAAGGTGTTGTCAAGGGGGCTGTATGAGTAAAAAGCGGTTTTTCAGTTTGCAATACAAGGTGTTGCTTTTTTCGTTCATAATAATAATTATTCCGATAACGGTTTTGGGAATTATATCTTTTATAAAATCATCCCAGATTCTCCAACAAAAGATAGCAATATCTAATATGAACACTGTTAAACAGATTGGTAACAATATTGAGTTTATAGTAGACAACATTGGTGATACTTCCCTGTACCTTATCCAAAATGAGGATGTAAGGGAGTTCCTGAAGCTTAAGTCGGATGAGCCAACAGAAACGATATCAAAAAAGAAAATAAAAATAGAAACCGATTTAATGCAATTATTGGCTTCAAAATCTTTTGTAAACTCAATATATATAAAAGGCTTCAATAACTTTGAACTCAATACCGCAGGTACCAGGAATGAAATCGATACTGCTACCATAGAAAAGGTAACGGGATTAAGAGGAAAGTCCATGTGGTATATAAATAAGGTCATTAATTATAATGATAAAACCACCAATGTATTTTCTATGATTAGAATAGTAAATGATGTAGCAAATGTCTCCAGTAAGCTTGCTATTCTTAAAATAAATATGGAAGAGAATGCTTTCTTTAACATATATAAGGATAAAATAATTGGAAAAGGTGACGATTTCTTTATTATTGACAATGAAGGAATTGTAATATCAGCGACTAACAGAAGTAAAATAGGACAAAAATTTGAAAATAATGTTTTCGGAATAAATTCATTGGATTCTATGGAAAACTATTTTAACTATAATGGCAATGGAACCAATTACCTTGTAACTTATTGTACAATTGACAGTCTGGGATGGAAGGTTGTAAATATGGTTCCAATGCAGGAACTTCTTAAGGAAAATATCAGAACCCAGAGTGCGATTCTAACAGCAATGATTATAAGCTTTTCAGTTTGTGTTATTATTGCGATACTCTTTTCAAAAGGGATATTGAGTAGACTTAAGAAGCTTTTTAAGATGATGGGAAGGCTTGAGAATGAAGACTTTGATGTATATGTTGAGCCTCAGGGAAATGATGAAATTACCCTTTTGAGCAGAAATTTTAATAAAATGTCTGTGAAATTAAAAGAATTGATACAAAAAGTATATACGGTTCAGATAAAACAAAAGGAAGCTGAACTCAGAGCATTGCAGGCTCAAATTAATCCTCACTTCCTGTATAACACTCTTGATAACATATACTGGATGGGAAGAATGGAAAAGGCTTATGAGACTTGTACTTTGGTTGAAGCCTTATCAAAGTTGTTTAGGTTAAGTCTGAACAGCGGCAATGAGACTACAACTGTCAAGCGGGAGATAGAGCATGTAAAGAATTATATAGTCATCCAGCAGTCAAGGTATAAGGATATGATTAAATTTTCACTCCATGTTGATCCTGAAGTTCTGGAGTGTGTTACTTTAAAGCTAGTTATGCAACCGCTTATCGAAAACTCCATAGTTCATGGTATTGAAAAGAAAGGAGAGAGCGGTGAAATTGATATCACGGTCAGACAGGAAGATAGCAGGCTAGTTTTCATTATCAGTGATAACGGTTATGGTGTAAATTTGGAAGAAATCCAGCAGCTTCTTGACAAAACAACTGAAAACAATAAAGGCTTGGCAATTAAGAATGTTAATGACAGAATAAAGCTTTATTATGGTGATAAATACGGTCTTGAATTTTTTAACCGGGTATGTGGCACTACAGCTGTAATAACACAGCCATATAGCATGGAGGCAATGGAAAAATGATTAAGATACTAATAGTTGATGATGAAGCGGTTATACGTAAAGGTATTATTACATCCATTGATTGGGAATCTATGGGGATGACTGTTGTGGGGGAGGCTTCTAACGGTAGAGAAGGCTTTGAAAAGGCACTGGAATTAAAGCCGGATATTGTCATTACAGACGTTCGTATGCCTGTAGTTGACGGCCTTGAACTTACAAAGATGCTCAGGGAAAACATGCCTGATGTCAGGGTAGTTATTATAAGCGGGTATGATGAATTTAAATATGCTAGGGAAGCACTTCGTATGGGCGTTAATGAATATTTGTTAAAACCTATTGGTGCTGGTGAACTTGTTAAGATCGTACTGAAGCAATGTGATGAAATTATCAGAAAGAATAATGAAGTTAGTCAGGATATAAGGATTAAGAATATTTTCAGAGAAAACCTATCATTTATGCAGACGCGGTTTATAACTTCGATTTTAAACGCGGAAAGTGTAAATGTACCCGATATTACCGAAAAATCCAAGGAATTGAATGTTGATTTGTCAGGTAAGGAGTTTCAGCTTATTATTATTGATATAGACGATTTCTTTTTGATTACCGAAAATATGACCAGCAGTGAGAAGGAATTAATTAAGAATAGAATAAAAAATTCTGCCGAAGAAATTCTGAATCCATCAACAAAAAGTATAGTATGTCACAGTGAGGCAGATTATCTGTTTTCTGTTATAAATGTCAAGGATTCTAACAGGTATGATTTATTTAACCTCTATAAGGAAATACGATATACAGTTAAAAAACAATACGGGGTGACTCTAACAATAGGTGTCAGCAATGTATATAAGGCTGTATCAGAATTACCCAGGGCATATGATGAAGTCTTATATATATTGAAAAACAAGGTCTTTGTAGGGAAGGACAGGATTATAACTATCCTTGATGTTGAAAAGCTTGGTGCTGTTTCACAAGTTATTTACTCATCCTCGGATGAAAAAGAGGTTATAGGATATCTTAAAACAATGGATACCGATAAGCTTTCCATAGTTCTTGAGAGGATGTATTCAAACTTTATAAAAACTAAGGCAGACTATTCTGAAGTAAAAAATATATGTCTTAGAATTATCACTATTGCAGAAAGCCAGCTGGATGAGCTTGGAGTTGACTATAGAAATTATGGGGACAGGCAGTTCGGAGGATATGCGGATATAGAAAAGTATGAAACCCTTGAGGACATTAAGCTTTGGATGAAAAATATCTTTCAGGGTTATATAGAGGCAATGCAAAAAGGTAAGAACGAGAAATTTAAAGGCATTGTAAAAGTAGCGATACAATACATGAATGACCACTATGCAGAAAATATAGGGGTGGAGGATATTGCTGCCATTACGTATGTCTCCCCCAACTATTTCAGCAGGGTATTCAAAAAGGAAACCGGAAAAAGCTTTACTGAATGGCTGAATAACGTAAGGCTTGATAAAGCAAAAGTTATTTTGAAGGATATAAAGTTCAGAGTATATGAGGTAGCCGAGAAAGTCGGATATAATGACTATAAGATATTTGCAAACAACTTTAAAAAGTACGTCGGATGTACACCGAAAGAATATAGGGAAAACCTTCTACAAGCCTCTCAAAATAATACAAACGCTGTAAAATAATCATTTACAGCGTTTGTATATTAAATAATCATTTCTTTAAGTAAATAAAATAGCAACATAACATAAATCACGATATTAGTGTAGATATAAGCATGTTTTTTTTACAATAATAATCTTATAATTCTAGTATGAACTGTGGCGCTGCAGTTTCTCAGTAACAATTTCTATTATTTTAATTTTCAAATAAAAACTAATAAGTACTAAGAAGACCAGTTTTTACAACATAATAAGGGAGGAAAATATTTTATGAAAAGAAATATTAAGCTTTTAGCCCTGTTGGTCGCTGTTTCAATGATATTCTCTTTGGCAGCCTGTAGTTCCTCAAACGTCTCAGAGGACAGTACATCTTCCTCTACGGCAGTACAGAGTACTGTTGCCTCAGGTAGCAGTCAGGAACCCGTAACACTTTCATTTATCCATATGTTCCCCAATGAGGACACAGAGGGCAATTCAATAGCTTTCCATAAGGCAATGGAAAAGTTTAAAGCCGATAACGCGAATATAAAAATAAACGAAGAACCGCTTAGTCACGATAACTACGAAACTAAAGTCAGAACATTGGCTGCTGGTAATGAGCTTCCTGATATATTTATAGTTAAGGGTTCTATGACTAGCATGTTTATTGATAATAAATTAATTAATCCTGTGGATGATGTATTAAATGCAGATGCGGACTGGAAAAACAGCTTTTTGCAAGGTGCTTTCGACGACTTTACAGTCGGGGGAAAAAATTATGGTATTCCATTCCAGATGCTTAATACACATCTGATTTACTACAATAAGAAATTACTTAATGATGCCGGTATTTCTACATTCCCTGCAAACTGGAAAGACTTCCTTGATGCTATCAACAAACTTAAAGCTAAAGGAATAACTCCTATATCTCTAGGTAACAAAGGTAATTGGGTTGCAGAATCATGTATCCTCAGTACACTCGGAGACAGATTTACCGGACCTGAATGGTTTACCAGCATTAAGGAGAAAAAAGGTGCGAAGTTTACAGACCCTGAATTTATAAGTGCTTTGGCAGCTTTGCAGGAACTTGCAAAAGTAGGCGCATTCAATTCTGATCTGAACAGTATTGACAATATGCAGCAAAAAACACCTTACTACAACGGCAAGGCAGCAATGTTTATGGAAGGTAATTGGGCAATTAGCAATGTAATCAACGACGCACCAAAGGATATCCAGGAAAATACAGAACTGGCTCTGCTTCCTGCAGTTGATGGCGGCAAGGGTGATCCAATGGAGAACTCAGCCGGTGGTGCATGGGCTTATAATGTAAACTCAGAATTAGAGGGAGCTAAGCTGACAGCAGCTTTCAAGATTCTTAAGGCTGTTACGGATGCTGATTATGCAAAAATTGCAGTAGAATCAAATGCATTCCCAGCAAGCAATCCAAAAGACGTCGACAAAAGTAAACTTGCTCCTCTTTCGTCAAAATATCTTGAGCTTGCGTCCAAGATCAAGGCTGTTCCAATATATGATGCACAGTTGTCTGCAGATTTGATTCAGGTTATGAATACAGGACTTCAGCAGTTATTGATAAACAACATTTCTCCTGAAGAACTTGCAAAGAAGATACAAGCTGAGTACGAAAAATAACAGAGGCATAAAATATGATTAGATTTATATCCGGGAGTTATCACTCCTGGATATATACTAATCAGAACATGGAGGTTATATGGCTAGTAAGACTTTAAGGCCCAAGGGTCGTGTTATAGCAGCCTACTTAGCTCCCGGTTTGTTAATATATTGTTTCATAGTAATAATCCCGTTGATAATTTCACTGATATATAGTTTTTATAATTACAGCGGTGGTGCTAGTATGAAATTCATCGGGCTAAAGAATTACCAATACCTTATAAAAGACATGGATTTCTGGAATTCATTTAAAAATAACCTGGTGATTATCTTATTATCAATGGTGGGACAAGTAGGAATTGCTCTGGTAATAACAGCACTAATGATTTCAAAGTTGTTAAAGTTCAAGGCAATACACAGGAATATCATTTTTCTTCCGGTAGTAGTATCTGCAATAGTAGTAGGCTTTCTCTGGACTATTATGTATAACAAGGATTACGGCTTATTAAATTTTGTATTGAAGTCAGTTGGGTTAGGATCTTTAATAAGGCCATGGCTTGATAATCCTAAATATGTAATGTTTTCTGTAAGTATGCCCATAATATGGCAGTATATAGGTTTTTACCTTGTAATTTTCTTGTCGGCTGTCCAGGGTATATCCCCGGATATATACGAAAGTGCAGACTTAGACGGAGCAGTAGGAATAAAAAGATCTGTATACATTACAATACCCTTGTTAAAGGATACCCTGAAAGTTGCGGTAATGCTCTGCATAGCCGGAAATATGAAGATTTTTGACCACATATATGTAATGACCGGTGGAGGACCGGGAACAAGCTCAATGGTAATGGCTCAGTATGCATATATAAACTCATTTATAATGTTTAAACTGGGGTATGGCAGTGCAATTTCTATTGGAATTCTGGTACTCAGCCTTACACTTATTCTCCTTAGCAGAAAACTATGGGGAGGTAAAGATAATGAAGCATAAAATAATTACGTTGATTTCACAAATAATTGCAAACCTATTTATGATTATGTTTTCAATTACGTGTATCTTTCCGCTTGTATGGATGCTGTATTCTTCGATGAAAACACAGCAGGAATTCAGCCTTGATATAATCTCATTACCAAAGGTTCTGCACTTTGACAATTTTATTGCAGCAATAAAAGTTGGAAAAATGCATATGTTCTTTGGAAACAGTCTTTTTAACAGTGTCATATCTGTAATATTGATAATATTAATAGGCTTTATAGTAGCATACTTTTTATCCAGATATAATTTTAAGTTAAGAAATGCAGTATATGTATTGTTTTTATTTGGAATGCTTGTGCCTGTTCATAGTCTGCTGATACCGCTTTTTATACAATTCAAGGTGCTGCATCTCCTTGACCAGCGTTTTACACTTATTTTTCCGTATGTTGCTTTTGGATTACCTATGGCTGTATTTCTTTTTGAAAGCTTCATAAAATCTACACCTGTTGAGATTGAAGAAGCAGCATATCTGGATGGAGGCAGTACTTCAACTATAATTTTTAAAATTGTTATGCCCGTGTGCAGACCAGTTATTTCAACAATATTAATACTTTCATTTTTAAATTCTTGGAATGAATTCCCGTTTTCACTTATTCTATTAAGAAAGCAGAGTTTGAAAACCATTCCCATAGGCCTGTCAAATTTCAACGGACAATATACGGTAAATTACCCTCAATTGATGGCGGCGATGGTTATTGCGGTTCTTCCGGTTATTATAATTTATCTGTTGTTTTCCAAAAGAGTTATTGAAGGTATGACAGCAGGCTCAGTTAAAGGTTAGCATAAGATAAGAATGTTGTGTTAGTGAGTCGAAGAAGCTAATAACTACAAGTTAAACAAGAATAATTTTACAAGGACGGTGTCTATTTTGGAAAGAGGAATATATTTTGACGGCTGGTACAAGAATAATCATTGTTACCACCCAAGCTTGCCCATTAGAAGTATGCAGATGGTAGAGGACTTGGAAAAATATCATGGTACGCTGCTTGTCTGGTCTGCACTTGGAGGCGGTTCGATATCTCTTCCATATTTGGAGCATGAAGCGTTTGGAGATGTAGACCCAAGGCTTCGATTTTACGGATATATGAATGACTCTGAATTTATAGCAGAATGTAATAAGCGGGGCATAAAGGTTTTCGGTATAGTATTTGAGGTGCAGGGTTGGGAATTCCCGGCAATATTCAGCCCTGATAATAAGCAGTTTAAGGAGCTTAATGTCATAAAGGACGGTAAACCCCATGATTGGTATGGCTTGAGGGAGTTCTCCAATGACAAGTACTATGAAGTGTTTGGAAAAAAATTCTCAGACTATTTTCCAAATGGCCTGTACAACAGTGACGGGGAATCAGTAACAAATATATGGGAGGAATGCTGTGCAAGGGATTTCAATGGAGTACCCTGTCATGCGGAATGGGTTGAGGTAAAAAATCATGAGCATATAGCATACTCAATGTGCAGAAATAATCCGGTATGGAGAGAATACCTTAAACAAATAATTAAAATACAGATAGATGCGGGTGTTGCAGGGATTCAACTGGATGAATGCGAGCTTCCGATGACATCCATAAGGTATGGAGGCTGCTTCTGCAAGGACTGTATGAAACAGTTTAATGCATACCTCAAAGAGTTGGATGCAAAAGGACAACGTCCTGAAGAGCTGAAGGATGTTAACCTGGATAGCTTTAACTACGGTGAATATCTTAAGGCGAGAAATGTAGTTTATCCAGGCAATGTAGGTGAGCTTCCGTTATTCAAGTATTACTGGGAGTACCAGCTGCGAGCAATAAAGAAACATTTTAAGGAACTTGCGGACTATGCAAAGGGATATGGAAGACAAATAGGCAGGGATATACTGGTATCGGGAAACTTCTTTGATATCATGCCTTCATACTATCCATTGGAACCAAGTGCCGATGTAATAATAACTGAAATGAAGCAAAGTATCCTGAAACAGTCCCACTGGTACAGATATGTGGCAGGCTTCGCAGGGGACAAGCCTGTAATTGTGGCGGAAAATCCTTATGGAAGTGCAGTTTATGAGTTAGTTGACCTGCTTAATGAAGGAAAAGGCTATGACCTTTACAGGCTTCTTTTGATAGAGGCTTCAGCATATGGCTGCAATATGTCGGTTCCATATGGTGCATGGATGGGCAATACAGTTAAAGATGCTTTCTGGCCTCCCAGAAATGTAACCTGTGAGGTACAGTCTTTCCTTGTAAACAACGAAAGACTGTTCACTAAGAAATCTGGAGCCAATGTGCTAGTTCTGTACAGTTTTGCCAGCAACTACTGGTCCGAAGCTATTGCAGGATACTCCAGCAGTGTTTTGGATGGTGAGGAGGAGGGAACTCTTTCATACAGTGTAATTGATCCTGATGATCCAAACGGTGTCAGAATGCCTTTCTGGGAAGTAAGCAGAAGTCTGTCCAAAAAGCAGGTAGGCTTTGACGTAAAGTTTATTGCAGATGGAGAGCTAAGGGAAGATGAGTTTTGTGCAAAAGATATTGAAGATTACGATTTGGTTATTCTTCCTGAATGCAGTATATTAACTGAAAATCAGGCTGATGTCCTAAAAACATATGCAAAACAAATCGGCAGAGTCTTGATATTCGGTCAGGCAGCAAAAAACCTGCCGGAATGGATTGAGGATATGGAGAAAATAGACAATGTTACTTATTGTGTGAATGACAAGTATAAACCTACAGCTCTCAAGGAATTTGATAAAATGTTCCAGAGTGCCTACAAGGATTTATGGAAGGTCACTTTGGATAATGAGACAATCGGAGTGCAGACCCATTCAATTGAAAATGGGATGGCAATACACCTGATAAATTACGACTATTCCAAACAGGAGGATTTCGTAAAACCTTTATCTGAATTGAACTTAAAAATACATTTAACAGGTAATAAATATAGCACTATTAAAATTCATACTCTCAATGGCAGTGAGATAAAATTTAACAACAGTATGGATGGGGATGTTCTGAACATTAAAATTTATGATTTGCCTTTGTATGCAGTTGTGGAAGTTAATAAATAATAGTTATAATTATATAAAACAATACAACGCTTCTTAAACCGTCTTTATCTGAGCTCCGGTTTGATGAGTGTCTGTTTAAGAAAAGGGATGAATAATTTATGTTGAGTAAGCAGGAATTCAGCAAGGTAGTAGAGGCTACCCTGGCTTTTTTTGAAAACGCGTCAATAGTTCTGACAGATGATGAGAAGAAACGTATAGAGGTTGCTGATTTTGGATTGAATGATTTAAAACAGACTGGTCTTCAATTAATAACTTTTGTTAATACTGACAGAGTGTGTGCAAAGGAAATGGTTCTTTTCCCACGCCAGACATGTCCTGAGCACAGGCATCCTGACAGAAATGGTAACCCCGGTAAAGAGGAGACTTTCAGATGCAGAAGTGGAAAGGTTTACCTTTATGTTGAAGGTGAAAAGTCTAAAGAGATTCATTGTAAAGTGCCCGCAGGAAGTGAAGGGTACTACACTGTATGGCATGAAATAATATTGAGTCCCGGAGAGCAGTATACTCTTTATCCAAACACTCTTCACTGGTTTCAGGCAGGTGATGATGGCGCAATCATATCTGAGTTTTCTACAAATTCAGATGACTCATCAGATATTTTTTCGGATAAAAGGATAAAAAGAATCCCTGAAGTAGAAAAATAGTATTATTTGATAGCGGGCAGGAAAAGCCCCGGAAGACTCTTCTTAAATTCAAATGAGTCTCCCGGGGCTTTTTGTGTTAAAATTAGCCTTAAATATCCTTTTAGGTATTTATAGATAAAGTGTTTAACAAGTTTGGATGAGGGTATATAATATTAAAGTATTATTCTCAATGGATAAGTAAATGATAAACTTGAAATTATATGAAAGGACGGTAAAAAAATAAATGATAGAAATAAAGAAGAATATATACTGGTGCGGAATAAGAGACTGGGGACTAAGTGTTTTTCACGGACATGAACTTTCAACCCACAGGGGATCTTCATATAATTCATATATTATAAGAGATAAGAAGACAGTACTTATTGATACTGTGTGGGACCCATACAAGGAACAATTTGTAGAGGATCTGGACAAGAGTGTAGGACTGTCAAATATAGATGCAATTGTTATTAACCACGTTGAGCCGGACCATGGCGGAAGCCTTGGGCTTTTGATGAGCAAAATTCCCAATACTCCTATATACTGTACAAAAAACGGTTCCGAAATCATTAAAAAGTATTTCGAAAAAGATTGGAATTTTAATATAGTTAAAACTGGAGATACTCTGGACTTGGGAGAATATAAGCTGAAATTTGTTGACATGCAGATGATTCACTGGCCTGACAGTATGCTTGAGTATGTTGAAGGTGCGAAACTGGTTATATCCAATGATGCTTTTGGTCAGCACTATTGCGGGACTGATATGTTTAATGACCAAGTTGATACCTGTGAACTTTATCAGGAAGCAATAAAGTACTATGCAAATATTCTTACTCCTTTCAGACCCCTAATAAAGAAGAAGATAGAGCAAATATCTTCTTTAAATCTTGATATTGACATGATTGCGCCTAGTCATGGGGTTATTTGGAGAGATAACCCGGCCCAGATTATCAAGAAGTATGATGAGTGGGCTGACCCCAACTATAATGAAGGCTATGCAGCAATTATTTACGATACAATGTACCATACCACCAGAGCCATGGCAGAAGCAATAGGACGAGGCTTTGAAGAAGAAGGAGTAAGCTATAGGATAATCAATGCTGCTACAAGAGATAAGAGTGACCTGAATGTTGAGATTTTTAAGGCAAATGCCGTCCTCATAGGAAGCTGTACGGTTAACAATACAGTTACAAGACCAATAGCAGCTTTGTTGGAGGAAATTAAGTCCTTGAAAATTAAGAATAAGCTTGCTGCGGGATTCGGAGCATATGGCTGGAGCGGTGAGGCACATAAGAAGATAAGCAAGGATCTTGGAGATGCCGGTTTGACAATTTGTGCAGAACCATTGGGCTTCAGATACAAAATGTCCGGGCCGGAAGTTGAGCAGTGTGTCGAAATGGGGCGTAACATTGCTAGACAGCTTAAAGCAAAATAAGATTATAAAGTAGATTTTTCGTGTTTTTTTTAACAAAATGCTACTTACAACTATCATAAATATGTTATAATAAATGCTGGTATTTTGAATATTTATATTCCAATACCAGCTTTTGTTTTGCTTCTCTGTATGTAGAAACAGAAGTACATAAAATCGAGGTAATAGCCTCAAACTCAATAAAGCTATGAATAAAATTTCAAATAGTTATGCGAAGGGGGAAGTCAAATGAATTACTCACATGAAGTTGAAAATATGTGTGTTGTAAAGAAGGGGCCGCATCATGGTCCTGCTCCAATTCCTGAAGAAGGTAAGTGGGTAAAAGCTAAAGAAATCAGCGATATATCAGGTTTGTCACATGGTATTGGTTGGTGTGCACCTCAGCAGGGATGCTGTAAGCTCACATTGAACGTTAAAGAAGGTATAGTTGAAGAAGCTCTTGTTGAAACACTTGGTTGCTCAGGTATGACTCACTCAGCAGCTATGGCGGCTGAAATTCTTCAAGGAAAAACTATTCTTGAATGTCTAAATACTGACTTGGTTTGCGACGCTATAAACGTTGCTATGAGAGAAATATTCAAGCAGTTGGCATATGGTAGAACACAGTCTGCTTTCTCAGAAGGCGGTCTTCCAATCGGTGCGGGACTTGAAGACCTTGGTAAAGGTTTACGTTCACAGGTTGGTACAATATTTGCTACTAATGCTAAGGGTGTTAGATACCTTGAAATGGCTGAGGGTTACATATTGAACATAGGTCTTGATGCTGATGACGAAGTTATCGGTTACAAGTTCGTATCACTCGGAAAGATGCTTGATGCAATAAAGAAGGGCGTAGATCCTAAGGAAGCTTATGAAAAGAATATAGGCACTTACGGCAGATTTGCTGAAGCAGTTAAAGTAATAGATCCTAGACACGAATAATTAAAGAGAGAGGTGAATACTGTGGTTAGATTTGAAGGTTATGAAAGAAGAATAGCTCAAATAGAAAAATGTTTAGCTGAGTATGGCTTTAAGAGCCTTGAAGAAGTAAAGGACTTCTGTACTTCAAAAGGAATAGATGTAGACTCAATCGTTAGAGGTATACAGCCAATCGCGTTTGAAAATGCAGTATGGGCATACACTCTCGGTTGTGGTGTTGCACTTAAGAAGGGTATAACAAACGCTTCTCAAGCTGCTGAAGCAATCGGTATCGGATTACAGGCATTCTGTATCCCAGGTTCAGTTGCAGAATCAAGAAAAGTTGGTTTAGGCCACGGAAATCTTGCTGCAATGCTTCTTAAAGAAGAAACTAAATGCTTCTGCTTCCTGGCAGGACACGAATCCTTTGCAGCTGCTGAAGGCGCTATTGGTATAGCTAAAACAGCTAACAAGGTTAGAAAAGAACCACTTCAGGTTATATTGAATGGTCTTGGTAAGGATGCAGCATTTATTATTTCAAGAATCAACGGATTTACATATGTTGAAACTGATTATGATTTTTCAACAAACACTCTTAACGTTGTTAGAACCAAAGCTTATTCAAACGGCGACAAGGCTAAGGTTAGAGTATATGGTGCAAATGACGTTCTTGAAGGCGTTGCAATCATGATGCATGAGAATGTTGACGTATCAATCACTGGTAACTCAACTAACCCAACAAGATTCCAGCACTTAGTTGCAGGTACATACAAGAAGTGGGCAAATGAAAATGGTAAGACATACTTCTCAGTTGCTTCAGGCGGAGGAACAGGAAGAACATTGCATCCTGACAATATGGCTGCAGGACCTGCTTCATACGGCTTGACAGATTCAATGGGTAGAATGCATGGAGACGCTCAGTTTGCCGGATCATCTTCAGTTCCTGCTCACGTTGAAATGATGGGTCTTATCGGCGCAGGTAACAACCCAATGGTTGGTATGACTGTTGCAGTAGCAGTTGCTATTGAAGAAAGTGCAAAATAATTGGTTTATTAATTAAGAATTTAAAGCTGGTATAATAGGAGCTGTCGCAATAGTTTATTAAATATTGCACGGCTCCTTTTTTGCAATTATTTCAATTTGACCAAAAGAATATTATATATTCAGTTAGGCATTATAATATTATCAGAAAGCCGATTGTAAAAATGATATTTTTTTCAAAATTTTTTAGTAAGAGTATTGAACAAGGTAAAAATTCGTATTATACTATAACTAAAGTCAAAGAAAGTCAAAATCAATTTAAATAGAGGTGATGTTGTGGCAAGTTTAAGTGATTTGATTGAGGCTTTTATAAAGCAGATGATGGCGGATACAAACGGGTCAATTGAACTGCAACGTAATGAACTAGCAAACCAGTTCAATTGTGTGCCGTCTCAGATTAACTATGTAATATCAACAAGATTTACCGTGGACAGAGGCTACTATGTTGAGAGCCGAAGGGGCGGTGGGGGACATGTAAAAATAAAACGTGTTAATGTCAATATACCGGGAAACTACCTGATGCATATTATATCCTCCATGGGCTCAAGTATATCTCAGCAATCGGCAGAAGTGTTTGTTAACAATTTTGTAGATTATGAGGTTATAAGTGAAAGAGAAGGATTTTTGATGAAAGCCGCTGTGAGTGATAAGATTCTTGGCGGGTTGCCCATGCCGGACAGGGATATTATCAGGGCATCATTACTAAAAAATATGATTATGAGCTTACTGGTTTAGGAATATAGATTTAAGGGTATTGTTTTTTTAGGAGGTAATTTTTATGCTTTGCCAGAATTGTCAGCAGAGAACTGCAAATGTACATTTTACACAGATTAAAAATAACACAAAGTTGGATATATACCTTTGTGAAGAATGTGCACAGGAAATGAGCCAGCAGGACTTTATTTCTCCTTTCGGATTTAATGATTTGATTAGCGGATTATTTGGGGCACAACTGAAACAGGAACCCGCTGTAAAGCTTAAATGCAAGAATTGCGGGATGGAGTATGATGAATTCCTGAAAACATCAAGGCTGGGCTGTACCCAGTGCTATAAGGCGTTTGCAGATAAACTGGATCCTATAGTAAAAAGACTTCATGGAAACGGAGAACATCACGGAAAGGTTCCGGCAAGGGTAAGCAGCAATGTGAATATTAACAATGAAATAGATAAGCTAAAACAACTTTTAAATGAGGCTATTAAAGATGAAAAATATGAAGAAGCTGCAAAAATCCGAGACAGGATAAAAAGTCTGGAGGTGGGACAATGAGTAAAATACCTGCAGAAAAAGGCCCTGAATTTGACATTGCAGTTTCAAGTAGAGTAAGGCTGGCAAGAAATTTTGCCGATATCCCGTTTTCAGCAAAAATGAATACAAAGCAACAAGCTGATTTAATTAAAAGAATGCAGGAAATAATGTCAGGGTTTACTGTTTATGGTAAGCTAATGTTTGCAGACATGAGTACTTTACATCCGGTAGACAGAATTTCACTGATGGAAAGACACCTTATCAGTCCAGAACTGGCTGACAGCAAGGAAAACAGCGGAGCATTCATAAATGAAAATGAAAACATAAGCATAATGGTAAATGAAGAGGATCATTTACGTGTTCAGTCTATTTTTCCGGGGATACAGCTGGAAAAGGCATACAAGGTATGTGATGAAATTGACTCCCTTATAGCTGAAAAAGCAGACTATGCCTTTGATGACAAATATGGATACCTTACAAGCTGTCCCACAAATATCGGTACAGGGATGAGAGCATCAGTAATGCTGCACCTGCCTGCATTGGTTATGACAGGATATATGAAGTCCATATTGGAAAGTTGCAATAAGGTCGGTGTAACTGTCCGGGGAATATACGGTGAGAACAGTGAAGCGGTAGGAGATATGTTTCAGGTTTCAAACCAGGTGACACTGGGCAGAAAGGAAGAAGAAACAATTGCCAGTATTGACGGTATATGCAAGCAGATAATCGATAGAGAAAAGATACTAAGACTTCAGCTGTATAAGAAAAACATAAATAGATTTGAGGACAGGATATTCAGGTCTTATGGAATTCTTCAAAATGCAAGAATTCTTTCATCCCAAGAATCTTTCAAACTCCTTTCTGATGTAAGACTTGGAGTAAGTATGGGAATAATTAATGATATAGATATAGTGACGCTTAACGAAGCTATGGTGTTGTCACAGCCTGCAACACTTCAAAAAATGTCAGGTAAACCCCTTGAACAGGACGAAAGAGATATAAAGAGGGCTGAACTTATCAGAATAAAAATTACAAAATAAGTATACGAGAGGTGATAAAGATGTATCAACGTTTTACAGAAAAGGCAGAGAGGGCAATAGGATTTTCCCAGCAGGCTGCTGTAGATTTGGGACATAATTATGTCGGTACTGAACATATACTCTTGGGACTTGTAAAAGAAGGAACAGGTGTTGCAGCCAGAGTACTTCAGGGTCAAGGAATAACCGAGGAGAAAATTCTCAAGGAGATCGAAGAACTTATTGGTAAAGGAGATGCTGAAGGTACACAGCCTGTGGGGTTCACTCCCAGAACCAAAAGAGTGCTTGAGCTTGCTTTTAAAGAAGCAAGAAGGATGGGACAGGGATACATTGGAACAGAACATCTTCTTCTTGGAATTATGAAAGAGGGAGAAAGTGTTGCAGTCAGGATTATGATGGATTTGGGAGTCGATCCCCAAAAACTTCTTAATGAACTTGTGAAAATTCTTACCGAAGAATCTCCCGGCTCCAACGGTTCCGCTAAGAGTAGCAGTTCTAATTCAAATACTCCTACCCTGAACCAGTTTGGAAGAGATTTGACAGATATGGCGAGGGATGGGAAAATTGACCCTGTTATAGGACGTGACAAGGAAATAGAGAGAGTTATTCAGATTCTTAGCAGAAGAACCAAAAACAACCCATGTCTCATAGGTGAGCCGGGTGTTGGTAAGACTGCTATTGCAGAAGGGCTGGCTCAAAAAATTGTTGAAGGCAATATTCCTGAGATTTTAAGCGACAAAAGAGTTGTTACCCTTGATTTATCCTCAATGGTTGCAGGTGCAAAGTACAGGGGAGAGTTTGAAGACAGGCTTAAAAAGGCAATGGAAGAGATTCGTAAGGCTGCAAACGTAATATTGTTCATTGATGAGCTGCATACTATTGTAGGTGCAGGTGCAGCAGAAGGTGCCATAGATGCCTCAAACATACTCAAACCATCTCTTGCAAGAGGTGAAATTCAGGTTATCGGTGCTACAACCTTAAATGAGTACAGAAAACACATTGAAAAGGATGCAGCTCTGGAAAGAAGATTTCAGCCTATAACCGTAGGAGAACCTTCAAAGGAAGAGGCTGTTGAAATATTAAAGGGTGTTCGTGATAAATATGAGGCCCACCACAGAGTAAAGATAACGGATGATGCACTCGAAGCTGCAGTTAAGCTTGGGGACAGATATATAACAGACAGATTCCTGCCGGATAAGGCTATTGACTTAATTGATGAGGCAGCTTCCAGAATAAGACTCAAAACCTTTACTGCTCCACCTGATTTAAAGGAAATGGAGGAGAGGGTTGAAAAGCTAAGTAAGGAGAAGGAAGATGCCATCAGGTGTCAGGAATTTGAAAAAGCAGCAAGAATAAGAGATGATGAACAAAAGCTTAAAAATGAACTAGATAAGATAAGGGATCAATGGCACCAGAAGAATCAAACAAAAACGGATACGGTTACAGAAGACGAAATAGCTGATATTGTTGCCAGTTGGACCGGGATACCTGTAAAGAGGCTTGCTGAGGAAGAATCCGAGAGACTACTAAAAATGGAAGAAACTCTTCATAAGCGGGTAATCGGCCAGGATGAGGCTGTTAAATCCATATCAAAGGCAATCAGAAGAGGACGTGTAGGGTTGAAAGACCCGAAGAGACCGGTTGGCTCATTTATATTCATGGGCCCTACGGGAGTTGGTAAGACCGAACTTTGCAAAGCATTGGCAGAAGCAATGTTCGGTGATGAAAAGTCAATGATACGTGTTGATATGTCCGAGTTCATGGAAAAGCACAGTGTGTCAAAACTGGTTGGTTCACCTCCGGGTTACGTAGGTTATGACGAGGGTGGACAGCTTACTGAAAGGGTCAGAAGAAAGCCGTACTCAGTACTTCTGTTTGATGAAATAGAGAAGGCACACCCTGACATTTTCAATATACTGCTGCAGATACTGGAAGATGGCAGACTTACTGATTCACAGGGACGTGTGGTAGATTTCAGAAATACCATTATAATCATGACCTCGAATGTAGGTGCAAGAACCATTACTGAGCCAAAGAGACTTGGATTCTCAGCATCAAATGATGAGAGCGCAAAGAATTATGAAGATATGAAGAACAATGTAATGGGCGAGCTCAAAAAGATGTTCAGGCCGGAGTTCCTTAACAGAATTGACGATATAATCGTTTTCCATCCCTTATCCAAGGAAAATATAAAAGAAATTGTACGTCTTATGCTTGATGTTCTTGTAAAGAGACTAAAGGCTAATGAAATAACAATGGAAGTAAGTGAAGAGGCTATGGGCTATCTGGCGCAAAAGGGCTTTGACCCTCTGTTTGGAGCAAGGCCTTTAAGACGTGCAATACAAAGCATGGTGGAGGATAAGCTTGCGGAAGATATGCTGGAAGGTAAGGTTAAGGCCGGAGACAGCATCAGGATAGACTTAGACGCAGAAAACGTTGTTGTTAATAAGAAGTAAGGAAAAACTGTTATTTCCGATTACTAAAAAAGGAATATGAGAATTTAAAACCCCTCTTTGGCGACAATAGCCAAACGAGGGGTTTTATAATGCATTGATTATTTCCGGTATATTTGACGGCTTAAACCCCCTGGATATACAATTATTTACATAAAAGAAGCTAATTGTAATAAACTCAAATATCGGAAAGGAAGTCTGCATTATGATTATATATAAGCTTTTAAAGACTCCGTTACAATATTACGTTTATGACAGGAATAAGAACAAAATCCTAAATATAAGCAAGGAAGAATATCTGGAACTTGACAGATTAAGTAAAAAAGAAACTACTGAAAAAGAGGCAGTCTGTCTTAAAAAATACCAGAAGTGCGGATATTTAAAAGATAATGTTGTTGAAAAAATAGTTCATCCGGAAACCAAATATATCAAGCATTATCTGGACCACAGAGTACAGTTCCTCATATTACAGGTTACACAAAGCTGCAATCTCAGGTGTGATTATTGTACATATTCAGGCCATTATACCAACAGAGTTCACTCCGGCAAGTCAATGACATGGGGATTGGCGAAAAAGTCAATTGACTATCTATATGATCATTCAAATGAAATTGAAAAAGTCAGAATAAGCTTTTACGGCGGAGAACCATTGCTTAGATTTGACTTAATAAAAAAATGCGTAGAATACGTTAAAGAAATTTATCCCGATAGAATTACAAACTATGGAATCACCACCAATGGCACACTTCTTTCAGGTGAAATAGCTGAATTTCTAATAAATAACCAATTCTCTGTTACCATAAGCCTAGACGGCTCCAAGAAGGATCATGATGTAAACAGAAAGTTTGTAAATGGAGAAGGCAGCTTTGATACTATCATTAATAACATTAAAGAGATAAGTAAACATAACAAGGAATTTATTAAGAATATCAGATTTAATACTGTATTAAATCCAAAATCCGATTATGGTACCGTGAGAAATTATTTTAGCTCAGAAGATGTTGTATGCGATGCCGGAGTCGGGCTTAGTCTTATGGAGGAAATTAACTATAAAGGGGATATCTCCTTTAGCGATGAATTTATTAATATAAGAAGATATGACTACTTTCTATTATTAATGACCATGGTAAAGAAATTGAAAAAAGAAGCAATACCAAAGTTCATGTCTGAAATAAAATCAGGTATTGATATTGATTACACTACAATGGAGGATATTAACGAAGTTAAAAGAACATGGCATCACGCAGGACCTTGTATTGCGGGTGCAATGAGAATGTTTGTTAATACAGATGGCGTGATATACCCCTGCGAAAAAGCGGTTGAAACCAGTAAAGCTACAAAAATAGGCAAAATGGATGAAGGTACGGATTCGGAAAAGGTGTCAAAGGTAATGAACATAGGAAGATTAACCGAAAAGGATTGTAAAAACTGTTGGGCTATAAACTGGTGCTCTATGTGTGCATTATATGCTGAGAAGGACGGAAAATTTGACTCGGCTACCAAAAGGAAGAATTGTGCAAAATCTCTTATAGAAGCTCAAGAAAAACTTCTAAACATATGTGTTTTAAAAGAATTTGGATATAAGTTCGAAAAGGAGGAAATGTATGTATAAGCTTCTGGTGTACCCATTCAGTAGAGATGATAACTGCATAGCAAAATATCGTAATATGCTTCGGGGCTACGAGCTTACAAGTCTGGTATGTCTTGAAGGAGCATATGAAAACAGCACAGATGCAGGAGAGTTTGACGAAGTTAAGCCCGGTTTGATAATAACTGATGATTATAACATGGAAATTGATAAATGCGATGTAGTACTTTTGTTAGATATAAGTTTTGATGAATTGAAAGACACATACATTAAGAGGATTAACAATGCTATTTCAAAAAATAAAATTGTTATCACCAATAAGAAGATATACGACTTTTGCCTCAAAGAGTTTTCAGGCAATAAGAATATCAGAATACTGGACAATATTCAGGAGTCTGGGGTGAATTATTTTACATATGACAAGAGAATGACACAGCCGGATATTCCTGTTTTAACTGTCATGTCAATTGGAGAGAACTGCAATAAATTTGAGGCACAGCTTGACCTGAGAAGGAAATTTCAGGATAAAGGATACAAGGTGTTACAGTTTGGTACAAAAGATTACTGTGATTTATTCGGCTTCAAAAAGCTTCCGTCCTTTCTAATGTCAAAAGACATATCAATTGATAAAAAAATATACATGTTTAACTACTATATAAACAGAGAAGTATTAAAGGACGATTATGATGTGGTTATTATAGAGGTTGCGGGAGGCCTACTTCCTGTTAACAGGTATGTCACGAATTATTTTGGAGAAATTCCTCTGATTGTATCTTCTGCGCTGAATATAGATATAAATGTTCTATGCTCGTATCATAATGATGAAATAAAAGTGGAGAACCTGTATGAATGTCGCAACTTCTGCAAAGGAAGGCTGGGATGTTTTACAGATTATTACTATATGTCTGACAGACAATTCAGGATTTCTTATGACCATGATATAGAATACTTTATTCTGGACAGAGAGAACTGTGTAAATAATATACCGGTTATAAACGATGAAACACTTAAATTCTGTCATGTTTTGGATACTGATGTCAAGGATAACCTGCTGGATTCCTTGGTAGAAGAATTGGAAGGTAATGTAGCGCTTGTTTAAGAGGGGGAGACTATGAATAAGAGTGAAGTAATGAAGGAGATAAAAGAAACTGTATTCAGGATAACCGGAATCAAAATAGAGGATGAAAATGACAATATTATTGGATGCCATCATAATTATCCGATTGTGTATGCCATCTATATTGTTGATGAACTTGAAAAAATATTCGGAAAAGAGATTTCAAATATATTTACTGAAAATGATTATACCGTTTGGAGACTATCTATTCTGGCAGAGGCCATAATAAATATATGCAGTAATTCTTCGGATGAGCTTCAGGCAGTTTAATGTGGGAAGGGGTACATCATTTAATTAATTAAATGATTACATAAAAAACTTTTAAGGAGGTATTTTTATGAAAAAATTATCAAAAAGAAGCGACGTAGCTTCAAACACAATTTCAGCGTTTGATCTATGTTCCAGTAATTGTAATTGCTATAGTTTCTGTGTATCCCATTGTAAAACTGCTCCAGGCGCTGAAGGAGCAATCAGCAGCAGTCTCATCAGTGGCTTATACAGTGATGTAAAAGGATACGCAGGATAAGTCAAAACTCATACTTACAAACCGAGAAAAGGAGTGCCATCCGGTACTCCTTTTGTAATATGATGGAATAGAGAACGAGACCTGAGAGTTACCCGTTGCTGTTTTCCAATTCGTTTATACTAATCTGTCGTGTATGGACAGTGTGGTTCCATTCCTTGTTGTTTTTCTCCAGAAAGCCTTGTATTGTAATGGGAATCCAGGTCAGGCAATAGTACGGGTAGATAACAAACCCAAGTATCACCTTCAAGCTGAACTTTTTCTCTGCCAGAATAACCAGCGGCCCGTAGAGTACTTCTAAAAGCCCCATTAAATACCACACTTGAACGGGAAATACATATTGAACGCTATAAAGTGGGAATTGGGGATAAACTGTTTGAACCCACATCATAACAGTCATTAATCCCACAAAAATAAATCTTATTGGTTGAAACAAATATAAGGCACAATCAAGAGATGTAAGGTCACCTTTGAAAAAAGCTTTCTTAAATAAAGCTCCCAGGTATTTTTGTGCACATTCAGCATGACCCTGCATCCATCTTTTTCGCTGGTGCCATGACTGTTTAAGGGTAATGGGTTTTTCATCATAAACCACGGCTTCGTGGGCCCATCCAATTTTCACTCCGTTTAAGGCCAGTTTCATGGTATATTCCAGATCCTCGGTCAGACATGTAGCCCCCCATTTTAAAGATTTAAGTATGGAAGTATCAATACAAAATCCGGTTCCGCACAGCCCACAGCTTAGGTTGAGATAATATCTCGGCAACTGAAATATCCTGTTTGAAAGCCAGAAGGCAATGGAATAAGAGCAGGTTATCCAACTGTCATACGGGTTTTTACTGTCAATGTAACCCTGAACTACTTTGAAGCCTTTACACATCTGCTTGTTCATTTCCAGCAGAAAGTTTGGCGAGACCAGATTGTCAGCATCAAAAACAGCAACGGCATCATAATTTGTGTCCATGTGGAAAATCCTGTTAAACATCCATTCAAGTGCATGTCCTTTACCCCTTTTAGAGGCATCCTCACGGATATGTACCTTAGCTCCGAACTTTCGGGCAATTGCAGCAGTATTATCTGTGCAGTTATCAGCTATTACAAAAACATCATATAAATTTCTGGGGTAGTTTAGTTTAAAAAGGCTGTCTACAATATGGCCGATTACAAGCTCCTCATTATGGGCGGCTACTACAAGAGCAAACTTTTTTGCAGGAACAATAGTTCGTGAAAGTTTTTCCTTCCTCTTAATCCAGCCGAAAACAGATATTCCGAAAAAATAGCAGCCTGCTATGAATACCAATATCTGTATAAGCTCGCTTATATAAAATATTAAATTAATAAATAAAGTTTGCATTTTTTCCTCCAAAATAGTATTTATCCGAAATAGTTTGTGCATAAACGGATTAAATTATTTATATAATTTGATACTCTGTAAATTCAATATGCTATAATGAGGTAGTAAAATGCGGAGGTTTTTATGCAAAAATCATATTATAACAACGCAATCTCAGGGAATTCTTCGATGCTGGCATGTTTTAACGAAAAAGCAGAACTTTTAAGACTTTTTTGGCCTGATATTGATTACGCACAGCATTTTGATAAAATGTTTCTGGGGCTATTTGACAAAAACAAAATCGGAAGCACTGTATGGCTTAATGACATCCGATGTGATAATCATCAGGAATACCTTCCTGATTCCAATATAATTAAAAACACGGTTACAAATTTTTTTGACGGATACAAGGTAGTACTATATGACTTTGTACATCCTGAAATGGATGTTTTGGTACGAAGGCTTGAAATTGAGAATCTTCATAATGATAGCAGGGAATTAGGACTTATGAGTTTTTCAGCCGCTACCAGCTGTGATTCCGAGGTGGCATGCAGCTTGTTTGATTTCATGAATGAAGCAATGGTTCACTATAAGCCGGATAGCTATATTGCCATTACTTCAGATATTCCGGTATACCAGTTTCAAATCGGGAATAATGCCAATGATGCCGCAATTAATACATACCTTTATGGCAAGGACGATATAGGTATGATGAAGGATGCCGCCATCTCATGGGATTTGGGAGTTTTCCAGCCGCACACCGTAAAGACCGTTAATGTATATGTATGTGCAGCAGATAGCCTGAAATCCTGTAAAGCTCTTGTAAGAAAAGTAAAATCAGTAGGAGGGCTCACAGCTCTCAGGGAGACAGGACAGTACTGGAAGGACTATCTGGAGAAAACAACACAACTAAAGTCAGGTAACACACTTTTGGATGAATTGTACAAAAGGTCACTTCTTGTATTCAAGTTAATGTACAACAAAAACAGCGGAGGGTTAATGGCTGCTCCCGAAGCCGATGAATACTTTACGAAATGCGGCAAATATGCTTACTGTTGGGGAAGGGATGCGGCGTTTATAACAGGTGCATTGGACATTGGCGGGCTAAGGGAAAGTGTAGCCCATTTCTATAAATGGGCTGTAAGGGTTCAGGATGAGGATGGCAGCTGGCAGCAACGATATCATATGAATGGTAATTTAGGCCCGTGCTGGGGGCTTCAGGTGGATGAGACAGGGACAATTATATGGGGAATGTTGAACCATTACAACTATACAAAGGACACAGATTTTCTGAAATCCGTATGGGATAGTGTTAAGGCAGCGGCAGATTTCCTTGTAAGGTTTATAGACAGTGAAACAGGTCTTCCATGCCCCAGTTTTGACTTGTGGGAAGAAAGGTACGGCGAACATGCATACTCTTCCGCTTCGGTATGTGCAGGGCTCAGGTCAGCTGTGGAGATAGCACGTATTCTTGGAAAAACACCGAAAGATTTTACTTTATGGGCTCAAACAGCAGACAATATTAAAGAAGCAATAGTAAAATACTTCTGGAAAGAAGATTACAGACGATTTATCAGAAGCATCAGGGTAAAACTAAACGGCTTCGGACAGGAACCATCTGGTGATACCATGTTAATTAAAGTAAATCCAAAGGGTTATGTAAGGGATGTAACCAAAGAGGATTGGATAGTAGATGTAAGCCTTGTTGGGCTGGGCATACCATTCGGAATCTTTGATTTGGATGATCCTATGCTGGGAGATACGGTTTCTTTAATTGAACAAGTCCTCACGGTACAAGGAGTCGGTGGTATAAGAAGATATGAAAACGACACATATATAGGTGGGAATCCATGGATTCTTACCACCCTTTGGATAGCATTGTACCATGCGAAATCAGGAAACTATGAAAAGGCAAAGGAATACCTGATTTGGGCTGCAAACGGAAAAACAGATATGGGACTGCTGCCGGAACAGGTTAACAGGGACACGGGAAAACCCGAATGGATAATTCCCCTTACATGGTCTCACGCTATGTACGTACACGTTTATTCAGAGCTTATAAATGCGGGTGCGCTGTGATGTTCAATATATACGGCGTAAATTAAAAGTAAAAAATGGGGTTGGTTAACATAAAAAACAAGACGGTTTTCAAATGCAGCAATTGCGGATACGAATCCTCGAAATGGGTGGGGCGATGTCCGGAGTGCGATAGCTGGAATACCTTTGAAGAAAGGGAAATACAAAATCAAAAGAACATCAGGTCCACAAGGGTAACAAAGCCCATAGTAAAGCTGACTCACGTTAAGGCTGGTAACAGTGACCGTATTGTAACGGGAATCAGTGAGTTCAACAGGGTTATGGGCGGAGGAATAGTCAAGGACTCAATAACTATCATCACAGCTAAACCCGGTGCAGGAAAATCTACACTACTTTTGCAGGTTGCTGGGGATGTTGCTTCAAAAGGGCTGAAGGTACTTTATGCATCCGGTGAGGAAAGCGAAAGCCAGATAAAAAGCAGAGCCGACAGGATTTTTAGTAAGATTCAGGATAGTGTGTGGGTATATTCTGACAATAGCATGGATAATGTACTAAGTGTTGTATCAGAGGTAGACCCGGATCTCTTAATAGTGGACAGCATACAGACATTTGTGCTGGAAGGCTTCCCCGGCTCCAGAGCAGGTTCTCCTACACAGACCATGGAGTGCGCCAATGAACTTCTGAAACTGGCGAAAGACCCTGTACGACCCAGAGCGGTTTTTCTGGTGGGACAGATGAATAAAAGCGAGGAAATAGCCGGACTCAGGGCCCTTGAACATTTAGTGGATGCAGTGTTGATATTGGATGGTGATAATGAAGAGGAGCTCAGAGGGCTTTCAGTATCAAAAAACAGGTTTGGCAGTACATGGGAGCGGGGCTATTTTTCCATGACTGAAAACGGCCTGGAATCAATAGATAATCCGTCAGAGTATTTCATGACCACCAGGGATAAAAATGAAAAAGTGTCGGGAAGTGCACTTACCGTTGTAAAAGACGGTTCACGACCGATTATAGTAGAGATAGAAAGCCTTGTATCAAAGACATATACGCCGTTTCCTTCCAGAATCGGAGAGTGTGTGAGAAGAGAACAGCTCAATACGCTGATATCCATACTTGAACAGAGGGGGAAAATATCTCTGTTTGATAAGGATGTTGTTATAAAGACCACAGGGGGCTTGAAGTTTAAAGAGCCTGCTGTAAACCTGTCAATAATAATGAGCATTGTATCTTCTGTTTTTGATAAGGAGATACCAAATGACACTGCTTTCATAGCCGACGTGGGACTTACGGGAGAACTGAAAAAGGTGCCTTCCCTTGAATTGAGAATCAGGGAACTTGACAGAAGAGGATTCAGACATGTTTATGTAGCTAAAGGTGCACTTATAAGATCGCTTGACATAAAGAATATAAAAGTACATGAAGTAAAGTCTATTCAAGAAGTAATAGGTATGGTTTTTAAATAATAAAAATTTGTTATATATATCAATTTATTGTAAAATAGTCTAGGGTAAATATAAAGAATAGAGTCAAATGGAGGAGCAGTTTAAAATGAGGTTGGAGAGATTAAAAAATGACAGCTTTTTAGATGTTTTAAGGATGATGGCACCGGGAACTTCACTCCGAGAGGGCCTGGAAAACATATTAAAGGCAAAAACCGGTGCCTTGATTGTAATCGGGGACTCTCCAGAGGTAATAAAGATAGTTGATGGCGGATTTACCATAAATAAACCTTATACCTCATCACACCTTTATGAACTTGCAAAAATGGACGGAGCAATAGTGGTCAGTAAGGACTTAAAGGTAATTCTGTATGCAAATGCACTCCTCATACCTGACGCTAGTATAGTAACCACTGAAACAGGAACCAGACATAAAACAGCGGAAAGATTTGCAAAACAGACTGGTGAGATTGTTTTATGTATTTCCCAAAGACGAAATGTTATTACCCTTTACAAGGATAACAGAAAATATATATTAAGGGATACTTCCACAATACTAACCCGTGCAAATCAGGCTTTACAGACTCTGGAAAAGTATAAAAGCGTACTTGATGCAGGAATAAAGAATTTAAATGTACTGGAACTTGAAGATATAGTTACACTTAACGATGTGGCATATGTTATCCAAAGAACAGAGATGGTAATGAGAATAGTTGACGAGATTGACAGGTACATTTGCGAACTGGGCAATGAAGGAAGACTTATCAGTATGCAGCTGGAGGAACTTCTTCAAAACGTAGAGAACAATGTATGGCTTGTTATAGAGGATTATCAAATAAAGAAAGACGGGCAAAATACAAATGATATAATAAAACAGCTTCGAAATTTGTCAAATGATGAACTTGTAGACCTTGCATGCGTTGCAAAATTATTGGGATTCTCAGGAGCCGCAGTTTCACTGGATACTGCCGTTTCACCAAGAGGATACAGAATGTTAAGCCGGCTGCCAAAACTTCCTGTTACCATAATGAAAAATATAATTGGTGAGTTTCACAATCTTCAGGGCGTAATAAAGGCAAGTATAGAAGATTTGGATAAAGTGGAAGGCATCGGTGAAGTACGTGCAAAATCAATTACTGAAGGCCTCTCGAGAATAAAGGAACAGACTATAATGGATAAAAGGTCAATATATTAGCAGTTATCAGGGAAATAAAATCAAGGGATTAACATATTTGTTAATCCCTTTTAATCATCTCAGATTATATTTGCCGAGCATCCGTATTCTGTCATTTTCCTTTAAAATAATATCATAAAGATTTAAATCCAATGAGTTGCAGATGGAAGCCAGATAAAACAGATTTCTTCCAATATCACGTTCTATCGCATCCCTGCAATTGTCACATAAAGTACCTTCAATATGCCCGTTTACAGAGTTCTTCATTTCATCAAAGCTGGCATCAGCAGGAATATCCTGTTTGTGGGCATTGATGGTCAAACAGCCACATTGAGTAACAGATTTAATAACCGCTCTGTTTACTCTGGAATTCGAATCCTGATATTTCGTAATTAAGTCTAGAATACTCCTATTTCTTACAAGCAGTTCCTGTGCAGTGTATTGAAAATCATCTACAAGTATATCCTTCATGTGATTCACCTCAGTATTTAGATGTCTGACTTTATTATACTTTTACCTATTAGTACTGTCAAACCCCAAAAAACAATATTTAACAGAATTAATTTTAAATGTTAATAGATTTGTTTGATTTTTGACATTAAATATTCTTTGTAGTATACTTAAATTATTGAGACAATTTTATATAAATTAATCCAAACGCACTCAACTATAGTATTAGTGCGTTTTAGTATTTTTTGTTTTATTTTTATTAACAGCTTGACTGAATATAGATTTTTCGTTTAGATTCATAAGAGCTTTTGGATATACAAATAGTGGATAGATTTGCGTTATTTTTTATGGAGGAATGCTATGTATAACGTAGGAGATAAAATTGTATATCCCATGCATGGTGCGGGTGTTATCGAATCCATAGAGGAGAAGGAAATACTTGGGAAGAAATGCAGCTATTATGTCATGAAAATACCTATCGGTGATTTAAAGGTTATGATACCTACCAACAACATTACTGATATAGGCATAAGAGGCGTAATAAGTGTTTCTGAGGCTGACAGTGTCTTTAATTTTTTGAAGGACGGCCAGCATGAAATTCCATCCAATTGGAATAAACGCTATCGCGAAAATATGGTCAAAATTAAAAGCGGCGACATTTTTGAGGTAGCTGATGTTGTAAGAAGCCTTATGCAAAGAGAAAAGGAAAAAGGGCTTTCTACAGGTGAAAGAAAAATGTTAAGCAGTGCCAAACAGATATTAATAAGTGAATTGGTTCTTGTAAAAGGCATTAATCAGCATGAAGTTGAGATTAAAATCCAAGAGTACCTTTACGGCTGAAAAGGCCTTTGAAGGAGAATGAATGTGCTAAACAGGATTATTAAAATATCTTTTTCTATTCTAGGAGCTATTACCGGGTTTACTATTTTACATACAATTTTATCAATGAATATAAAAATCGGTGAAAACTTAAAGGTACCATTAGTGATACTGTTTTCATCTGTTTTTTGTGCCATTTTTTATTTTATGGCGGCTAAGATAATTGAAGTGCTTACCGGTTTCATTGATAAGATTGAAAAAGGTATACAGAATGTAACAATGTCAGAGCTGGTTCTGGGGGCCGCAGGACTTATACTCGGACTTATCGTTGCAAATCTTGTAAGTATACCAATAATAAAAATTCAGATAATAGGGCTGCCCTTTGCAGTAATTATAAATATATTGTTTGGACTTATGGGAGTTATCCTGTCCCAAAGAAAGAAAAATGAAAGCATAGCAGATATTTTTAAAGAACAGTCTTCCGCTCGTAATAAGAAACTTGTAGACACATGCACAATTATTGACGGGAGGATTTTTGATATATTCAATGCAGGGTTTTTAGAAGGTGACATTATAATTCCGGCATATGTCCTTGAAGAATTAAGGCATATAGCTGATTCTCCCGACGGGCTAAGAAGAGCCAGGGGCAGAAGAGGATTAGATATCCTTAATCTGCTTCAAAAGGAAGGTAATAATATAGTAAGAATAGACGAAACAGATTTCCCTGATATACAGGAAGTTGATGAAAAACTTCTTAAAACAGCCCAGAAGCTTAAATGCAAGCTTGTAACAATAGATTACAACCTTACAAAAGTTGCGGCTTTAAAGGGAATACAGGTTCTCAATATAAACGACCTTGCCAATGCGGTTAAGCCCGTTGCTCTACCCGGGGAGGAAATGAATATACTGGTTGTGAAAGACGGAAAGGAAAACGGGCAAGGTGTAGGGTTCTTGGAGGATGGAACCATGATTGTAGTGGACGGGGGTAAAAAGTACCTTAATCAGACAATCCCGGTAATGGTAACAAGTGTACTTCAGACATCTGCAGGCCGTATGGTTTTTGCAAAACCCAGTATAAGTGATTAACTTTACACAAGATATGGAGGCATTTCGATTTGGACTCAAATGATATATCTAAAAAAGTAACTGCTATTATAACTGCAGCAGGAAAAGGTACAAGGATGAATTCCAGTATTAATAAGCAGTATTTAAAAATAGCCGGTATACCTGTACTTGCCAGAACAATAAGTGCATTTGAGAGGTGTTCTGAGGTTGATAATATAATACTTGTTGTTAATGAGGATGATATAAATTTTTGTAAACATGAAATAGTTGAGGAATTTAATTTTACAAAGGTAATATCCCTTGTAAGCGGAGGTGCTGAACGTCAGAACTCGGTTTATAAGGGACTTTGTTCTATTAGGGATAAAAATGGAGTTGTATTGATTCATGATGGTGCAAGACCATTTGTAACAAATGAAAACATCGTGGATTGCATAAATGCCGCAAGAGAATACGGCGCTTGTGGAATCGGGGTTCGGTCAAAGGATACTATGAAGATCTCAGATGAAAACGGTTTTGTACAGTCAACCCCGGACAGAAGCAGTCTTTGGAGTATTCAAACGCCTCAGGGCTTTATGTATGATATTATAAAGAATGCCCATGATAAAGCCGTACAGAATGGCTATATCGGAACGGATGACATGGTTTTGGTTGAGAAATTGGGCATATCGGTTAAAATTGTGGAAGGCAGCTATCAGAATATAAAAATTACTACTCCCGAGGATTTAATAATGGGAGAGTCTTTACTTTCTTCAAGTAAATAGCGTGAAGGGAATGTGATTTATGGGGAGCTTAAAGAGTCTGCTTAAAATAATACCATTTATCAGAAAGTACCGTTTATTTTTTTGTATAGGCATTACAGGTACTATATTGTGTTCACTTGTTTCTGTTCCCATACCTTACTTTATCGGGTATATACTTGATAATGTAGTGGCAGGGTCTAAGAGCTACAAAGAATTATATTATTATGTCGGATTAATTGCATTGCTATATGTGCTCAGGTATGTTATTTCTTTTGTAGCCCAGTATATGTTTGCGAAAGTAAGTAATGAAGTTACCAATGAAATGAGATATTCCGTAATAGGCAAAGTTCTGGATTTGCCAATGAGTTATTTATCAAATACGGAAAAGGGATACATACAAAGCAGAATAGGGGAATGCGGCAATGTCAGTGTTGTATTTTCACCGTCAAATATAGGATTGGTTCTTGGTTTGGTTGATGCGGTGGCAGCGGCAATAGCTATGTTTTCGCTGAATTTCAGATTAGCTTTGGTAGCCGTTATTCTATCACCTGTATTTTACTTTTCCTCCAGGGCGTCAGCCGGTGGATTCATGAAAGTAACCCGCCAGATGATGGAATCAAATGCTGTTTTAAACGGAGAATGTTTTGAAATAATCAACGGGATTGAAGATATAAAGGTACTAAACGGAAAAGAAAACCAGCTGAAAAGGTTTAAAAACAAGCTGGACGACCTTGTAAAGAAAAGTATAAAGCAAAGTAAATCAATATTAGTTTTTATAGAGAATATTACAATTGCCAACAATATGGGAACTCTTTTAATACTGCTGATTGCAGCAATTCTTATTATAAGAGGTCAGTTTACAGTAGGTTTATATACTTCTTTTTCACTTTACATAGGAAGGGTTTTTGGCGCAAGTCAGGGGTTAGCAACAGTGGGAACCACAATAAAGCCGGCATGTCTGAGTATTGAAAGATTGTATGAGTTGTTGGATATGAAGGGCGAAAATGCCGGCAAAACGGAGAATATAGAAAGTAAAATTGATTCCATTAAGGTACAAAATGTATCATTCAGATATAACAGCAATTCCAAAAACGTTATTAATTCATTAAACTTTGAAATAAACAAAGGCCAAAAAGTCCTTTTACGTGGTGAAAACGGTTCGGGAAAATCAACACTCATAAAGCTGCTGGTTGGATTGTATACGCCGGAGGAAGGGAAGATACTTTTTAATGATACGGATTTATCCACTATAAATAACATAAGTCTTAGGGATAGAATCGGTATTGTGTCCCAAAGTATTTTCCTGTTCAGAGGGACTGTTCTTGATAATATACTATACGGTCAGAACGAAAAGAAGCGAGAGGATGTTGATCTGCTGATAAAACAGCTGAATCTTGAATCTTACATAAGCAGGCTTCCAAACGGCTTGGATTCAGAAATATCCCAGAATACGGCCGGAGTTTCGGGTGGACAGGCACAGGTAATTGCTTTTATTCGGGCAATGCTTTTGAACAAGGACATTGTAATACTTGATGAGCCTATTTCAAATGTGGACGTGGAAACACGGGATATCATACTAAATATTTTAAAGAATAATGAATTTAAAGGAATTCTTATTGTCGTCTCCCATATAGTAGATAATATGGAATTTATAAACAAGATAATAGAATTTTAGCTAAAAGAACAGCTTAAAGAGTCTTATTTGACCATTTAAGCTGTTTTTGTAAGTTTTTATATTGCAGTAACTATACAAAAAGCCTGTACGCCTTTACCCTGACCAAATGCGGTCAGACCTTCACCTGTTGTAGCTGTTATTCCTACACAGTTTTCAGGAATAGCCAAAAGTTCAGATATTGACTTCCGCATTTCGGCAATCTTGGGTGATATTTTAGGGTAGGAACACTCTATTGAAATTGAGACGTGTACAACCTTAACATCAACCAGATATTTGAGAGCCTCCCTCAAATATTCGGAGCTGTCTGTAATTCCTCTTTCAAGGCACATTTCATCGCTTATTTTTCCAAGTATGTTAACGCAAGTTACACCGGATATTGCGTTGGTAAGTGCATGGAGAACTACATCTGCATCGCTGTTTCCATCTAATGGCGTTACATCATCAAAAACCACGCCGCCTAATATAAACTTTTTAGTATTGTTTTGAAAATCAAATTTGTGGCTGTCCTGGCCTATTCCAACTTTCATAGTATTCTCCAATTCTTTAAAAATGTACACAACACATTATATTATAACCTTTGAGGCCCGTGCAAGTGCTATTGACATACCATGGTAAATATATTATATAATAGTAGTTAGAACTTTTTTGACGTATCTGTCGGGCTTGTTAAATAAGTCGGCGGGCAGATTATTGATTAACAAATATAAAATTAAGTGTTTAAATACAGTATTGGAGGTAACGATGGCTAAGGATAAAAAACTGGTAGAAGAAATAACTTCTATGAATGATGATTTCGCTCAGTGGTATACCGATGTTATAAAGAAGGCTGAACTTGTAGATTACTCAAGTGTTAGAGGTTGTATGGTTATCAAGCCTTATGGGTATGCAATATGGGAAAATCTTCAGAAGGCATTGGATACAAGATTTAAGGCTACAGGACATGAAAATGTTTATATGCCTATGTTCATACCTGAGAGCTTACTGTTGAAGGAAAAGGAACATGTTGAAGGATTTGCACCTGAAGTTGCATGGGTAACTCACGGAGGAGACGAAAAGCTGACAGAAAGGCTTTGCGTAAGACCTACATCTGAAACCCTGTTTTGCGAGCATTATTCAAACTCTATCCAATCCTACAGAGACCTGCCAAAGCTCTACAACCAATGGTGTTCTGTAGTAAGATGGGAAAAGACTACAAGGCCGTTTTTGAGAACACTGGAATTTTTGTGGCAGGAAGGACATACTGCACATGCTACAGCTGAGGAAGCTCAGGAAGAGACCATAAAAATGCTTAACGTGTATGCTGATGTTTTGGAAAATGTACTTGCAATCCCTGTTATAAAAGGAAGAAAAACCGAAAAGGAAAAATTTGCAGGAGCCCATGCTACCTATACAATTGAAAGCCTCATGCATGATGGTAAGGCTTTACAGTCGGGTACATCCCACAATTTCGGTGATGGGTTTGCGAAGGCTTTTGATATTCAATATACAGATAAGAACAATCAACTCCAATATGTACATCAGACCTCATGGGGCGTAACTACTCGTCTAATAGGTGCAATCATAATGGTACACGGAGATGACAGCGGTTTGGTGCTTCCTCCTGCAGTAGCGCCTACACAGTTGATTATAATACCTGTTTCTCAGCATAAGGAAGGTGTTTTGGAGAAAGCAAATCAATTAAAAGACAAGCTTTCCGCTAAGTTCAGAGTAAAAATGGACGACAGCGACAAAATGCCCGGATGGAAGTTCAGTGAATACGAGATGAAGGGTGTTCCTATGCGTCTTGAAATAGGGCCTAAAGATATCGAAAAGAATCAGGCTGTATTGGTAAGAAGAGATAACAGAGAAAAGATATTTGTTTCTTTGGACAATCTGGAAGAAACAGTTGAAAACACTCTTGCAGACATACAGAAGTCACTTCTTGAAAAAGCCAGAGAGCTAAGGGATAAGAAGACTTATACTGCGACAACTATTGATGAGTTTGAGCAAATCATAAATACTACACCCGGCTTTGTAAAAGGTATGTGGTGCGGCGACCGTGAGTGTGAAGATCTGGTTAAGGAAAAGACAGGTGCAACGGCAAGGTGTATGCCTTTTGAACAGGAGCAGCTTTCAGACAAATGTATGTGCTGCGGAAAACCTGCGAAATCAATGGTATACTGGGGTAAGGCATATTAATTAACAATACTAAAATACAAAACAGGCTGGGCATCATATATTATGATGTCTGCCTATTTTTTTGTTCTTTTTCATTAATATTTCTCAATATTGTAAATAATTATGGAAAACATGTCAATACTATCAACATAAGGCTATTTATCCAAATATAGTTAGTTAAAAGCAGGAGGGGTTGCAGTGAAAACAAGGAAAAAAGCAGCGATAGTATTGAGTATTATGGTTTCCGTATTTACATTTTTACCTGTTAGTACATTACAGTACAGGGTAGATGCATCACAATCTTATCAACAGGTGGCTTCAACAGCCGGAACGGTTACGGCACAGGATGTACATTTACGTACAGGCCCGAATACCAAGTTTGACAGTCTGTGCAAACTGAAAAAGGGACAGAAGTTAACTGTCATGGGAAAGCTGGGAGACTGGTATGCAGTCTATGACAGTGCCAACGGAAATATTGGGGCAGTATCATCCCGGTATTTCAAAGTTATCCAGCCGAAGAAAGCTGCAGTAAAAACAAAGCAGGTCAGTACAGTTAAAAACACCGTTAACACCACTGCACAGCAGACTGTCGCAGCTAAGGTTATAGATGTTTCACCTGATGAAAAGGCTATGCTCGATATGGTTAATAATGCAAGAAAAGAACAAGGGCTGAATCCTCTGGTTTTTGATGAAGAACTTGTGAAGTTAGCCAGAATGAAGGCAAGTGATATGAAAAATAATAATTACTTCAGCCATACATCTTCATATTACGGAACTCCATTTGATATGATGAAAAAGTACGGTGTAAAGTTCAGTGTTGCAGGTGAGAACCTTGCAGGAAATCAATCAATGGAAAAGGCTTTGACAGCATGGCTTAAAGAAAGCGGAAACAATCTATACAACAAAGAATTTACCCACACAGGAATTGGCGTTGTAGAGAGTCCCACATACGGTAAGCTGTTTGTAGAAATGTTTATGAAGAAGTAAAACAAAAAAACTTCAATCAATTGATTGAAGTTTTTTTTTCACAGTTTTTTACTCTGATTATCGGCTACCTGTTTCAGACTAAATGGCGGGTCGATGGAAATGGTTTTCTTATTCAGATAATTTAAATGTCTCGCAGAGCTTTGAAAATCAAAAGTAAGCCTGGTGGCACAAAGAAGCTGGTATTTGGCATTATACTGCTTGTTTTCGGTGTTTTTGCCATATTTGCCGTCTCCTATTATCGGATGGCCATAATAGGCAAGATGAGCTCTTATTTGATGGGTTCTGCCTGTAACCAGCTCTACCTCAAGCAAACTAAGGGAATTCAAAGACTCCATTACACGGTATCTGGTTATTATCTGAACGGAATTTCTGGTTTTCTCAGAGGTTATAAATACCCTGCTGAGCTTTTCGTTTTTGTCCAGATAATCAACCAGTTCTGCTTTCTTTTTTTCCATTTTACCTGATACAATGCAGCTGTAGTACTTCTGTATTTCTCTGTCCTTTATTTTATCCAGCATAACTTCAAGAGTGGCATTATTTTTTGCAATAATCACAAGTCCGCTTGTATTTCTGTCAAGTCTGTGGCATAAGGCCAGATTTGACCCGTATATGCTTTGAAGTTTATCAATCAAAGTTGCTTGTTTTTGGTTTTTATCGGGATGAACAGGAATTCCTGCTTCTTTGTTTACAATTAAAAGGTTGTCATCGTCATAAACCACTGAAAAACCTTCGTCGTCACGGCCAAACAGATAATCGTCAATAATATATACATCTATCTTGTCTCCGAAACTGACGATATAGTCCTCTTTTATGCGCATTCCATTTACTTTTATATCCTTTTTGCGAAGTGCCTTGTATAACATACCCGAAGCTAGATTGGGGAAAAAATCACGTATTACCCTGTCAATCTTTTTACCTTCATGGTTTTCTTCTGCTGTAATTGATCTCATATTAACTGTTTGTAATAATCCTTTCTACAATATTGTGAAATCTGACACAATGTTCTTTGGCTGCAACCGCGGAACTTCCTTCAGAAATTATTTTAAAGGCTGGAGTATCGGCATCAGGTATTATAAGTACCCAGCCGTCTTCAAGGTATAGCTTAATCCCATCGAGAAGTTCAGCTTTTTTGTCTTTATTGTCATTTATTATTCTTCGCATTACCATACCTTTTAACTCCCAGGGACAGTAAATGCTTTTTTTGTCTATGTAGATTTTGGGGATTTCCAGAAGCAGTTGGTTTAGGGTTATTCCCGATGCACACATGTATTCAATTATTTTAACAAGTCCTGCTATAGCATCAAAATTAAGTACAAGCTGGTCAGAACCGGCTGAGCTGCTTCTTTCACTTAAAATCTCATCCATAACCGCCTGTAGGCAATTTTTGGTTCTTTTTACAACGCAACGGTATCTTGAAGCAAGCCTTTCTATTACATCAGAACTTGTAATAGGTACATAAAAGGTGGTTCCCGGTGATCTTTTAAAAATAATAAGGGAAATAAAAGCCTCAAATAAATCATCTTTTACAACAATCCCTTCTCGGCTTATCAGAGTAAGATTTTCACCGTTACTGTCAATTATAGCACCAAATTCGCAATTAGTTTCAACTAATACTGAAGTTACCGAGGATATATCAGAGTAGCTTTCATGGCATATAGTCTGGCAGCCCATGTTTGTAAGCATAGGGCCCACAATGGATGAAACAAAATCAGATCTGGAAAATATACATATTCTGGGGCTAAGCTGCTTTATAGCATTTACATTGGTGTTCTGCAGGAGGTTTTTAACATAATAGCTGCTGAAATCAGTAATGTTATTTAATCTTCTAATCTGTTGGGATGAGCATCTTTTAAAATCTTCACGGAGGAAGGAATTTTCTATTTTTCGTTCAGAGAACTTGCTTATTGAAGTTCCTCTTGAATCCATAAAATCCACTCTTATTAAATTGGGATTATCCATATCAGTTTTTATATGGATTCCCCCTTCTGCTTTTAGAAAGCCTATGGCGTACCGGGATATAGGAGTCAGAAGGCTGCTCATATTAAATACTTCAATACCTACAGAGAGTATTCCGGAAATAAAAGCATGCTTGAACATCCGGGCAGAGTTTGAATTAGTTGAACTGACTACAACTTTAGAACCTGTTTTAAGGTGAGAGCCATAGGCAGCCCCAAGTCTGGTAGCGTATTCAGGGGAAATATCTACATTTATAATACCTGATATACCGTTTTCTCCGAAAATCTTACTATTATGCTTTGCCCCCCAAATCATGTTTCTATCAACTATGGCAAGAGGCTCTACAACTTTTTCCGGCCACAACCGTATATTGGGCTTTATTATAGACCTTTCATTTATTTTACAACCTTCACCTATAACAGAATTTTCGAATACTGAGACGTAATTTTTAAGATTAACATGATTACACAGTATTGCACCTCTGAGTTCGCTTCCATTCTCAACATAGCAGTTGTCCCATAAAATACTTCTTACTACGGATACATCATTTTTGACAATTGTATTATTGCCCATAACGGTATAGCTTCCGATAACTGAACCACTGCCTATTTTGCAGTTGGAACCTATAACACACGGAGCTATAATCCGGGCATTTTTATCAATAACCGTACCGGGGCCAACCCACACATCCTCATTAAATTGGTCGCCAATATTTATTTTTAGTTTTCCATTGAGAATATCGCAATGGGAGTTTATATAAGAATGTGTATCACCTATGTCGCACCAGTAGTCATTAGTGACATAGCCAAAGATTTTCTTGGATGAAGAGAGGAGAGCAGGAAATACATCCCGACTGAAATCCGTATTTTTACCCGAATCAATATAGCTCAGAATTTCCGGTTCCAGTATATATATACCGGTGTTAACCATGTCGCTGAAAATCTCACCCCAGCTGGGCTTTTCAACAAATCCCTTTACAGAGCCGTCCTCATCCGTTAAAACGACTCCATATTCCAGAGGGACATCAACCTTTGCAAGTATAAGTGTGGCAATGGACTTTTTGGATTGGTGATATTTCAGAGCCTTATCAATATCCAAATCAGTAAGAGAATCACCGCTTATTACAATAAAGGTCTCATCTAAAAAGTCTCTGGCATTTTTTATCCCGCCTGCAGTGCCTAAAGGAGATTCTTCAAGAAAGTAATATATATTTACTCCGTGAGAATGTCCGCTGCCAAAGTAGTCTTTGATTATTTGAGGATGGTACAATAAAGTTATACCAATGTCTGTAATACCATAACTTTTTAATAAACCAATAGTATGTTCCAATACAGGTTTGTTCATTATAGGAACCATCGGTTTTGGTAAATCACAAGTAAGGGGTCGGAGCCTAGAACCTTCGCCGCCTGCCATAATAATAGCTTTCACACTATCACCCCGCATTTCTGGTATTTGATGCTACTGGTTAAGTTTTCCTATTATATAATATTCATCTTTTATTGTAATAATCCTTTAATATTTTAATGTCTTCAACCCCAAAACTCTCCTCAAGCACAGAAACCGCATTTTGTTTATTATGAGGCTCAACTTCAACTACCACTTTTACAACAGTTGACGGAAGAGCTCCGGGAAATTTTTTAATTAACTGTTTCTGGCTTATACCGATATGAAGACCAAATTCAGTAGTGGTCAGGTATGCCTTTCGTATTCCGTTATCCTTCAAACTGCCCAGTACGTTTTTTGCATCTGATAAATTGGTATATAGAAAAACAAGTTCTTCCTGCATAATCAGCCAGCCTCCTTGATTTAGTTACAAATAGTATTTGTAACATTGCAAGGAATTAAGCCGGTTTTTTCTGTTAATCCTTAAACGTAAACATCTTATTCAGCAAAAAGCTTACAAGGGTATAAAAAACCATTCCTATAAGCTGAGAAATATTTTTTTCAATATGAATTGTTTCCACAAGCAGAATAACAAATCCCAGCTGTACGGCATAGCACCCTGCAAACACCAATGCAAACCTTATGAACTGGCTTAATGTGGACTTCTGATTACCTTTGAATGTCCAGGATTTATTTAAAATAAAACTATTAATAAACCCGCAAACATAGCCTGCACCGTTTGCAAGCTTGTAGGAAACACCAAAAGCATTCTGAAGAACAAAAAGTACTATCATGGTGATAAGTGTATTAATTACGCCCACAAGGCCATATTTTATCATCTGCCCTATAACATTGCCGAATTTATCCTTCAGGATACCGAAAGAGTTCATTATATTCATCACCCTTTTTAAACATATTTGCGTATTATATAAGTATATATAATACTATGCAAAATCCTTAGTTGTCTAATAATTTTACCATAAAAATTGCCTGAAAAGCCAGGATGGTGAAAACTGCACTAATATAATTTGATTGGAGATAGAATATGTCTAAATTCATGAAAAAATTTTCACTTCTTGACACAAGGAAAAACCAGATTCCTTTCAAAAGGAATCATTTTCTGCATGCTATGATGACTACCTATTTTATAGTTTTTATCATTTTATCAATAAAACCTGTTAATACTTTTGAATGGTGGTATGAAAGTATTATTCCCCTTTTCGTAATAGTAATGCTTGGATTTTTATATACAAAAAACAGGCTTACAAATACTGCTTATTTCTGTATTCTGACGGTATTAGTTTTGCATGCAGTAGGGGCTCATTTTACCTATGCTGCCTGTCCTATAGGAGCTTGGATTAGCAGATTTCTGGGTATGCATAGAAATCATTTTGACAGAGTGGTTAATTTTGTTTTCGGTCTGCTTATTTCAATACCGGTTTTGGAAAGTATATATTACAGGCTGCGAATCAGATATATTGGTGCGTGTATGCTTTCTGTGATAATTATTCTGGCGGCTGCAGCACTCTATGAGATTTTTGAGCTGTTTTCAGCAATGTTTTTAAGTGAGGGACGTATTGAAATTTTTATGGGCTTTCAAGGAGATTTATGGGACTGTCAGAAAGATATGGCATTGGCCATACTTGGAGCATTTATTTCAATGTGCACCTGCATAATATTAAGGATTAATAAGAATCATAAAATATATATGGTAAAATGCCGAAAAAATTAGTTTAAATGGAGAAACAAATGATATTCAGACTGGGATTTGTAGCTATGACACTGGACCTTGAAGACTGTTCACCATCAAGAACGGTAACATATGCCGTATACAATAAGATCAAGGATGAAGCGGGAAAACGTGCAAGATTGGATAGGGTTGCAAAATGCAATATTAACAATACCTTGAGGATTCTCAAAAACAGTCTTGCATTAAATATAAAAGTGTACCGTTTGACTTCAAAACTAATTCCCTTAGCTACTCACGGTGAATTGAAGGATTGGGATTATGTATCAGACTTTCATGACGAATTTGAACGTCTGGGTGAATATATACGAACCAATAATTTCAGGATAAGTGCACATCCTGACCATTTTACAATACTCAACCCAATTAAGCCTGAAATTCTGGAATCCTCGATTCGAGATCTGGACTACCATGTAAAGCTTTTCGAGGCTATGGGATTAGATGATTTTAGATACAAACTGGTTTTACATGTAGGGGGACTGTACGGGGACAAAGAAAAATCCATTGACAGATTTAAGGAAAACTTTTTGAAGCTACCTGACAGGATTTCAAAAAGAATAATTCTTGAAAATGACGATAAATGCTTTACAGCAGCCGATGCCCTAGAAATTTGTGAAGATTTGAAAATTCCCATGGTATTGGATGTTCATCATCACAGATGTGTTAACTATGGGGAGGAATTGGGAGACTTGCTTGACAGAATATTCAATACATGGAATTCGGAACTGGACCCGCCCAAAGTCCATTATTCCAGTCCCAAAAGTGAAAAAGAGTTTAGAAGTCATGCTGATTATGTTGACTTATCTGAATTTATGGATTTTCTTCATACAGCGAAAAAGGCAGACAGGGATATTGATATAATGCTGGAAGCAAAAATGAAGGATAGGGCATTGCAAAGGCTTTCTGCAGAGCTTTTGGAGATTCCGGAAATTAACAGATTGGACAAAGCAACTTTTCGGATATAGCAAACAATCCTGCAAAAAGTTGGTTTATAATTTTTATATGGTTTGTATAAAATAATGCTGATGGCTTGCAAAGCAGTCATTAATACTAAAGGTGAAATAACTTAAAAAGGGGTGCTGTATATGGATAAAGGTAAACCAAAAAGCAGTGACAATGAAAAACTTACATTTGAAAACGACCAGCTTGGAGAAAACAAGGATAATAGAGAAGTAAGACAGCAATCATGTGACTGCAATAAAGAAAGCAAGTAATCGAAGGTACCACAAAAAATAAGAATCGGCTTATATGTCGGTTCTTATTTTGTTTAAGTACCGGTTCCTTTTCTTGCGGGAAAAATTAATATATAATATCTATAATTGTTATTGAAACAGGATAAAATTACCTATATTTAGTATAACAGCGGAGGCAGGATATATGACAGATGTAGTCGGACAGTTAACCAGGGAATTCAACTTGAAGCCTTTTCAGGTACAAAACACCGTTAAGCTCATAGATGATGGAAATACGATTCCATTTATAGCACGTTATAGAAAGGAAGTTACCGGAGAACTTAATGATCAGGTTTTAAGAGAACTATACGAACGCTTAGTGTATTTAAGAAATCTGGATGAGCGTAGGGAGGATGTAAGAAGGCTTATAGATGAGCAGGGTAAGCTTACCGAAGAAATAGTAAAATCCTTGGATAAAGCGGTTACATTGCAGGAAATAGAGGATATTTACAGGCCTTACAAGGTAAAAAGGAAAACAAGGGCATCTGTGGCTAGGGAAAAAGGTCTTGAACCACTTGCTACTATTATATATTCACAGCTTCCAACCAAAACTCCTTTAAATGATATTGCTGCAAAGTATATTGACCCGGAAAAGGGAGTAAACAGTGCCGATGAGGCTATTGCAGGGGCGTTGGATATAATAGCCGAAGAAATTTCTGATAATGCTGAATTCAGAAAAGCTTTAAGAGAAATAATATTTAAAAATGGTCTTGTAGTGTCTTCGGGTAAAAAAGATGAAGACTCAGTATACAGAATGTACTATGATTTCAAGGAACCTGTTTCTAAGATAGCTAGACACCGCGTACTTGCCTTGAACAGAGGGGAAAAGGAAGATTTCCTCAATGTAAGAATTGATGTCAACGAGGATTGGTGTCTGAATTTTTTGAAAGCAGACACTATTAAAAAAACAAACTCTGAAATGGCTAAATATGTAGAATCGGCAGTGGAGGATTCTTTCAAAAGATTGATTTTTCCGTCTTTGGAGCGAGATATACGCAATCAGCTTACAGAGTTGTCTGAGGAGCAGGCTATCAAAGTATTTTCTGAAAACCTGAGAAACCTGCTGTTGCAGCCTCCTGTCAAGGACAGGGTGGTACTTGGGCTTGACCCGGCATACCGGACAGGTTGTAAGCTGGCAGTAGTGGATGAAACCGGTAAAGTACTGGAAACTACCGTTATATATCCGACACCTCCTCAGAATAAAATCGATGAGGCAAAGAAGAAAGTAAAACAACTTATTGAAAAGTACAAGGTTGACATTATTTCAATAGGGAATGGTACAGCCTCCAAGGAATCGGAGATATTTGTAGCTGAACTGCTGAAGGAAATAGAAAGAAAGGTTTACTACATGGTGGTTAGCGAGGCAGGCGCATCGGTATATTCTGCTTCAAAGCTTGGGGCTGAGGAGTTTCCTGATTTTGATGTTGCCCTCCGAAGTGCCGTTTCAATAGCAAGAAGGCTTCAGGATCCTTTGGCCGAGCTGGTAAAGATCGACCCCAAAGCCATCGGAGTAGGACAGTACCAGCATGATATGAATCAAAAAAGGCTTGATGAATCTCTTGGCGGAGTGGTAGAGGACTGCGTAAACAATGTAGGTGTTGATTTGAATACAGCCTCTGCACCTTTACTTTCATATGTTTCAGGAATAAGTACTGCAATTGCAAAGAATGTTGTTGAGTACAGAGAGGAAAACGGTAAATTCAAGGCAAGAAATGAGCTAAAGAAGGTAAAGAAGCTGGGAAATAAAACCTTTGAACAGTGCGCTGGTTTTTTGAAAATAACTGACGGTGGAAATATTCTTGATAATACATCTGTTCATCCGGAATCTTATAAGGCAGCAAAGCACCTTTTGGAAAACATGGGTTACTCTCTGGAGGATGTAAAAGACAAAAAACTGGCTGGACTTGACACTAAGGTTGTGCAGACCGGAATGTCACAGGTTGCAGAAAAGTTGGGCATAGGGATACCAACCTTAAAGGATATTGTAAATGAATTGCTAAAGCCAGGAAGAGACCCCAGAGACGAGCTTCCAAAGCCAATGCTTCACTCTGATGTACTTAACATGGAGGATTTAAAAGCAGGAATGATACTAACGGGGACTGTAAGAAACGTGGCTGATTTCGGAGCTTTTGTGGATATAGGAGTTCATCAGGACGGACTTGTCCATATATCCCAACTGGCTGATAAATTTGTAAAGAACCCCATGGATGTAGTAGCTGTGGGGGACATAGTAAAAGTCAAGGTGCTTGAGGTAGACGTTGAAAGAAAGAGGATATCACTGACCATGAAAGAGATAAACTAAAACTATTTATTTATGGGTTATTGTGGTATTATAAAAATAAGTTTTTTATAAATAAAAGATGGGAAGAAGAATGATATGGGGATAGTTAATAAAGCGGTACATTTAATTGCCAAGAGACCAGCAGTGTTGTTGCTTACGGCACTTCTGAGTACTGTTGTATGTGTTTTTGAATATTTTTTTATGACCCTTTTTTATGGGCTGACAATGTTTAAAACAGGTAGTCCCTTTGATGACTACGTAAATATAATTCAATTTGTTATAAATACGATTTCTGTACCTGAAACAGCAGTGAAAATCATATTGGCACTTGTAATTGCAGTACTTGCAGCGTCTTTGATTCTTGGGTTAATATTCTCAGGATGTTTCAATATACTTTATAATGCGGTTGAAGGAAAAGAGAAAAAGGCCGGAAGTGAATTTGTTCAGGGAATAAAGAAGTATTTTCTTAGGATGATTTCACTAAATCTTTGGACTATATGTGCATTTGTCATTTTTATAATATATGCTTTAATAGCAATTATTCCTGCGGCGATTGTTGTGGATAATTCAATCAGCGGATCAATGAATCCGTTGGCGGGAATTGTTCTTTCAATCATAACTGCTGCAGTACTGTTTTTCAGCTATACTTTTTTCAGACAGTATATAGTATTTTGGTATCCATCAGCCATTGTCCATGATAAAAATCATTTTAAACTGGCAAAAAAAATATCAGACAGTAATTTCTGGTCTTTACTTTCCAAATTTGTGGCGTTTGATATTACATTGGTTTTGTTTGATATTCTGTACATAATTGCTAATTTTACTTTGGCTAATACACAGGTCGTATCAGGGACTATAAATACTATACTGATTGTTGTAAATATTGTATTTAAAACAATAGTTTTTGCAATTTTGATTTGTTTTGTGTTTTCATCTTTTAAAAAATGCAGTGATGATTACAAACAGAAAAAAGCAATCCGTTAGAATATATCCAATAACAGATACAAGAGAATAATCAGCAGAAGTTCATCTTCTGCTTTATCTGTATATATAAGTATAATAAGACCTACAAGCAGCAGGTCATCCAAATATATATCATAATCAAAAACCGTAAACAGAGGACTTCCTGATCGTTCCGCTTTATCTCCGGTTCCCAGAAGCGATGAAAGAAAACCCAAAGGCTTGGGGGTTTTTGTTTCACGGCTGCCGGGACTTGCAGGAGGCATTGACTCTTCTGCCTTAATATTCACCGGTCGCTCTTCTGTTACGGATATATTTGTATCAATTTGCTCATGCTCACCGTTTGGCTGAGCAGAGTGATTTTTATTATATCTGCGGGATTTTGGGGGACGCTTTCTGTAAACCATACTATCCACTCCTAAAAAAACCTTTGGGTATGACCAGAGAGTAAATTGTTTTGCTAAACAGAACGTCCCTCCGATTCATCCAACATCTTGGTTAAACTGCCAATTTTAATAATTTTCATACACTTCTGAAGTTTTTTTTGTCTATTGTCATTAAGGTAGGGCTTTATTGCATTGAGCAGATTAACTCTTGGATCATTGTTCGTATTAAGCATATTCATAGCCTTTTTCATTTTTCTGGCCATATCAGCCAGGTCATCTGTATCAGCTCTGGAAGAATCTTCAGATGAGTTTTCCTTTTCTGAAGAGTTGTCATCTGATGAGGTTTCGTCCTTTGAATTATTTGATGACATGAACATATTCAAAAGCCCTTTTACGTTGTCAGGGATACCACTATTTGAGTCCTGCCCCAGCATTTCGGCTATCTGTTTTATCTTATCTCCCATGTCGTCACTCATCAAAATACCTCCAAGCAATTGAATATATGTACAAAACTAGGAATTCAGAAAATCATTTACCCTTTTCATTATTGCATCGCTGTCTTTACCAAGTATTTTTTGCAGCTTATCAAGGTCCTTTTGGGTAACTTTCTTTTTTATCTCATCTTTATCTATTTTTATATTTTTAAGCTTTTCTTCATCAAATTCGTTTATTTTTTCCATCAGTTCATCCTTATCAATAGATGAAAGCTTTTTTTCAAGATCTTTAGGACTGTCTTTCTTTAACATATCTATAGCTTTATTTACTTTTGACTGGATCATTTTGTCCTGCATCATTTCCTGAATTTTCTTACTTAAAGAATCTCCCATAAAAAATACCTCCTATAAACTGTTTTAACAGTATCATTACAGTGTATGCACTATGGTTGGACTAATATGTTGGATAATAACCCTTAATCTGAAATAGAAGCTTGGATATGTAACCCAAGCTTCTATTCAAACTACTCTTAACAGATTTGACAAAATTAATCGCAACAGTGATCTCCATCATTGCTAAGGAAGAAAATAAGAAGAATAACTGCCAGTACGACAAGCCATTCGCAGTTATCGAGTAAATCCGAACATCCGCCGAAAAATCCATTGTCACCGCCGCAGAAGCAGAAGATAATAATTAATAATATTATTATCCACAACCAACTACAGTTATCAGAAGAACCACCAAAACATCCCATGATTTTACCTCCAAATAAAATATTTAAGATACTGCATATTATGAATTTATAGTAAAAGGTGTTACACATGAAAAAAATAATTTTATAAAAATTTGTTTATTAATATTTGAAAAGGGTATAGTATTCTGGTATATAAATCATATAAAAAAGCTGTCTATTGGAGGAAAAGATATGGTTGATGCAATTATAATAGGCAAGGGACCTGCAGGTATTTCTGCTGCACTTTATACAGTACGTGCGGGGCTGAGAACGTTAGTTATAGGATTGGACAACAGCGCACTTTATAAAACAGACAGAGTGGAAAATTATTACGGGTTCGCTGAGCCGGTGTCGGGGAAATATCTTCTGGAACAGGGAGAACAGCAGGCCAGACGCCTTGGGGTAAAGTTTGTTCATAGTGAAGTAATAGCATTAGAGAAAGCTGAGTATTTTGAAGTATATACAACTGAAGAAAATTATTCCGCCAAAGCAGTACTCATGGCTACAGGGCAACAAACTAAAAAGGTCAATATAGACGGTCTGGAAGAATTTGAAGGCAGAGGGGTAAGTTATTGCACCACATGTGACGGATTTTTCTATAGAGGGCTGAAAGTCGGCCTTGTAGGCTTTAAGGATTATGCAATACATGAGGCTTTGGAATTGGAGCCATTAACAAAAGATATTACTATTTATACAAACGGCAATGAACTTGAGCTTACTGAAAAATATAAATGTTATGCTTCTAGATTTTCTATCAATAATAAAAAGATAAAAAACGTAGTTGGAAATGAAGTTATTGAGGGTATAGCGTTTGAAGATGGTTTAGTTGAAAATCTTGATGGTTTGTTTGTTGCCTTCGAATCAGCATCCAGTGTTGATTTTGCCAGAAAGCTGGGGGTAATAACAAAAAATAATTCCATTGTGGTTAATGAAGATCAAAGCACAAACCTAAAGGGCCTTTTTGCGGCAGGAGACTGTACGGGAGGTTTCAAGCAAATTGCAACTGCGGTTGGACAGGGCGCTATGGCTGGGAGGAAAATTATTGAATTCATAAGAAATAATTCCTGAAAACAAGCAAATTTCTCTGAAAAATGTACAAAAACCGCATGTTTTCAGGGGAAACAACCTGTATGCAGTATTTACCTTGTTTTAGTACATATTGAAAATATTTACAATTAGTGATAAAATATGACCACGCCTTAAAAGTAAAATAGTATTACTTGAATAGGAGATATAATATGTTTGTCATATTTATTTTATTGTGGATAATTTCTATTCTGTTAATTTATGCAAACCCTAAAGAATACTGGGCGTGGTGTGCAAGCCTCTGCCTGCTATTTAACGGCTTTGGCGGGTTGGCGGCGGTTATAAGTGAAAATTTTATTCCCTTTATACAAGGTTATGGCAATGAAAAATTGATTCTGGCCAGCCGTATACTCAAGGGTACAGCCGACATTTTTCAGCATTACTTTGCTACATATCTATTTTTGGTTTTTGTTCTTCTATTTACAAACTTTCTTAATATCCAATTAAAATCAAAAGTTAAAATAGCGGTTGTGGCTGTGCTGTCCCTTCCAAGTATTCTGATGCTTTTAATTTATCCTATTACTCCGGATTTTAATCCAAATTACAGAGTCCTATCTTGCTGGGTATGTGTCTATACTATTTTGGCCAATATAATTCTTATATTAGGTATAATTAAGGAAAGGGATGACTATACCAAAACCCAGAGAATTCTCACAGCTTTATTTGCACTTCCGTCTACAATGTGCATTCTCTGGACAAGTTATATATCGGTAGCCATGGGGTATAGAAATGTTTGGCAGATTAATGTATGGGTAATAGCCGGTGAATTCATTTTGTTTTTTGTCTTCTGTATGAAATACGGCATGTTAGGGATACATTTCAAGATAGAAAGAATAAATATTGATAATAATATAAATTCTGTAATTGGAGGGATGAGTATTGTCTCCCATGCAATAAAAAATGAAGTTTCAACTATTAATTTGTGTGTAGACACAATAATGTGTGTTGAAAAAACAAGCCCCGGAATGGATAATAAATTATCTATTATTAAGGATTCCTGTAAAAATCTTTTGGAATTCACCAGAAAACTTAACGAAATAAAGCTGTATAAGATGAATTTTAAGCCGTGTCTTTTAAGTGAAATTATATCAAAAGTAATAAATCAGGTTGCACCTTCTATCTGCGATAAGAATATTCGGATTATTAATACCAGCAAAATAGATATTACTATGCTCATTGATCCCGTTCACGTATCGGAAGTATTGAAAAATCTCATTATAAATGCTATTGAAGCTATCCAGACGGAGGGTGTTATTAAAGTAAATACGGAGTTTATAAATAACAAAAAAATGTGTATAACGGTTTCTGACAATGGAGTAGGTATTCCAAAAGATTTCATCAATAAAGTTATGACTCCGTTTTTCTCTACAAAAAAAGGAAAAAATAATTATGGATTAGGATTAAGCTATTGCTTTAAAGTTATGAAATCACACAACGGAAGCCTCCAAGTAAAAAGCAAAGAAAATCAGGGGACTGAAATGTGCTTGATATTTCCTGTTAATAAGGTTGTACATGTTTATAGTAAATCTTTACCTCAGACTAAAAATTATAATACATAATTAATGTGTATCTCTCATTAAAAAATATTGACAAGTTTAGAATACTTCCACATGCTTGGGCATAAAAATAAATGTGTAAGGGATGGGTATTCATAAATACAACTTTTAACATTTTAATGTGAGGTGCATGAAAAAATGCGAAAACTAATATGTCTATTTATGGTATTTGGAATTGTTTTTACTATGCTTGCAGGCTGTGGGGCTAAAAGTGAAGATGCTGACAGTGATGAACTGACTCCGGTCAGCAGTCTTACAATGGGGCAGGATGAAGCTAATGGCTTAAAGGATAAAACTCCGGTTCAGTTATACTTTATCAACGAACAGGGTACAAAACTTGCTGCAGAAACAAGGTATATTCAAAATACGGATACAGGTAAGGGTAATGAACATATGGCAACGGTTGTTTTAAAGGAACTTATAAGCGGCCCTGCAAAAGGTAGTCTCTTAAAAGCTTCTGTTCCTAAAGAAACAAAAGTAACTACGGATGTAAAGATAAAGGACGGTGTAGCAACTGTGGATCTTTCAAAGGATTTTATTGAAAAGCATCCCGGTGGCAAAAAGAATGAGCAACTTTCGCTCTATTCTATTGTAAACACGTTAACAGAAATAAAGGATATAACATCCGTACAGTTCAGAATAAACGGAAAAGTAACTAAAGAATTCAAGGGTAGCTATCAAATCGACATAGCTTATTCAAGAGATACCCATCTTATAAGCAATGAACCCGGAAAAGACAGCTCAATAAAAACAACAACAGAAGATAAGGATAATACACGGGATAAAACAGCACAGCCAACAAAAGAAGATGAAACAAAAAAGACAAATTCCGAAACTAAAACAAATGCTGATTTGGATGATGAAATTCTAGAATAATTCCGGTTGGGCATCTGTTATATACAACAAGGTATCTTTTAGGGAAATTATGCTCCTTTAAGATACCTTGTTTTTTTGCAGTGATATTTACATACCCCGAAAGGAAAAAATCAGTGGTTACAGCACCCGCCGCACACATGTCTGTTGGGACAGTCTCCGCCGGAGTCTTTTCTGGACTGAATAATATTTACATTCTTAAATATGGTTTCAAGATCATTGCTTCCGCAGCCGGGGCATTTAATCTCTTTGTTTTCACGTTGGGACATTTTAGCCATTACGTTGAATTCACTACCGCACTTACTGCATTTAAGATCATAAAATGGCATAAATCTACCTCCTTTATTATTTTGTATTATATCATCTAAAAAAACAGGGATAAATAGTTGAATAAATAAAATCTTAAATACGGACAATAAATATTAATTATGGAGGACCAATTATGCATACAGTTTGGAAGGGCTCTATCAGTTTCGGTTTGGTTAATATTCCTGTAAAAATGTTTACGGCAACGGAAGACAAGGATATCCGGTTTAAGTACATTCATAAGGAATGTCATAGTCCGGTAAAGTACAAAAAGGTTTGTCCTGTCTGTAATAAGGAGGTTCAACCTGAAGATATTGTCCGGGGCTTTGAGTATGAACCCGGTAAGTACGTTATAATGAGCGGCGAAGATTTCGAATCTCTTCAGGTTAAAAGTGAAAAAACAGTTGAAATAGTGGACTTTGTAAAACTTGAAGAAGTTGACCCCGTGTATTTTGACAAGACATATTTTCTTGCGCCTCAGGAGACAGGGGGAAAAGCCTATACACTTCTGCGAGAGGCCTTGGGGCAGAAAGAAAAAATTGCTGTTGCCAAAATAACAATAAGAGACAGAGAATCACTGGCTGTTATAAGGGTATACAAAAATGTTCTGGTTCTTGAAACAATATTTTATCCTGATGAAGTAAAGGATTCGGCTCAGGTACCCGGCATACCTGAAAACGCGAAAACAACTCAGGCAGAGCTGGATATGGCTACACAGCTTATAGAAAATCTGACTACTGCTTTTGACCCGTCAAAATATCTGGACACCTACAGGGAAAAGCTTGTGGAGCTCATTAATGCCAAGGTCGAAGGAAAGCAGGTAGTAGCTAGAAAAGAAGTTGAAAAGGAAAATGTTGTAAGCCTTATGGAGGCATTGAAACAAAGTATACAAATGTCAAAGGGGACTAATAAAAATGAAAAAGATAAGGACACTGATAAAACTGATAAAAGTGCTAAGAATGTTAAAAACCACAAAAAGGACCCGGTATCAGAGGTAGAAAACAGCGATAGCACAACTGAGGAAAAGCCAAAGAAGAGAACAAGGAAAGCAAGAGAGAAGGTTGAATCATGAACTGGATTATACCAATGGAGCCGGCAATTTGTCCCGATGTAAAGGAGGGTGCCGGCTACATCCATGAAATAAAATGGGATGGTATAAGAGGAATGGTTTATATGCAGGATGGAAACGTTAAAATATATACAAAGAAAGGTAAAGAGAGGACAGGCTTCTATCCTGAACTGGATGTTTTAAAAAACGGCCTTGGAGGCAAAAATGCAATACTGGATGGTGAATTTGTTGTTATGGATGAAGACGGAGTTCCCTCCTTTTATAAAAGCCTCATACGGGAGCGTGTCCGCAATAGCAGTAAATTACAATACTACACAAGGGCATACCCTGTTTGCTATATGGTATTTGATATTCTGCAGTTTGGGGACAATATCCTTGTGAATATACCCTTAATTGAAAGAAAACAGATTCTTGAAGAAAATCTAAGTTCATTAACTGGAAACGATACTAAAATATTTTTAGCGAAAATGTATCAAGACAGCAAAGAACTGTTTGAAAAAATGAAAAAGCAGAACATGGAAGGTATTGTTTCCAAAAAAACAGATAGCCTGTATATAGGCGGGAAAAAACATGATGCATGGTTTAAAACGAAATTTATAAAAAAAATGCTTTGCGTAGTTGGAGGAATACAATGGAAATCCATACATCCCAATTCCCTGGTTCTGGGTATAAAGCCCCCGGGCAGCGAAAAGCTTGTATATGTGGGTAAGGCATCTATTGGACTGAAACAATCGGATTTAATGCTTATAAAAGAGTATAGCGGGCAGCTTGAACAGAAGAACTGCTCCTTTACATCGGAGGAGACTATCCAGCTGGACAGAACCGGCGAAAAATTCACATGGCTCTATCCTGCTCTTACTTGCTGGATTAGCTTTCTGGAACTGACAAATGACGGGCATTTGAGACATCCCAAAATAGAGGGGTTTGCCGTACTTCCTACGGAAGAAGCAGATGGAAAGGTGTTGACTGATTAATGGCAGCTGTAACAGATATTATCAAAGTAGAAATTGAAAACAAAGTGATTGATATAAAAAATCCCGACAAGCTGTTTTGGCCGGAAGCCGGGGTTACCAAGCTTGAATTTGTGAAAACCATGACAAAGCTTGCTCCTTTTTTAATAAAATATTCAAAAAACAGAATGTTGACCTCAATACGTTATCCTCACGGTATCAACGACAAAAGCTTTTTTCAGAAGGAAAAGCCTCAGGGTACCCCCGAGTGGGTGGAAACAGTGGTATTCAATCAAAAGAACTATATTGCCTTAAACTCGGCTGCCACACTTGTATGGCTCTGCACTCAGGCTGCGTTGGAGCTTCACACAAGTTTTAACGTACATGAAAAACCAAACCATCCATCGAGTCTTGTATTTGACTTGGACCCGGACGATGACCTTCATTTTGAGGATGTTGCGGAACTCGCTGACAGAATTCATGAAACATTGGATGCTCTGGGCATAAAGGGATTTATTAAAACCTCCGGGGCAACGGGGCTACAGATATTTGTCCCTACGGCTGCGAAGTTTGACTATGACACCGCCCGGAGCCTCAATGAGTTTTTTGCACAGTATTTTGCTGAAAAGCTCAAAAGTACGGTGACGATAGAAAGAATGAAGAAAAAAAGGGATGGCAAGATTTATTTTGACTGGCAGCAAATGTGGATTGGAAAAAGCATGATAACCGCTTATTCTGCAAGGGCAGTGAAAAGTGCAGCTGTTTCGGCTCCGATAGAATGGAGTGAGCTCAATAGTATACGCCCGGAAATGTTTACTCTTAAAAATATAGTAAACAGATTAGAGCAAAAAGGAGATATCTTTGAACCAAGTCTGAAATGCGACAATTCGCCACAGCTACAAGAAATATTGAGACAGATTGAAACTGACAGGTGAAGTAAAATGTTGTTATATTAATAAATATTGTATAAAATATGGTTATGGTTAATTTTAAGAGTAACACCGTTGTATGAGGAAAGTATAGCGTATATAAATATATAGGGGGGAGTCACATGAAAGTATTAGTAACCGGAGGGGCCGGATATATCGGTACCCATACTTGTATTGAACTGCTTGGGGCCGGTTTTGAAGTTATCGTAGTTGATAACCTTTGTAACAGCAAGGAAACAGCAATAGAAAGAGTAGAAAAAATCACTGGCAAAAAGGTAAAATTCTATAAAGTTGATATTTTGGACAAAGAAGCACTTGAACAGGTATTTATAGATAATAAACCGGATTCCGTAATTCACTTTGCAGGACTTAAGGCCGTAGGCGAATCTGTTTCAATCCCGTTGAAATATTATCACAACAATATAACGGGTACATTGATTTTGTGCGAATTAATGCAAAAATACCAAGTTAAGAACCTGGTTTTCAGCTCATCAGCTACTGTATACGGAGATCCCGCCAGTGTTCCTATCGCTGAGGAATTTCCGCTGTCTGTTACAAATCCGTACGGCAGAACAAAACTTATGATAGAGGAAATTTTAAAAGACCTGCATGTAGCAGACGAAACTTGGAATATTGCTCTGCTCAGATATTTTAACCCTATAGGAGCCCATGAAAGCGGTACAATAGGGGAAGACCCAAATGGGATTCCAAACAACCTTGTACCTTATATTACACAGGTAGCAGTAGGAAAGCTAAAGGAAGTAAATGTATTCGGAGATGATTATAATACGGTTGACGGTACCGGAGTAAGGGACTACATACATGTTGTAGACCTTGCAAAAGGCCATATAAAGGCATTGGAAAAGCTATCCCGTGAACATGTGGGAGTAAGGGAGTATAACCTTGGAACCGGAAATGGATACAGCGTTCTTCAGGTAATCAAGGCATTTTCGGAAGCCTGCGGAAAGGAAATACCTTATAGGATTGTAGGCAGAAGGCCGGGAGATATAGCAGAGTGCTATGCAAAGCCGGACAGGGCAAAGAATGAGCTCGACTGGACAGCTGAAAAGGGACTTCCTGAAATGTGCGTAGATTCATGGAGATGGCAGTCACAGAATCCAGAGGGGTATAAATAATTAAAATCGTGCAAGGAGAATTTGACATGAAAAATAACACAGCTTTAGTCATAATGGCAGCAGGTATGGGAAGCAGATATGGCGGTTTAAAGCAGATTGACCCTGTAGGGCCCAACGGCGAAATAATAATGGAGTTTTCTATTTATGATGCCATCAGAGCCGGATTCAACAAGGTTGTATTCATAATAAAAAAGGAAATAGAGGACACCTTCCGAGAGGTGGTTGGTAAGAAAATAGAGGGAATTATTGACGTGGAATATGTTTATCAAAAAGTAGACAACCTGCCTCAAGGCTTTAGTGTTCCTGAAGGAAGAGTGAAGCCCTGGGGAACGGGACATGCGGTGCTAAGTGCCAAAGATGCTGTTAAAACTCCTTTTGCAGTTATAAATGCAGATGATTTTTACGGGGCTGAGACATACAAGCTTCTGAATGGATTTCTGACAAATAATCAGGATGCAGATAACAAATACAAATATTGTATGGTGGGATTTGTTATAGAGAATACACTTACTGAAAACGGCCATGTTGCAAGAGGGGTTTGCAATGTAGACAGTCAGGGAAATCTCATTGATATTCATGAAAGAACAAAGATAGTGAAATTCGGAAATGAGACTAAATACACCGAGGACGATACGAATTGGATTAAGATACCTGAAAAGAGTATTGTGTCTATGAACACATGGGGCTTTAACCCGAGTATTTTACAGGAACTTGAGGAGGGCTTTCCTGAATTTCTGAGAAGGAATAAGGATAATCTTTTGAAAGCGGAGTATTTTCTGCCTACAGTTGTGGATAATCTTATCAAGGAAGGCAAAGCAGATGTCAAGGTGCTCTCAACTGCGGATAAGTGGTACGGTGTTACATATCAGGACGATAAGCCGGTTGTAAAGAAAGCAATAAGTGACATGGTTTCGGAACATAAATATCCTAACCGTCTTTGGGAAAATATCAAATAAACTGTACTTAATTTACTACTTCGGTCAATTTATAGGTAACTATTGTATCAAATGTATATGTATGGAAAATTAATTATTGAAAAATAGGGTCACATGTAATATAATGTAAAACAAATACCTGTGAAGTGAGGGAGATAAAATGTACACTGACAAAACCTTGGTTTGCAAAGAATGTGAAAATGAATTTATTTTTTCTGCGGGTGAACAGGAGTTCTATGCTGAGAAGGGTTTTCAGAATGAACCAACCAGATGTAAAGCTTGTAGAAGTAAGCGTGACCACTCATCAAAAAGAGAATTATTTGAGGCTGTTTGTGCAGAATGTGGGCAAACCACAAAGGTTCCGTTCAAACCTCATTTAGATAAGCCTGTATTATGTAGCAAATGTTTTGCTAATAAAAAATAGTACATACTTAATAGACATATTAATAAAAAATATAATTGGGTTGACTGTAAGGTTTATATTATCTGAGAGTCAACCTGTTTTTGTATTAAGAAATCTACAGAGGTTTAGATGTTATCCACAGTGGAAAATTCCTATATTATAAGTTATAAACAAGGTTATGCACATTATCCACAGAAACATATACACAAAACAGGTGTTTTGTTGAATACCTGTGCAAAACTTTTGTGATTTCCAAATTAAAATTTAACATAAAATAAGTTAAATTGTTATAAAATTATGTTTATTAGCAAAGTTTGGGGAGGATTTTCTTGTTATGACGTAGAATAATAGATTCATAACATGTACCGCTATTGGATATTATAAAGTAATACTTAGACAAAAATGGAGAGGGGCTGTTATTATGAATATAATTATTAGCGGAAAAAATATTGAAATTACAGAGGCACTCAGAGAAAAAGTAACAAAAAGAGTAAAAAAGCTGGAGAAATTTTTTAACAGTGATACTGAAGTGCATGTAACATTGAGTGTTCAGAGAGTCAGCCAGATTGTTGAAATAACAATACCATTCAATGGGGTAACATTAAGAGCAGAAGATCAGAACGAAGATATGTATACATCTATTGATAGAGCAGTAGACCTAATAGAAAGACAGATTAGAAAGAACAAGACCAGACTGGAAAGAAGATTCCACGAGAACGATTTCAGAGTAGATAACTCAAAATTTAATGATGATGTTCAGGAGGAAACTGAATTCAATGTTGTAAGGTCAAAAAGGTTTGCTGTAAAGCCAATGGATGTTGAAGAGGCAATATTGCAGATGAATCTGTTGGGACATGAGTTCTTTATGTTCTACAATGCAGACTCAAGGCAGGTTAACGTAGTTTATAAGAGAAAAGACGGAAATTACGGACTAATTGAACCGGAATTCTAATTAATAAAAAAAGACGGCATGTATCAGCAGTGCTTATAAAGCAGCTGGTACATGCCGTTTTTATTTTGAATAAGACCTGAAATTTCAAGATATTTACATGTACAATTTTAGAAAACTTGTTTTACATTTAACCTGTAAAGTAATATAATACATACAGTCTGTATATAATTTATAAATATCGGGAGAATTGTATTTATGCTGGGAAAACCTTCATATGGAATAGTCATGGCAAATCGCAGGGGTTTTGGCCGTAAAACGCGTATAGTTGATTATCTTACTCAGGAATGGATGTCAATATTGACTCTTGCAATACTTCTTTTTAAATCAATAGTTCTTATGGGTTTTGTATATAGCGAAGATAAATCGATTATTGACATAGCCCGTGGTTTTAGTAATATCACATATATGTCAGTATGCGTGGCTTTTTTACTTATAATCGTATCCTTCAACTTTTTGGCTAAAGGAAAAGGGCGGTTATGGCTTCTTCTGATACTCAATTTTCTATGTTCATTTCTTTTTGTATTTGATGCGGTGTACCTTAGGGCAAACGGGAATTTTCTATCAACCCAGCTATTGAGACAAACCGGAAATGTAAATAATCTTTGGGGCAGTATTTTTGCAATGTTCAGGCCCTGCGATATAATATTTTTTATCGATATACCAATTCTTGCAGCAATACTGATAATTACAAGAAAGATGTATTATTCGTCGCCTTTATTTACAAGTTTAAAAACCAGACTTATTGCTTTCGGTTCATTATTTACCCTGTCTTTAGCCATTATTGTGGGTAGCTATATTGCTACTGACGTATACGGAAACAATAAATATGCTTATATTTTCCATACTTACTGGAAGCCTGAAGCCACCATATGCAATGCTTCTCCTTTAGGATATCATGTATATGACTGCTATGTATTCTTTGCAGATTTCAGGCCATATAAAATATCAGAAAAAGACCGTACAGAGATTCAGACGTGGATTGACGACAAGAAGGAAAATCTACCGGAGAACAGCTATAAAGGTATGTACAAAGGTAAAAATTTGTTGGTGCTTCAGGTAGAGTCTCTTGAAAACTTCGTTATCGGACAGTCTGTAAACGGACAGGAAATTACTCCTACACTGAACAAGCTTTTGAAGAACAGCATATATTTTGACAACTATTATACTCAGGTTAATGAGGGAACAAGTTCTGATGCAGACCTGATGACGAACACCTCTGTTTTCCCGGTGCGAAAAGGAAGTACATTTTTCAGATTTCCATATACTGAGTATAATTCACTGCCTAAGATAATGGAAAAGAACGGTTACTCCACCAAAGCGATTCACCCGGATGACGGTGCATACTGGAATTGGAAAGAAGCACTGACAAACATGGGCTTCCAACAGTGTATAGATGCAAAAAGCTTTAAAATGGATGAGATAATATTCCTGGGATTAAGCGACGGTTCTTATTTCAGACAGATAAAGGATACTATTATAAAGCAGAAGCAGCCATTTTACAATTTTATGGTTACTCTTACAAGTCATTCTCCATTTGAAATGCCTAAAGAGCACCAAAATTTAAAATTGGATAGCTACCTTGAAAACACAAGGCTTGGGGGATACTTCCAGAGCATAAACTACACTGACAGATGCATTGGAACTTTCCTTGATGAACTTGATAAGGAAGGAATACTGGATAATACAGTAGTAGCTATATATGGTGATCACGATTCAGTTCATAAATATTTTGATGACCAAATCAAAAATATAAAGCCGTCTCAAAGCTGGTGGCTTGAAAATGGCAAAAAAATACCTCTGATTTTATACGAAAAGGGGCAGGCACCACAGGTTATTAACACAACCGGAGGGCAGATTGATTTGATGCCGACGCTTTTATACTCTTTTGGAATAGATAAAAGTGAATACGAATCAACTTCATTTGGAAGAAACCTTCTTAATACACAGCAGGACTATGTATTACTGGCTGACGGAGAATTTCGAGGGAATATTGATAAGGCTAAGCAAAAGGAACTGCTTAATGGACTTGAATATGCGGATATGGCAATAAAGACAAACTTTTTCAAAAAATAAAAGGCTTTTCGGAGGGAATATGAAAAATATTATTCTTATTGGAATGCCAAGTGCAGGTAAAAGTACTGTGGGAGTTATTGTTGCAAAGCACCGGGGGATGTCATTTATTGATACCGACGTTTTGATACAGACAACACAAGGAAGGCTGCTACAGGAAATCATAAATAGCGATGGAACAGATGCTTTCCTTAAAATAGAAGAGTCTGCAATACAATCTCTCAGTTGCTCTGATACAGTTATTGCTACAGGGGGAAGCGTGGTATACAGTGAGCAGGCAATGGAGCATTTAAAGAAAACAGGAACAGTAATTTACCTGTATGTAGATATGGACACTGTCTACAAAAGGCTGAAAAACCTTAAAACAAGGGGCGTTGTTTTAGGCCCCGGGCAAAGTCTGAAAGACATATATAGAAAAAGACAGCCCTTGTATGAAAAGTATGCAGATATAATAATAGATTGTTCAGAGGGTTCCATCGATTCAACAGTGGAAATGATACATGAAAAACTTGATTCCTTGTCATAAAGCTTGAAATGAAATATAATTATTATGCCGGGTAGAACTTATCCGGCATTTATAATGTTAATTACTTAATCTGATAAATTATTTTTAGAGATATACAGAGGTTACGGAGGGGAAAAATGGATTTATTAAGCGGCTTGAACAGAGAGCAAAAAGAAGCAGTACTTCATAATGAAGGTCCTCTTTTGATATTGGCCGGTGCGGGGTCAGGAAAAACAAGAGTTCTTACTCATAGGATAGCCTATCTTATTGAACAACATGGAGTATACCCTTCAAATATACTGGCTATAACCTTTACAAACAAGGCAGCACGAGAAATGAAAGAGAGAATAGCCGGACTTATAGGTGATTTGAGTAATGACATGTGGGTGGGTACCTTTCACTCTATTTGTATAAGAATACTCAGAAGGGATATCGAGAAGCTTGGCTACGACAGAAGCTTTGTAATATATGATACTCAGGATCAGCAAGTGGTAATAAAGGAGTGTCTGAAAGAATTAAGCTTAAACGAGAAGAACTTTCCTCCAAAATCAGTCCTTGAAACAATAGGCAAACAAAAGGATGAACTTATAGATGCCGAGCATTATGAAAAGCAGTACGCGTCGGATTTCAGAATGAGTAAGATTGCAAAAGTTTACAAGCTTTATGAAAAGAAGCTTAAAGCAAATAATGCTCTGGACTTTGACGACATTATAATGAATACGATAAAGCTTTTTGACAAGTACCCGGAAGTCCTTGAATATTATCAAAGAAGGTTCAGGTATATTCTTGTGGACGAGTATCAGGATACAAATACTGCCCAGTACATGCTTGTCCGCAAATTGTCTCAGGCACATGAAAACCTTTGCGTTGTAGGTGACGATGATCAGTCAATATACGGCTGGAGAGGCGCCAATATCAGAAATATCCTTGATTTCGAGAAGGATTTCAAGAAATGTTGTACTATCAAGCTGGAGCAGAACTACAGGTCAACACAGAACATACTGGATGCTGCAAACCATGTAATCGGTAATAATACAGGCAGAAAAAGCAAAAGCCTCTGGACTGACAACAAGGGTGGAAGCAAGATAGTAATATGTGAAAATGACAATGAACATGAAGAGGCTCTTTATACAGCAAGGGAAATTCAGCGGATAATATCCGATGAAGACAGGAAATACAAGGATTTTGCAGTACTTTACAGAATTAATGCCCAGTCCCGTGTACTTGAAGAAATGTTCATGCGGGAAGGAATACCTTACAAGATTGTTGGCGGACAAAAATTCTATGACAGAAAAGAAATAAAAGATATAATTGCTTACATGAGGTTAGTACAAAATCCCGGGGACAATGTGAGCCTGAAAAGGGTTATCAATGTGCCTAAAAGGGGAATAGGTGATGCAACAGTTGAAAATGCAGAGGTATTGGCATACCAAACAAATGTATCCTTGTTTACGGTTATTTCAAATTCAGAAGAGTTTCCTTCATTAAAAAGGGCCGCTCAAAAATTAGGAAACTTTTCACTTATGATTAATAAATTCAGGACTATGAAGGAAAATATGTCAATATCTCAACTGTTGGATATTGTAGTTGAAGATTCAGGGATCCTGAGAGAATATGAGATTGAGAATACAGTTGAAGCTCAGTCAAGAATTGAGAACATAAAAGAATTAAAATCGGTTGCCATGGAGTTTGAAAAACAAAGTGAGGACAATTCACTGGAAGAATTCCTTGCACATATATCTCTGGTTTCGGACATTGACAGTCTCCAAGAGGATCAGGATTACGTGGTTCTTATGACAATGCACAGTGCAAAGGGACTTGAATTCCCGGTTGTGTTTATTCCGGGTTTGGAAGAAGGCGTCTTTCCGGGCTACAGGGCAATTACCGAGGGACCGGAACAGCTGGAAGAAGAAAGAAGGCTTTGCTATGTGGGTATTACCAGAGCGAGAGAGAAACTCTATATGTCAAATGCCCGTTTCAGAACTCTTTTCGGGAATTCAAGCTACAACAGACCATCCAGATTTTTAGCAGAGATACCTGAAGAACTTGTGGAATATCCATTTAAACCATCGGGAAGCTCCTCAAGATCCAAGGAAACACTCTCGTGGGGTAAGAGTTCGGGTTCCGGCAATGCTCAAACCTGGAGTACAGCCCAAAGTTCCGGAACACAAGCTGCTTTTGGTACCTCAAAATCAACTTCGTCAACAACTTCAAGTACACCTGCTGGTTCCGGTTCCTTGAAGGATTTGTTAAATTCAAATCTTGTTACACGTGGATTTGGGGGCAGCTCAGCAGGTACATCGGTAAAAAGTCCTACCAGTCAGCAGATTAATGGATTTGGACGTAGTATACCGAAACCTTCATCAGGGGGTTCCAATACATCGGGTGATTTCAGCGTAGGTGATAAAGTCGAGCATAAAAAATTCGGAAAAGGAACTATTTCGAAGGTAACAGCAGACAGCAGCGATCAGGTATTGGAAATACAGTTTGAAGGTGCCGGAATGAAAAGACTAATGGCTTCTATGGCAAATTTAAGAAGATTATAAAAACAGAGGGTGGGTGTTAATTTAATGGCATTCAAAGAAGGTTTTGTTTGGGGTACAGCAACAGCATCATATCAGATTGAGGGAGCTGTACACGAAGGTGGTAGAGGTGAGTCTGTCTGGGACGAATTCTGCAGGATGAAAGGCAAAATAACTGACGGTGATAACGGAGATTTTGCATGTGACAGCTATCACAGGTACTCTGAGGACGTACAGTTGATGAAACAGATCGGTATTAAGGCATACAGGTTTTCCATAAGCTGGAGCAGAATTTTACCTAATGGTACAGGTGAAATAAATATGGAAGGTGTCAACTACTATAATAATCTCATTAATGAGTTAATTGAAAATGGTATAGAGCCATATGTAACTTTATTTCACTGGGACTACCCAATGGAGCTTCAATATAAGGGCGGATGGCTTAATTCTGAAAGCCCTTATTGGTTTGAAAATTATGCGGCAATATGTTCAAGACTATTTTCCGACAGAGTAAAGTATTGGGTAACCAGTAACGAATCCCAATGTTACATTGGATTCGGTTACGGCACAGGCTGGCATGCACCGGGCTTGGAGCTTCCGATAAATCAGGTGGTAAGAGCATGGCATCATAATTTAAAGGGATTAGGACTTGCTGCAAAAGCAATACGTCAAAATGCTAAAGGGGAAGTCAAAGTAGGGCTGGTATCCTGTGGAGAAGTTGGGATTCCTGCATCAGATAGTGAGGCCGACCTGCAGGCTGCACGCAATGTGCTTTTTGACAGAGAACGTTCTGAAGATTCAATCGACTTTGGATTTGGAGACCTTTTCGAGCCTGCAATAAAGGGGGAGTATCCGAAAAGTTTGATACCGTACCTTCCTAAAGGCTGGCAGGAGGATATGAAGGATATCTGCGTGCCCCTTGATTATATAGGCATCAATGTTTATATAGGTTCAATTGTGGAAGCATGTGAAGATAAAAAATACAGAAACCTTAAACTACCTGTTGGTATAGGCAAAACTTCCATGGAATGGTCGTTTAAACCGGAAACTCTGTACTGGGTAACTAGATTTATATCTGAAAGATATAATTTGCCTGTGTACATTACAGAAAACGGTATGGCAAATAATGACTGGGTAAGTACTGACGGAAAAATCAATGATACTCAGAGGGAAGATTATATGAATCAATATCTTTCTGCTCTGTCAAAGTCTATAGATGACGGGGCCGACGTAAGAGGATATTTTTACTGGTCACTCCTTGACAATTTTGAGTGGGCATATGGATATGCAAAGAGGTTTGGACTAGTATACGTGGATTACAGTAACTACAGTCGCAAACTTAAGCAGTCAGCATTAAGGTATAAGAGAATTATAGAAACAAATGGCGAAATATTAATATAAACTCCAAAATAAAAAAAAATATATATATTATTATTATTATTATTATTA
>NZ_ATAY01000014.1 GCF_000421965.1 Ruminiclostridium papyrosolvens C7 | reverse complement strand
GCTTATTATATAACGGATATCATAAAAGTAGATAAATTACTTTTGTGTGGTAAAAAATTAGATATAATAGAACATTTGACATATTTATATACAAGAAATTATCATTATATAATCAATTTAGGTTTACTTATTACTAGCATTTTCTTTTATTTTCTGAAAAGTTTCCTGACTTATTACATGTTCTATCCTGCATGCGTCCTGTGCTGCTGTTTCTGGGGAAACACCGATTGATACTAAATAGCGGGACAGTATTTCATGTCGTTCGTACATTGCTTTAGCAATGCTATAACCACTATCTGTAAGCGTTATATATCCCGTACTATCATCTATTGTAATGTATTCCGAATTTTTTAGAATAGTCATGGCGCGACTTATGCTAGGTTTTGTATACCCTAATTCGTTAGCAATATCAATTGAACGGACATTCCCATTCTTATTTTTAAGAATTAATATGGTTTCCAGGTAATTTTCACCTGACTCCTGTAACTTTGTCATTTAACAGCCTCCATATTCTTCGTATGAAATCAATCTATTCCTAATTCTATAATTATAACATATGAAAACCCTTTATCAAGGTGTGAGTAATGGCTTGATTTACAAATTCAAGAATTTAAGTATAAGATATATTGACAAATGTAGTTAGCAGTGGTAAACTCAAATATGAGGTTAGCAAGTGCTAACTATTTTATAGATGATAGGTTAGTTGACACTAACTAAAGGGAGTGATTCATATGCCATTAACTATGGTTTCTTTAGGCGAAATGAATTCAATAAAGGCAATACGAGGGAAAGATGAAACCAAAAAATTTTTAGAAAGCTTGGGTTTTGTAGTAGGAGGGAATGTTACCGTTATTTCCGAAATCGGTGGTAATATGATAGTGAATGTAAAGGAAGCACGTGTTGCAATTGATAAAGCAATGGCCAACAGAATTATTGTATAAATGTTATATAGAAATGAGGAAGTAATATGAAAACTCTCAGAGATGTAAAATGCGGCGATACCGTGACGGTTATAAAGCTGAGCGGTGAAGGAGCTGTGAAGAGAAGGGTTATGGATATGGGTATTACTAAGGGTACACCTATATTTGTAAGAAAAGTTGCTCCACTGGGGGATCCAATTGAAGTAACTGTCAGAGGATATGAGTTGTCACTGAGAAAAGCAGATGCTGAAATGATTATAGTAGATTAATCAGGCAGGGTAATAAAGGCCCTGCATATTTTAACAGTATAGTTAGCGCAAACTAACTATATTTTTAGGGGGAAGGAACAATGGCAATAAAAATCGCACTTGCAGGAAACCCGAACTGCGGAAAAACTACCATGTTTAATGAGTTAACAGGTAGTTCACAGTACGTTGGAAACTGGCCAGGAGTTACAGTCGAAAAAAAAGAGGGTAAGCTCAAAGGGTATAAGGATATAACTATAATGGACTTACCCGGCATCTACTCTTTATCTCCTTATACTCTTGAGGAAGTTGTTACACGTAATTATCTTTTAAATGACAGACCTGATGTTATTATTAATCTTGTTGATGCATCGAACATTGAACGTAATCTTTATCTTACCACACAGTTAGTTGAATTAGGAATTCCGGTTGTTATTGCGTTAAACATGATTGATATCGTCCGTAAAAACGGGGACAAAATTGATATTCAAAAGCTTAGCAGTGAATTGGGCTGTATTGTTGTTGAAACATCAGCTGTTAAGGGTATCGGTTTAAAAGAGATTATCGAAAAGACAATTGATATTGCTGAGAACAACAAAATTACAATTCCTCAACATTCTTTTTCAAGTGATGTGGAGAACTCCCTTAATAAGATTGAGGAAATTGTGGCTGGGTCTGTAAGTAAACAGTCCTCCCGATGGTACGCAATCAAGCTGTTTGAACGTGATGAAAAGGTTTTAGAGCAGCTTTCTTTTGAGGTTGAAACTTTATCAAAGATTGATGAAATAACCGTAGCCTGTGAAGGAATAATGGATGATGACAGTGAAAGCATTATAACTAATGAACGTTATTTCTATATTGGAAAAGTAATAAAGAAGTGCTTACATAAAAAGAGAGTAGGCATGACTCCATCGGATAAAATTGATCAGATAGTTACCAACAGATGGCTTGCACTTCCTATTTTTGCAGCTATTATGTTTATAGTGTATTTCGTATCTGTTTCCTGGTTGGGTACGATAGTAACGGATTGGACAAATGACACGTTTTTTGGAAGTTGGATACAGCCTGCAGTAGGTACCTTCCTTTCGAATGTAGGCGCGGCAGAATGGCTTCAGGGATTGGTAATAGACGGAATTATTGGAGGAGTTGGAGCGGTTCTTGGATTTGTTCCTCAGATGATGATTTTGTTCTTCTTCTTATCTATTCTAGAGGACTGTGGTTACATGGCTCGTGTAGCTTTTATTATGGACAGGATTTTCCGCAAGTTTGGTCTTTCAGGAAAGTCATTTATTCCAATGCTAATTTCATCAGGTTGCGGCGTTCCGGGTATAATGGCATCAAGAACCATTGAACAGGATAAAGACCGTAAAATGACAATTATGACAACTACCTTTATACCTTGTAGTGCAAAGCTGCCTATTATTGCTCTGATTGCCGGTGCGATGTTTGCGGATAAATCATGGTGGGTTGCACCTTCAACATATTTTTTAGGCATTTTAATGGTTATCTTATCAGGGATTATTCTCAAGAAGACTAAGTTGTTTTCAGGTGATCCTGCACCATTTGTAATGGAACTTCCACAATATCATGTTCCCGGCGGTAAGGGTGTTTTAATTCATATGTGGGAGCGCGGAAAGGCATTTATTATTAAGGCCGGAACAGTAATATTTGTAGCATGTGGGCTTATATGGTTCCTTTCCAATTTCAACTGGAGTTTTAAAATGGTTGAAGAGGGAAACAGTATTCTGGCATCGATAGGTAATGTAATTGCACCGATATTCAAGCCTTTGGGCTTTGGAACATGGCAGGCTTCCGTTGCCGCAGTAACCGGCCTTGCTGCTAAGGAGAACGTTGTAGGAACCTTTGGTGTTCTTTTTGGCTTGGGTGAGGTCAGTGAAAGTGATCCTACACTTCTTGCCAGCATTTCGGGTATGTTTACTGCCGTTAGCGCTTACGCTTTTATGGCATTTAATCTTCTTTGTGCGCCGTGTTTTGCAGCAATAGGGGCTATTAAGCGTGAAATGGGCGGGTGGAAGTGGACCATGATTGCTGTGGGCTATCAGACGCTTTTAGCATATGCGATCTCATTAATAATTTATCAAATAGGTAGTCTGCTTACAGGAGCAGTTTCATTCGGAGTTGGTACGGTAGCCGCTTTAATTGTTATTGCAGTCGGCTTGTGGCTCTTGTTCTCTCCAAGTAAAAAGGCTGGAAGACAAAGTAAGAGTGTAAACGCCTGATTCAGGGATTGGAGGGGTTTTATATGATACAATTTTTAAAAGATAATATTGCAACGATTTTAATATCTGCAGTGGTTTTCGGATTAATGGCATGGGTTATAATTTATAGAATCCGACAGAGGAAAAATGGCGAATCAAGCTGCGGCTGCGGGTGTTCAGGCTGTCCTGAATCCAGCAGATGCCACAAGTAGTTTTTACTTATTTTTTAAACTAAAAACATTATTATGTAAAAAATCTTTTCATTATTATATGAAGGGATTTTTTCTTTTAGTATAAAAGCATTTACAAAGCAAATTATAAGTATTAAAATAAATGCAGTATTTTAAACTTCCGTGTATTCAAGTAGATTGCGTATTGTGGAATTTTTAACAGATAACGAGGGTAAAAATAATGGATAAAAATTTGTTGATTAGTAATATTAACAAAATGAAGAGAGAGCATAATGCAGTTATTGTTGCTCATAGCTATCAGGTTGATGAGGTGCAGGAAATAGCTGACGTTACGGGAGACTCTTTTGCTTTAAGCCAGTTTTGTGCTTCCAGTCAGGCTGATACTATAGTTTTCTGCGGAGTACATTTTATGGCGGAAAGTGCTAAGATCCTGTCGCCTGAAAAGACGGTTCTGTTGCCTGAAATAAATGCAGGTTGTCCCATGGCTGATATGGTTACGGCTGATGCTTTGAAAGAGGCAAAGAAAAAGTATCCTGATGCAGCTGTTGTATGTTATATAAATTCAAGTGCAGAAGTTAAGGCAGAATGCGATATCTGTTGTACTTCTTCTAATGCAGTGGACGTTATCAAATCAATTGATAAAAAAGATATTATTTTCGCACCTGACAAAAACCTTGGCAGTTATGTTGCAAAAATGGTGCCTGAAAAGAATATTATTTTTTGGGAAGGCTACTGTATTACACATCATAAAATTAAGGCAGATGCGGTTATAGAGTCAAAGAGGCTCAATCCAGATGCTATTTTACTGGTGCACCCGGAGTGCCAGCCAGAGATACAGGAGCTTGCAGATTTTGTGGGGAGCACAAAGCAGATTATTGATTACGCAAGAAATTCTGAACATGATAAATTTATTATCGGAACTGAGATGGGTGTTCTTTATCAGTTGAAAAAGGAAAACCCAAATAAAACTTTTTATATGATGTCAACCGGGCTCATTTGTCCGAATATGAAAAAGACATCATTACAGAGTGTTCATGATGCTTTGGCAAAAAGGCAATATGAAATAACACTGGACAGAGATATTATTGAGCGTGCGTCCGGCAGTTTAAACAGAATGCTGGCGGTAGGAAAATAGATATTTGTAACAATTAAGTACTTTACCCCATAGCATGGAACAGAACTGATATAAGTAGCGCTTGTCAGAAGCTCCTTTACAAAAGTGGGGATATGGAGGGTAAAAAATGGAAGAGGATAGTACTAAGGTTGACGTTGAGGTCATATACAAGGATGTTGTAATTATTGGTAGTGGAATAGCCGGAGTATACACTGCATTGGAGATACCCGAAAGTTTCCAGATTGGGATAATTACAAAGGAGACACTGGACATAAGCAATTCAGTTCTTGCGCAAGGGGGAATAGCAGTATCTCTCGATGAGAAGAACGATTCGCCGCAGCTGCATTTCAAAGATACTCTTTTTGCCGGTGCAGGATTAAACGATGAAACAAGCGTATGGGTTCTGGTGGAAGAGGCTGCTGAAAATATCAGAACACTGTGCAGCCTGGGAGTGAACTTTGATAAAAGCGGTCAACAGCTATCCCTTACAAGAGAAGGTGCCCACAGCGTAAACAGGATTATTCACTCAGGTGATACGACCGGCAAGGAAGTTTGTGATAAGCTTATTGATGTTGCCGTAAAGAAGAAGAATATATCTATTTTTGAAAGCCACTTTGCTGTTGACCTTATTATTGAAGAGGGAAAATGCAGAGGAGTTATTGTTTATGATGAAATTTCAGATAAAATAAAAGTTTTCCAGTCAAATTCTGTGGTAGTTGCAACCGGAGGTTTCGGACAGATTTATGCGCATACTACAAATCCTGAAGTTGCAACTGGAGACGGAGTAGGAATGTGTCTTAGAGCAGGTGCTCAGGCAATGGATATGGAATTTGTACAATTCCATCCTACAGTACTGTACCACCCAAAGGACAAAAGCTTTTTAATATCGGAGGCAGTCAGGGGAGAGGGCGCTCGACTTAAAAATTGCAAGGGTGAAGCTTTTATGAAGAAATATCATGAGTTAGGCGAGCTTGCACCTAGAGATGTTGTTTCAAGAGCAATTTTTAAAGAAATGTCCCTTACTGATTCTAAAAACGTTTTTCTGGATATTACTTTTAAAAGCAGGGAATATCTCGAAAACAGATTTCCAAATATTTTCAAGACATGTCTTGATTACGGAATTGATATATCCAAGGATTTTATTCCGGTTGCTCCGGCAGAGCACTATTGTATGGGTGGCATCAGAACGGATGTTGACGGTCAGACCAATATTCCCGGCTTATATGCATGTGGAGAAGTTGCTTGTACTGGAATTCACGGAGCAAACAGGCTGGCAAGCAATTCTTTGCTGGAAGGACTAGTTTTCGGAAGAAAAATTGCCAGGAAAATCGGGTCAGAAGATAGACATTGCGATAATTCAGCAGTGAACACAAAGATAGGTTATACATCAAACAAAGATAACGATGCAGCACTCAAAGCTATGAAAGAAGAGATACAGGCTGCTATGACAAAGTATGTTGGTATAATCAGAAATCAACAAAGTCTTGAAAAAGCTGCTGAAATTATTAATTATATCTATAAGAAGTATTCCGATTTGTCAGGATTCAGTCTTGTGAAACTGGAAGTATTGAATATGCTAACAGTAGCAGGCCTCGTTATAGAATCTGCTCTTGAGAGAAAAGAGAGCAGAGGTGCACATTATAGAACAGATTTTGATAAGACTGATAATGTAAATTGGAGAAAAAACATTGTTAAAGAATTGGAGAAGGGCAAAATGACTTCACCATTTTAAAAGGAGGAAAAATGAAACTCAGTAAACTTTATATCCATGAAATAGTTATGAATGCACTAAAGGAAGATATGCCCCTAGGTGATATTACTACAGATAATATCATTTCAGAAGGAGATTCATCCAAGGCTGAATTTCTGGCTAAGCAAGACGCTGTTATAGCCGGGCTTGATGTTGCAAAATATGTTTTTGAAGTACTGGATAGCGGCGTGTGTTTCAAAGCCTTTGTGAAAGATGGAGACAAGGTATCAAAAGGGGATATTATTGCAGAAGTAAGCGGCCCTACTAGAGCTTTGTTGAAGGGTGAAAGGACTGCATTAAACTTTATGCAAAGGCTGTCTGCAATTGCTACAATGACTAACAGATATGTTAATAAAGTACAGGGCTTGCCTGTAAAGGTAACTGATACAAGAAAAACTACTCCCGGGCTGAGACTTTTGGAAAAGTATGCAGTTAATGCAGGAGGCGGAGCCAATCACAGATTTTCACTTTCTGACGGTGTTCTAATCAAGGATAACCATATTGCTGCTGCCGGAGGGATAACAAATGCGGTTGAACGTGTAAGAAGCAGTATTCCTCATACTGTAAAGATTGAAGTTGAGGTAGAATCCATGGAAGAGGTTCGTGAGGCTCTGGAGTGCAAAGCTGATATAATTATGCTTGATAATATGTCAAATGAACAGATGACTGAGGCGGTCAAGTTTATTGATAAGAGGGCTCTTGTGGAGGCTTCGGGAAATATAAGTGAAGAAACAATTTACAATGTTGCGTTAACAGGTGTTGATATTATATCTATAGGAAAACTAACTCACTCTGCAAATTCTGTTGATATCAGTATGAATATTGAGTAATAAAATATAATTAAGTATGGAATGTGGATAAAATTTTATTTATCCACATTTTTTTTAAGTTATTCACATATTAATTTTAAGAAATGGCTAAAGCACTAGAGGGAGTAGAATTTGCAGGTTTGTCAGTTTCTGCAGGTAATCCACAGTTTTAGCTTGAAATGTGGATTAAAAATAATTAATTGTTGATTGTATACACGATTAATTTTGCCCATACAAAATATTGTTGTAATGTTTAAATAATAAGTGCATATATTGTGGTGGTATGAAATTTATGATGAATTTTAGTCTGTGTAAAATGTGGATTACATTTCCTTAATATTTTTCTCAAAAAGTCACACAATATATGTGTACGCTAAAAAATCTATTTCAGGCAGTGAACAGCGTAATTGCTTTCACCTGAAATGCCATTACGCAGTGGGGACTGCCTGTTAAAGGAGGCACTAACCATGAGTAGACGTAAAAGTGTGATGTCAGATGCCCTTAAAGAGGAAATTGCCAGAGAACTTGGAGTCTACAATACAGTTGCTAACGAAGGATGGGGAGCAGTATCTTCAAGAGATTGCGGAAACATTGTTAAGAAGGCAATTGAGATGGCTGAAAGAAGTGTCAACCATTAGGATGGATTAGCGTAGTTTGGGGGCCTGCAGCAAGACGAAAGTCTTGCTGACGCCCCATTTTAATACCCAGAAATATTCTCATTTGTAATAAATTTATCAATATCATGTCTATTAAGATTGCTTTTGTGTTAATTTTCATTTATTATAAATTAATAGAGAATTTTTTAAGTTTACTCTGCATAAATGGGAGGATAAACCTGTGAGAAACGCATTATTTGTATATAACCCTGTTTCCGGGGGACATAGGATTCCCAGTGAACTGGACTTTATTTTGTCCTCATTTCAGGACAAGGGTATTCTTGCTCAGCCGTACAGGTTGACGGATACTAACAGCGATTATCTCATTAATGCATTGCAGTCAGGGACATATGACTTTGTTGCTGCGTCCGGCGGCGATGGGACAATTAATTTTGTAGCCAACCTGCTGTTAAACAACGGTATTAACATGCCATTAGGAGTAATACCTTCAGGAACATGTAACGATTTTGCAAAATGCCTGGGAATAAACTCTTTTAAAGAAAGCATAGACATAATTCTTCAGGGCAATACAATTATGTGTGATGTGGGATACATAAACAATTCACAGTATTTTCTGAGTACATTTGCAGGGGGGAATTTTGTTGACGTTTCTTTTAATACAAACAGTGAGCTTAAAAAGAATTTTGGCCCTTTTGCTTATTACTTAAAAGGTATTTCCGAATTGACGAATATTAAAAGCTTTGATCTGAAAATTGCTGCGGATGATCATTTTATTGAAGGTAAGTTTCTTTTATTCTTGATTGTTAACGGAAAACAGGCAGCCGGCTTCCCCAATCTCTTGAATCAGGCGGATTATACTGATGGATATATGGATATTATCCTTGTTAAGAAATGTTCAAATATAAACCTTGCAAGTATCTTTTTTAAGGTATTGAGCAAGGAATCTGTCAATGATAAGAACGTAATCATTCTAAAGGCCAGAAAATGCGAACTGAGCAGTAAAATGCCACTGGCACTGACGGTGGACGGTGAAAGGTCGGAGCTTTTCCCGGCCAGTATTGAATTCAAGCAGATGGTTCTTGAAGTCTTTGTACCTTTTGGAGAGAATAAATAAACATATTTAATAAATATTAAGACCTGCTGAGTTAGCGGTATTAAAGTTAATCAGCAGGTCTTTTTTAGTTTTACATGCTATTTAATACATTTGATGCTTATCATCTTTTTGAGCTACCAGTAATTGATTTCGTCCGTTTACAAAGGTTTTTCTGACATAATAGCCTTCATTTACAAGCATTTCATAAAGTTTGTCGGCCTGATGGAAATAGTTATATCCTACGTCAAGAATCATTGTTTCCCCAGGTTTAAGTTTATCTTGAACAAGTGACAAAGTATTGTCTTCATTTAAATTCTCGGCATTTATAACATTGTTTTGCAACTCCATAGATGCAGCTCCTTCTCTAAGGTATTTATTTTATTGAATTTATTATTTACATGGAAATAAATAAATATAATAATCAGATTTTTCAAAATAATTGTATAAATTTTATAAATTATGGCCATTATAATATTGACCTCACAAAATACATTTTGACCCCCTTTACATGGTTAGTCGACGAAGACTAACCTATTTTTTTTCTTGATAAATCCGAAATATTGGTAAATAATATTTATGTACTAATTTTTATATACGGAGGTATTTATGACTAAGTTGGCAGGTTTAATTGACCACACAGCATTAAAACCCGAGACTTGTAAGGAGCAGATAAAGAAGCTATGCAGAGAGGCTATAGAGTATAAATTTGCTTCTGTTTGTGTTAATCCTTGTTATGTGACACTGTGCAGTGAGATTTTAAAGGAAACCGATATAAAGGTTTGTACGGTAATAGGTTTTCCTCTGGGTGCTACGTCAACCGCATCCAAGGTCGCAGAAACCGTTGAGGCAGTGGAAAATGGTGCCCAAGAAATTGATATGGTAATAAATGTAGGAGCTGTTAAGTCGGGGGATTTCCATTATGTAGAAAAGGATATTGAAGCAGTAGTTGAGGCAACAGCGGGAAAAGCAATTGTTAAGGTAATACTTGAAACATGCCTCCTTACTGATGAGGAAAAAGTTATTTGTTGTAAGCTGTGTAAGGCAGCCGGAGCCGATTTTGTTAAGACTTCTACAGGATTCAGTACAGGAGGGGCTACAACCGATGATATAAGGCTTATGAGAGAAACTGTAGGCCCTCATATGGGAGTAAAAGCAGCCGGAGGTATACGGGATTATATGACTGCAAAGGCAATGGTAGAAGCCGGTGCAACCAGAATAGGAGCAAGTGCATCTATAGCAATTGTTAATGAGGAACAAGAGTAAATATATTTTATAGAGTAACTAATAGGCCCTGCAAAGTAAAGTCACTTTACTTTGCAGGGCCACTATAATTATTTTACATGAGACATCCATAACCCATGCAGGTTACAGTATGCATAAACTTCTGCGTTACTCTTGTCGGCAAAAACTGCCGTTGGCTCATCACCGGGGGAAAGAACGATTCTTTCAGTGCCTTCGTCGCCTGCAACTTCAATCCACTCAATATAATGGGCATCAATCATCGGGTGGGCCACGGAACCAATTTGTACTACGATCTGACCGTCTTTTCTTTCCGCTACGGGAACATGTTTTTCTAGAGCTGCATCAGTAGTATTAGGTTCAAGTCTTTCCATCTGTTCTCCGCAACAGACAAGTGTTCCTCCACCATTTTTTATAACACTCACGATATTACCACACTGCTTGCAACGATAATAAGCAACTTCTGTCTTCATAGAAAACCTCCTTCAATATATTGTTATTAGTATATTAACCAATTTAAAGTTAATGTATTTATACCCATAATCAGACTGTATTAACAAAATATTTATAGTTTTTTTATCCGACTGTATGATATTCTTTTGATGTGATTAAAAAAGACAGGCAGTGGGAGGATAAATTGAAATATAAAAATATTCATGAAGGAATATTCATTGAAAGGCCAAATAGATTTATTGCACATGTGGAAATTGACGGTGTTACTGAGGTTTGCCATGTTAAAAACACCGGAAGATGTAAAGAGCTTTTATTACCGGGTGCAGTTGTGTATGCTCAGAAGTCAGATAATCCCCACCGTAAAACAGGATTTGACCTTATTAGTGTTATAAAAGGAAGCAGACATATTAATATAGATAGTCAGGTTCCCAACAAGGTAATCCGGGAGTGGTTAGAAAAGGGAAATTTATTTAAGAATCCTACTCTAATAAAACCTGAGGCAAAATATAAAAATTCAAGGTTTGATTTTTATATTGAAACTAAAGAGGGTAAGATTTTTATCGAGGTAAAAGGAGTAACGCTTGAAGAAAATAATGTAGTACTTTTTCCCGATGCACCTACCGAAAGGGGCGTAAGGCATATAAATGAGCTTATTGAGAGCTTACGGGAAGGGTATAAGGCGTATGTAATTTTTGTAATACAGATGAAAGACGTGGACTATTTTACGCCCAACAGTGTGACACATAAAGAATTTGCAGATGTTCTGAAATCTGCTCATAATAAAGGTGTGGAAATATTGGCTCTTGATTGTGTAGTGGAAGAGGGCTTTATAGAAATTGATAAACAAGTGGAGGTAAGATTGTAATGGTACGTGAGTTTAGCTTAAAAACAGAAAGACAGAACTTTTATAATATTACGGCGAGGGTTGCAGAGGCCGTGACTGAAAGTGGGATAAGCGATGGGGCTGTTATGGTATATTGTCCCCACACAACTGCCGGGATTACCATTAATGAAAATGCTGACCCTGATGTGGTTAGAGATATTCTTTATGGCTTGGATAAGGCATATCCTGACAGGGTCGAATTCAGGCATTATGAAGGAAATAGTTCAGCGCATTTAAAAGCCAGCTCCATGGGGAGCAGCCAGTACATCATTGTTGAAGAAGGAAAACTACTGCTTGGTACATGGCAGGGAATTTATTTCTGTGAATTTGACGGACCCAGAAACAGAAAGTTTTATGTAAAGATTATAAAGTCAGGTTTGTAAGTTTTACAGTTTTATCAGGTTTTGTTAACAGCCTGTTGAAAACTTTGTGGATTAGTTGGGGTAACAACAAGACTTTATCCACAGAAACACAACATTTTGTGAATTAAACTGTGGATATTACTAGATATGTGTGTATATATTGTAGATAATGAGATGACCTAATCCACAATATAGGGGATTAGGAGTATACACTTTTTTCTAGTTAAGAGATAAATTTGTTTGGATAGGTATCAGTATCCAGTAGGGTTTAGTCATGACCATATTTGTAACAACTCCTGAAATGTTAACATAACATAAAATCAGGAGGTGATTTTAAAATGAAATTACATGAGTTTTTAGATTATCAAAGAAAGCTGTGGGAAATGGATAAAATAAAATACGATACCCGTAAAATGCCCCAAAATAATTACGATAAGAAGGAAAATAATAATACAAAGCCTTCTAAATAATAAGTTTTTTAACTATTACTGCCTGATATAAATCCAGGCAGTTTTTTTATTGATAAACAGTATTGTGTATTTGAAATTATAATGTATAATTAAGATGTACGTACAAGTTGCTTATGAGGAGATTATAATGCAAAATAATGATAATCAGGTAAAGTACCTCAGGCTTATGGAGTATCTGAAACAAGAAATACTCATGGGGAAAATAAAGCCGGGAGAACAAATTCCTTCGGAAAACGTTCTTGCGGAAACAATGTCCCTGAGCAGGCATACAGTGAGAAAAGCAATTTCAATGCTTGTGAATGAAGGATATCTTTACACTGAACATGGACGTGGAACCTACTGCCTGGATAGGAGCAGAAAAAGAAGTGACTCCAGAAATATTGCTGTAATTACAACCTATATTTCAGAATATATTTTTCCAAAGGTTATTCAAGGCATTGATAGCATACTTTCGTCCAAGGGTTACAGCATTATGCTCAAGAATACCAATAATAATACCAAAAATGAGGCTGTTTGTCTGGAAGATGTACTCCAGAAGAATGTTGAGGGACTTATAATAGAGCCTACCAAAAGTGCCTTGTATTCAGAAAATATGAAGTTTTATGAAGCACTGGACAACCACCATATACCGTATATATTTATTCATGGCTTTTATCAGCAGCTTGACAGTAAATCACATGTTATACTGGATGATGCAAAAGGCATGTATTCGGCTGTGGAATATCTGGCAAAGTTAGGGCATAAAAAAATAGCAGGAATATTCAAGGCTGACGATGTTCAAGGGGTTGAAAGACATAATGGATATGCAAAAGCTGTTGCTGATGCAGGTATGGCCTATAATCCCGATGATGTGGTTTGGTTTCACACTGAGGACAGGGACATAAAGCCTTATAATATGGTTAAACGGTTGCTGGAAGAGAATCGTGGGGTTGATGCAATAGCTTGTTATAACGATGAGATTGCATTCAGAGTATATGAGTTGCTGAACAGTTTAGGTGTAAAAGTACCTGATGATATTTCGATAACGGGATTTGACGACTCCTATTTTTCTGCGAATTGCCCCGTGAAGATTACCACAGTTCGTCACCCTAAGGAGAAGTTAGGTGAGGAAGCCGCTGAAATTCTACTTCAAATGATAAAGCAAAATGATTATCTGACAGTTCCTGTTCAGAAAACTATTGTACCGGAGCTTGTTATAAAGGAATCGTGTATCAAAAGGTAGATGTTAATTTTACTTGTACGTAACAGTATACGACATTAATCTTATTTTAAATTTAAATGCAAAAAAAATATTAAGGGGGATCTCTAAAATGTATAACGTACCAAAAGTTAAACTCGGCATTGTAGCAGTAAGCAGGGACTGTTTTCCTGCAGAATTGAGCGTGGAAAGGCGTAAAGCAGTTGTTAAGGCTTGCGCAGAAACAGGATTAGAAATATTTCAGGCAAATACAGTGGTTGAGAATGAAACAGATGTTCTCAATGCTCTGAAGGAATTAAAGGATGCCGATGTAAATGCTCTTGTAGTATACCTTGGAAACTTTGGACCTGAAGGACCTGAAACCATACTTGCTCAGAAATTTGACGGACCGGTTATGTTTGTAGCTGCTGCTGAAGAATCCGAAGGAAACCTTATAGGCGGACGTGGAGATGCATATTGCGGTATGTTGAATGCATCTTATAATCTGGCATTGAGAAAATTGAATCCATATATTCCAGAATATCCTGTTGGAGATCCACAGGATGTTTCCGAAATGGTTGGGGATTTTGAAAATATTGCAAGAATACTTCTTGGCCTTTCAAAACTAAAAATATTCAGCTTTGGACCAAGACCATTTAATTTTGTTGCATGTAATGCTCCTATCAAACCTTTGTATGATTTGGGCGTTGAAATAATGGAAAATTCAGAGCTTGATCTTTTCGAGGCATTCAATAATCACAAGGATGATCCTAGAATACCTGCAGTTGTTAAAGAAATGGAAGAAGAACTCAAGAATGGAAACGGTTATCCGGGAATTCTTCCAAAGTTAGCACAATATGAGATTACTTTGTTGGATTGGGCTGAACAGAATAAAGGAGCTTCTGAATATTTTGTATTTGCAAATAAGTGCTGGCCTGCATTCCAGACACAGTTCGGATTCGTTCCATGTTACGTTAATTCAAGACTTGCAGCAAAAGGAATTCCAGTTGCATGTGAAACAGATATTTATGGTGCATTAAGTGAATATATAATTACTTGTGCTACACAAATGCCTGCAACACTGTTGGATATAAACAACTCTGTTCCTAAGGATATGTTCGAAAACAATAAGGATTTATTTAACGGATATACTCTTACAGACTTGTTTATGGGCTTCCACTGCGGAAATACTCCTTCATGTATGATGAAAAACCACTCTATGAAGTATCAGCTTATCATGCACAGATTGCTTGAACCGGACAAGGAGCCTGATATCTCAAGAGGAACTTTGGAAGGAACAATAAGACCGGGAGATATTACTTTCTTCAGACTACAGGGAACAGCTGACAGCCAGTTGAGAAGTTATGTTGCCGAGGGAGAAATCATTGATGTTGATCCTAAATCATTCGGTGGTATAGGTGTATTTGCAATCAAAGAAATGGGCAGATTCTATAGACATGTATTGATTGCTAAGAGATACCCACATCATGGCGGTGTAGCATTCAAGCACATGGGAAAAGTTCTGTTTGCTACAATGAAGCTTCTTGGTGTTGAGGACGTAGCTTTCAATCAGCCTGCAGCTATGCTTTATAAGGACGAGAATCCATTCAAATAAAAATTTATGTTAATCTGAATGACATCCTATTAGATTCAGTGAATAAGTATGGATGACTACATGAGGGGGAAAACAATGACGCATGAACTAAATGACGGTCGAAATGCTATTATTAACGGACAGACAACAATTGGGATTGAACTCGGATCAACCAGAATAAAAACGGTATTGATAGGTGCAGATAATGCACCTATCGCATCCGGCAGTCATGACTGGGAAAACAGTTATATCAATAACATTTGGACTTACAGCTTGGAAGATATCTGGAAAGGTGTTCAGAGCAGCTATCAGGAAATGATTAAAGAAGTTAGGGAGAAGTTCGGTGTAGGGTTAAAAACAACCGGTGCTATCGGATTTAGCGGAATGATGCACGGTTATATGGTTTTTGACAAGGAAGGGAACCTTCTGACACCTTTCAGAACATGGCGTAACACTATAACTGCACAGGCATCCGAGGAACTTACCAAACTGTTCAGTTATCCGATTCCTCAGAGATGGAGTATTGCCCATCTTTACCAAGCAATACTGAACAATGAAGAGCATGTATCCGGTATTGATTTTATGACTACGTTGGCCGGATATATACACTGGAAGTTGACAGGAGAAAAAGTTCTTGGTGTCGGAGAGGCATCAGGTGTTTTCCCAATTGATTTAAATACTAAAGACTTTAATTCAAATATGATTAAGCAGTTTAATGAGGTCAATAGCAGTCGTAATTTTTCGTGGAAACTTGAAAATATCCTTCCAAAGGTTTTTGTTGCGGGTACTGAAGCCGGTAAATTGACTGAAGAAGGGGCAAGGCTCCTTGATATCACAGGTGAGCTTCAGTCAGGTATTCCTCTTTGCCCTCCGGAGGGCGATGCGGGTACCGGAATGGTTGCAACCAACAGTGTAGCAGTCCGCACAGGAAATGTATCTGCCGGGACTTCAGTTTTTGCTATGGTTGTACTCGAAAAGGAATTATCCAAAGTGTATCCGGAAATTGACCTGGTGACTACACCTGACGGAAGTCTTGTGGGAATGGTGCATTCTAATAATTGTACATCGGATTATGATGCATGGATGGGTATATTTGCTGAGGCAGTTAAGGCCTTGGGCTTTGACGTAAAAAAACCACAGCTATATGATACCCTGCTGGGATTGGCACTTCAAGGTGACCCAGATTGCGGAGGTTTGCTTGCGTACGGTTATATTTCAGGTGAACATATTACTCATTTTGAAGAGGGACGCCCTATGGTTGTTCGTTCATCCAATAGTAATTTTAATCTGGCTAACTTTATCAGGGTCAATCTGTTTACATCTCTTGGAGCCTTAAAAACAGGACTGGATATACTATTCCAAAAGGAAGCTGTTAAAGTGGACGGTATTACCGGACACGGCGGTTTCTTTAAAACAAAGGAAGTTGGACAGAAGATTATGGCGGCTGCCTTTAATGTTCCCGTATCAGTTATGAAGACTGCGGGTGAAGGTGGCGCATGGGGTATTGCCCTGCTTGCTTCGTACATGATTAATAGAAAAAGTTCACAGTCCTTGGAGGATTTTCTTAAACAAAATGTGTTTGGGGAAAGCCAAGGTGAGACTGTACAACCTGATCCAAAGGACGTTGACGGTTTTAACGAGTTTATGAAACGGTACACAAAGGGACTGGATATTGAAAGGGCCGCGGTAAACTCCTTGAATTAAAATAATTCCTTGGAATAATTGATTTTATGAGGTAAAAAAATATGTTGGAACAACTGAAACAAGCAGTACTGGAAGCCAATCTGGAACTGCCTAAAAAAGGACTTGTAACATATACATGGGGAAATGTAAGCGGTATTGACAGAGAAAGTGGATTGATTGCAATAAAGCCAAGCGGCGTTGAGTATGAGGTTATGACCGCTGAAGATATTGTATTAATCGACCTCACAGGTAAAGTGGTGGAAGGTAAACTGAAGCCGTCTTCTGATGCACCGACACATGTAGCTTTGTATAATGCTTTTCCCGAAATAGGTGGTGTAACCCACACCCACTCCAGATGGGCAACTGCTTTTGCACAGGCCGGTATGGGGATTCCTGCTTACGGGACTACTCATGCGGATTACTTTTATGGTGAAATCCCATGTACTCGGGAAATGACAAAGGATGAGATTCAGTCCGATTATGAAGCAAATACCGGAACGGTGATAATAGAGGCTTTTAAAGATTTAAATCCTAACTATATCCCTGCCATACTTGTAAAAAATCATGCACCTTTTACATGGGGAAAAAGTGCAGCGGAGTCAGTTCATAATTCTGTTGTTTTAGAAGAAGTAGCTATGATGGCTATTCAGTGCAGACAATTGAACCCAAATGTAACTCCCATGCCACAGGTGCTGCTAGATAAACATTTTATGAGAAAGCACGGACCCAAAGCGTATTACGGACAAAAATAAAATATAATGTTATCAACGAACAAAACCCCGATACCTTTGCGGTATTGGGGTTTTGTTCGTTTAATGTAATCTGCTTTGAAGTTCCTGATATACCTGTTCTTCTGTCATACCGTCAGCATTTATTACAATGGCTTTGCTGCTCGTATCCTGTATGCCCATTATATTAGTTTCTACACCTGCAACTATAATCGCATCAAAATTATTTTTTGTGGCACCCTGTCCATAGTCCATATTTTCAACGTTGTACCCTTTTTTAGTCAAATAGTCCTTTATAGGAGTCAAATTAGGTTCGATAGCTATTTTCTGATTCATAAGATTTCACCTCCCAAATTTATTATCTGTTTTTAAAAATTAATATATTCATTTTGTAATTTTATTAAGGTTTCATATTATACAATTGGTAAAAGTTTACTATATAGTATAATTATGCTATAATTTGGATATTAACAGATTATTTTGGAAATTGGGGGTTGATAATATATGAACAAAAGGGTTATCAGTTTTTTGTTAACAATAATACTCATATTACCACTTTTCACAAGTGGAGCCTACAGTGCTGCAAATACCAAAGTAAAGGTAACATTGCAATCTGTTGCTTGCGTAGAAAATAATCATGTAGGCAATGAATGGGGATATGGCGCTACAGTTAATAAAAAGGCAATTTACGAGGGACAAACAGTGGAAATATCTACATCGCCAAATGGTAAGATTACTATTGTTTCAACGGCAGAAGAGGATGATAGTTACCCAGACTATGGGAGCAAGACTCTCACGGTTTCAGTAAGTAAACTAAAAGCAAGCACAAGTACTAAGTATACATCTAATGTTACAGTTGTAGAAAACAGAGGAAGGTATTCGGGTAATTCAGCTGTGTGGAAGTTTACGTATATTATAAAAAAGAAGTAAGTCTATTTTTTAAATAACCGTCTCAGTATCAGGAAATCCTCCGCAGCTTTCACGAAATATGAAATATGCCTCCTCAAAAATGTTGTGAGGTTCTTGTATATACCCGTTTATCATATCAAGTATAAGTTGCAGACTTCTCTTTACCATTTTCTGTATTGGTAAATCAATGACTGTCATACTAGGCTTTAAAATTCGGCTGGATACGATGTCAGAGCAACCTATTATTTCAATATCCTCAGGAATACGCACTCCACTTTTTTGCAAAACCGAGTAGACTTCATGACTATAGCCGGACACAAGCAAAAAAAGTGCGGAAGGAAGAGTCTGTGACCTCAAAAGTTTTTCTGCACTTCGATACCCGCCTTCTGAGTCAAGGGTTTCATGAATAATGTGCTCCGGCAGTACAGTAATTCCGTGTTTTTGGCATCCATCCAAAAAGCCTGTTCTTCTCATGCTGAAATTCCGTGATAAAAGATTAGGACAAATTAAGCCAGCTTTTTTATGTCCTCTTGCAGCAAGTAATCTGGAGACTTTTTCACCTGTAGAATAATTATCAATGCATACAGTGCCATATTTATCATTTTGCCTGTTAAACAATATTATAGGCATTGTGGAATTTATCTTATACAAATAATCAACATCGCTGTCAGAGGCTCCAACAATTATTACCCCGTTAAACAACTGATTTTTAAATATATCTTCCATTTTGCTGATTTCCGAATATTGATAAGGTTTAAATACAACCTCTACGTTCAATTTATCATTTAAAATGCTATTTTGAATTCCATCAAAGAAGCTTACAATCAATTCTGAAGAATATACAGAAGGCCACAGAATACCAATAATTGCAGCTGAATTGCCTGCCGACTGATTTCTTAAGCGGCGGGCATATATATTTGGTTTATATCCTAATAATTTTGCTTCTTCCCATACCCGGTTCTGAGTCTTTTCGGAAATGCGCATTTTATCGCCGCGTCCATTTAGAACAATAGATACAGTACCCAGTGAAAGATTTGTTTTTGCAGCAATTAATTTAATATTTGCATTAGCCATATTACACTCCTAAGAGATAGATATTAACATATTATCATAATGTGTTAGTTAAAGTAAAAAGGAAAATTTAAGACGGATGATTATCTTTGAGAAAAAGCACCCTTATTAGGGGTGCCTTTTCTCATTTACAACTTATGAATTACATATTAGTGAGGAGATATGTAATTTTTTTATTTAAATAAATCAGGTAAAATGTCGTAAATATATTGATTAACCCAATTCCAAGCATGTGTACCGCCATCGCTTACTATGAAATAGAAGTTTCCTTTTTGTGTATCAGATGAGTAAATAAAGGTATCCTTCAATTGCTTCATAGCATCTACCTGAGGTTTCAAGTTAGGATATGCAATATCCAAACTGCCTGTAGCGCAGAATAGGTAAAAATCTTGTGGAGTATATCCGGAATCTTTTACAACCTTTGCAAGATATTCAGCTGTTAAGGTTGCCTTTTCACTTCCTGCTTTATCACCTAACACCCAACAGTCTCCACTCAATGGCATATAATATTTGAAATAGTCAAGACAATTAATAAATGTATACCAGGTAGTTACTGAACCCATTGAAAATCCGCCGAATGCTCTATGCTCTCTAGAATCTTTCAAATCTGCTAATGATGCTGATTTTGCGTATGTATTGTAAGTAGTTTCTACCAGAGGAACAACATTTTTCATTAATTCTTCATGGAAGAGTGCAGTATCGTCTTTTCCACCGTAAAATGTAGGTGTTACAACAATAAGCGGTTCAATATCACCATTTGCAATCATATTGTCTATGATTTTCTTCATTTCTTTGTTTTGACCAGGTCCGCCAAAGATGAGATTCTCATTCTCGCCACCGCCATGCATCAAATATAAAACGTTATATTTTTTGCTTTTATCGGAAGCGTCGTAACCGTAAGGAAGATAAACATTCATCTTCTTAACGTCTGTTCCGTTCTTCAAATTATCTGCTGAGTACTCTAAGCTAACAATAGTGCCCTGCTTATCAGCTTCAGTTCTATACTTATCGGGAACTGCTTTAAAGTACTTTTCATTTGCAGCTTCATCAGTGAGAACCAATTTTTCGATTGCTGCTTTTATTGCAGAATATTGAGCATCAATTTGTTTCTGAGTAGCTTTTTTATCTGCAATTACTTTTTGAGCAGCTTTAACAGTGTCTTTTACTATATCTGCATTTTTATAAAGTGTGAAATCAATTTTTTGAGTGCTTGATATCAATTTTATGAGATCATATGGATTAAGTCCGCTAACTGCTCCATTGGCCTTGCCTGTTAGCAATACTTGACCAAATTTTGTAGTGTCATTCCATGCACTTCCTGTTGCATCAAAAACATTAATAGTACCGACTCTCTCAGTACCTTTTGCATCATTTATCTGTAGTTCTATTCCAAGTACTTTGTTGTTTGCCGGCTTAGTTTTAAAAGCAACTCTGGCTTCTACTATGTATCCATCCTTCACTTTAGTAGTAGCTGTATAGAATCTGCCGATATCTCCGGTATCTACAGACTGTGAGTTTTCACAATTAACTCTGAAATGTAAATCATCAAGGCCATATTCTTGTGTCTTATCGTTATTTTCATTCAAGAAGATTTCCATAGAATCATGCATATATGGTGTATCAGATTTTACGCTTAATTCTTTGTCTTTTACTTCTGCAAGTACATATAAAGCGTTATCATCCCATAAAGTTTTAAAAGTAGCAGTTGTAGTCATGTTTGGTGATACAATTTTAGGTATAACTACTTGTGCTTTGCTCCAAGTACCATCTACTTTACCATCAATAGCAGGTGATCCAAAATAAGCAACCATTCTTCCTTTGGAATCAAGCCCATTTTTATCTACCGGTACTTTTGCCGGTTGTGGTGGCTTAGGAGTTGCCTTTTTAACAACAACTTTTGCTTTAAGAGTTGTAGCCTTTTTGTTTTTAGTTATTTTGCAGGAAATTGTTGCAGTGCCCACTGCGATTGCCTTAACTTGCCCTTTCTGTGTTACTGTAGCAATTGACTTGTTACTGCTGCTCCACTGGTAAGTTGCGCCTGTCTGCTTATTGACAATATCAAAAGTAAAGGTTTGCCCGACTGTCAGATCTTTAGCGGCCTGTTTAAATGCAGGATTACCTTTTACAGCAGCTGCAGAGACACCGGACCACGAACCAATAAAATTCGTAAATACCATTGAGAAAACAGCTAGCATAGTAATAAAGCGTTTTAGTGATTTTTTCTTACCCATAAAATACTTCCTCCTTTTAAAATGTTTCCATTTCAGCCTTTTGGCTGGGAAAGTGGTAAATTATAAATTATTGTAAAAATGTTTTACATTATTACCTATTGTGACTGTTGTTTCAATGAACCGTCCGGGTTTCTGCTGAATCCGGAAATAAACTTCCAAGCAAGTTCAGCGTCAACAATATGGACATCGTGGGCTTTACCATGTGCTAATACAAAGTTGTAGTAATTTTCATTAGTGTCACTACTATAAAATTTATGTATGGAGTATTTATAATCAGGATATTGTTTACATGGATAAAGCACCTCAACAGTTTCGCTTTCTACACCAATGCTGCATTCGGTATCAAGAGGCTTTTCAGGTGTTTCAAGAACAGGTATGTTGTTATACTGTTTCCATGCATCATACTGGTATTGCTGACCCAACCCCTTATAAATTGGATATTCCATTTCGCGGGTTCCATAGACATACCAGACCGGCATACGATAGTTGTGTTTCTTTTGGAGTTCAAGTCCAATTGATATAGGTCGCAGGTTTTTCTCCAGACTGAAATTTTCCTGGTCAAAAGGACCGGGGATAGTATATGGCCACATACTATCAATTGGAGCAATAGCAGCTATCAATTCAGGGTGCAGCATTGCCATTACCTGAGACATTCCTGCGCCATTTGAAAAGCCTGATAGATAAACTCTTGAGCTGTCAAGGGGATACTTACCTTTTATATATTTTATCAAGGCCAGATAGAATTCTACATCACTAGGTGCTGATTCATCCACATTTAGATTAAAATTTATTCCATTACTGGCTAGTGGATATACAGTAATAAAGCCTTCTTTTTCACCGATTTCATGCCACTTGCTCATGTCGGCTGCTTTCACTGGATTATCAAAAGCACCATGGCTGAAAATTACCAGAGGTACAGGATTGGACGGATTATCAAGAACACATTGGGGAATATGTTCCAGCCAGGTGTGAGCCAAACCGTCATTATCGCCGAGAGAACGGTCATCAAGATGTTTTTCAAAATGGCAGTTTTCAAAACAAATTCGCTCAGAAATATTACCTTTTTCGCAGGTATTTATGCGCCTTACAGTATAAAATAAATTGAACCATATTTCTCTCATTATAGAATTGGTTAATTTATTTATATTTTTATCAGTGATATTAATTACTTTATGATAAGGGTTTAACCCGTTGGTATACATTGTGCCTAAAGCGCCCAATGATGTTTCTAATTCTGATTTGTTTATGTTTTTATAGTATGAAACAATAGTGTCTGTACAGTTGAAAAGAATTGCTGGCATAGGTGTGCTACCGTTACTGGTTATATCAGGTAGCATAGTACCTCCAATAAGGGCTACGGCTGCAGTGGTTTCAGGGTGTATTGCCGTAAATTCAAGTGCCAATCCGGCTCCGGAATCGATACCTATAATATAATGAACATCATTCATTACACTCCACTTTCCATCTATTATCCCACATGAGATTTTTTGGTTTATAGTTTCTAAAAAGGCTATATCGCTATCATATTCACTGGGGTTGGGGAAAACAAACAGAATATTATATTTTTCACTCAACTCACATAAACCCGCGGTAATAAGATCGTAAACCGAGGCTTCGTCTGGTGAAGAACGTAGAATCATTATTGAAGATGGTTTGGTTAAATTATCCCATTCTTTATTGGGAGTAAGGATATATGCATCTCTTTTTTTACCTTGTACTTCAAATTGTTTTAAGACTAAACTCAATTTTATCACTCATCCCAAATTAGATTAGATTCCTGTCGTTCTAAAACTAAAAATAGAATTGGAAGCATGTAGTTAAGTAATTTGCAATATCGTTTTAGCAACCATAATGCAATTGTATCTCATCCCTTTGTCAATGTCAATATGTAGAAATGTATGCAATATTTAAGGCATAACAGGTGACTTTCCCTTCTTGTGATTGACAGAATATTGAAGTACAAATATAATAATTTTGTTGGTAAAACGAAATAGCAAACCTGTTTTAGTAGAATGATTTATTTGTGAATACATTTCCTAAATTAACAAATCTTGTGGGATTGTTTATCCTGAATTCTTGTATTCATGCCAACGTTTACATAATACATCCGGTAGATAATTTTCTCTGATACCGACATTATATATAAGGGTGGGAATATTCAAATGTTAAAACATTTAGAAAATAATATCTCCTGTACTGAGGAGGTGGCTCTGACGGAAACGTCTTTTAATAATAATATAGATAATAACGGTAAAAAAAATAAAAGCATATTGTGGAGCAGAGCTTTTATTTTTTTGATTGCTGTCAGCTTTATAACAGCTACGGGATTTAATATGGTGTATACCGTTATTTCGAAATATTCTATGGACATTCAGAATTCACTGGCAATCGCAGGTGTCATATCAGGAATTTTTTCTGTTGCAGCACTAGTCATGCGTCCATTTGCGGGAATGATGTCAGACATATTTAACAAAAAGTACCTGTGCATCGCAGCAAACATGGTTATTGGATTTTCAGTTGTAGGATATTCTTTCTCTTCAAGTATCCCGGTACTTTTTTCTTTCAGAGTGCTTCACGGGATTGCATTTGGTGTCAGCAGTACCGTAAATATTGCCCTTGCTACCAGATTTATTCCCAAGGACCGCTTAGGGGAAGGGATAGGCTACTATGGGATTGGGCAGGTAGTGGCATCAATCGTTGGTCCAAACATAGGAATATACATTGCCGACAAGTACGGTTTCCAGACATTGTTTATTGTCATTGCTTTGTTGTCCTTTATAGGAGCGGCATTACTGCTGTGTTTAAAGTATCCCATTGAAGAAAAGAAAGCAGAAAATGTGAGTATAAGAAGTAAGCTGACAATTGATTCCTTAATCGCTAAAGAGGGCATCGTTTATGCGATAATTGGTGGAATGTTCTCCTTTGGAAACGGGTTAGTAAGTTCGTTCTTAATTCTTTTGGGGAAAGAAAGGAACATTTCAAATATTGGAATATTCTTTTCGGTGGGAGCTTTTGTAGTTTTTCTTTTACGCCTGTTTGTGGGGCGAATCGTGGATGAAAAGGGCTTGACTATTACAGTGAATATTTCACTGATAGTTTCAGCTGTTTCCATGGCTTTGATAGGAGTTGCACCGACACTTAGACTGCTTATAGTCGCATCCGTATTGAAGTCCATTGGACAAGGTGGAGGCCAATTATCACTTCAGGCAGAAAGTATCAAGAGAGTAAGCCCAAGCAGGGTTGGGGTAGCAACCAGTACATTTTATATTGGCGCAGACATTGGCCAGGGGTTGGGGCCTATAATCGGTGGAGGAATTTCTCAATATTTTAATTACACCGTAATGTTTGTGACATGTTCTGTGCTCTTACTGGTTTCAATGGTAGTTTTCAATGTTTATCAGAGGAAAACAAGATATAATGTAAAGAGGGAAACACTGGAATTTGAAGGGGGGCAGGAGGGGGTGAACTAAGTGTTTTGTCCTAACTGTGGGTATGAATACCGTAATGAATTTAGTATGTGCCCTGATTGCCAAGTATCGCTTGAAGAAAATATTCCTGATGAAAAGAAACATTATAACAAAAATAAAATTAGGCTATATAAATTAAATAATGTTTTAAAAAATACTATTAAGAAAGCATTAAATAGTAATTTTTATAATAAGTTATCTTTAATTTGTTATAAGTTGTTAATAATTTCATTGTTTTTATATAGTTATTTTACATTAAGGTATAACTCATTGCTTTTAATAGGTCCCGGCTGGGAAATACCAGTGGATTTAGTAAAGCCGATAAAATTTAGTGCGAATTGTGCACAACTTAGTTTCTTGCTTTGTATAGCCTTCTTTATAATAGCTTTTAAGAGAGTTAATGAACAAAAATATATTGCTAAATTCATTTTAATACTATGGTTTATTGGAAATATAATTTTGTATATTTATTTTTTACAAGATGTACCGGAAAATTACGTTATCCTGATAATAAAAAACTGGTGGGTAGGATTGATATTACCCGGCATATTGGTACCAACATTAATATTTAATGATACTTCAAAAAAAGACGGATTGAAAAAACATAAATATTTAGCATATTTATTTAACAATGTACAAAACTTTCAAAGGGGATCTAGAACGAACCGCATAATAGAATATATTAAGAAAGATTATAAGAAAGTTCTTAACTTTTTATTGATAATGATAGCTTGTATAGCGTATCATCCTAAGGTTAGCGAGAATTTTTGGGATTATTTATTCGGGATACAAAAAAGTGAATTGATTTTTATAATAGATATATTCATAAATTTTATTGTCATAATAAGTATTTTGTGCTTTGAATCAAAATTTAAGCTAAAATATAGGTTTGAAAGAGTTACCAGAAATATACCCGAACACAGGATGGGGACTGTTACTTTTGTACTTTTTTTATTGAGTTTAGCGGTTTTATTTCTAATTATATATTTTGGAGGATATCTTACTAATGAGTTTGTGTTAGCCTATTTACTGGCATATGTTGGGTATGCCATACCTTATTATACACTCCACATAGTGAGGGGCTAAGTATAGAAAGTTAATCAGGGAATTGTTGCCCACTTTGCCAACAAACCCCTCAACCCAAACAATAAAAAACCTATAACCATTTCGGTTATAGGTTTTTGGTACGCCCGACACGATTCGAACGTGCGACCTGCGGTTTAGGAAACCGACGCTCTATCCTGCTGAGCTACGGGCGCGTAAATAAATATTTCCTTTTAACAACTATCATAGTATACTAAAAAAATTTGAACATTTCAAGGCTATTTTTATTTTAAAATCATACCTATAAATAACTTTATATAGGAAATGCATGGAAAAGAGTATTAGGTTGTTTTATAATTATTAGATATAGTGAGATATTAAGTTATATAGCGAATAAAATAACCAGTAACCAAAATGATATTAGGAAAAGTGGAGGAAAAAAATATGGCTTCAGGAAAGACACTGGCAAAGAGAAAAGACATTGAGGAAAGATTTAAATGGAAACTGGAGGATATATATAAGGATACCGATTCATGGGAAAAGGACTTTAAGAAAGTTAAGGAATTGGCAGCACAAATGGGAAACTTCAGGGGCAAGCTTGGAAATAGTGCTGATACACTTCTTGACTGTTTCAAGAAAAGTGATGAATTACTGTCGCTAAATGACAAAGTCTTTGTATATGCAAGAATGAAAAGGGATGAGGATAACGGAAATTCAACCTATCAGGCATTGACTGAAAGAGCTTCTACCCTCGGTACAGAAGTTTATACCGCAATTTCATTTATTGTCCCCGAAATGCTGGCAATACCAGAAGACAAGCTGATGTCTTTTATGAACTCAAATAAAGAGCTTTCCGTGTATATGTTTATGGTACAGGAAAATTTGAGACAAAAGGAGCATATTTTATCTGAGAAGGAAGAACAGATACTTGCACTCTCAACTGAAATATCTGACACAGCAGGGGATATCTTTACCATGTACAACAATGCGGACATAAAATTTCCCCATATTCGGGATGAAAAAGGTGAGGAAGTAGAAGTCACAAAGGGCAGATATGCTACAATGTTGGAAAGCAGGGACAGAAGAGTCCGCAAAGATGCTTTTGAAGCCGTGTACAGTACTTACGACAAAATGAAAAATACACTCGGTGCGTCGCTTACTGGCAATGTAAAGAAAAACAGGTTTTACTCCGTTGTAAGAAAATATCCTTCATCATTAGAAGCATCTTTGGATAACGACAACGTACCTGTAAAGGTATACGACAACCTTATCGAAACAGTAAATAAAAACCTGCATCTGCTGGATAGATATATGAAGCTGAGAAAAAAAGTATTAAAGCTGGCTGAGCTTCATATGTATGACTTGTATGTGCCCATGGTTGAAGAATACGACAAGAAAGTTACCTACGAGGAAGGCAAAAAGCTTGTAGAAGAGGGACTAAAGCCACTAGGAGAGGAATATATCGGATATCTTAAAAAAGGCTTTGACTCAGGCTGGATTGATATTTATGAAAATGAAGGCAAAACCAGCGGAGCATATTCATGGGGAGCTTTCAAAACTCACCCTTATGTACTGCTTAATTATCAGGACAACATAAATGATGTGTATACTCTTGCACATGAAATGGGCCATGCCCTGCACTCATTCTATACCAATATGACCCAACCTTACGTATACTCCCAATACAGGATATTTGTTGCAGAGGTTGCATCAACGGTAAATGAATCACTCCTCATGAGGCATATGTTATCAAAATCTGAAAGCAAGCAGGAGAAGGCATATTTGCTGAATCATTATCTTGAGGAGTTCAGGGGAACAGTATTCAGACAGACAATGTTCGCAGAGTTTGAAAAGCTTACACACCAAAAGACAGAACAGGGAGAGGCACTTAATGCACAGGAGCTTTGCGATATTTACTATGACCTGAACAAAAAGTATTTCGGAGAAACAGTTAACGTTGACAAGGAAATTACAATGGAGTGGTCAAGAATACCTCACTTCTACAGCAGTTTTTATGTATACAAATATGCTACGGGCTTCTCCGCCGCTACTGCTATTGCTGAAAAAATATATAAAGAAGGCAAGCCGGCAGTTGATAAATATTTAGAGTTCCTTAAAGGCGGTGGCTCAAATTATCCTATAGAGCTTTTAAAAATAGCAGGTGTAGACCTTTCATCACCACAGCCTATTCAAGATGCATTAAACGTATTTGAAAAAACTCTGGAAGAATTGGAAGAACTTTTAGTATAATACACTAGTTAACATAATAATAAACAAACGGAGGTTATAGTAATGAACGATCCACGTATAGAAAAACTGGCACATAATTTGATTAACTACTCATGTGAACTAAAACAGGGGGAGAAAATCCTTATTGAGAATATCGGTAACGAGGTTCAATTGTCAAGAGCCTTAATTCGTGAGGCATATAAGGTAGGAGCAATTCCATTCCTTACAATAAAGAATCCGGAATTGGAAAGAGTACTCCTTGAACAGTGTACAGAAGAACAAGTGAAAGATATGGCTCGCTATGAATTGGCAAGAATGAAAGACATGGATGCGTACATTGGTATCAGGTCAGGGGATAACGTAAGCGAAAAGGCTTCTGTTCCATCTGATAAGATGAAGATATACATGTCACTGTTTTCAAAGCCTGTACATTCAGATCAGCGTGTAGAACACACAAGATGGTGTGTAATGAGGTATCCTACCCACTCAATGGCGCAGCTTGCCAACACTCCAACTGAATATTTTGAAGATTTTTACTTTAATGTATGCAATCTGGATTATGCAAAAATGTCAAAAGCTATGGACCCACTTGTAAAATTGATGGAAGCTACCGACAAGGTAAGAATTACAGGTAAAGGGACAGATTTGACATTCTCAATAAAAGGATTGCCTGCAATAAAGTGTGACGGTAAAATGAACATTCCTGACGGAGAAGTATTTACTGCACCGATAAAAGATTCGGTAAATGGTGTAATAAGCTACAACTGTCCTGCGGTATATCAAGGCGTAACTTTTGAGAATATCCGCCTCGAATTTAAGGATGGAAAGATTATTAAAGCTACAGCGAACGAAACCGAGCGTATTAATGAAATTTTTGACACTGACGAAGCAGCAAGATATGTAGGAGAGTTTGCAATAGGTGTTAATCCTTTCATTGAAACTCCAATGAAGGATACTCTCTTTGACGAAAAGATAAGAGGAAGTATACACTTTACACCCGGAAGCTGTTATGACGAGTGTCCAAATGGGAATAAGTCCTCAATCCACTGGGATCTTGTGTTTATCCAAAGGCCTGAATATGGCGGGGGAGAAATATGGTTTGATGATAAGCTCATAAGAAAAGATGGACTTTTTGTACCAGACGAGCTTCAAGCATTAAATCCTGATAATTTGAAATAGAAAAAGTATGTTTATATAGAAATATAGCAAAACCAGAGGTTTTAATTTGCCTCTGGTTTTGTTATTATAACTCGAAAAGTTCCGTCAACTCTTCTTTACTCATCTTGGTAATAAGGGTTTCCCCGGATTGGATAACCGCATCAACCAACTGCTTTTTCCTATCCTTAAGGCGTAATATTTTTTCCTCTATTGTGCCGTGTGTAACCAGCTTCATTACATGGACGGTTTTTAGCTGGCCTATACGGTATGCGCGGTCGGTTGCCTGATCTTCTACAGCCGGGTTCCACCAAGGGTCATAGTGAATAACCGTATCAGCACCTGTCAGATTCAAGCCGGTTCCTCCTGATTTAAGGGACAGAAGGAAAATCTTACCCTGACCGTTGTTAAAGTTTTTAACCATTTTCATTCTTTCGTCAGCGGGAGTTGACCCATCAAGGTATAAATAGTCTATTTCATCCTCCTGCAGCCACTGCCTTATAATTGCCAACATTGATGTAAACTGCGAGAACAGGAGTATTCTGTGCCCGGAGGTAAGAGAGTCTCCTACTATCTCTTTAAGGAGTAGTAGCTTACCGCTGTCACCTTCATAGTTGTCTACAAACAGCGAGGGGTGACAGCAGAGCTGTCTTAATCGGATAAGAACCGATAAAATCTTTATTTGACTCCGTTCATAGCCATTTTGGTTTATTTCCTTGAAAATATCTCCTTTAGCTTGCTCCAAGTAAGCAACATAAAGCTTTTTCTGTTCCTCAGTAAGGTCTGCTTTAATAATATGCTCAATTTTTTCTGGTAGTTCCTTGAGAACGTCCTGCTTTAGCCTTCTGAGTATAAAAGGTTTTAATTGTTTGCTCAGGGAGGTTAGAGCGGTACTGTCTCCTTTTGAAATCGGCGATTCAAACTTTTCAACAAATTTTCCGTGTGACCGTAAATATCCGGGTAAAATAAAGTCAAAAACTGACCACAGCTCCGTAAGATTATTTTCCATAGGCGTTCCTGTAAGTGCGAACCTGTGCTGGGATACGAGCTGTTTTACGGCTTTAGCTGCCTGGGATCCGGGGTTTTTAATATGTTGAGCTTCATCAAGTATGCAATATCTGAACATATAATCTTTGTAGTTGTCAATATCACGTCTGATAAGGGCATAAGAGGTGACTATTACATCCGAGTTGACACCAGTCTTTATTAGTTCCTCACGTTCTGCTTTGTTTCCGACCACAGCAGTTATCTTTAAATCCGGTGCAAATTTGTCAACTTCCGAACACCAGTTGTAAATAAGGGAGGTAGGAACAACTACAATAGATGTTGCGGGGCCTGAAACATTTTTATCGTACAGGAGCAGAGTAATAACCTGCAAGGTTTTTCCCAAACCCATATCATCAGCGAGAATTCCTCCAAGACCATATGTTGACAGAGTTTTAAGCCACTTAAATCCAAGCTTTTGATAATTCCTTAGAGTTCCTTTAAGGGTTTCGGGAATTTGAAATTCAGTCTCGGAAGGTTCGTGAATATCATGAACTAAATCTTTAAAGGCCTTATTGCGTTCAAAGAACTTCATTCCGGTTTCTTTCAACATACCATCTATAAAAAAAGCTCTGTACATAGGGAGCTGGACCAGCTCACTATCTAAATCATCCATTGTCAGCTCAAGTTGCTCGATTATTTCAGACATAGTTAAAAGTCCCTCTGAATCAAGAGGAAGAAATGCGCCGTTTTTCAAGCGGAAATATTTCTTCTTTTCTCTTACGTTCTGAAATATAGATGATAGCTCATCACGGCCTACACCTTCCATATCAAAGCTGAATTCAAGAAAATTGTTCAGTGTATTCAGCCTCAAAAATCCTGAAAAGGAGGGAAGCCTCTTTATGGTCATTGCTTTAAAGTTGTCGGAATAGAAAATCTGCGTATATTCCTGTAGTTTAGGAACAATTGTATTTACAAAATCAAATATCTTTTCTTCCTCATCCAGATATATTCTGTTGCCGTTAACCTTAAAATCGCTTTCACCCAATATGTCAACAATGAGACCCTCTTTTTCCATGTCCCGTACGAGAATTTTACCCATAGAGACCTGGTCTCCAAAGGCAGAGAAAGGATTGATTATACGATCACCATATTTAAATTTAACATCAGCAGTTATTATATCTTCGAATTTGTCCAGATAAATTTCAGGCTCGAAGTCCACTCTCTGTACCATGTCCTGAACATTTTCATCTATGTATACCCGCCCGGTTTTTTCAACATAAGGAAGTACCTCTGAAAAGAACCGTTCCTTATCCTTTTCTATGAAGGTTATTCGATTAACATTCTCCTGCTGCATATAGGTAAAAAAAGGTTTAAAGTATTCGCGTTGGGCCGCTGATACCCTGTATATAGTTTCACCATATAAAAAATATTCAAAGTCAGAGGTTATCTGGTAAAGAGGCAATTTAGTGTCTATATTCAAATCTATGGACGAGGCATTTCCCGTCAATGTGAATTCTAAAGGTATATCCTCATTTTGTATTAAAACATTTTGAATTTTTATGTTATTGTTTATTACATTAAAAGGGGTATCGTGTAAAAGCTGAAGAAGCCTTTTAAGAGATGCTTCAGAGAGGAAAACATCTTTATCTATAAAGGTACTGTACTTACTCAATTCGCCTGTAAAATAATGTAATAGATTCTCGTTCTGCCATATTTCCTGAAGATATGAAATAACAGGCTTGTCATTTTCCTTAAAGTCATATATTACAGGGTCAAAGGTAAAGCCTTTCCCAAAGACAATCTCATTACCGGTTTTAAGGCTTTCCAACATCTGACGTATATTTCTGACCACATAAAGTCTGTCAGTACCTATACGAAGAGATAGCGAGGCAATAGGCCCTCTTTTTGGAATTGAGAACCTTCTACTAATAAATTCAAGATTAAATTCAACATTAATGGGGAGCTTTACACCTGGGCCTTTATCTGAAAAAAATTGAAAAATATCTTTTGCTGCTTTCTTTTGAACAGAAGAATTAAAAAAACCCTGCTCATCCTTTTCCTTAATTAAGAAAAGAACCGCGGCAATGTGCTTGCACCCTTTTCCTGTCTTTTCACAATCCGAACAGGTACATGAAAAATCAGTGAGATCCCCGGACTTGGCAAACCGCACCTGTACATTGTACGGGTGCGTTCCCAAAACTGTTGCGTCAAACAACAGCATTTCTTGATTAAAGGACAAGGATTTGATACGCTTATCCCTGAAATAATCCATGCCCTTCTTGTATCTCATGGGCGTAGACAAATAATAAATAGTGTCTTTAGAAATTTTAAACATCATTTTCTCCAAAGTATAATAAAATAAGCTATCATATTATTATAACCAATTTGAAGAAGAATGTGTAGTTTTTACATAAATAAGTCGTTAGCTTGCCTGACTATTTACTTTAAGAGTTATCAGGAATTCTGTGAGTTCTTCGTCGCTGTTAATCTCGATACTGCCCCCGCATTTATCTATCTGTGCTTGTACGATGCTAAGTCCGAAACCCCGTTTTTTAGAAGCATTGTCTTTGGTAGAATAGCCTGCACTGAAAATTTTCTTAATAATTGCTTCGGGAATCATAGGGCCGTTGTTGGAAATAGACATATAGTAATTATCATTCTCGATATATGTTTCAAGACGTATAAACTTTTTTTCCTTGTCTATCCCTAAGATAGATTCATAGGCATTATCTATTATATTAGATATAACAGTAACAGCGGTATCCTCATCTATTACTGCACTTGATAAGGGTTCTTCAAAGTCAACAAGAACTTCTACATCTTTCTTTAGAGCATTATTATATTTTACACTGATAATAGCGTCAACAAAGTCGTTGCCTGAACATACATTTATATTCATGGTCTCGCTATTATTCGCATAATTGTTTATATATTGCTTGACCTTATCGCTTAAATCAGGTCTGTTTAAGGTACAAAGTCCGTATATAGTATTTAAATGGTTCTTATATTCGTGTCTTTCTTTAGCCACCATTTCGTTAAAGGAAATCAACTGATAAACATTTTCTTTTTTTAGTTCATTTGCATATTGTAGAATCTCAAGCTTTGAACCTTCCCTAAAGGCCGAAAGCATTGCAATAATCAAAACGATATATATAACAAAGGTAAAAATATTATACAGAAGTAGATTTTGAGGGTCTTTGGAAATATAAATATTTGTTCCTACCAGAAAGAACAGTACAGCAAAAATCATAATAAGAGTCTGCTTGTACCGAGACTGATATGGATTTCCGTCTTTTAACCAGGAAAACCCATTGTGAGACTTATATAATACAAATACAATAGTACTTTCAATCAGCTTTGCTATAATACCTAAAACCGCCAGTAATACATTATTGTCAATAAGTACTGACATTGGTTTGCCTGTAACACTCATGCATGCCAAGCCGATAAGACTTTCTATAATCGCCATTCCTAAAAAAATAATAAGAACTTTGACTACACTTTTAAAAAGAGTTCCGTTAAGTATATAATTAAGTATAAAACATGTAAGGGATGCTATTAAAAGTGAATGCAGCCCTGACGGCAAAAACTTGGTAATCCAGTATGTATATATTGTATAAATCGTTACAAACCAGGCAATCCGTGTATAAATCTTTCTTATAAATTGCCGTTGTCCCGACAGGAGATAAAAGGCTATTATGAAAATCAAGCCCTCTATAACAGTTAAAAATAATTCATTTGCAAGATACACCCTTATTTACACACCCTTCCAGAGGAAGATTACGAAACACAACAAAAAACCTTAAACAAAAACAGAACTCTAATAATTGGAGTAGAACTCTAACTATTAGAGTAAATTTTTAGCAAGTTAAGATTATTTTAAATTAATTTTCCGGTTGATACAACCATAATATTTTAGAAGCTGCCCCAGTAATCAAGCCTGTTGCTAATAATGAAACTTTCCCAATTGATCTTAATAAATTTTTTTTCATCAGAATCACTCCTTAAAAAAATTTAATTCTCAACTTAATATTCTAACATTCTACAGAAAAAGTCAATATATTTTACAAAAAATATTACAATTTATACTTATATTTGCTAATTAGTAGTTGATATACAGATAATGAATAAACTTCTATTACAGACCAGGTAATTATACTAGATGTCATAAAGAAAAAGTCTGACAGTAGAAGTAAAATACTCATTACTACTGCAGCAGTTCTTGTTTTCTTTCGGCCCTCTTGGCCTTGACTTTCTTTGACGGGTGCAATTAAAAAACCGAGGATTGGAAGAAATACAATAAGAGTTAATTGTATATAGTAGGGAATTATAACTGTTTTACCTACAAATATAGCTATAACCATTGTTATAAACGACATTATAATACATACAATCTCATTTTTAAAATGGTAACCGCCAAGAAAGGGACGAAGCAGAAGGAAGGCAAGAAAAGCACATAGAAATTCTTTCGTTAGTGAAAGCACGGTAAAAATAAGTAAATATAGAATAGTTTTATACAAATCCGAAAAGATACATACCAGCCCGTAACGAATGTTTTTAATCTCTGCTTCCGAGTACTGTTGATTTCTTGTGATAACATCAGCCACTTTGTATGCAAGCTTTCTATAAAAAGTTATATTCATAAAAATGTCTCCATTGACGAATGTGCAATTTAATATTAGCATATTACGATATGAAATTACAATAATTGTGAAAAATATACAAAAAGAGACAATCCCTGTAAGATTGTCCCTTTTTATATATTTCTATAAAACTATAAGCTTATTTTGCAACTATATTAACAAGCCTTCCCTTTACTACTATTACTTTCTTTATCTCTTTTCCATCCAAGAATGGCTTTATTTTTTCATCAGCTAAAGCAACAGCTTCTGCTTCACTGTTGTCAGCGTCAGCAGCAACTTCTATTTTACCCCTGACAGTACCATTAATCTGGACTGCCAGCTCTATAGTGTCTTTAACTAATGCATTTTCGTCAAATTCAGGCCAATTCTGATGGAATATAGAATATTCATAGCCTAGCTGTTCCCACATTTCCTCAGCAAAGTGTGGTGCAAAAGGAGAAACAAGCTTTACTAAGTCCTTAATTGTATCCTCAAATAGTTGTATATTCTTAACTTTAACCTCTGCATCATACTTGTAAAGAGCATTTACCAGTTCCATGCAACGTGACATTGCAGTGTTGAACTGGAATCTGTCAGTATCCTGAGTGGCTCCTTTAATAGCCGTATGACGAACATAGTTCAGTTCCTTGTCATCCTTGTCCATATCAGTTCTGGACGCCTTTGCCTTTTGCTCTGCAAGACTTTCAACAAGCCTTTCTATTCTGCTTGCAAATCTTGAAATAGCTTTTATTCCGTCATCGCTCCATGGCCCGCCGTCAACATAATTGAAGCCGAAGCCAAGGTACATCCTGAATATATCGGAACCGTACTTTCTCACGTAATCATCAGGAGAAATGGTATTTCCTCTGGATTTACTCATTCTATTCCCATCCGGGCCAAGTATTGTACCCTGGTGTACAAGTGACAGGAACGGTTCGTCAAAATTGAGGAAGCCCAAATCTCTCAGTGCTTTGGTTATAAATCTCGCATAAAGCAGATGCATTGCAGCATGTTCAGCGCCGCCGACATATTTGTCAACGGGAAGCATCTTGTTTATCCACTCGGTGTCGAATGGCTTATCATTGTTCCGGCTGTCAGGATATCTGAGATAGTACCATGACGAGCAAACAAATGTATCCAGTGTATCAGGGTCCCTCTTAGCCGGAGCACCACATTTCGGACAAACGGTATTCATGAATTCCTCACTCTTTTTTAGAGGGGATTCTCCGTCCGGCTTAAACTCAACGTTGTAAGGAAGAGCAACAGGCAGTTGTTCTTCGGGGACTGCTACCTCGCCGCAGTGCTCGCAGTAAACTACAGGAATAGGGGCACCCCAGTACCTTTGTCTTGAAACAAGCCAGTCTCTCAGTCTGTAGTTTATCTTCAAACTTCCTTTGCCGTCAGCTTCCAGCTTCTTTATTATAGCGGTTCTTGCCTCAGCAGAAGGGACACCGTCAAATTCGGCACTATTAACCAGAACACCGTATTCACAGTACGGAAGCTCGTCATTTGAACCATCAGCACTTTTTATAACCCTCTTGATAGGCAAATTATATTTCTTTGCAAATTCAAAGTCACGTTCATCATGGGACGGAACAGCCATTACACAACCTGTTCCATAGCTTGCAAGAACGTAGTCCGCAATCCATACAGGTACTTTTTCTCCTGTTATTGGGTGAATGGCATAACTTCCCGTGAATACACCTGTCTTTTCTTTTGTTGTTGAAAGTCTTTCTATTTCAGTCTGCTTTTTGGTATCGTTTTTATACTTTTCAACTGCCTCTGCATATTCAGGTTTTGTTATTTTCTCAACTATTGAATTTTCAGGAGCCAGTACAACATATGTTACACCATAAAGGGTATCAGCTCTTGTTGTAAATACCTGAAACTCAATATCTGTGTCGGCAACTTTAAAGGCTATTTCAGCACCTTCTGAACGTCCTATCCAGTTTGTCTGTATCTTTTTTGTTTTTTCAGGCCAGTCAATAGTATCCAGCTTGTCCAGAAGCTCCTGAGCGTATGAGGTTATCTTAAAGAACCACTGAGTAAGGTCACGCTTTGTTACTTCTGTATCACACCTTTCACAACACCCGTCAATAACCTGCTCATTTGCAAGAACAGTGTTGCATTTGGGGCACCAGTTAACAGGTGCATTTTTTCTATAGGCAAGACCGGACTTATATAACTGAAGGAACAGCCACTGCGTCCATTTGTAATAGTCGGGCATACAGGTTTTTATTTCATAATCCCAATCAAAGGTAGCGCCCATTTCCTTGAGCTGGCCTTCCATTGTCTCTATATTTTTCAGAGTGGAGTCTTGCGGATGAATACCTGTCTTTATTGCATAATTCTCTGCGGGAAGTCCGAAAGCATCAAATCCCATTGGATGGAAAACATTATATCCTTGCATTCTTTTCATTCTGGCCCAGGAATCAGTCAAACCGTAATTGTACCAATGTCCTACATGAAGGTTAGCACCTGATGGGTATGAGAACATCTCCAGACAGTATAGCTTCTTGTCGGTGTTTTCGGGATTGAACTTGTAGATATCTGTTTCTTCCCACTTTTTTTGCCACTTTCTATCTATATCTGCTGAGTATGGCATTTAATCAACTCCTTTATTTTATTTAATATTAATATCAATAACTTATAAAAACCCGTCTCTTAATAAAAGAGACGGGTTAATCCGCGGTACCACTCTTGTTAGCCCTGGAGGCTCACTCAAAAGTCCTGTAACGAAAGACCTACGGCTGAATTTTATATCAGCAGCTCCACGGCGAGTTCAAAGAAGGTAGTCAACTGCAATTTCACCAAGTATACAGCTCTCTTTAATGACTAAATTTTCTTTTACTACTCCGCTTCATAACTTTAATAAGTAATTAATTAATTTACAGTGCAATCTATATTAGATTATCATAATAGTTTGATTATTTCAACTTTTTTCACGGTTTTGGTTCTCCATTAGGGCAATATATTGCGCCATATTTTTAACCTTGTTGGTCTGTTTGGAAACGGTTATGGTAAGGTTAAGATTTATACCCAGCTCAAATAGAATAAGTACCAGGAATACTGCATTTGCAGGTTCTATTATACCTATGAGGTTTGCAAACCAATCAGGGATGACAGGGAAAGCAGCAATAATTATAAACATTACAGAGGATACAATCCAAAGAATACTGTACTTGAGTTCCAACTTTGTTTTCTGAACCATTTTGAGTATTGATGTAAGTAAAATAAACCCTATAAGAAGAATACTTATCTGTAACCGTAAGTTCATATTTTTACCTTCCGTAAGAAAATTTAATTGGAAAACCGTCTTATACGCGGTCTCATGCGGCTCAAAATTATAGCTAATGTAACCTTGACCATATAGTAAACGGAGAGAGACCTGTTTATTGAAGAATTTCCCCGAGCCCTTTTTTTCATTTCTACAGGTACCTCAGTTACTTTTAAATTTTTTTGTTTTAAAATCATTATGGATTCAGGCTCAGGATAGTCCTGAGGGTAGTTTTTTGAAAACATTTCAATAATTTTTCTGTTGCAGGCTCTGAAGCCGGAAGTTGAGTCTGACACTCCCAACCCTGATAATAGCCATATTAAAAAACGAAAGTACTTTATGCCCAACCTTCTTATAAAAGTAGATTGGTAGCCCCTTTTATCCAAAAATCTGGAGCCAATAACCATGTCTGCGTTTCCTTCCTCCAGAATATTTATCATTTCAGGGATAAAAGATGCCTTGTGCTGACCGTCGCCGTCAAACTGTACAACTATATCGTAGCCTTTTTCAAATGCGTATTTATAGCCGGTTTGAACTGCTCCGCCTATACCTACATTAAAAGGAAGATTTATATGTGGAATGTGATTTTCCCGCAATATTAAACCTGTTTTGTCCACTGAACCGTCATTTATAACCATGTAATGATACCCTGCGGCATTTTGCTCTATATCATTTATGACATCAAGAATATTATCCTGTTCATTGTAAGCAGGTATTATTATTATACTTTTCATTTATTCCTCCGAAGCCGGTATTCATACCAAATTTATTTTACCCTCTGGCTATATAAAATACTCCTGTCAGAATGAGTATAGTACCCCAAATTTTACGGAGGTCGATATTCTCCTTAAAAATAAAAAATCCAACAAAGAGGCTTAGTGCATAAGCTACGCTGTTCAAGGGGTATGCAGTTGAAAACGGTAGCTTGGAAAGCACATATAGCCACAAAACCGTAGAGACACCGTAGACAAAAACACCCGCAAGTATTAGTGGGTTCAGTAAAAGCTTTAAACTATAGCCCTCCATTCTTTCAAGCCCTATTTTCCAAAGTGTCTGTCCTAACACGGTAAGTCCTGAATTTAAAATTGCTAATAATATATATTTACCCTGCATGTACGCCGTCCCATATATAGAAATTTTTATGTAAATTGTATTATGTCCGGAAGCTTATATAGAAATACGTATGAACATATTCAAGTTAATTTACATAAAATAGAGTATAATAACACTTTTGGAGAGTAAAAGATGGAAAAATTTGTCGTTATTATGGCAGGAGGCTCAGGAACAAGACTCTGGCCGCTGTCAAAAGAAAAAAAGCCTAAGCAGTTTATATCTGTTGATGACGGCGAATGTATGCTGGTTCAGACAATTAACCGTGTATGCCGGAGCGTTCCACCATCCAATTGCTTTATTGTAACAAATCAAAGTCTTGTAGAATTGACCAAAGAAGTTGTTAAGGACATAATTCCACATTCAAATATAATTTCGGAGCCCCAGAAGAAGAACACTGCTGCATGTATTTCATATACAGCAATGCTGCTTGATAAAAAACTGGGAGAAGCAGTACTGTGTTTTGTACCGGCTGACGGATATGTAAAAGATCAGCAGGGTTATGCTGAAACTATAAATCTTGCGTTTAGGGCGGCAGAGGAAAAGGATAGTCTTGTTGTAATAGGAATTAACCCCTCATATCCCTCTACCGCCTACGGATATATAAAAACACATAGCGAGTCAAGCTCAAAAGAACAAATTCTTAAAGTTATTAAATTTACTGAAAAACCAAAAGAAGACACAGCCCAAACAATGCTTGAATCGGGTGATTACCTGTGGAACGGAGGTATTCTGGCCGGAACAGCAAAGACAATAATTAATCAGATTAGGCAATATATACCTGAACATTATATGTCTATCGCCGATGCACTTGTACATGAGGGAAGTGAAAATTTTAACACATATATTAATAATGCATATAATGAAATACAGGATATTTCATTTGACAGTGCTGTACTGGAAAAAAGCAAAGACATTTACGTAATAAGGGCTTCCTTCGACTGGGATGACATAGGGAGTATTGATACATTGTCGGGACTGCTGCAAAAAGACATGTATGGTAACTCTTGGAAGGGCGACTATGTAGCTCTACAAACTACCAATTCTGTAATTTATGCTGATGGAATACTTATTGCAGTAATAGGTCTGGACAATATGATAGTTGTAGGCACAAATGAGGCCGTTATTGTTTGTCCCAGAGGAAGAGCGCAGGAAGTAAAAAGTCTGATTGAAATAATTAAAAAGAACGGATACGAAAAATTCTTGTAACAGCCTGATATGTGGAGGGTTTTAAATTGAAGCAGGATAAATTCTTACTTATCAATACAACCGGAGATGGATTTTGGTATGACATGCATCACACCCTTTCTAATCTTTTGCTTTCAGAAATTACACAAAGGATTCCTGTTATTTATTGGGGAAGTAAGAGCATGTACAGCACGGATGAATCCTCAAACGCTTTTGAACAGTATTTTTTCCCCGTATCAAAATATGGCATGGATGAATTAATAGAAAATATTAGTGGTAATGGGGACATAGAGATAGCGAACAGATATACGGATATGGATGGTATTATATGCCGTATGGATGAGACATGTCCGTATTTTGGAATGAATTCCGTAGAAATTTACAGGATTATGCTTAAAAAATATATACGGCTGCGGCCTGAAGTTAAAAAAGAGATAAATGATTTCTACGACATAAATATGTCAGGTAAAGATATTATTGCGGTACATATAAGAGGAAGTGACAAGATATTGGAAGTTAGTCATCTGCATGAACTGAACAAACTTTATCCGGCGAAAATAAGCGCTTATTTGAAAGTAAGTCCGGATGCCCACATTTTTCTTATGACCGATTGCAAAGACATATTGTCGGAGTATAAAAACATTTACGGAGACAGGTTAATTAATACCGACTGTAAAAGGGTTTTCAAGAATGGAGGGGGAGTTCACTTCCAGGAATATGTTAACAACAAGCTTAAAGGAATTGAAATTATAAGAGACACATGGCTTGCAGCAAAATGCGACTATTTTATAGGAAATGGATTCTCAAACGTATCCAGAGCAGTATGCGAACTAAAAGACTGGCAAACTCAGAATGTAACACTGCTTTTTTGACTCGTTCTTAAAAATGTGTATTATAGGGTATTTCGGAGGCTGATATATATGGAAAATGAAAGACTTATTGAGCTGTACAAAATTATGCAGACCATACGCAGTGTGGAACGCAAAATAGAGGAAGAATATAAAAATGACGAAATGAAAACTCCCATTCATCTTTCCATAGGACAGGAGGCAATCGCGGCAGGGGTTTGTATACATCTCCGTAAGGAGGATTACCTTTTTGGAACCCATAGGAGCCACGCACAGTATATTGCAAAAGGTGGAGATATCAAACAGATGATAGCTGAATTGTATCTTCGTAAGACAGGGTGTACTTCCGGCAGAGGAGGCTCCATGCACCTGATGGCTCCGGATATAGGAATATTCGGTTCCACTGCCATAGTAGGAGGTGGCTTGCCACTTGGAACGGGAACCGCTCTGGCATCCAGGATTCAAAAAAATGACAGAGTTACTGCTGTTTTTTTCGGAGATGGAGCGGCAGACGAAGGAACCTTTCATGAAAGCCTGAATTTTGCATCCCTTAAAAAACTACCGGTTATATATGTATGTGAAAATAATTTCTATGCCATAAATTCCCGCCAAAAGGAACGGCAGACAGGAGACAATATTTGTAAAATTGCTCAGGGGTATGGAATTCCGGCATATCAGATAGATGGGAATGATGTGCTTAAAGTTTCTGAGTATGCAGGAAATGCTATTGAAAAGTGCAGAAAAGGAGAGGGGCCTGTTTTACTGGAGTGTATAAGCTACAGATGGAAAGGCCATATCGGCACCGTTGATGACCTGGGTGTTGGATACAGACCCCAGGAGGAGTACGATTACTGGGTTTCAAAGTGCCCAATAAAATGGTATAAAGAATATCTTAAAAACAGAAATCTTCTTAACGAGCCGCTGGAAAAATCCATCCATGAAGATATAGATAAGGTGATAAAGGATGCTTTTGAATTCGCAGTTAATTCACCTAAACCACAGCCTGAGGAACTTCTTGATTTTGTTTATGCAGATTAATGCAGTTTCATTTATGTATACTGATAGGAGGTAGCTTACATGCCCTGGACTACAATTGAAGTTGAGAAACAGGATAAATTTATAATAACGGATGATTCCCAAAATGGCAGAATGATTTCATATAAGGATGCTTTGTATGAAGCAATGGACCAATCCCTTGCAAGAGACTCCAGAGTCTTTGTTATGGGAGAGGGTGTAGATGACCCAGGTGGAGTTTTTGGAACTACAAAAGGATTGCACGAAAAGTATGGCCGTGACAGGGTTTTTGACACACCTATTGCAGAAAATTCCCTGACGGGAATAGCAGCAGGAGCCGCAATGGCAGGATTAAGACCTGTTTTCGTTCATAGCAGAATGGATTTTTTGCTGCTTTCGTTAGATCAACTGGTAAACCACGCTGCAAAATGGAGCTATATGACCGGAGGAAAAGTTAGTGTGCCTTTAGTAGTGAGAACAGTGAGTGCAAGAGGATGGGGATCGGGAGCCCAGCATTCACAATGTTTACAGGGTATGCTTATGAATGCTCCCGGACTGAAAATAGCTGCTCCTGCCACTCCTTATGATGCTAAAGGATTGCTTATTTCAAGCATAATTGATAATAATCCGGTTTTGTTTGTTGAACACAGATGGCTTTACAAAACAATGGGGAACGTCCGGGACACACTGTATTCCATACCATTCGGAAAGGGTGTTGTAAGAAGAGTGGGAAAGGATGTTACTATTGTTGCAGTATCCTATATGCTGGTTGAAGCCTTAAAGGCGGCAGAGAAGCTTCAAGCCCAGAACATATCAGCTGAGGTAATAGATTTAAGGACAATAAAACCTATAGACGAAGATATTGTATTTGAATCCCTTGCAAAGACCGGCAGACTTATAATAACAGATACAGGGTGGAAGACAGGCGGTGTTGCCGCAGAAATTGCCGCCATCGTTGCTGAAAAAGATGTTAATCTACTGAAAAAGCCTGTTGTAAGAGTTTGCTGCCCGGATATACCAACCCCGGCCGGAGATTTGCAGGAGAAAGCCTTTTATCCTGACTCTGAAACTATATGCACAAAGGCCATTGAATTAATGAAATAATGAAAGGAGGCCTCCTTTTGGATAAATATATAAAAGAAGATTGCATGGAGTATTTAGAAAAAATAGACTTGTCTCCTCTATATAACAAAACTGTACTGATTACGGGTGCCAATGGATTAATTGGAACTTATATTATATACATGCTTCATCTTGCCAATCTTTTAAAGGGCGGTGAAATTAAGATTCATGCTATAAGCAGGAGTAAGCCTTGTGAGGCATTGGCTGATATATTTGAGCAGAATTACAGTTTCTATTCTGAAGACCTTAACAATATGGATTTTGACAAGCTCAAAGTGAAGGCTGACTATATTATACACGGTGCAACTTACGCACAGCCCGGAAAATTCCTTAGAAACTACCTGGATACCATTCACTTAAACACTATTGTTAGTGAAAAGCTGCTTCAGAAGGCTAAAAAGGACAGTGCGGTTATATTATTCCTGAGCTCCTCTGAAATCTATGGTGGGCCGGATATTGATAATATACCTACACCGGAGAGCTACCCGGGTTTTTGTTCTCCGGTAAATGTAAGAGCTGTGTATTCAGAGTCAAAAAGGATGGGAGAAACTCTGTGTTTTGCTTACAGGCACTATGAAGGGGTGGAAGCGAAAGTGGCCAGAATATCCATGACCTACGGCCCGGGAGTCAAGGGGGACGATGAACGCGTTCTTGGCCAGTTCATAAGACAGGCGTTGGAACAAAAAAAGATTTCCATGGTGGATGACGGAAGCAAAATCAGAACGTTTTGCTATATAGCAGACTGTGCCCTAATGCTTATTTATATAATTGTATATGGAAGAGACTTTGTATATAACGTGGGAGGCCGGGATAGTATCAGTATAAAGACACTTGCCCAGGAAGTTTGTTCTGCTACAGGAAGTACTCTTACCATTGACAGTCAACAAAAAAAACAGGCTATTGAAGAAATAAAGGTTTCTCCTGACAAGGTTCAACTTGATATAAGTAAGATTTGTTCCGAATTTGGGCTTACATACTTTAAGCCATTCAGGGAAGGGCTTGTAAGAACTATTGAATGGAATAAAGATAAGTGGAGTTTGCAAATGAAATAAATGAATGATATATTATATGTAATTTATTTGAATAAATGGTAATTAATATACAGGCTATCGGGGCAGGGAGGGCATCAGACAAAAGATGAATACATTACCTTTTAATATTGCAGTCATAGATGACGGAGTTAACGAGAAGCTGTATCAAACGGACAGACTTTCGTACAATCTGGAAATAGCCCATGACTTAACTGTTTGTGAAAGGGTGGACTATGACCCTTTTTTGCCGTCTCATGGTACAACCTGTGCTGCAATAATAAAAAAGTATTCTCCTGAAGCTGTTCTAAGTAGTGTAAAAATATTGGATTCAAGCTCAAGAACAGGAATGAAAGCACAGCTTATCCGTGCACTGAAATGGTGTGCCGATAAAAGTATACGTCTTGTAAATTTGAGTCTGGGCACAATAGATTACAGAGATTTTAAAGAAGTAAAGGAAGCAGTAGATTATGCATTTGAGAAAAATGTAATAATAGTTGCGGCATGCAACAATCGCAATATTTTTACATGTCCTGCATCTTTTGAAAAGGTAATTGGCGTGAGATATGACTTTACAGGAGTATTGAAAGAGGGGGAGTATACATTTAATTTTGATTGTATGGACGGGATAAATATATCTGCGTGTGCAAAACACAGTCTGAAAAAGAATGATGGGACGGATATAGCGACAAATGAATGTAACAGCTATGCGGCACCAATGGTCACCGCTCATGTATATAATCTTTTAAAAAATAATCCCAATATGGGTTTTGATGAGATTATAGCCAAATTACGGCAGGGGGCTAACAAAAACAACTACACGGATTGTATTCAATCCTTTAGAAATCCTAAAGAGCCGGATATACCTATTATTTTAGTTAACAATAATAGCATGAATGATTTTGAAAAAGGGCTTACCGACAAATTCAGGAGTGACGGATTTAATGCTTTAGGTGTATATGAGGACATAAAAGAGCCCGATATTTGTAACGGGTACATAAATATCAGACATTTCATCAATCGACAGTTACCTTCCTTAAAAAAGAGCTTCTATAACATATACAATATATTTGCCCCTGACATATTGATTCTTTCATACGATAATCAAAAAAGTGATAACATACTAATGACGGGAATAACGGAATTAGACTCCGATATTGAGATATGTGTAAAAAATACATTTGATGTAGAAGTTAAGAGTTCCTATGGGGTTCGGGTTTTTAATCATTTCGATAATAATCAATTAGAAAATTTATATTATTACATATTGGAGTTGTTTGAAAAAGAAGAGGAGTAATGGTTTGTAAACAAGGGGGCTGTTTCAAAACAGAAAGTTTTTCTGTTTTAAACACCGTACTCCCGTATAAAATTATATCAATGATTGCTTCCAGAATATTTGCAAGAGTTTCTAGCGGCTCATCTTAGGGTATTTTACCGTTGCTCACATTCATCGTCCATGATTCATTGTTTCGCTAAAACCTATATTTGTGTAGGTTTTGTTCTCTGATAAACAACTGAAAATATCTTTAACCAAGCTTTCATTGATACAATTTATACTCTTTAGTACAGGTTAAAAAGGATAAAAAATTAATTTTGCGACAACACCTTTTATTTTTTATTATCACATATCAGTATAGGCTTACATAAAATAACATGAAATGCATTTATATTGAGGTGATAATAAAAATGTCTAATGACAGATTCCTGCTTATAAAAGCTTGGAGTTATATTCTTTGGGGGGATGTAGACCATGTTCTGGGTCAGCTTCTTGTGGCTGAACTCACCAACAGGATTCCGGTTGTATACTGGCCTACACATTGCCTGCACAATGGGTATATCCTGACCAACGGCTTTGAATTGTACTTTGAACCTGTTTCCAACTACTCTATCTTTGATGTAGCAAAGCCCGAGTACACATACTACCCGCCAATCTGGGATTATGAAAACCTATTTATTGAAGACCAGAATAAAGATACTTGGATTTACCGAAATATCGGAGATTTACTTAGCAGCCAAGAAAATGTCGTAGTAGCAGATGTTTATTATAACATACATGAATTAATTCCATTTATAAAAAAGAATCACCCGGCATATGGGATGAGTTCTCAACAAATATACCAATATTTATTCAGTAAATATATAAAGCTGAGGTCAGATATAGATACGGAAGTTCAGGGCTTTTATAATTCATGGCTTAAAGGCAACCATCCTATCCTTGCAGTTCACGTACGAAGGGTTGAGAAAGACATGATATTTGATACCAGAGACTCTAAAAAAAACGGAAATCAGTATTGGAATAAAATATATAGAAAATATAAACAGAAACCTGAAAAAAAGGGAAAGAAGTTATATAAGCTGTTTGCAAAGGGTAAGTTTAAGGAGCCTAACAGAGGCTACCATAAGGAGATAAAAAAATATATAGATAAATATAATATAAAGAAGATATTCCTACTTACCGACTGCGAAGATACGCTGAAGGAATATAAAAACATATACGGCCCTATGCTTGTCTATACAAATTGTAAAAGGATCAAAAACGACGAACCCGTGTATCATATGGAAAGCCCGATGGTGGTTAGGCGCAGAGGTGTAGAAATTGTCAAAGATGCATTTATTGCTGCAAAATGTGATTTTTTCATAGGAAACGACTTTTCAAATGTATCCCACGGTGTTACACGCATAAAGGATTGGGCAGATAAAAACATAAAAATGATGTACTGGATATTTAAAAAGAGAAAGTATCCTGTAAATGTAATGCTTGTTGTAAAAAGCGATAAACCCAATATTTTTTCCCGTACAGCTCAAAGGGTAATAAAATTTTTTAGTAAGTTTAAAAAGAATACGGAGAAAAGAGGTGAGTTAAATGCCAAATGACAGATTTTTACTAATAAAGTCATGGGGATGCGGCTTCTGGTCAGATGTGGATCACGTAATGGGTCAGCTCCTGGCCGCTGAACTTACCGACAGAATTCCTGTTATATATTGGGGACCCAATAGTTTGTACGCAGAATCATTCAAAACAAATGCCTTTGATCTCTACTTTGAACCGGTCTCCAACTATAATATAGACGATGTAATAAAATATAATTATACTTATTTCCCTCCTGTATGGAATTATGACAATGTAATGATTGAAGATTTGGATAAGGTAACATGGACATACCGGAATCTTGGTGAAATGATGAATAGTGATGCAAACGTACTGGTTAGTGATGTCCACTATTTTATAAGGCCTTTAATTAATTATATAACAAAGAACCATTGGGCTTACGGTATGACCGCACACCAGATTTACCGGACCTTGTTTGATAAATATCTAAAGCTAAAGCCCGATATTGAACAGGAGATTCAAGAATTTTACGATGAAAAACTTAAGGATAAAGGGCTAACCCTGTCTGTCCACATTAGAGGCGGGGATAAAGTAAGAGAAGTTGAGAATCTTGGACGCTTGAACAAGCGATATTATAAAGAAATAGAAAACTTCAGTGCCAGATATGATATACAGAAAATACTACTTCTTACGGATTGTGAAGATATTTTGAAGGAATTTTTGAGACTGTATGGAGACAAAGTGGTTTATACAGAATGTAGAAGAGGGGCGTTAAGCGCAACTGAAGATGCACCACACCTGCAGGACTATTCAGCAAAAAGACGTAAGGGTATAGAAATTATAAAAGATACCTATCTTGGAGCAAAATGCGATTTCTTTATCGGAAACGGTTATTCCAATGTTTCATATACAATAAAAAGGCTTAAGGACTGGCCGGAACCAAACATTATTCTTTTTTACAGAGATTTAAAAAATGAAAAAAAACTTGCCAAAAGGAGAGTAAAGGAAGAGGGTAACAGAAGGCTGCTTGAAAGCAAAAATCACAGGTTGGAGTACCCGGAATTTTATGGAGGTGTTAACACATATGTCGAATAGTAGATTTCTTCTGATAAAGTCACTGGGAGGTAGCATATGGAGTGATGTGGACCATGTGATATGTCAGATGTTTGCCGCCGAACTGACAAACCGGATTCCGGTAGTATACTGGGGAATGGAAAGCCTCTACAGTGAATCCGTTGATACAAATTCATTTGAATCATTTTTTGAGCCTATATCCCAATATACCTTCCACGATGTAGCGCGCCCGGAGTATTCTTACTATCCCAAGGTATGGAAGTTTGAAAACGTTCTGGCTGAAGATACAGATAGATTTAAAATGGAAAATAGGGAACTAAGCGGTATGATGAGAAGTGAAGCCAACGTGGTTGTAAGTGATACTTATTATCCATTGAGAGCACTTTTACCATATGTAAGAAGTGGTCATTGGTCATACGGGAAAACTCCGTATCAGATATACAGGTACATGTTTGACAATTATATCAAGCTACAGCCAAAAATACAAAAAGAAATTCAAAAGTTTTTAAATACAAATCCAAATTTCAGAGACGAAAGGCCTATTTTAGGGGTACATGTAAGAGAGAAGGCAATAGTGAACGAGGTGGCTCAATTATATGACCTGAATGAGTTTTACAAGCCGAATATATGGCAGTTTATTGTAAAATACAACGTAAGGCACTTGTTTCTGATAACCGATTCAAATGCCGTTTTTAAGCAATATAAAAAGTTGTATAACAAAAACGATATGTTGATATATACCGATAGCAAGAAGGTACCGCTTAAAGAGAGAGTTCCTACTGCTCTTCTCAACTACCCCAATAAGCGACACAAAGGGGTAGAACTTGTGAAGGACACTGTTGAAATAATTAAAGATACTTATATAGCTTCAAAATGTGATTTCTTTATTGGAAATGGATATTCAAGTCTCTCAAATACCGTATTAAGGTTAAGGGACTGGCCTGAATCGAATATAAAGCTTTTATATTGATAAAAGGGTTTAATACTAATGGGTGGTGAAAATTCTGTATGGATGAAAAAGAGAATATGTATATGGGGCTTATAAGAAGCAGATGCCCTCAGATTAATATAACAAAAGTGGAATACCTTATAAATGAGGGTAGACATAATGATGTAGTTATCATAAACGATACTTACATTTTCAAATTTGCCAGATACGACTGGAGTGTTGCTTTTTTGGAAAACGAAGCCAAGGTTACTAATTTGATTCGTAATCGTATAGAGCCCCTCGTTCCTGCTCACGAACCTCTTGGGAGGGAAATGGTAAAATACAATATAATAAAGGGAAAACCTATATTCAGGAACCTGCTGCTGCAAATGAACGGTAAATATCAGGAGACTTTGGCACAGCAGATAGGTAATTTTCTTAAAACAATTCATACCATACGAGTGGAAGATGCGGAAAATATGGGAATCGGCGAATTCCAAAATCCTATAACACAAAATGGATGGAAGCAACTTGTTGAAGGAATATACAGAAAGGTATTTCCGTACTGTTCAGATTATACAAAGGAGTATATAAGGCAGGTATTCAAACCTGTTGAGAATGATGATGATTTTTTGTCCTACGAACCTACACTTATACACGGAGACCTTTCTGCTTGTCATCTGCTTATAGACAGTAGATTAAAGAAATTAACGGGTGTAATAGGTTTCGGACTTTCGGGATTGGGAGACCCTGCTTATGATGTGGGAATACTTATTGATAATCTTGGTGAAGCTTTTTTAAAACGTGTTGCAAGGTATTACCCTAACATGGAGAGCTTAGTTGACAGGGCGAGATTTTATGTTACCGTAAATGATATCCTATGGGTTAGGGACATTGCAGATATGATTATAACCAGAGACTTTACAAACTTCAGGTTTGATATCAGGGAAAGAGATATAATGCCCTTAGGCTGTAGGTGGTAAAAGATACATATTCTTCGTCCATATGGTTACTCAAATAGAGAATATATTGCCATAAAGGGAATATATTATGATGAGAGAGTAATTTTAGGAGATGAGCGATATGTATTATACTCCCGAAGATTTTAAATGTCTTTGCATAAAAAAGTCCCTGATTAACGGATATTGCAGAAAACAGGTTGATGCAATCCTTGCCCAAGTGGGTGAGGACTACATAAGTATGGCTAAAGAGAACCAGGAAATGAAAAGTAAAATAGATTTACTTAATGAGACCATTCAACACTATAAAATACTTGAGGAATCATTGCAGCATTCCATTATAGTTGCACAGCATACAAGTGAACAAATAAAAACAAATGCATGTGAGAAAGCAAAAAATATAACTGATGAGGCAGAGGTAAGTGCCCAAAAAATAATTGAAACTGCCAACCTTGAGGTCATTAAGGCAAGAGGAAAGCTGGATGAAATTAAGGGTCAGTTGTACTCGTTTAAAACAAAGTCTGAGGCGTTGATAAGTGCCCAACTTGATGTATTAAAGCAATTATTCAGTGAACAAAATAATGAGTAAAATAAAATTGAGGCAGTTCTAATTTGATACTGCCTCAATTTTTATCGAGAATACTGGCAAAAATTATTTTTAGGTAAAAACATATTTCAGATAATATTCATACTCTCTGCGCAGCCCTTCTTCCATATCAACCTGAGGTCTCCAACCTGTCTTATGTATTTTAGTGTTATCCAGTACACGCCTTGGTGTACCATCAGGCTTGGTAGTATCAAAAACAAGTTTGCCATCGTATCCGGTTACGTGCTTTACTGTTTCTGCAAGGTCACGGATACTGATTTCCTGACCCGAACCTATGTTGATAAACTCATTGCTATCATAATTTTGCATAAGATACAAGCATGCATCTGCCATGTCATCAACGTAAAGAAATTCCCTTAAAGGGTTTCCTGTACCCCACAGCTCAACATGAGGCTTATTTTTCATTTTTGCTTCATGAAATTTGATAATCATTGAAGGAATAACATGGGAATTGTTTACATCAAATCTGTCATTAACCCCATAAAGGCTTGCAGGCATGGCGGAAATGAACCGGGTACCGTACTGCTTATTATAGGATTGGCACATTTTTATACCTGATATTTTTGCAAGGGCATATGCTTCGTTGGTAGGCTCAAGTTCACCAGTCAGAAGATATTCTTCCTTTATGGGCTGAGGGCATAATTTAGGGTATATACACGAACTGCCTAAAAACAGCAGTTTTTTAACTCCATATTTAAAAGCACTTTTTATTAAGTTGCACTCTATAAGCATGTTCTCCATTATAAAGTCTGCAGGAAAAGAGTTGTTGGCATGTATTCCTCCAACCTTTGCAGCTGCGATAAAAACATAATCCGGTTTTTCATCCATAAAAAAACGGTCCGTTAAGGCCTGGTCTGTAAGGTCAAGCTCTTTGTGACTTTTACATAAAATATTTTCATAGCCGTTCTTCTGCAGTCTCCTTACTATTGCAGAACCAACCATACCGTTGTGTCCGGCTACATAGATTTTACTTTCCTTATTCATTATTTCATCTCCCCATTTAAATCACTTTCGACCATCATCTTAACTAGTTCCTCAAAAGAGACCTTCTGTTCCCATTTGAGTTGGCTTTTGGCTTTAGACGGATTACCCAAAAGCAAATCTACCTCCGTAGGCCGGAAGAATTTACTGCTGATATTAATAAGCTCTTTCCCGGTAGTACTGTCTACAGCCTTTTCTTGCTCTCCGGAGCCTTGCCAATCCAGCGTTATTCCTACATGTTTAAATGCAAGATTACAGAACTCCCTTACAGTATGGGTTTCCCCTGTAGCTATGACATAATCGTCGGGTTCATTCTGCTGAAGCATGAGCCACATTGCTTCCACATAATCCCCTGCAAAACCCCAATCCCTTTTTGCATCAATGTTGCCGAGATAAAGTTTGTCTGTTTTCCTATTTACTATGTCGGCGATACCTTTGGTTATCTTACGGGTTACGAAAGTTTCTCCGCGTCTGGGAGACTCATGGTTGAAAAGGATTCCATTGCATGCAAAAAGGTCATATGCTTCACGATAGTTTACTGTAATCCAGTATGCATACATTTTAGATACGCCATATGGACTTCTGGGATAGAAGGGAGTAGTCTCACTTTGAGGAGTTTCTCTCACCTTACCGAATAATTCGCTTGAGGAAGCCTGATAGAACTTGATACGAGGGTTAATTTCTCTGATGCTTTCCAAAAGTCTTACAGTTCCAAGTGCATCAACATCGCCAGTGTATTCAGGAATGTCAAAAGACACTTTAACATGACTTTGTGCACCCAGATTGTAAACTTCATCGGGTTCTATCATATATATAAGTTTGTTTAGACTGCCGGAGTCGGACAAGTCCCCGAAATGAAGGGATATTCGTGAATTTTCTCCGCTATTATCCTCAAGAAGATGGGATATCCTTTGAGTATTCAGGCTGCTACTTCTTCTGGCAATACCGTGAACTTCGTACCCTTTATCTAATAAAAACTCAGAAAGATATGACCCATCCTGACCTGTTATTCCCGTAATTAAAGCTTTTTTCATGTATACGTCTCCTTTTTATACAAATACTAACGCAGCTTAAAAAAAGCTGACATTCTGATAACATAATATGTTTATAATTTCGTTATGGTACTGACTTATAAAAATATTTAATTCCGTACCTCCGGAGTTATAATATATAGTATTGAATATGAAATACTACTAATGGAGGTACCCGGAATGTACACCAGAAACGAGAAATTTATGCTTGCGGCAATTGAACAAGCAAAAGAGGCATATGAAAAGGGTGAATCCCCGGTAGGAGCGATTATTGTGAAGGATGGAGAGATTATAGCATGGGGTCGTAATCAAAAGGAAGAAAAGCTAGATGTAACATCCCATGCCGAAATAGAGGCTTTGAAAGAAGCTGCAAAGGAGCTTGGAACCTGGAAACTGGACGGATGTGACATGTATGTTACTCTGGAGCCGTGTTCCATGTGTGCAGGTGCTATCATTCAATCAAGGATAAAGACTCTTTATATAGGAGCAATGGACAAAAAGGCGGGTGCTGCAGGGTCAGTGGTGGATTTATTCAGAGTTTCGCAATTTAATCACAGGGTTGATGTAGTATATGGATTAATGTTCGAGGAATGTGGAAATATATTAACAGAATTTTTTAAGCAGCTAAGAAAATAATAAATAAGGACATACTACATTAAAGGACGGGAACTTATGATAAATAAAGCAGAAATACAAAAGGAACAGGCTTTAAATGCTATACAGAACGGGGATTTTGACAAGAGTATAACAGCTTCAAAGGAAATAGTACTTATAATATTAACACAGGATTGGTGTCCCCAGTGGCAGGCGCTGAAAACATGGTTATATGATAGTACGGATATTATAGTGGATATTGATGTATATGAGTTAGTGTATAATACCACCGACTATTTTGAAGAATTCAAAACCTTCAAGGAGGAGCAGCTGGGAAATTCAGAGATACCTTATTTAAGGTTCTACAAAAACGGAGCCTTGATAGAGGAAACAAATTATATATCCAAGGATAGGTTTTTGGAAATTATAGGACAATAAATGAAAAATACTTATAAACTGTGCTAAACTATCCTTATTGAAATGTATCATCCTTATTTCGGGGATGATACATTTCCGGATACTCAAAATAAATATTTCTGTAGGGAGGCGTTATATTTGACAAAAAAAGATTGTAATTATTTCAGTAATCCCATATTGCCGGGGTTTTATCCGGATCCGTCAATATGCCGTGTAAACGATGACTATTACCTTGTTACATCAAGCTTTACATATTTTCCGGGACTGCCGATTTTCCACAGCAAGGATTTAGTTAACTGGAAACAAATAGGACATGCCCTAGAGAGAACGACTCAGCTTAACTTAGATGAACTTGAACAATCCCAAGGGATATATGCTCCAACCATCAGATATAATAAAGGCTTGTTTTATATAGCATGTACCAACGTAGGGAAAAAGGGCAACTTTATAATAACAGCGGAAAAACCGGAAGGCCCTTGGTCAGAACCATACTGGCTAGAAGATGCACCCGGCATAGACCCGTCACTTTTCTTTGATGATGACGGAAAGATATATTTTATGGGGACCAATGATGCACCTGATGGAACCTACTATGGAGACAACGAAATCTGGATGCGGGAACTGGACACTGGGAAGATGCAGCTGACAGGCCCGAGATATGGCTTGTGGAGAGGCGCAATGAAGAATGCTGTGTGGCCTGAAGGACCACATATATATAAAATTAACGGCTATTATTATCTTATGATTGCTGAAGGTGGTACAGACTATCACCATTCGGTTACAATTGCCAGAAGCAAATGTATAACAGGCCCGTATGAGGGTTGCAAAGGAAATCCTATTCTTACCCACAGGCATTTGGGAAGAAAATACCCTATTGCAAATGTAGGCCATGCCGACCTTATTGAAACCCAAAACGGCGAGTGGTGGATGGTAGCGCTGGCATCAAGGCCGTATGGAGGATACTACAGAAACCTTGGCCGTGAAACATTTCTTATTCCCGTTACATGGGAAGATGGCTGGCCGGTAGTAAGTCCTTTAAGCGGAAAAGTCGAGTTTACGTATGAAAGACCTAAGCTTCCTTCGGATAATCCGGTTGAAGTAACGGCTTGTGACCATTTTGACAATGAAAAGCTTGGGTTTGAATGGAATTTTGTACGCACTCCAAGAGAAAACTTTTACAGCCTTACCGACCGACCGGGGCATTTAAGGTTAAAGCTGAGACCTGTAAAAATAACTGAGCAGAAAAACCCCGGCTATATTGGCAGGCGCCAGCAGCATATTAATTTTCGGGCCAAAACAATAATGGAGTTTTCCCCTGAGAACAAAAATGAAGCGGCAGGCATATTAGTAATACAAAATAACAATTATCATATGAGGTTAGAGTGTACCCGCTCTGGTGAGAAAAATATAATAAGGCTGGTCGTATGTACTGACGGAAAGGAAAGCATCATTGCTCAAAAGGAAATTACGCACAAACGTATTCATATGGTAGTTCAGGCATGCGGACAGGATTACAGCTTTTACTTCGGGGATGAAAATCAGCTTATAGAACTGGCTTTCAATGTAGACGGAAGAATACTGAGTACTGATGTAGCAGGGGGATTTATTGGGACATATGTAGGGATGTTCGCCAGCAGCAATGGTTATGACAGCAGAAATACGGCAGATTTTGATTTATTTGAATATTCAGGATTATGAGCTGCGATTTACCCAACAACATAAAACATTAAAAACTCAAGCTAAACTGGTCAGAAAACGTTAAATGCCTTTTATTGACGCTCTATAAATATGATGCTATAATTATTTCTAAACCAAGACTTACAACTTTTGTAAGAATTAATTATCATAATATAGCTTATGATGGAAAACAAGATGTATTGATTTGTTAAAGAGAGCCGGCGGTTGGTGGAAGACGGTACAGTAAATACATGTATAACTCATTCCGGAGGCCCGATACCCAAAGATTCAACTTGATTAAGTATCGGCGTTGGCAACGATATAGCTATGGAGCACGGACACGCGTCCGGTTGCTCACTGAGGATGCAGTTTATAAACTGCATCAAATCAGGGTGGTACCACGGTGGAATTATCCCCTCGTCCCTGCGTAATAGCAGAGATGAGGGGTTTTTTATAACTAATCTGAGTATAACCTATAGTAAAAAAGGAGGATTGCCATTGAAAATAACAGGAGCTCAAGCATTGGTAAAGGCACTTGAGTTGGAAAACGTAACTACAATTTTCGGATATCCCGGTGCGGCAATCTGTCCATTTTATGATGCACTGCTGGATTCAGATATCAATCACACACTTACAAGAAACGAGCAGGGAGCAGCACATGCTGCCAGCGGATATTCAAGAGTTACCGGAAAAACAGGAGTGTGTGTGGCTACCTCGGGGCCCGGTGCGACAAACCTTATAACAGGGATTGCAACTGCATATTCGGATTCAATTCCAATGGTAGCTATTACAGGGCAGGTATCCCTTGATCTGATAGGCAGGGATGTGTTTCAGGAGGCAGACATTACTGGAGCTACAGAACCCTTCTGCAAGCATAATTACTTGGTAAAAAACGTCAAGGATTTACCCAGAATAGTAAAAGAAGCTTTCCATATTGCATCTACCGGTAGGCCTGGGCCAGTACTGATAGATGTACCTGTGGACATACAGACAGATATACTTGATTTCAGATATCCAAATGAGGTAGATATTAAGGGATATAAGCCAAATTACAAAGGTCATCCCCAGCAGATAAAAAAGATTGCTGAGGCGGTTTCGGGCTCACAAAGGCCGGTTATTTGTGCAGGAGGGGGAGTTATTTCTGCAAAGGCTTCGGAAATAATGACAAGGCTTGCAGAGAAGTATCAAATACCTGTAGTGACAACGTTAATGGGAATCGGCTCAATCCCGGTAGGCCATCCTTTGAATTTAGGAATGTTAGGTTCCCATGGAGTATATGCAGCCAACTATGCGGTACATAACACTGACCTCCTTATAATAATCGGGGCCAGAGTGGGAGATCGTGCTTTGGGAACAGCCGGCAAGATAGCTGAAAAGGCTAGAATAATTCATATTGACATTGACCCTGCCGAGATAGGGAAAAATGTAAGTACCACGATACCTGTGGTAGGAGATGCCGGATTGATTGTTGAGGACTTATATAAGTCTATTCAAAACTGTAATACTTCACAATGGCTCGATAGTCTGCAACAGGCTGTTAAAAAGAATAAAGTTGAATTAACGGAGAAAAGCAGTTATGTAAACCCTAAGAAGCTTATAGCTGAACTTTCAAAAAGACTTAATGATGACGCAATAGTAGTTACGGAAGTCGGACAGAATCAGATATGGGCCGCAAACAATTTTATTGCAAGAAAACCGGGTTCTTTTATTACCTCAGGGGGATTGGGAACTATGGGCTATGGCCTTCCGGCGGGCATCGGAGCCAAGACAGGCAAACCTGACAGTACGGTAGTTGTTATAGGCGGTGACGGAAGTTTTCAGATGTCAATGCCGGAGATGGGTACCATAAAGCAGAACAGGCTGGGAGTAAAAATCCTCATACTCAATAACAACAGGCTTGGTATGGTTCGAGAAATACAGAAGAACAAATATAAAAAGAGATATTCACAGGTATTTCTTGATGATAATCCTGATTTCGTTAAAATAGCGGAAGCCTATGGATTCAAATCTGAAAGAATATCCTGTAATTCGCAGATTGACAGTGCATTGGACAGATTCCTTGCTGATGATAATGTATATCTGCTGGAATGTAGTATTGATCCTGAAGAAGAAACGGTTTAGACAGAGGGGGAATAAGAAATGGCGAAGCATACACTTTCTGTACTGGTTGAAAACCGCTCCGGAGTATTGTCCAGAGTAGCAGGTTTATTCAGCAGGAGGGGGTTCAACATTGATAGCCTTGCAGTAGGGGTAACAGAGAATCCTGAAGTATCACGAATGACTATTGTAGTTGACGGAGACGAATATACCGTTGAGCAGGTAAGCAAGCAGCTTAATAAGTTAATTGACATAATCAAGATAAGGGCTTTGGAAAATTCTGAATCCGTCAGCCGTGAACTTGCTCTGATAAAGGTTAATGCAACATCCTCTACAAGGTCTGAAATAGTGCAGATAGTTGAAATATTCAGAGCAAAAATTGTAGATGTATCAAAAAATACATTAACAGTTGAAATATCAGGTTCCGGTGATAAAGTCAGGGCTCTTGAGGATATGCTCAGGCAGTTTGGTATAAAGGAAATCGTAAGAACAGGTACAATTGCCATTGAAAGAGGCAATAAGTATATTAAGGCAGGAAGTACGGAAGAAATATAGTCAACATAAAAACAATGCAATTATATAGAATTGCAATGATTAAAATATTGGGAGGCTTAAGAATATGGCAAAAATGTATTATGACAGTGACTGCAATTTGAAACTACTGGAGGGAAAAACAGTAGCGGTTATAGGATACGGAAGTCAGGGGCACGCACATGCACAAAACCTAAAGGACAGCGGAGTTAATGTAATAGTAGGACTTACTCCGACGTCTGCAAGAAGAAAGCAGGTTGAGGCTGACGGGTTGAAGGTTTATGATACCGCAGAGGCAGCGAAAATGGCTGAAATCATAATGATTCTCATTCCTGACGAAAAACAGGCGGCAATGTATGAAGAGTGTATAGCACCTAACCTTGAAGCAGGTAACATCCTTATGTTTGCACACGGCTTCAATATAAACTTCAAGCAGATAGTTGCTCCGGCTGATGTCGATGTAATCATGGTTGCACCAAAGGGCCCTGGCCACACTGTAAGAAGTCAGTACAAGGAAGGAAGAGGTGTTCCTGCACTGATTGCAGTTGAAAAGGATGCTTCCGGAAAAGCAAAGGAATACGCTTTGGCATATGCTTCCGGCATTGGAGCAGGCAGAGCAGGGATACTTGAAACAACCTTCAGAGAAGAGACAGAAACCGACTTGTTCGGTGAACAGGCTGTACTTTGCGGCGGTGTAACAGAATTAATGAAGGCCGGTTTTGAAACATTGGTTGCAGCAGGATATCAGCCTGAAATAGCTTACTTTGAGTGTATACATGAAATGAAGCTGATTGTAGACCTTATCAATCAGGGCGGCTTCGGCGAAATGAGATATTCCATTAGTGACACTGCAGAATACGGTGATTATGTAACAGGAAAGAGAATAATCACAGACGAAACCAGAAAAGAAATGAAAAAGGTGCTTAAAGAAATTCAGGATGGTAAGTTCGCTGCCAACTGGATAATTGAAAATAAAGCAGCCGGAAGAGCAAACTTTATATCAATGAGAAGAAATGAATCTGAACACCAGTTGGAGACAGTAGGAGCAGAGCTTAGAAAAATGATGAGCTGGTTGAAAAAGTAATAATAATATATAAAAAGAATATGTTTGATGAATTAGTATAGCTTTTATAAGCTTACTAATTCACAAACAGAATTGTTGATTTTATTAATTTATTTTAATTTTAGATATTTATGAATATGAGAATGTAAGGGGGAATTAATATGGCCAGAACGATTAAGATATTTGATACCACATTAAGGGATGGAGAGCAAACACCCGGTGTTAACCTTAATCTCCAGGAGAAGATGGAAATAGCAAAGCAACTGGTAAGGCTGGGTGTAGACGTTATTGAGGGTGGATTTGCCATTGCCTCCCCCGGTGACTTTGAATCAATAATGACACTTTCCAGAAACCTGAAAGGGGTTACAATAGCAAGTCTGTGCCGTGCTGTAGAAAAAGATATAGACAGGGCTTGGGAGGCGGTTCAGTATGCGGAAAGCCCAAGAATACACACCTTTATTGCTACTTCCGATATCCATATGAAATACAAGCTGAAAATGACAGAGGAAGAGGTGCTGGAAAGGGCTGTTGCCATGGTAAAACATGCGAAGGGCTATTGTTCCAATGTTGAATTTTCAGCAGAAGATGCCAGCAGAACCCGGGAGGATTTTCTGTATCGTATAGTGGAAGCTGTTATCAATGCAGGAGCCACAACCGTAAATATTCCCGATACGGTGGGATATTCAACACCGCAGGAATTCGGAAGACTTATAAGGAATATAAGAAATAATGTACCCAATATTGACAAGGCAGATATAAGCGTTCACTGTCATAACGATTTAGGCCTCGCTGTTGCTAATTCGCTTGCAGCAGTTGCAAATGGAGCTGTACAGGTTGAGTGTACAATTAACGGTCTTGGTGAAAGAGCTGGGAATGCTGCTATAGAAGAAATAATAATGGGTATAAATACAAGAAAAGATTACTATGATATAACACATAAGATTGACACAACCCAGATATACAGAGCAAGCAGACTTGTTTCAAGCCTGACAGGTGTGAATGTACAACCCAATAAGGCCATCGTGGGAGCAAACGCATTTGCACATGAATCAGGAATACATCAGCATGGTGTGCTTTCTGAAAAGACCACTTATGAGATTATGACTCCTGAATCAGTGGGAATGGGTCAGAACAGAATGGTTCTGGGCAAGCTTTCAGGGCATCACGCTTTTGAAGAAAGATTGAGAGAGATGGGTTACTCCCTGTCTGATGAAGAAGTAAAGGTTGCTTTTGCAAAATTTAAAGATTTAGCTGACAAGAAAAAAGTAGTCACTGACAAGGATATAGAAGCACTGGTGGATGAAAACATTGCGGTTCCTGAAATCTTTGTAATAGACAGCTTTCAGATAAACAGCGGAAATAAAATGATATCAACCTCAACAGTCAGTATTAAAAAAGATGAGGAAATCATAACAGAAGCTGCAACGGGAGATGGCCCTGTAGATGCAGCCTTTAACGCAATTGAGCGAGCTACGGGGGTTAATGCAGAGTTGGTGCATTATAGTATAAAGGCGGTTACGGAAGGTAAAGATGCACTTGGTGAGGTAACCGTAAAAATATCGAATAATAACAGCGTATTTATGGGCAAGGGTGTCAGTACTGACATCATTGAGGCCAGTGTTAAGGCATACCTGAATGCAATAAACAGATCAATAAGCGAAATTGGAGAAAGCATAATTAACCAGTAAGGGGAGCTTGATAAAAAAAGCAGCCCCTTTAAGGGCTGCTTTTTTAGCTTTGAATACCTGATATTCCCGAGGAAGGCAGGTTAATTTATTTTATAAGAAAGGAGAAATTATATGGAGAATAACAAAATAATCATGTATGATTCAACTTTGAGAGATGGGGCTCAGGCGCTGGGAATATCATTTACAGTTGAGGATAAACTGAAAATTGTTTCAAAGCTTGATGAACTGGGTATTGACTACATTGAAGCGGGTAATCCCGGTTCAAATCCGAAAGATCTTGAGTTTTTTGAAAGAGTATTAAAAATGAAATTGAGGACGTCCAAAATAATTGCTTTTGGGTCAACCAGAAGGGCAAATATAAAAGCAGAAGATGATGTGAACATACAATCTCTTCTACATGCAGGTACCGAAGCGATAGCTGTATTTGGAAAGTCTTGGGATTTTCAGGTTACTGATATATTAAAAACTACTCTGGACGAAAATCTTAATATGATATATGATACAGTCAAATTTTTAAAAGAAAAAGGAAAAACTGTTGTTTACGATGCGGAACATTTTTTTGACGGTTATGATGCAAATCCCGAATATGCTATTGAAACCTTGAAGAAGGCATGTAATGCAGGAGCGGATATCATATGCCTTTGTGATACCAAGGGAGGAGGACTGCCTTCCCATATAGCCAGAATTACAAAGAAAGTAAGGGAAACGGTTGATTGTGCAATTGGAATTCACTGCCACAATGATAACGGAATGGCCGTAGCAGGGTCTATTTCTGCGGTAGAGGCAGGAGCGGTACAGATACAGGGAACAATTAACGGCTTTGGCGAAAGATGCGGGAATGCCAATCTTTGCACAATTATCCCAAACCTTCAGCTTAGGATGGGATATAAGTGTATACCCAGTGATAATATGTCTTATCTTACACCTACTGCAAGGTTTGTAAGTGAGGTTGCAAATATAATACATGACGAAAGAGCACCTTTCGTTGGAAACTGTGCATTTGCACACAAAGCTGGAATGCATGCTGATGCGGTAAATAAGAACACTTCTGCCTACGAAATGATAAATCCTGAGGTTGTGGGAAATCAGCGTGTAATTCTTATGTCCGAAGTGGCAGGCAGAAGTGCGGTTATGAACATCATAAACAAAATAGACAGTACTATAACCAAGGATTCCTCTGAAACCAAAAGAATAATTGAAAGATTGAAAGAGCTTGAGTATGAGGGTTACCAGTATGAAGGTGCGGAAAGTTCATTTGAACTTGTTATCCGGAAAATGCTTGGTAAATACAAATCTTTCTTTGAATTGAAAGAGTTTAAAGTTATAGTAAATGAACCAACCATAAATAGTGTAAATTCATCTGCCATGATAAAAATAGTTGTAGGAGAGCAGACAGAGATAACTGCAGCAGAAGGAGACGGACCTGTAAACGCACTTGATAAAGCTTTAAGAAAAGCTTTGGAGAGGTTTTATCCCAAAATAGCGGAAATGAAGCTTACTGACTACAAGGTTAGGGTACTTGATTCTAATTTTGCGACTGCATCAAAGGTTAGAGTTCTGATAGAAACTACTGATGGACAGGAAGTCTGGACGACTGTGGGGGTATCTTCCGACATAATTGAAGCCAGCTGGCGAGCGTTGGTGGATTCGGTAGAGCACAAACTAATGAAGTCAGATATTTAGAATAACAATTTTTACAAATATGTTTAAATGTCGGCTGTATTTTTTTTGATTTACTGTATAATAGTATTAAAGAAAAACTAATTATATAAGGGGATCAAATCAATTGAAGCTCTATGGCAGAATAATAAAGCAGGGAAAACTCATAAATGAAGCGTGGGCTGAACCGCAGGGAACATCCGAGGATTTCAGGGACCAACTTGAGGAATGCCTTATTCAGGTTTGCAAGAAACTTGATATAGAAGTTCCGATTTGGCTTAAAAAGAATACCACAGATTTTGGATTATATAGAAAAACCAGTTTTAATGGCGATCACTTCGGTGAGGAAATTAAATTTGACAGGTTCGAGATAACATTATATTAGCTAAAAATATATTTTGAATATAGTATGGGTGGAACTTATTGTTCTGCCCTTTTTATTTTTATAAGGCATATTAAAATAAATGATTTTATTTATTAAATTTATGTATTTAAATAAAAAATTTGCAAACCATAAACATGAATACCTTGATTATGATTCTTTGTAAAGTTTGTACAAAAACTAAGTTATAAAACCGAAATATATTTTGACAAAACTATCATAGCTTGGTATACTTTATAATATAATATTATAAAGTATACTTTGGAGAGGGGGACTATACATTGTCTTTTCTTATTGGTATTGATCTAGGAACATCGGGTGTAAAAACAGTATTATTTGATGAGGCTGGAAAGCCTGTTGCAAGCTCTACAGTTGAATATCCTCTTTATCAGCCTAACCTTGGCTGGGCTGAACAGGATCCTGAAGAATGGTGGAAGGGCACATGCGAAAGTATAAATAATGTCATGTTAAAAAGTGGCGTTGATAAAAGAGAGGTTAAGGGCGTTGGATTGTCCGGACAGATGCATGGAGCCGTTTTACTGGATAAGGATGACAAAGTATTAAGAAATGCCATAATTTGGTGTGACCAGAGAAGTGCTGCTGAATGTGATCAGATTACTGACCTCATTGGTAGGAAGAGATTGATAGAAATTACTGCAAACCCGGCACTTACAGGGTTTACTGCTTCAAAAATCATGTGGGTTAAAAATAATGAGCCTCAGATATTTGAAAAAGTAGCAAAAATATTGTTACCAAAAGACTATATCAGATTTAGATTAACAGGAGAGTACGCTACTGAGGTTTCTGATGCCAGCGGTATGCAGTTAATGAATATCGCAAAAAGAGAGTGGAGTACCGAAGTTCTTGATAAATTGGGATTATCAACTTCAATGCTTGGTAAAATGTATGAATCTCAGGAAGTTACCGGAAAGGTTACTTCATCAGCAGCAGACCAGACAGGACTAAACGCCGGAACAATTGTAGTCGGCGGTGCCGGTGACCAAGCTGCAGGTGCAGTTGGAAACGGTATTGTTAAGTCAGGTATAGTATCATCTACTATCGGAACATCAGGTGTTGTTTTTGCATATACAGACAAGCTTACAATAGACCCTCTTGGAAGAGTGCATACATTCTGCCACGCTGTACCTAATACCTACCATGTAATGGGTGTTACACAAGGTGCTGGACTTTCACTCAAATGGTTCAGAGACAACTTCTGTATGGAAGAAATGATGACTTCTGAACTTTCAGACATTGATGTATACAAGCTCCTTGATGCGGAAGCTGAAACTATAAAACCTTGCAGCGATGGTCTTATTTATCTTCCATATTTGATGGGAGAAAGAACTCCTCACCTTGATCCAAATGCAAAAGGTGTATTCTTTGGTCTGACTGCAAAGCACACAAAACCACACTTTATCCGTTCAATAATGGAAGGTGTAACCTTCAGCTTGAGGGATTGCCTTGAAATAATTAAGGAAATGGGTGTAGATATATCAGAGGTAAGAGCTTCAGGCGGAGGCGGAAAGAGCGGAATCTGGAGACAAATGCAGGCTGACGTATTCGGTACCAATATAAACCGTATCCGTTCTGATGAAGGACCGGCTTTGGGTGTAGCAATCCTTGCAGGAGTTGGTGCAGGTATATATGACAGCGTTCCTCAAGCTTGTGAAGATGTTATAAAGGTTAAAGACACTCTTGCTCCGATTGAAGATAGAATAAATAAATATGATGATTTCTACAAGCTGTATACAAAGCTCTACAAATCATTAAAAGATGATTTTACCCAGCTTAGCACAATATTGAAATAAGCTTTATACAGTTAGTTCTGTGTAAATTTACAGTATATGGGGGTTGATTTATGAGGTTGGGTAAAGCCGGAAATAATAAGCTATTAAAAGAGATTAATGAGACATCATTACTCGAATTAATAAGAATAAACAAGCAAGTATCAAAAGCTGAGCTTGCACAAATAACCGGACTTTCACCTACTGCGTGTGGAACAATAGTAACAAATCTGCTTGACAAAGGTTACATTCGTGAAGCAGGAATAGGAACATCCAAGGGTGGCAGGAGGCCAATACTGTATGAATTAACCCCGAGAAGCTATTTTTCCATAGGAGTGGACATTGACATTGACTATATTCGTTTTATTTTAATGGATATTACCGGGCAAGTTGAATTCAAGGATAAGATATCCTGTGATTTTGCCCGGGCCGCTTCAGAGTCAATAAGACTTATGGAAGAAAAGATAGCTGAAATTATAAATAACCACAATATTGGACACGAAAGATTACTCGGAGTGGGAGTATCCGTTCCGGGAATGGTCGACAACCTTACACATGAGATAATATTCGCTCCGAATCTTGGTTGGGAACAGGTAGATTTGGAACACATGATGGACGGAATTGGAGATTTTCCTATATATGTTGATAATGAAGCAATGTGTTCTGCATTATGTGAAAACTGGATAGGGTGCTGTATGGATGAAAGTGATTTTGTATGTATAAATATGAAGTCGGGAATAGGCTCCAGTATATTTGCAGCCGGGAATCTGTACAGAGGATGTTGTGGAAGTGCAGGGGAAATAGGTCATATAACCGTTGACCAGAATGGGCCAAGATGTGCCTGCGGAAACTATGGTTGTCTTGAAGCATTGGTCTCGGCAAGAACTATGGTAGAGAAAGCACAAAAGTTGGTAAGGCAGGGTTTGATAACGGACTTTGAGAACATTGAAGCGATAACTGTCGATGATATTTTCAGACTGGCAGGTGAAGGAAACGAATCAGCCAGAATAATTCTGGTAGAGTCAGCAGGATATTTGGGACTAGCAATAGCAAACCTTATAAATACTGTAAACCCTTCTAAAATAGTTCTTGGAAAAGAATTGGTCAAATTTTCTGAAGATATAATGGATCACTTAAAAAGTATTGCATCAGCGAAGGCACTCAAGTATCCGGCCTCCAGAGTAGAAGTAGTAGCATCAAAAATCGGAGAGGATTCATCGGCATTGGGTGCGGCGATAATACCATTAAAAAAGCTATTTGGCTACAGGCTATAGGCTTAATATATATAATCGTTAGGAAACAAAAAAATAAAAACGGAGGGATTTTAATATGTCAGAAGTATTTAGCGGTATTTCAAACATCAAATTTGAAGGAAGCGGGTCAGATAATCCATTAGCTTTTAAGTACTACAACCCTAAGGCAGTTATCGGCGGAAAGACAATGGAAGAACATCTGAGATTTGCAGTAGCGTATTGGCATACTTTTGCAGCACCAGGTGCTGACATGTTCGGTGCAGGATCATATGTAAGACCTTGGAACACAATGTCCGATCCTCTGGAAATTGCAAAATATAAAGTTGAAGCAAACTTTGAATTCATTGAAAAGCTTGGAGCTCCTTTCTTTGCTTTCCATGACAGAGATATTGCTCCAGAAGGTGACACACTTGCTGAAACAAACAAAAATCTTGATGTAATAGTTTCAGTAATCAAAGATAGAATGAAATCAAGCCCGGTTAAATTATTATGGGGAACTACAAATGCTTTCGGAAACCCTAGATTTATGCATGGTGCATCAACTTCACCAAACGCTGACATTTTTGCGTATGCAGCAGCTCAGGTTAAGAAAGCAATGGAAATTACAAAAGAATTAGGCGGAGAAAACTATGTATTCTGGGGTGGTAGAGAAGGTTATGAAACTCTATTGAATACAGACATGAAGCTGGAACTTGACAATTTGGCAAGATTCTTAAAGATGGCTGTTGACTATGCTAAAGAAATCGGTTTTGACGGACAGTTCTTAATCGAACCAAAGCCAAAGGAACCAACAAAGCATCAGTATGATTTTGATACAGCTACGGTTATCGGCTTCTTGAAAACATACGGATTGGACCCATACTTCAAGATGAACATTGAAGCTAACCATGCTACATTGGCAGGACATACATTCCAACATGAACTTGCTATGTGCAGAATCAACAATATGCTTGGAAGTATCGATGCTAACCAGGGTGACGTAATGCTCGGATGGGATACAGACCAATTCCCAACAAACCTGTATGATTCAACTCTTGCAATGTTGGAAGTATTAAAGGCAGGCGGATTGACAAAGGGTGGTTTGAACTTCGACTCAAAAGTTAGAAGAGGATCATTTGAACCGGCTGACTTGTTCTATGGACATATTGCAGGTATGGATACTTTTGCAAAGGGTCTTATCATAGCTAACAAGATCATGGAAGACGGTAAGTTTGATGCATTTGTTGCTGACAGATATTCAAGCTACACAACTGGTATCGGTAAAGATATCGTTCGGGGTAAAGTTGGCTTTAAGGAACTAGAACAACACGCACTTAATGCAAAGATCCAGAACAAGTCCGGACGTCAGGAAATGCTGGAAGCTTTGTTAAACCAATATATTCTTGAAGCAAAATAAGCTTAACTTTAAAAGCAAGAACCCTTTGAACGTTATTGTTCAAGGGGTTCTTTAACTTTCAGAAAGAAATATATATGGTAATTAATTACAATTATTAAAAGTGTATTATAAAAGACAGAAAAAAAGTCTTGCATAATTACATTAAATGGTATAATATATATTTTGTTACATAGATTGCTAAATTTCTATATTATTCTTCTAAAATTCTTCGCACACCTTATTCAGAAAGTACCCTTCATATATATTCCTTATATTCAACATGGCTATAAAATATTATAATTCCCAATTACTTACTTATAAAGGACTAAATAATAGGAAACAGGTCTGCTCGTTATTGGTTAGGCTATTACACGTTAAATACCCGGATTAGAACGTGTAAAAATAATATCTTGAAACTAACTAAAAAATAGATATATTTCCTTCTAAAATCCCTACGCATGAAGCAATCCGTGCGTAGGGGGTTTTTTTGAGGAGTTATACTTTCAAATACTTCCAGTCGCCTTTATTCATTCGCAAAAGATACATAACGGAACGTGAACAGAAATCTAAAAAGATACCAATCATAACGGCGGTAAGACCCATACCAAGAACTCTGTCAAGAGCATATGAAGGCAATACCCTAAGGGCCCATAAACCTACCAAAGACGTAATCATAACATACTTAATATCACCTGCGGCTTTCAGAGTTGCCGAACAAATATTGAGAACGGCGAGCAGGGGTTCAAGAACACCAAAAGTCCTTACAATCATTACAGATTCCTTTATTACTTCGGGATCATCGGAATATATTCTGGCCAGTAAAGGAGCCAGTATAAACATCAAAATACCGAGAACAAACCCAAAAAGCATGGTTATTTTTAAGCCCTCATAAGAATAATTGTTTGCCTTGTCATAATTCTTTTCACCAAGGCTTTGCCCTACAAGAGTTGTATTGGCTATGGCAAAACCGAATATCGGGAAAAATGCAATCGCATTTATATTAATTCCTATCTGGTAAGCAGCCATTGCAACCGTACCCATGGTCACAATAATAAGCTGAAGTATGAGAAAACCTCCCTGCATAACTGCCTGCTCAATAAATCCCGGGACACCAATATTTATAATTCTTTTCATTAGCTGCGGATGCAAACGGTAATTATCTTTAAGACTAAGATTAAGTTTAAGTCCTTTTCTGTTATACAGGACAAGAACTCTTACAGTTACACCGATAATTCTTGAGGCAGTTACGGCAATGGCAGAACCTGCCACACCCATGCCCGGTATATGCAGAAAAGGTACACCGAAAATTAAAATGGTATTAAGAATAATATTTATTATATTAACTCCCCCTGTAATATACATAGGAGTCTTTGTATCTCCGGCACCTCTCATTGCTCCCGATACAATTATGTCAAGAACAAAAAAGGGAAGACTGAACAAAATAATATTAAAATAAGTTAGACCATGGTTGAAGACCTGAACTTCTGCTCTACCCAGAAATAAATTGAGAATGGGATTAGAAAAGATTTTTCCAGTTACCATTAGAAATATTCCTACAACAAGAGCCATGTACCCGGATTGAATCAAAGTTCTTTTGGCCTCTGTATGATTTCCTTCTCCTGTTACCCTCGCTATAACCACCGTGGTTCCTATTGATAGTCCTGAAAAAACAGTCTGCAGGAAGTTAATAAGTACGTTGACCATACCGACCCCTGCCAAGGCTGCCGTGTCTATCCGGCTCATAAATACTGTGGAAACAATACCTACCAGCATTTCAAGAATCTGCTCAGTAATGGAAGGCCAGGCAAGACCGATAATTTCTTTGTCAATTTCTTTGTTTAGCTTAAACTTTTTCATGAATAAGACCCCGTATAATAGTATTTAAACTATTATTATAGACTTATAATTTTGGCATGTCACCATGAAAATCATATTAAAAAAGTCGGTAAAATTGGTTATAAGTCATTCCTATAAAGTGACGGGGGTATCCCATATTTTTTCTTGAACATTTTTGAGAAATTATATATGTCGTCATAGCCGGTGCTTCTACCAGCCTCTGCTACTGTATAGCCATGTTTGGAAAGAAGAAGTGCAGCCTTTTCAAGCCTGTAATTGACAATAAAATTCTGGGGTGTATTCCCAGTGTGCTTATGAAAAATTCTACACAGATATCTTCTGTCAATACCAAGCATATTTGCTATACTTTTTACGGATATTTGTGTTGCATAGTTGGCCATTATATAATCCTTGGCACGTTTACAGTAAACACTTGTTGCAGACCCTTTCGGTGTTTGACTGAATTCTTCTGACAAGTATGAAAACAACTCAAAAATTTTACCGCACAAGTATAATTCTGAAGAGTGTTGCATGTTTTCAGCATCCTTCATACTTAAAAAGGTATTTCTGAGAGAAGGTATATGCATTGTACAAATATCATCAGAAAACCCACTGTTTTTCAGCAAATCGGGAGCCAAATTTCCGTTAAACCCAATCCATATATATTCCCACGGATTTTCATTATCCGCTTTATAAAAGGTTAATTCGTAAGGCCGTATCAGAAACAGAGAGTCCTTGGATAAAGGATAGTGTTTTCCGGCTCTCTCAAAAATACCACTTCCTGAAACAATATAGTGAATCAGATTATATTCACGTGAAGCAGGTCCGAAAAAATGTCCCTTATTACACGACTCCCACCCGCATATCAACGGGTTGATATCATTAAAGCATTTATTCAGTAAAGGAATATTGTGCATTTAAAACGACCCCTTAGTATATTCACCTGTATTCAATAACTTCACTCATACTTCTGAGTTTTTTCCCCCGAGGAATATAATTGGGAATTCCTATGGGAACAACGCTTATAAGTCTTAAATCATCTCTTACCTTTAAAAGGGGTTTAATTTGGGGTTCTCCAATTACAGGATCATTCATCCAGCAGGCCCCATAGCCTTTTTCAGTTATGGCAAGAAGCATATTTTGGACAGCGGCGCCAATTGACAGAATATCAGGGTAAGCAAGGGCGTCGAGCATTTCCCTTTTTGAAAAACCTTTTTCAGAGAAAGCCTTGGAAACCCTTTCGTCATAATAATCCATCCTGTCAAGAAATACGAATATAACCACAGGAGCATTTCTGAAAAAACTCGTTGCCTTTTCTCTGGAAATCAGGAATTCTTCATTTGCTTCCGTGAAACCTGTTCCATAGAATTCTCTGGCACTTCTTGCAGTTTCCTCTGCAAGCCGCTCAATCAAAGCTTTGTCTTCCACGGCAACAAAGTGCCAGCACTGGCTGTTGCATCCGCTTGGTGCGTTTACCGCGCAAGAAATAAAATATTCTATATCCTCATGTGAAACGGGTGTTTCTTTGAATTTACGGATACTTCTTCTTTTTACTGCAAGATTATATAAATTGTTTTCCAAATAAAATCATCCTTTCAAATACTATCATTATTTATATATTCAATTAAACCCAATGGTTACATTATAACAAATAAAAGTTACATTATTCAATTTTCGGATTATGTATTTCTGGTATTCTATAAATAGAGTTTAAATGGTATGGAGGGGTATCAACAATGGTCAAAATAACATTTATGGGAGCCGGTAGTACTGTATTCGCAAAAAATGTACTGGGTGACAGTATGTGTACTGAAGCTCTCGCAGACGGTGAAATACGACTGTATGACATTGCAGGCGATAGACTCAAGGAGTCTCAAATAATGCTGGAGGCAATAAATAGGAATGTAAACAAGGGAAGGGCTAAAATCAAAACCTATTTAGGAGTTGAGAACAGAAAGGAGGCCCTTCGAGGTGCGGATTTCGTCATAAATGCCATACAAGTTGGCGGATATGACCCATGTACGATTATTGATTTTGAAATTCCCAAAAAGTATGGATTAAGGCAAACAATTGCAGATACACTGGGAATCGGGGGAATAATGCGTACACTAAGGACAATACCGGTTATGGAGGACTTTGCAAGGGATATGGAAGAAGTCTGTCCAAATGCTTGGTTTTTGAATTATACAAATCCAATGGCCATGTTGTCCGGGTATATGCAGAGGTACACGGGTATAAAAACAGTGGGATTATGCCATAGTGTACAGATTTGTTCTCAGGATTTGTTGAAATCCTTGGGTATGGAAGACCGGCTGGAAGAAAGAAAGGAACTGATAGCTGGTATAAACCATATGGGGTGGTTACTTGAAATATGCGATAAGAACGGCAATGACCTTTACCCTGAGATTAAAAGACGTGCAAAAGAAAAGAATCAAAACGAGAAGCATTATGACATGGTAAGATATGAGTACATAGAAAAATTAGGTTATTACTGCACTGAATCAAGTGAGCACAATGCGGAATACAATCCCTACTTTATTAAATCCTCATATCCCGAACTTATAGATAAGTTTAACATACCTCTTGATGAGTACCCCAGGAGATGCATATATCAGATTGAAGAGTGGAATCAACGCAGAGATGAGTTAATGAGCAATCAGGCGCTGAACCATACAAGATCAAGCGAGTATGCATCTTACATTATGGAGGCGATAGTAACAAATAAACCCTATAAGATAGGTGGAAATGTTATAAATAAAGGCGGTCTGATTGAAAACCTTCCTCACGAGGCATGTGTTGAAGTACCTTGTATGGTTGATGGTATGGGTGTTAATCCGTGCAGGGTAGGACGGTTGCCTATACAATTGGCAGCAATGAATATGACCAACATTAACGTCCAGCTTATAACTATTGAAGCAGCAGTCACCAGAAAGAAGGAGCATATTTATCATGCAGCTATGCTGGATCCGCACACGGGTGCTGAAATGACTCTTGATAACATCGTAAAAATGGTTGATGAACTAATAGAGGCACATGGCAATTGGCTTCCCGAATTCAAATAATAATAAATATAAAAAAATAACTTTAAGCTATGCTTAGAGTTATTTTTTTGTCTGTTTATAATAAAAAAACTTCTATTCAATCCTATTCTGTATGTAAATTAAATTTTGAATGAACACAAGTACACAGAATTATATTTCTATTAATTTTAAGATTGTTAATATATATATTGCTAAATTCTATTGACACAGAATAGTTCAGAATATATAATAGCAAACATATAATATTACTAGGAATAATACAGCAGAGTGATAAAACGCTGAAACTATTATAAATAGTGGCACGTAGTTTTTAATGGTGCCAATAACTGTTGCCAAAATCGGAGGTTTAAAAATGGAGAACAAATATTGGGTAGAAAAAATTGAAACTATAGATAGAGATGAGCTGGAAGCTTACCAGTTGGAGCGTGTAAAGTCCCAGATAAAGCTTGCATATGAAAAATCGACATATTACAGAGAGAGCTTTGAGAAAGCGGGCGTTACACCGGATAATATAAAAACTCTACACGATATAAGAAAATTTCCAATACTGACAAAACACATAATTAGAGAGAGACAGAATGAAAAGCCCATTTTAGGAGACCTGATAACGGTAGATGAAGAGAAAGTGGTATTTATATCGTCCTCCAGCGGCTCCACGGGAAAGCCCACTGCCAGCCCCTTCAGTAAAGTTGATTTTGATGAATTTCAGGAGGTTGAGAGCAGATTATTCTGGCAGGCAGGGATGAGACCAAAGGACAGATACATACATGCACTTAACTTTTCACTTTTTGTTGGAGGGCCGGATGTAATAGGGGCACAGAATCTCGGAGCACTGTGCATATGGGCCGGAACAATCCCCACAGACAGGCTGCTGTTCATATTGCAGGAATACCAGCCAAACATAATCTGGACAACACCTTCTTACGCCTGGTATCTGGGAGAAACGGCAAGAGAAAAGGGAATAGACATAAAAAAAGACTTATCCATAAGAACAATAATAGTTGCAGGAGAACCGGGAGGCTCAATACCTGCAACCAGAAAAGCAATTGAGGATTTGTGGGGAGCAGATGTATATGATTTTTATGGAATCTCAGATATATTCGGGGCTTGTGCTGCTGCATGTGAGTATCATGAGGGACTTCATATTGCGGAGGACCATTTGCTGGTGGAGGTAGTTGATGAGCACACAGGCGAGCCTGTAGCAGAAGGTGAAAGGGGAGAAATGCTTCTTACAACCCTAAGAAAAGAGGCCAGGCCCATGATCCGTTTCAGAACGGGAGACATTGTTACATATACAAATAAGAAATGCAAATGCGGCCGCACCCACAAGCGTATAAATGTAGTTGGCAGGGTTGATGATATGTTTATTTGCGGGGGCGTAAATGTTTTCCCAAGCGACATAGAATACACAGTGAGAAATATAAAGGATTTAACAGGAGAGTACAGGGTTACCGTATTGACAGATAACCACATTACGAAATTCAGTGTAGAGGTTGAAAAAAGATTCGGGGCAGAGACTAGGGACGAAGAACTTACAAGGATAATTGCCCATGAACTTAAAACCCATCTTGGAATAAAGCCAAAGGATGTTATATTACTTCCGGAGGGAACACTTCCAAGAGCGACCCATAAAGCAAAAAGACTTGTAGACATAAGAACAGAAAAATAAATCATTAAATCATTTGGATATGGAGGGTAAAATGCCAAAACTAAGTACAAGATTAGACTGGTTTTCAGAATCAATAATCAGAAAAATGACAAGAATAGCCAACCAATACGGTGCAATTAATCTTTCACAGGGTTTCCCGGACTTTGATCCTCCGAAGCAATTGATAGAAGCCCTAAAAAAAACAGCGGAAGAAGGCCCTCATCAATATGAAATAACATGGGGCTCACCACTTTTCAGAGAAGCAGTTGCAAAAAAACAAAAACATTTTATGAATATAAACCTTAACCCGGATGAGAATATAGTGGTAACGTGCGGAAGCACAGAAGCCATGATGGCTGCAATGATGTCAGTATGCGAGGCAGGTGAAAAAGTAGCCATATTCTCACCTTTTTATGAGAACTACGCAGCAGACACGGTTCTTTGTGGTGCCAAACCCATATATGTTCCTCTGAATCCACCGGAATTTACATTTAATAAGGATGAGCTGGAAAATGCATTCAAGGCAGGAGCAAAGGCTTTAATATTGTGTAACCCTTCAAACCCTGTGGGGAAAGTATTCACAAGGGATGAACTCATATTTATTTCGGAATTGGTTACAAAATACGATGCCTTTGTAATTACTGATGAAGTATACGAGCACATAGTCTATGAACCGAGCAAACATATATACTTCGCTTCATTGCCGGGTATGTTTGAAAGAACTATCTCCTGCAGCTCCTTGTCCAAGACCTATTCAATAACCGGATGGAGGCTTGGATATGTAATCGGCCCTAAAAATGTAATAGACAATTGCAAAAAGGTTCACGATTTCCTGACAGTTGGTGCGGCAGCTCCGCTGCAGAAGGCGGCACTTGCAGGTCTGGCCTTTGGTGATGAATATTACCGGGAGCTAGCCAGATTGTACACCGAGAAAAGAGAGTTTTTCCTGAAAGGGTTGGACTCAATAGGCCTCAAATATCATAAGCCCGATGGGGCTTACTATGTAATGGTAGACATAAGTGAATTCGGTATAAAAACTGACGTCGAGTTTGCTGAGAGACTGGCAAAAGATATAGGTGTTGCGGCAGTTCCAGGCTCAAGCTTTTTTAAGGATGATGTAAATAACTATGTAAGATTTCACTTTGCAAAGAAAAAGGAAACTTTAGAAAAGGCTCTGGAGCGTCTGCAGAGCATCCGCAAATTTTTTTAAACCTTGGTTGGTAAGCCAAAAGGAGATGTATTTATGATAGAAATAACATTTTTAGGCAGGGGCGGGCAAGGTGCATTTACAACATCCAGAATACTGGGAGCAGCAGCAAGCCTGTATGAGAACAAGTTTGCCCTCAGTTTCCCCAGCTTCGGGCCTGAAAGGCGTGGTGCTCCGGTCTTTGCATATACAAAAATAGATACAGTGCCTATTAGAAACAGAAGCCAGTGCCAGTTGAGCGATTATATTGTTGTATTGGATGAAAGTCTTTATGATGAAAGTTTACATAATAAATTAAAGCCCGAAGGAAAAGTAATTCTCAATACACCCAAAGAAAATAGCAACCCTGATACTATTGGTTTTGACGCTGCTAAAGTTGCCGAAGAATATCTGGGTGCAGCCATAACCAATACTGCAATGCTTTCAGTATTGGTAGCTAATACTCATCTGATATCAAGAGACAGCCTTTTAGCGGCAATCGGATACGATATGCCGGGGAGGATAGCGTCAAAGAATCAGAAACTTGCAGAATATATTTTTACATGTACAAAAGGAGTGGGATTATGAGCAGACCAACTGTGAAAACAGATTTTTCCGGTGAAATACCCAAGGGAACCTATGGGCCTGCAATGCATCTCACAGAAACACTGGAAGGCTGGAGAAATTCAAGACCAGTTATAAACAATAATATTTGCAATATTTGCGGTTTATGTTACCTAGTATGCCCCGAGGGGGTAATTTTCAATGAAAAAAACATAATGGACATAGACTATGGTTTTTGCAAGGGCTGCGGTATTTGTGCCAGAGAATGTAGAAAGCATGCGATTACCATGCAAAAGGAGGGTGCGGCAAATGAGTAACAAGGTATTTGTTTCAGGAAATGAAGCAGTAGCCATTGGTGTAAAACTTGCAAAGCCAAACGTAATTGCCGCATATCCAATAACACCCCAAACCATAGTAGTGGAAAGATTGGCTGAAATGGTTGAAAGACAGGAGCTAAATGCGGAATACATGTATGTTGAGTCGGAACATTCGGCATTATCCGCAGTTATGGGCGCAAGTGTACTTGGAGCCAGAACCTTTACCGCAACCTCATCACAGGGACTTTTATACATGGCGGAAGTAATGCACTATGCCAGCGGGGGAAGGGTACCGTTGGTAATGATGAATGCCAACAGATCACTGGCCCTCCCTTGGAGTATATTCGGAGACCAGAGAGATTCCTTGTCAATGCTGGACAGCGGATGGATACAGGTTTATGTGGAGGATGCACAAGAAAGTCTGGACATGATAATACAAGCCTATGCTCTGGCTGAGCACAAAGAAGTATTGACTCCTGTTATGGTAAACCTTGACGGCTTTGTATTGACCCATACATATGAAGCTATAGAGGTTCCCAAAGAAGAGCAGGTGGACAAATTTCTACCAGGTTTTGAACTGGAGGGAAAAATGGACTTAGAAAACCCAAGAAATTTATTTTTCTCATCAAGTCCAGCGGACAATATAAGGTTTAAAGTACAACAGCACCAAGCAATGGAAAACTCACGAGAAATAATTGAAATCCTGGATAAACAATACGGAGAAATAACAGGCAGAAGGTACGGAGGTTTAGCCACAGGCTACAAAACAGAGGATGCGGATATCATACTTATAACGCTGGGAAGTATAACCGGACAGGTGAGGGCTGTAGTTGATGTTCTCAGAGCAGGCGGAGAAAAAGTGGGGGTTGTTAAAATCAGGTTTATGAGACCCTTTCCGGAAACAGAAATACTTAAGCTTTGCAGTAATGCAGCCGTAATAGGTGTACTGGAAAAGGATATATCCTTTGGATATCACGGAACAGTTTATACAAATGTTACTGATGCCCTCAAAAACACCAATAAAAGACTTATTAACTTTGTAGGGGGTCTTGGCGGTAAGAATATAAGCCAGCAGGACATTGAAGAAATATTCCGGCGATTGAAAAACGTTGATAAAGACACAAATATCGTCAATTTTATTGGGCTGGAGGTGTAGAGGTGCTAGACAGATTGGATAAGGAAGAATACTTTTATGGACATAAAGGCTGCGGCGGCTGCGGAGGAAGTCTTGCAGTAAGGCTTGCACTTAAAGTCCTTGGTAAGGACACTTTCGTAGTACTTCCCGCCGGCTGCATGTCTGCGGTAGGATTTGTATATCCGCAGCTTTGTTTCGGAGTAAATGCATTGATATCACCTTTTGCCAGTACTGCAGCCATGCTTTCAGGTATCAGGGCGGCAGCCAAATCACTAAACATTAAAAATTGCAACGTTGTAGGTTTTGCGGGAGACGGAGGCACTGCGGATATCGGTCTTCAGGCATTATCCGGTGCAATAGACCGGGGTGATAAAATAATTTATATTTGCTATGACAATGAAGCATATATGAATACGGGAGTTCAACAAAGCAGCCTGACACCGTACGGTGCAAGAACAACAACAACACCTCCCGGTGAACACATACATGGAAGCAGAAACAGCAAAAAAAATATGTTTGAAATTGTAGCCGCACACCACATAAAATATGCTGCAACAGCAAGTATAGGTAATATTCCAGACTACATCAAAAAAGTTGAAAAAGCAAAAAACACCAACGGCACATCATACATACACATCGCAGCACCATGCCCTACAGGCTGGGGGATAGACAGCAGCGAAACAGTAGCGATTGCAAGAGAAGCAGTAGAATGCGGACTTTGGTATCTGGCAGAATATGAGGACGGAAAATACAAGCTTAACAAGAATGTGAAAGAATTTACAAGCATCAGGACATATCTTAAAAAACAAGGACGGTTCAAACATTTAACTGACGAGGATATTCAGGAAATTGAAAGGCAGAGAGATGAGAATATTAAATTTATAAAGGAACGATACATATAGGTTTCTTGAAAAGGGGTGTTTATAAATGAAAAAGATAATAAAAGCAGGTATAGCAGGTATTTTAACTTTAGCATTGGGATTGGGTGTCGCAGCATGTGGCAATACAAATTCCTCCCAAAACTCAGCCGGTTCCACATCACAGCAGTCGCTATCCGGGAAAGGCAGTGGAAAAGAAATAGTGTTTGGGGTAGCACCGGGACCATACGGAGATATGGTAAAGCTGGCGATACAACCTGAACTTGAGAAAAAGGGATATGCCGTTAAAATAATGGAATTCAGTGATTATGTCCAACCAAATATTGCACTGGGAAACGGTGAAATAAACGTAAATCTGTTTCAGCATACAGTATATTTGGAGAACTTTGCAAAAGAACACAATCTTGACCTGAGCCCGGTAATCAGTGTACCAACTGCAAGCATGGGAATCTTCTCGAAAAAATATAAAAAACTTAATGAATTACCCGATGGAGCAACGGTTACATTGCCAAATGACGTTCCGAATCTGGCAAGAGCGCTGAGGTTCCTTGTACAGGTAAATCTTATAACATTGAAACCTGACATTGATTTAACAAAGGCATCTGAAAGAGATATAGCCGAAAATCCTAAAAAGCTTGTTTTCACACCAGCAGAAGCAGCACAGCTTCCAAGAACTCTCGACAGTGCTGACATAGCAATAATAAATGGCAATTTTGCCATATCAGCCGGCTTAAAGCTTTCTGACGCTGTTGCCAAGGAAAAGTTGGATGAATCCTATAAAAATGTTATAGCGGTGAAGACTCAAGACAAAGGAACCCAGTTTGTAAAGGATATAGAAGAAATTGTTAAATCACAGGAATTTAGAAATGTAATACAAGACGATAAAAATATATTCAAGGATTTTGATTTCCCCAAATGGTTTAACAAATAACACGATTTCATGTTAAAAGGAGGGGTCATATGATAAGACTTGAAAACGTCAGTGTAGTATTCGGACAGAAAAAGGAAAAAGAGATTGCTGCGGTGAAAGACGTATCACTGCATATCCGCAAAGGCGAGATATTCGGAATAGTAGGCACAAGCGGGGCGGGGAAAAGCAGTCTTATAAGGACCCTTAACGGTCTGCAAAAACCAACACACGGCAAGGTCTTTGTGGATGGAGAGGATATAACAAATGCCCGCGGCAAAAATCTGCGGAATATAAGAAGAAAAATAGGAATGATTTTTCAACACTTTAACCTTATCTCCAGAAAAACAGTAGGAAAGAATATTGAATTTGCGCTAAAAATTCAGAATTACCCTAAAGAGGATAGGAGTAAAAGAGTAAGGGAACTCCTCGAAATAGTCGGACTATCCGACAAGGAAAATGTCTATCCCGCCAACCTTAGCGGAGGACAAAAACAAAGGGTAGCAATAGCAAGGGCAATAGCTGTAAATCCAAAGGTTCTGCTATGTGATGAGGCTACTTCAGCTTTAGATGTCCAGACAACTGAGGAAATTTTACAACTGCTAAGCAAAATCAACAGAGAACTTAATATAACAATTGTATTTATAACACATCAATTGGAGATAGCTAAGACCTTATTTGACAGAATAGCTGTCATGAGCCAAGGGGTTGTTATAGAGGAAAACGATACTTATCAAATATTTGCTGCACCCGCAAATGAGATAACACGAGGCCTTATAAAGGATAATATAAAACTGCCTTCTGAAATAGTTGAATCCCTTGAGAATGAAATTCTAAAGCTTGTTTACAAGGGAGAAAAGAGTGTTGAACCCATTATATCTTTGGCGAATAAAAAGTTTGACGTCATACTGAATATACTTCACGGAAAAATTGAATATATAAAGGGAAAGCCAATCGGAATACTTTTTGTCACCCTTGAAGGAGCTCAGGAGGAGTGTGACAGGGCAAAGCAGTTTATTGCTGACAACGTGGAAGAGATAACTACGTACTACCATGGGAAGAAAGGAGACACCGCATGGAACATAGCTTAGAGTTTTTATCCCAATTAGGAAAGGCGTCAAAAGAAACCTTAATTATGGTGGCTATTGCAACAGTTATTGCCTGTGTATTGGGGTTGCTTTTGGGACTGATTCTTTATATAACCTCCAGCAATCTGCTTTACAAAAACAGGATAGTCAATACCCTTGCGGGCTTCATCATAAACATTATAAGATCCATACCGTTTGTTATTCTACTGGTACTTTTAGTTCCTGTAACATCGAAGGTAGTAGGGACTACCATAGGGCCAAAAGCGGCAGCAGTACCCTTGACAGTTGCATCAATAGCATTTTTTGCAAGGCTTGCAGAAGCTTCCTTTGAAGAGGTTGATAAGGGATTGATAGAGGCAGCATTGGCTATGGGAAGCGGAATAAAGCATATCGTATCGGGTGTATTGTTGGTAGAGGCTCTGCCTTCCTTAATTAGAGCTTTAACAGTAACTATAATAAGCATTATAGGATATTCGGCAATGGCAGGAACTGTAGGAGGAGGCGGTATTGGTGATTTGGCAGTCAGATTCGGCTACTATAGATACCAGATGGATGTAATGTTAACAACAGTTATTTTATTAATAATCGTTGTTCAGGCAATACAGGTATCAGGTGAAAAAATTGCAAAACTATTAACTAAAAATTAAGTATTAGCTTTACAATAATAATAAAGGAGTTGTCTGTCACGCAGGACAGGCAGCTCTTTTATTTTATTTAGGAAATGGTATGGAACTGACAATTTATATAGATTATAATTGTATAATAAATTCTAATAGCCAGAATAAATTCCATTTGGTCAGGGGTTAATACTAATAGCTTATTAACTGGAGGTAATCATGAAAATAGTTGTATTAGACGGATATACACTGAATCCGGGAGATATGTCATGGGATGCAATGGGACGACTTGGGGAACTGGTAGTTTACGACAGAACACCGGCTGAAAAGATAATTGAAAGAATAGATAATGCAGAGATAATTCTTACAAATAAAGTAATCCTAACAAAAGAGATATTAGATAAAACACCGTCGGTTAAATATATTGGTGTAATGGCAACGGGATATAATGTAGTTGATACTCAATATGCAAAAGAACTCGGAATAATTGTCACAAATGTACCGGCGTACAGCACGGATTCCGTAGCTCAAATGGTGTTTGCATTTATATTAGAGTTCTGCCACCATGTTGGTGAACATAATAGGGCTGTCCATGAAGGAAAATGGACAAAGAATATTGATTTTTCATTTTGGGACTATCCTCTCATTGAAATAAAAAACAAGACCTTAGGAATAATCGGCTTTGGTGCCATAGGACAAAAAGTAGCCAAAATTGCTGAAATATTCGGTATGAAAGTATTATTCCACAGCAGAACATTAAATCCGGGGCTTGAAACGGATAACATAAAGTACCCAGCCATGGAGAAAGTACTGACCGATTCAGATTTTATAACTTTACACTGTCCTCTGACTGAGCAAACAAAGGGGCTAATAAATAAGGATACAATATCTAAAATGAAGGACGGAGCATTCCTTATAAACACATCAAGAGGGCCGGTTATAGATGAAAAGGATGTTGCACAGGCCTTAAATACCGGTAAACTGGCCGGTTTTGGAACTGATGTAGTATCTATAGAACCTGTACAAGCTGAAAATCCACTGCTTTGCGCAAAAAACTGTATAATAACACCCCATTTTGCATGGGCTACAAAGGAAGCCCGCCAACGGCTTATGGATACTTTAATTAAGAATGTCGACTCTTTTATAAAGGGAACCCCGGTTAATGTCGTCAATAATAAGTAATTATGATACTAGGATAGAAGGTGCCTGAATATGAACCATATGAACAATATAAAAAAATACTATGAGGATAATTACAAAGAAGGATATCCCGATTACTACATACAAGGGTGGGAAAATAAGACTGCTCAGGAGATGAGGTTTAAAGAACTGGTTGGTCAGATTAATCTTACCAACAAAAGAATTCTTGATGTGGGCTGTGGAACGGGAAACTTACTGGAGTACATTAATCAGAGATATATCGGATTTGATTATACGGGGGTGGATATTCTGCCCCATATGATTAATATTGCACAAGGTAAAAAGTTAAAAGGAAGGTTTATATGTATGGATTTGTTTAAAAACAATCCCTTCCGGAGCAATTCATTTGATGCAATATTTTCGTCGGGAATATTTAATCTCAATTTAGGCAACAACAAGGAATTCCTGATGGATGCCTTGGACGTTTTCCAAGAGTTATCCAGAGGAGTAATATCATTTAATCTGCTTTGGGATAAGTCCCCCGACAGGGAGGATAAATACTTTTACTTTGACCCGGATAAGGTAGGACATTTATTAACAGAAAAGTACGGAATGTATTGGACTGTAACCATATTGAAGGGATACCTGAATAATGATTTTACGGTTTTATTAAAAAAGAAACAAATCTCATGATAACTAGAGAATCGAAGAGTATTTTGAAACATATAAGAGAAAACATTTTATAAATTAAAATAAATGCCATATAAAGACTATAATAAGGATAAAATACACTTGAAAAAGCAACAATAGTGGTGGTATACTAGCGTAGCTGTCACAGGCGATACACTAAAAAGTACGAAAAAACGTACAATGATTCTCTGGGAAATAATTTCTTGAAGTCAAGTGTTGACAAAGGCTTGTTAGCGTGG
>NZ_ATAY01000013.1 GCF_000421965.1 Ruminiclostridium papyrosolvens C7 | reverse complement strand
TAGGAAAGGATGAGAGATTTATGGATAGTCAAGATCAAGAAATTAAAACAATAAGAGGGAGAACAATTACACTGGAATTATCAGATGCAGATGTAGAGAGAATTTGGAATAAGGCTGGAAGTGTAAATTTAACTGTATCAAAGCTTTTGGAAAATTTTATAGGAGATCTAGTATGGGGGACATATACTAATGGCTCGGATGAGCGGATGTATGCTAATGAGTGGTTTGAGCGTTGTGGGTTTGGTATGTTTTCTCATAAAACTTTTTTAGGTTATTTATTAGAGTATGGTTGCATAAAAGAGAGCATCGGACTTTGGGAAGATATAAAGGATATAAAGGAAGAATTGGAATATGCGAAAGTTCATCCAGCTGAGTATGATGCTGATGAAATTAAAGGATTGAAAGAAGATTTAATAGATTGGCAGTCTTCCCTTGATGAAACCTTTGGGGAATATAAAGAAAGTGCAAAAAATGAAGAAGTAGGTACTTTGGATGAAGAAATGGAAACAGTAATAGAGTGGTATGAAGGAATGAAGCAGATGAAAAATTCCAATACAACATTATACAAAAAAGATGAAGATGAATTAGAAAATGATATGGAACGTTAATGAAAAGGCATTAAAAAACTACATAAATATAAATAACCTTTTGTATTATGTACATGCCTGTAAGCCGCTATTTGAATAAATAGTGCAGCCGAGAATGAGGAAAGTGAGGGTTTTTATGAGATACAAAAATAGACAAGTTGAAGGTTTCTCTGTAGGAGTTGAATTGGGTGAAGCTAAAATCGGTAATAAACTTCAAGATTTTAAAGATAACGAGAGGCTAGTTGCAAATAGATTAAGGAAGCATGGCATTCATGGATGGAATTTCATTGAAGCCCCTATAGATGACCTTGTGGTGATTAATCCCAATAGTAACAATTTAGAGGATGTGAACAACCTGTACAGTAAAGTAAAAGAAGTATTTGAAAATGTAAGTATTCAGGTGTTGTATGCTGATTTTGATGAAAAAGGCCATAACCTTGAAGATATCTACGAGTCATTAGAGGAACAATTATTTACCGCAGAATAGTCCCAATTTGAATATTAACCGTCTGAAAGAAGGTGAGAAAAACTTGCCGTACAACAATAATGGTAAAAGATATTGGCTATCGTTGTGGAATTATGCAAAACAATATCCAAACGACAATATTTTATATCAGATGCCTGATTACAGGGCAGATAAGAATACCTGTAAATGGTGTGGGCAATCCTTAAAAAGTAAGAGACAGCAAAGTTATTGTTGTGAAGATTGTAAAATTGAATTTCAGAGATTGGCGGTCTGGGGGCGAGGGGTTGCACCTCTGCCGTACAGAATACTTTGCAGGGACAATTTTACTTGTAAAGAATGCGGGTTGTTTGGTGCATATAAAAATAAACATGGTTTGTTTGTACCAATAGCAGTAGGACCAGACGTACATCATCTAATACAAGTCTCAGAAGGTGGGACAGATCAACAAAACAACCTTATTACAATTTGTAATGACTGTCACAACCAAATTCACGGAATTAAGTCAAATACTAAAAAGAATCTTGTGAAATCATCAATTTACTACAGTGAACAAAACCCATAGAGAAATATAACTGATTTACATATGAATATTTCATGAAAGGAGTGGCTTAGATGGGGTATTGCGGAAGCTGTGTGCAATTTGAGGAAGATCAAACAGGTAAATGTAAATGCAGGAAATTTGATATGCCCTGTAAGGCAGGGCAAAAGGCTTGTATGTATTTTACAAGCAATAATACAAATTTAGTAAGAAGGTGATAAAATGACAGAAATAATGCAAAGCATACACAAAACATGGGACAGTCTGATATTTGCTGGCAGCAAAAATCTTGAGCTTAGAAAAAACAGCCTATTGGCATAAGATATCCTGCCAAAGTGTACATATATGAAACGAAACAATGTGGAGGATGCGGAATGGTTGTCGGTAATTATCTTTTAAAATTTGAACCTAGTGATAGCTTATTTTTAAACAGGTATAAACTGATGGGTATTCTGTCAGCTCATAGTTGTGTATCCCCACAAGATATTATGAAATATCACGCAGGAAAAGGGACAATATATGCTTGGAGAATCAGTAATGTAAAGAAGTATGATCATCCTATGAACCTCACTGACTTTGGATTGAAGAAGGCTCCGCAATCATGGTGCTATCTGAATAGGTAATATGAATTTTGTGTGATTTAAAAAATAATATCGGTAAGGAATGAGTAGGCAATTTAATGACCTGCTTTTTTTATTTTAAAAGGAGAAAACGAGATGGGAAAAGTAATTGCTATTGCAAATCAAAAAGGCGGTGTAGGTAAAACCACAACCGCTGTAAACATTGCTGCCGGTCTGGTGCAGGAAGGTTGTAGTGTCATGGGCATTGACCTGGACCCGCAGGCAAACATGAGCGACTATTTAGGTTATGACAATGACAGCTTATACAATATAAGCGACCTGATGGTGGCAGCGGCAAACAATACTCTGAGTGATGAGTACATTGAAGGAAGTATAGTACATAGTAAGGAGGGCATTGATTTTATTCCTTCCAGTATAAAACTTTCCGGGGCTGACTTGTTCTTATCAAATGTAATGTGCAGGGAGCAAGTGTTAAACAGGATACTGATAAAAGAAATATTCAGTAAGTATGATTATATAATTATCGACTGCCTGCCTAGCCTTGGCATCCTTCTTACAAATGCACTTTCAGCAGCAGATAGCCTCATAATTCCCGTACAAGCACAGAAGTTTGCTCTGGATGGATTGGTACAGTTGGAACAAGTATATGACATGGTTAAGGTAAATGTAAATCCTGAACTTAAAATTGACGGTGTACTTTTGACTATGGCAGATAACACAAATATGTCCAAGGCGGTAGAAGTAGCTTTAGAAAGACAATACGGTAATACTCTTTTTGATACCAGGATACACAAAAGGGTTGAAGCTACAAACAGTACATTTGAACAAAAAAGCTTGGTTTCAATGGAAAACAGTGTACTGGGTGCAGAATACAGAAATGTGACAAAGGAGCTGATTGAAAGGAGTATAGTATAAGTGGGGACAACAAAAATTGACTTTTCAAAGAAGCTGGATAAGCCGTCAGACAATGCTTTTGCACAGATGTTTAATCTGAATACTACAAACAAAAATAAGGAAAATGCTACTGAAATAGATATAAATCTTATAGTACCCTTCAAAAATCATCCATTCCGATTATACACAGGCGAGAAGCTACGGCAAATGGTTGAATCAATAAAGGAAAATGGAGTAATAGTTCCCATAGTGGTTAGAAAAAAAGATGACGGGACATATGAGAACCTGGCAGGCCACAACCGTGTTAATGCAGCGAAGCTTGCCGGGCTAACAAAAGTTCCAGCAGAAATTAAGGAAAATATCACTGATGCACAGGCGAAAATAATCGTAACAGACTCCAACTTTATACAGCGTTCAGTGGAAGAAATGCTTCCCAGCGAGCTTGCCAAGAGCTTACAGATGCAACTTGAGGCATGTAAGGAAGCCAAGCAAAAACGTGAGCTTATTAATGCAATCGAAAACGACTCAAATGCTGATGAGAGTAAGGATTGGATTGAAGGTGCCCAACTTGGGCACCCTGAAAAAAGTAGGGACACTGTTGCAAAAAATAATAAAATGAGTAAAACAAATATCTGTAGGTATATCCGTCTTAACTATCTCATTGATGAATTACTTAACAAGGTAGACGAAGGAAGCATCAAGTTAAATCCGGCAGTTAGTCTGTCATATTTGACTATAGATGAACAAAATATTCTTTTCAGTATCCTGAACAAAAACGATTACAGGATAGATATGAAAAGGGCAGATAAACTTAAAGAAAGGAGTGGCAAACTTACAGAGGATGATATATTGGCCATAGCATCCGGTGAATTTTTTGAAAAGAAGAAAAGGCCAAAGCTAACAGCAGTAACAGTAAAACCAAAACTAATTTCAAGATTCTTCAATGCTTATACTACGCAGACAGAAATAACATCAACAATTGAACAGGCCCTTGAAGAATACTTTGAACGCCGTAGGCAAGAAGCTGAAGATTCTGAAAAAGAAAACAACAAGGAGGTCGAAGGCGATGAAGAAAATTGATTTGTACAAACCCGGTGGAGGTAACGGAAAAGAAACAATTAAAACAATCAAAGAAATATCGGATGAGCTGGGCAGCAGACTGGAAAGTCAGGGATTGAAACCTGACTTTTTCTTTTTTGTCCGCAGACTTTAAGAAATTTCAAAAGAGTGAATTTCCAAAAGATTATAACGTTTCGGGAATGTTATCTGTGAGCAGTGACATGGTTGTTGCCTCTATCAATGTAATGGACAACGGGAATCCCGAATTAAAAGGGCGGATGTTCAGTGGACAATACAAGATTGAGTCCGGTAAAGCAGCCGAAGCTTTTAGCAAAGCTACAAAGGCAATGCAGTTAATGGTTGAAAGCTTTTGGATGGATACAGAAGAAAAGGCAGTCAGTAATGAGGAAGAACAGTTAAACACTAAAAACCCACAAGTAGAAGAAAACGATATTAAGATTGAAGCTAATCCCAGAGAAATTGCATTATCTATCCAGAAGGCATTGTCAAATGAAGATGTTGCTAAGGAATATAAGAAGCTTCAGCAACCGGCTTCTGAAGACGAAGAAACAACAGCTAAAACAACTAAAACAATCACAATTCCAACAGGTAATAAAGCCTTAACTGACATGGATATTAACAATAATTACAGTCAGAAAGAATTAATTACCGGCGGTAATGAGAGTGGAAGTATTAAGAATCAGCTTATTAACGTAAACTTTACTCCTGAACAGGCAGAGGTTGTTATTGATTTACTTGAAGAGAACCAGAAGAAGTATGAGCCAAAGAGCAGTATGTTTGGTTTGCTTGGAGAAGTAATGGGAAAGATGCTCCGAGCACTCAGCAAGAAGCTTGATCAGGTTATAGATGCAGACAAAATAACGTCAGAAAAATTGAACTCTTTATATTCTGCAATAAATAACGAGGACATTGATAAATTCAGAGAGCTGTACAGAACATTTGAGCAGAAGGTTAAATATTGTCATGACTTTATATGTGAGGCAGCCCATGGAGCAACAATCCAGAGTACGGATATAATAAACCATATTCTATACAAAGAAAAAGTTCCTGTATCTATCAGAACGTTACAAAATGCATTCGTGACAGCAATAGACAATAACATTGATTCAGCACTTAGCATTTACAAATATTCAGATGCAAACCTACATGGAGAAGCACAGTTTGATACCATGAGGGGTTTTCTCAGTCATGAATTAACCACTTTACCGGATACAGAAGCAGAAAAATTCATTAAGTCGAGTTCAAATGCCTTAGATGATACAGTAGTATTCAAAGAAATGATAAGAGCTGAAAAATATGGACTACTCAATTCAGGTTTAATGCAATGCAGGAACATAGACGAACATGCACCGGCGCTTTTCTATTTCGCAGCCCATCATAAGGATGCAGATGCAATGCACACACTTATCAGCCGAGGAGCTAATGTTAATTCAAACAATGGTGAAGCCCTCTATGCCTGTTATGAAACCAATAAGCTTGAAGCAGCAAAAGTTCTCATAAACTACGGGGCAGATATTAATTACCTTACTAATTACATAAGTCAAATAAAAGATGCAAGACCAGATATTCATTTCATTCAAGAGCTATATAAACACTGTGGAATAACTGAAAATGCACTGGATAATAAATTACAGTCAGGATCGGAGATAGATGAAGCCGTTGGTGAATATGGAGAGATTGGTGTATTTGATGGTAGTTGGGAGTGATACGATAGATGAAAAAATTCACAGATGAACAAATTTATCGTGCAAATCATGTAAGCATATACGAGTTGGCAAAGCAGCTTGGATACAATCCCGAAAAGCGTGGTTCAAACTATCACATCAAGAATCATGGAGGTCTGTATATCGATGATGCCAAGAACTCATTCTATTGCTGGGCAGCTGAACGTGGAGGAGGTCCTATCCAGTTTTTGATGTTTGCTGAAAATATGAGTTGGCTGGATTCTATGAAATACCTTGTTGGTGATGGAGAAATCCAACAAACTCAAAAAGCAAGCCTAAAACAGCACAAACCAGTGGAAGAAAAACATGTAGAATTCAAACTTCCGGATAAAGCCAGTCCGTACAAGAGATTGTTCGCATATCTGATAAAAACCCGTGGGTTAGATAAGGATATAATAACCGATCTTGTTTACAAGAAAAAAATATATGAAAGTCTGCCTCATCATAATATAGTATTTGTCGGGTATGATGAAAATGGCGAAGCAAGGCAGGCATTCCAGCGTGGGACAGTAACAGGTTTGACCTTCAAAGGAGTTGTACCGGGAAGTAATATGAACTATTGTTTTGCGATGGAAGGTAAAGGAGACAGCCTAACGGTGTACGAAGCCGCAATAGATGCGATAAGTCATGCAAGTATATACAAAAATCTCGGCATGGGGTGGAAAAAAGAACACAGAATAGCACTGGGCTGTCTCTCTGATAATGCATTGGCAGAGTACCTAAAGCATCATCCGGAGATAAAAAACATAACGTTTGCATTAGATAATGATGACGAAGCAAAGTTCTCTAATGGAAGCCCTGCACCAAACTGGGGACAAGAAGCAGCCAACAAGTACGCAGAAAAATATTCAAAACTAGGTTATAACACAACTATAGAAAAACCCCTTGCAAAGGATTGGAATGAGGATCTGCTAAATATACGACTGGTACAGCAGGATTTGGAGAACAGGAATGAAGAAGACCGTTTACAGCTTCTGATGGGGAATAATGAAGAACTTGAGGCAGCTTTATAAACAAATGGAAGACTGTTGGAGATGGGATATCCGGCAGCCTTCTTAAAATACGGAGGTGGACATGAAAATTATTCAAAAATATTTCTTTTTTCAGAATCATTTTTCAGAGTTTTGCTCTGAAAAAACAGGGGGCATGGGGGAGAATCCCCCGATTTACGTACAAAAAACCGCACCTTTTTGGGGTGGGTATGTACGGCGGCAGGAATAGTCGGGTGACACACCCGACGGTATACAGCTTGCCAACAGAGTTGGCAACGGGTGACGTTGTAATTTATGGGTGACAAAAGGGTGACGGAAAAGTTGTAATGTTGATATAGTGTGGGTTTCGAAGGATAGAGTTAAATGTGGCTTAGAATAGGCATATATAAAGTTGAAAGTAATTAAAAATTTAAATAAATAATAGAAGGTTGCTGTGGCATAATGCTGCAGCTTTTGTTTTGTTAGGAGGTGCAAATGGCTAAAAGGAAAACAAATCCGGAGGAACTCAAAAGGTCAATCAGGTTTAAAGCCAAAAGTATAGAAGATATGAAAAAGCTTGCAGCGGTCAGGGGGATATCCGTTTCAGATATTGTCAGAGAATTTGTTGAAAGTAATTTGGAAAATTACAGAAGAAGTTTTATATTTTTTGTCAAACATGTATAGAAAAAGTAGTTTTTGTAATTTATATAGCAAAGTTTTTTAATGTTTTTACAATATTTGTTAATACATATACTGACAAAAAAACAATAATATGTAAATATATAAGATATTCTGATTATGGAGGTTAAATAATAAAAGATGAAAATCAAAAATATAAACAATAACATCTTGTAAAGTAGAGGAATATCTATGGCAGTTCCTCATAAAAATGTATGTAAGATGTACTTTATTCATCATTTGTAGAAATGGAACTCAATTTTTTAAGGTTCAAATTAGGAATACCATAATTGAAAAAGGAGATATAAAATGTCAATTAATAAAAGAGTGTTATCATTTATAGCATTAACAGTATGTGTGTTCATAGCTATTTCAGGATTTAATATTACAGCTATAACTACTAATAATGACACAAAAGTAAATTTAGGATATGAATACCCAGTAAAACCTGGAACAGATGAATGGGTAGCACTAAATAGTAGAAGTAATAGAGTATCAGCTTGTCAAATACCTGAAAGTATACTACAAGAAATGCCAACTGATGATTTGATTCAATCGGTACTAAATTATCCGTTTTTAATAGATATTTATGCTTACGATTCGCTCCAACAAGGATTTAATGTTGTTAAAGAAGGATTTAATGGTCTGCAGGAATTATTAAAGAGAAATGACGCTGGAGCGAGATTAATTAACAAATATAATAATACTAAAGTAATTGATGATGTAACAAAAGTTAATCACAATAGGTTTTTTGATTTATCTAACCTTGAAATAATACTAAGCCAAAATGAGATAAAGAATAAGCTATCAAAGGAAGATAATGAAAAGTTAGAAAAAGCATTTGAGAATAAATATTTAGAGAAGGATAAATATCCCAATATTTATAATTTAACAAAATCAACTGCTTATAGGGTCAAAGCAGAAAATGAAAGTTCTTTAGCAAATGTAAGTATACAATCGTCTACTTATGTATATACACCAAAAGGTTCTGCTGTTTCAGTAATTATATCACCAGAAACACTAACTGATGCAGAGAAAAGTTCTTCAGATGCTCAAATGCAGAGCTCATATCCTGGAATTATAGTTATGAGAACTGCAACATCAACATACAATTGTCACTCATATGCTTGGTATAGTACATCTACTAGCAATACATATTGGATGAATGATCCGTCTCTATATATGTCAGATGGAAGTTACACCAAAAGGACAAGTGGATATTCAATTGGAGATAAGATATATTACCCAGTTAGCGGTAGCGAACATTCAGGTATAGTAACTGAAAATAATCCTAATAGTACTACTTATCCTTATATAACATCTAAATGGGGAAGTTGCGGGCTCATGCGGCATGCTGCTAATAATTGTCCATATTTTATAGGGCCAATTAGCTTAAAATATTATTACCGCTAATTACAGGTGCACTTAAGTAGATTTAACCTTAATAATAATAGAACTCATATTTCAACATTTGAGTATTAAAAATTATGAGGAATACCATAGATATTCTAACTTAAAAATCTTTGTTTATACAAAAAACCTCCTATATAGAGAAACATCTATTTTAGGAGGTTTTTCGTATAGAATTACTAGAAGGTCCTGGGGTCTAGAAGGTCAGATAAAACCTTTCGTGACTGTCAAATAATAATATTTTTACAATAAAATTAATAAAATTTTTAGGTTTGGCAAAAAAATGAATATTTTTTACTTATATTAAGTATAGAAGCAATTTAATAATATCAGTAAAATAATATTGTGTAGAAAGGAGGGGGTGTTGTGAATGAATTAAATGAAAAATTTTCAGAACTTTATAATGAGACATATAGTTCCATTTTGAATTACGTAATAAGCAAAATTAAGAATATACACGATACAAATGATGTTTTGCAAACAGTATATATATCGCTTTATCGTCTAATGAACAATAGGGGTGTCCTTCCTACAGAACAAGCTTTAAAAATCCTTTATACTTCTGCGAGACATGAAATTGGTCGTTATTATGGGTTTGTTAAGTATCAAAAGAGACTTGTTCCAACATTTTCGGAGGATGAAACAGATGGTGTAAACATAGAATTACTTTCATATAATTTGTCAAATGTAGACGATGAATTTGACCAAGAATTATTGGATATAATATGGGACTTTATCAGTAAAAAAGATGAATTAACTTACCGTGCTTTTCTGTTACATTATGTTCAGGGATTGACCTTTAAAGAATGTGCGAATTTGCTTAAATGCAGTAATTCAACTATAGTACATAGAGTTTATAGGACAATCGAAGAGGTAAAAAAAATATATAAGGAGGATAATAAGTATGAAAGAAAAGAATTTTAGAGAGACTGGTCTTGAAAATAGTCAATTGTTAAGTAAAGAGGAATTGTTAGTCAAAATAATTAATAGTGCTAAATGTGAAGATAACATTTTAAGAAAAAGAAAAAAGAAGTTAAAATGGAGCTACAAGGCAGCTAGGATTGCAGCTGTATTTCTAATATTGTGTGTTGCTAATGTAGCAGTTTATGCGGTTTCTCCTGACTTTAGATATATGTTATCAGAAAAGCTTCATATAAACAATGAAGAAACTCATCTTATTGGAAAATCTGTCCATGATCAAGGAGTTACAATGAAAATTATATCTTCGCATGTTTCTAATAATACAGCGGTTGTACTTTTATCATTTTCAAAGGATAATGGAGAAAAGTTTGGTAACTCCTTAAATCCATATGAAAATAAAATAATTTGCAATAATAAAGAGATCTCATTAATGGGAATCTATAGCAAATTATCAGATGATTGCAAGACCTTATATTGTTACTATACTTGGGCATTACCTAATTCTATAAACGATAGTCAGAAAGTTACGATCAAAATTCGTAATTTGATTTGTAATCAATCACAAGTAGAAGGTGTTCAGTTTACCGATGAAATGCTGTACGGAAATTGGAATCTTCAGTTTGAATTATTAAAAAATAAAGATAATAGTTTTACAGCTACTAATCCAAATGTTAATAAAACTATATCAATGTGTGGAAAGAAGCTTCAAATAAATAGTGTTACATTAACAGACATGTTAATGATTGTAAATACTACAACATTAAGTGATTCTGGGATGCCTAAAGATCCTTTAAGTAATGTTAACACCGGAAGCGGTGCTTACTATGGTATATTTACTCAACTTATTTATGAAAATGGAACAGTATCTCAAAAGAAGGATTGCCAACTTGACGAGAAAGGTAATATTATTTCTTGGTATCCAGAGGCTATTAACCTTGACGGTTTAAAAGAAATACATGTTGGGGATGTTGTTATACCTGTAAATAAGTGAAATTATTATAACTGAGTGTATATCTAAATAAAAGTGTGACAATTTAAATAAATACTATTTGGAAATTTATAATATCTATTTTTCGCTGTGGCATAATGCTACGGCTTTTATTTTGTCAGGAGGTGCAAAGTGACTAAAAGGAAAAGTAATCCGGAGGAACTTAAAAGGTCAATCAGGTTTAAAGCCAAAAGTATAGAAGATATGAAAAAGCTTGCGGCGGTCAGGGGTGTATCCGTTTCAGATATTGTCAGAGAGTTTGTTGAAAAGGGCCTGGCAGTTGATGGCTATAAAAGTGACATTTATTTTATTACGGAAATCATTCACAAGGAACTGAAGGAAGTACTGGAACCGCAGATAAACAGAATAGTAAAAATGCTTATGAAAATAGGAAAGGTATCAGCCGGAACCATGTATTCAAATTTGAGCCTTATCCAGCTAATAAGTGACGAGGATCAGGAAGCTTTCTATTAAATGATTAACAGAAGTTTACGGCTTGGAGTTGAGTACATGAAGAAGAAGGATGTTGAGATAGACCAGTATCTGAGTCAGGCTGATGAAGTGGGTAAGGATAGTAGGAGGGTGAAGTGAATATTCTTATAAAAATTTGATAAATCGAGGTATAATATGTATAATTATATTATAAGTAAATAAATGGTAAATTTACTCCAATGGATAAACAAAATTAATCAAGATATTAATTCATCGAACCTTTAGTAATTTAATGAATAATCTTGAAATTTACATTTAGAGGTATTTCTATAAAGTTACTACTTTGGGAGAACGCTATAGATTCATTAGTATGGTCAATGAAGCACTTCACTAATTTCTTAAGAAAGGGTGCATACTTTAAAGAAGCTGATAAATTTGCTACATATTTGAAACAGGGTATAATAAATTTAAATAATGCCCTCGAATTATTAATGAAAAAAGCAATTAGTGATATAAATGAAATCATAATTTTTGAGTCAAAAAGTAAAGATAAGGTTCATAGTTGTATACTTGAATACTATAAGCTGAAACGAAATAATAAAATAGATATTCCATTGTATGACTTTGTTATATTAAAAGATCCAAAAGACTTAAAAACAATTGATTACAAAGATATTATTGATTTATATTGTGACCTTTTTGATGTTGGAGATGCTCTCCGTGATGATTTTAAAGAATTAAATAAAATTAGGAATTCTTTTATCCACCTTGGTATTGATTATAAACAAGAATACTATAAGTTAGCTGGTCATATTAATAGTATACTATGGTTTCTTCAATTTATATATTTCAAAAAATTTAAATATAATAAAAGGAAATTGGATAGTCTGTTATGTAATATATCTCAAGTTGGGTTTGGATTTAGCCAAGTTGAAGAGACACTATACAAAGAACTATTTCAAAATAATATAGATATGGTTGGTAAAGACTTAGAGCAAACTTTTAATGATACTGAGGTTCAAACGTACATAAAAGAGAAAAATGTTGATGTAGCATTTGGTTATGGTTCAGATGCTGAGTTTATAAATGCAAGTATGTCTCTTACAAATGAGAATGATTATATAGAATTAGTTTTTGTAAGTAATCATCCTAAAATTCCAGGACTAATTATTGATGATGGACAACAAAATGGAAGAGTTTTTGCTGTCTTTACATTCGACAATTGTGACAAAGCTCCAGTATTTTTTTATTGTGCTTCAGATTATATGGGTATTCAAGTAGAAGATGCTGAAAATCAAAAAATTTTTGGGCAAAAGATTCTGGAAATAAATTTGAAAGATTAAGTTACAATAATAATAATTTAAATAAACTTATGCTAAAATTAATAGATTACTGTTCTAATGTTAGTTTTAAAAGTTGATTGTTTTTCTTTCTAGATTCCCATTAACCAATAGTTCCCCCGTACCCCACCCAAGGGCCTACGGGTTTTTTTATGTCCCAAATTCAATTAAGAAGGTGATTCTTTTTGTCAGCAGTTTTCTATAAACAGTGGTTTAAGCCGGTAAATGAAACTCGCACACCAAATAAAAATGCCGAGCATATCAGGTACATTGGTACTCGTCCGGGAGTAATGAAAAATGAGGGAGAAAAGCATGGTCTGTTCGGTAACTTGTATGATTCCGACACTCTCGAAGTCAAACATAAGATAAAGGATGTAATGGATTTAGTTAAGAAAAAATCCGAAGAAGGAAAAAACATTTTTAGGTCAGTGATTTCATTCTCTCCTGAAGATGCAGCAATAAAGGTTGGAGAGCCAATAACAAAAGAGGCATGGCAAGAGCTTATAAAACAACAAATAAGGATAATTGCAGAGGGAAACAACATAAAGATGTCAGATTTCAAATGGATTGCTGCAGCTCATGACACTCCCAGCCATCCCCATGTACACATTGTTTTCTGGGACGAACGTCAGGAGATACAAAAAAATTGGGTCAATCCTAAAGTACCGAACAAAATCAGAAGCAAACTGGTCAAGAACATATTTGAAGATGAGTTAAAAGAATATTATGAGAAAAGAGATGAGAAAAAATATTTACTTAAAGATATTACAAATGAGATGGCAAGTGAGTTTGAAGCCTATCTTGATAAAATAAGCAAGAGAGATTATTCAGCTTTGACAAATGAAGAATTCTTTTTTGATAAACCGGATAGTGAATTTTGCAAATACCTGGCTCAAAGGCTATTTGAAATAAGAAAAGAGATACCAAAAGGTTCATTAAAGTTTGAGTATCTCAAACCTGATGTAAAGGACAAGCTTATTTCTTTAGTTAGAGAGCTGGTTGACATAGATGAAAACCTACAGGAAGCCATTTCGGAGTATGTTCAAGCAAAGCTGGACATTGCCAGAATATATTCATCTAATGAAATGGAACTGGATGCAAAAGCCGATGAGTACGAAAAGGAGGCTGAGAAAATTATCGCAAACAAGCTTTTAGAGCTTGTAAGGAAATTTATTAAAAAGGAGTGGGATATAAAAAATGAAGAGTTTGAAGCCAATATAAGAGAACGAGCGACAGAACAGTTGGTAACAGAAATTTTTTCAACACTTGCAAGGCTTACAAAAAATAATAGGAAGAATCGCATATCCCGTAAGCATGTCATGGGAGGCGACCTTTCCAAGCAGGCCAGAAAGGAAAAAGCAAAGGAAATGGAATCAATCGGATGGGATATTGAAAAATAAATAGTGCAAGGGGGAACAATATTCATGCACAACAGACATTTGAAAGTACAGTACGCCACTGTATTTTTTGTATTTATAGTACTGTCAGTGTTCTGTGTAGTTGCCTCAATGGCATTTCATATGATATTAATAGGAGCTGACAGAGCACCAACATTTTACCCTATAAAAGAATGTATCGATAGCATAAAAACAGTCAAAAAACACAGACTGCTTTTTTTATGCTTTGAGGGATTATCCTTCTGCCTAGCAGCATCACTCATGGTCAGTTACAGTAGAAACTATATCAGCAAGTTACAGTGTATAACTCCCAAGATATATACACCGGTAGCCGCAGGTCAAAACCAGTTCGGATCAGCCAGGTGGATGACTGAGAAGGAAAAAGCAAAAGCCTTTTATACCGCGGTTATAAATCATAAAGATGAATTCTATAAAGCTCTGTTAGCGTCTGGCAAAAAGGACAGGTCTATAATAAAAAAGCATGTTATTGATAAGGAAGATAAACAGGAGCATAAGAAGTTACATTTTCAGTATATTAAATGGTTCGTGGATAAGGCGCTACCGAAAGAAAAAAGGCGTACACTCCGAGGAAAAGTCAGACTATATTACGATGAAATGCTTAAAAAATACTTCCCAAGTATATGGCAGATGAAAGAACAGCGGAACATTGATAAACTCGCCGATTTGTTTGATTGTGAATTTGATGTTTTAAAAGAAGCAGATTCGAACGCTGAAATAAAAACAGGTAGTATCGAAACGATTGCCAATACCCAGTGCTTCAGTTCCGGTGGATTGGTTATTGGAATGAAAAAGCTTCGCGGAGGAAAGGAACTGTTCTATTATGTTGGTGATGATACACATTTGCTTGGAATAGGAGCAACCCGTTCAGGTAAAAGTAGAACTCTTGTAATACAAAGTATTTGTTTTTTAGCTCTGGCAGGAGAAAGTATGATTGTATCCGATTTAAAGGGAGAATTGAATCAGTATACAGGAACTTTCTTAAAAAGGCTGGGATACAACGTTATAATCCTCGACTTCGAAAATCCTTTGAAAAGCGATAGGTACAACCTTCTGCAGCCAATAATTGATGCTATAGATGAAGATAACATACCCAAGGCTACAGAGTGTGTATGGGATTTAGTCGGGATCCTGGTCGGAGATGCGAAGGGCGAAAAGATATGGAACAACGGTGAAGCTTCAACAATAGCCTGTGCCATAATGTCGGTTGTATATGACAACAGACATGGCGAATGTAGAAAGTATCAGACCTTGACCAATGTGTATTACTTTATAGCTGAAATGTGCAAGGCCGTAGGAAAGAATATTCCCATAGTGGAATACGTCAAAGAATTGCCGGACAATCATCCTGCCAAGCCGTTGGTAGCCATATCTGAAATAGCCCCGGAAAGAACAAGAGGAAGCTTTTATACTGCTGCACTTACTACGCTGAAACTATTTACATCAAGCTACATAAATGCCATGACTATGGCCAGCGACTATAATCCAAAAGACCTCGGCAGAAAAAAGACTGCACTGTTTATGGTTCTTCCGGATGAACGTACAACATATTACAGCATTGCATCATTACTTGTCCTGCAACATTACATTCAGCTGGTAAATGAAAGTGATAGCAGGGGAGGACGTCTTAAAAACAGAGTAAATTTTATACTTGATGAGTTTGGAAACTTTGCTGCCATACCTTCCTTTGACACACTACTTACAGTCGGTGGAGGCAGAGGAATGAGATTCAATTTATTCCTTCAGGACTTTGCACAGTTGGAAAGCAAGTACGATGAAAAGGTTGCCAAGACTATAAAAGGAAATTGTCAGGTATGGGATTACTTGCAGACAAACTCACCAGAAACTCTGAAAGAAATATCAGAAAAACTTGGAAACTACACAGTATCAACCTATTCACTATCCAGTCAAAGCAGTAAATACCAAACACCTTCATCCTCAGCAAGTGTAAACCTGACAGGAAGAGCATTACTAATGACAAACGAAATAGCTCAGATTGACAGACCGTACAGTCTGGTAACATCCAAAGAAAATCCGGCAATCATGTATTCCCCTGACCTGTCAAAATGGAATTTCAACACAATGCTTGGCCTTGGAAACAAGAAACACAACGAAAAGGTAAGAGACTACAGAGAAAAACAAAGAATCGAAAGAATGACCAAAAAGGAAGCTGAAAAAATAGAGCTTTGGAGCGAGTGTTGGAGATACTGGCAGAAACATTGCGAAGGGATGCAACAACCACCGCAGCAGCCAAATCTTTTAAGGAGAACAATTTCAAGAAGGGAGGATGATTTTTATTAATTTAAAACGTAAATAACAAAAAATATTAAGGCTTAGGTTGTTAAAGTATTTTACATTTTACCCATTATATAGAATGTGATATAATAAAGGAGACTCGAAATGGAAAAAATATATACTCCAAAACAGTCAAAAAGTACTTCTTATAAGGGTAATCGAACAATCCAAAAGTCGGCTTCTAAAGTAAAGCCTATTGCAAAGCAACCTCACCCTAATGTAATCATGGCTAGGGCCCGAGAAAACCCTAATACTTTAACACCTGAAAATATAATTCAGTTACAGAAGAGTATTGGCAACAAAGCAGTAGGCCAATTTATTGCAGGAATCGGTCAGAGCCAAAAGCCTGTTAAAGATGAAGAATTATTACAGAAGAAGTCCAAGAAGGAAAACAAGACGGATTTACCTGCACAACTTAAAACTGGACTTGAAGCACTTTCAAATATTGACATGTCTGATGTAAAAGTTCACTATAACTCAGGTAAACCCGAGGAAGTAGGAGCTCTAGCTTTCACACAAGGAAATGACATTCACATTGCTTCAGGGCAAGAAAAGCATCTTCCGCATGAAGGGTGGCATGTAGTTCAGCAGAAGCAGGGAAGAGTAAGAGAAACTTCTCAAATGAAAACAGGGATTGCGGTAAATGATAATGAAGAACTTGAAAAAGAAGCCGATATTATGGGAAAGAAGGCTTTAACTACTCAGAAAAATAATACGGGCAAAAAGAAAGTACTAGGCAAAAAAAACGATGTGATTCAAAAAAAAGAAAAAAGTTATACAAATGATACTATACGAATCACATCAAATGGCTTTCTGAATACATTTATAGGTAGTGATGGTTGGTATATAAAGAATTTGAATGATAAAGAATACTTGGCAATTCAGATTTTAAAAGTAATTCCCATAGCAAGCACAGTCGAATCTATACAGGAAGGTGATTGGCTTGCAGTTGCTGTAGATGCTGCTTTGACATTAGCAGGACCTGTGACAAAGGGAGCTGAATCAGCTGTGCTAATTGCAAAAAACGGTAAGAATGCTTATAAGGCAGCAACTGCAGCTAAAGACATATTTAAAATTAGTGAAAAGGTTAAAAAATCAGTAAAACGTATAGAAAATGGCAAATTAGTATATGATTCGATTGAAATTGGTCAGAACGTATATAAAAACGTTCTAGTATCCAGCGAGGATACTAGAATGAAGAAAAATGATTTGGTTTTAAAAATGATTGCACGTTCATACACTAAAACCCAATATGTTGATTCAAAGACGCTGGAAGTAAAGAAAAAATCAAAGTTAACTGCAATAGATTTTGGCGACGATACATATGCAACTCGAGATGCACTGAAATGGTGTGTTAATACCTATAGCGAAATTGTATACACAGGAGAAGTTAAATCTGATGATTTAGGCATCAGTGAATTTTTGTACAAGGAGATATTAAATATGCAAGCATCGAAATAGTGCTATTCCCGGTGCTTTTATGAGGATCTAAAGGAGGTTATTCGTTGAAAAATAAGATCAAGGTTTTTTATGCTATTTTTATATTAGTATGCATACTTTTCTTTTTACTTGTCTTTAGCAATAATACCTTCGTAAAGGAGTTTACTTATGCCCTTATTGGAGTATTACTGGTTACTGCAAGTATTTTTGGTCTATTAACAAAATCTATGTTCCTTGGAAGAGCTGTTATTCTACCATATAAATCAGATTCACCCATTACAAAAGCGGCAAACGTACTCATAGGTATTGTAGGTATTGCATTAATAATTTTTAATTTATATATTGTATTTTACAAATAAAATTATTACCGTATGTAATGTTAACCGTCATCAAACAATAAACCAAAACTAAGAGGAATGTAAATAATGAAAGAAAAACTAAGAGAAATTATAAACGATTGGGACCCAATAGATTTATTTCCATACTCTCCAAAGGATGAGTATGGAAATAAAGCTTATTGCAGATGCATTGTGTGAATCTAAAGACATTGAATTTTTGGCTAATAAAATAAAAGATATATTTATTAAAAGGTTTGGAGATGACGTATTTGCAAAAAATATTGGAGAATGTATGCAGATAGCAAAGAAGCTTGGTTATAAGTGAATGATTTAGAATAACTTAAAAATGCCTTTATTTAAACACCCCACCGGGTGTTTTTTTCTTACCTTTTTTCATTACCAAAATCATCAGCCTTGGTTCTTATACGAATCAGGGCTGATTTTATATATACAAAAAATAAAAGAACGGAGAGTGACTAAATGGATGAAATTTTATGCATTAACTGCAAAAAACCATTGAAGGGAGATGATAGAAAGTGGTTCTGTGACTGTGGAGTGACAGTGTGGAAGGTAACTTCCGGAAAGCTGCTTTCACCGGTACATTTAAGACAACTTATGGAACAGGGACGTACTGAAATGTTGACTTTCAGGTCAAAGAAAAACAAGCCGTTTAAAGCGATGCTGACTATAAACGGTACACGAACGGAATTTGTTTTTGAGAATGTCGGGCAGGATCAGGATGCTGATGATGAAGCAAACAGGTATATGGCTCTAGACAGAAAGGAAGTACGTGTGAGGGTTGAATCGGGGCAGCCCGGAATAGTTGATTTGACTATAGAAAGTCTGGATATGCCGAGATACTTTCAAAAGATTAACTTTGGATTGTGTTCTACAAGGGAAGCTGAGTGTATGGGTATTATGGTGGCTGCTGATTATGCCAAGTTCTATATACCTGACTTTTCGGAGAAGACCTTACGCATTCAGGTAAACTCAGAGGAGTTTTCAAACTATATACTTCGTGAGACAAAACCCCGAGACAAGGAAATGCAATATTTTATAGCATACGCATGGGAAAAGCTTGGCGGGTTCAGGGCTTTTGAAGCGGTGTACACACCAAAAAGGAGAAGGAAGAATGAAGGAGGTAATGTTTCAAGAAAGTTTCCTACCGGCATCTTTCCATGGCTTGAAAAGAACGTTGAGAGTCAGGAACTGGATGAAAGGATTAGAGTATTCCTTCCCAGAAACCCAGCTGTTTACAGACAGTTCAAAGCATCATTTCATGTTGCTGAGTTACTTGAGGTTGATGATGATGAATATGTAATCTATGAAGTTCCGCTGGAATTAAAAAAGGCATTGGATACATGGTATTCAATGGTGTCTTCTATTTCAACAAATTCCAATTCAGTTCAAGAAGGGAGAAGTACCAATGAATAGGCTAATTAAGAAGATACAATGTAAGCCAAATAGAATTAGCAATAGACTTCGAAGAATTTATTTAATATTAGCAATTACATTTTTTACGTTTATTAATACCATTCCCGTATCGGCAGGAGGTTTCGGTGATAGTATATTTGCAAAAGGAACCAAGGATCTTTTTACAGACATAGGAAAATACCTAATAATCCTTGCTCCAATTGCAGGAGCTGCAGTGGGTGCATACTTCTTTATCAGAAGGGGTGCTGCAGACGAAATGGATCAGAAAAAATGGAATGACAGGATTAAGACCACTGTCATATCAACCCTTGGTGCAGTTCTCATTGGAACAATCATTGTACTAATCGCATCTTACTATGGTAAGTCGATTACAACAGGTATTGAATAAAAAATATTTATCAATTATGAATTAGCAAAGAAAGGGTGTGGTGTGTTGGATAAGATACTTGAATTTCTTTTCACACCGGTTATAAATCATGGTGCAATATGGCTCGGAGGCATGTTTTCGGGACTGGCTGAAATAACACTTCGTATAGAAAATTCAATTCCGGTAATTTTGGAGAAAGATGCAATTTCAGAATCTATTTCATCCGGAATTACATTACGAGCAGCTAATGTACTGTCATCTGCATTATCAAAAAAACAGGTGTTATGCCTTAGTATGGCTGTTGCTATGATTATACTTAAATTCCTTAAAAAAGGGTTTGAAGCATACGTTTTATGGACAGAAGGGGATGCAGATGCAGACCCTTTGCTTTTAACCACAAGCTTTTTTAAGGCATTAGCAATTGCAATGGCTTTTCCCGTTTTATATGGATATGTATGTGATATAACGAGCAGTTTTTCCACGGCAATAAAAAATGCTTGCGGTGTTACATCTGAATTTTCTTATGGAAATATTGGTGCTCTTTTAGAAACAGGTTTGTTTAATATAATTGGATGTCTGGTTGCGGTAATTATGTTGATTATACTTTATGTGCAATTTGTAAAACGTGGCTTCGAGATGTTCGTATTAAGGATGGCATTCCCTATAGGTTGTGTTGGTTTGCTGGATTCCGACAGAGCAATGTACAAGGCAATGACTCAGGTAATGTTGCAGTGCTGTGCTACTATTGTTGTTCAGGTAGGGCTATCCCAGCTTGCATTAAGTATTGTATTTACTGGACACCCGATAATAGGGATAGCAGCAATATTGGCAGCACTGGGTACTCCTAAGTTCTTACAACATTTCATGGTTCCAAGTGGAGGAGGATTTAATACGGGTTCAGTTTATCAGACGGCAAGGGTTTTTCAAATGGCAAAAGGAGTTATCACAAGAGGATAGGGGTGAGTATTGATGGATTCGGTAAATATGGTTAAGGTAATTTCTATATGGCTTGCCCCTGTGTGTGCAATCGGCGGAGCAGCTAGAGCTACCTATTGCCTGATTGCATCTAACTACAATGAGGACGATTCCGCTATGCTCAAAAAACGTGCCAAAAATGCGATAAAGTTTGCAATTATGGCATCTCTCACAGAAGCCGTAAAACAATTGGCAGAAGCATATTTTAACGGAGGTAGAAGTATATGAGCTCAGAGGATGAAAACAGGGATACCCTGTATATACCGGCAGGCTTGAAAACACAAAAGGAAATATACACAGGGTTCGGCAAGAACGAATTAAGACAAGCCATAATTGGAATATTGATTATAGGAGGACTAGATGGAATATTTGCTTTAATGATTTTTAACAATATACCGGTATTTGTTATCTTGCTGCTACTAGGTATCTTTGTAAGTGTAATGTGTGTACAAAAGGATGTAACAAATCTTTCGGCACTTGATATGGTGAAAAATTTGTACAACTATATTCGCTCACAGAAAAAATTCTATTATAAATCACTGGACGAATGGAGGTGGGATCACAAATGAAAACTGCGGGTTTATTTGAAAGTAATGAAGTAATGGCAGGAATGAATAAATTCCTGAACAAGTTTGATATCAGTGTTGCGTACAACATGGAAGATCTTTTGAATAATGTCAGCAACATCAGCAATTGTCAGGATTTAGTGGCGATACTAATTCATGCAAATGCAAGGCCAAAGGAACAACATAAGAAGCTTCTATACAATATTAGAGCCATACTTCCAAATACACTATTAATCTGGTTTTGCCATGAAACCGAAAAGGATGAGCAGTTTGAAGCATGGGCTTTTAGTGCGGTTAGCTTAAAACATATCATATACATAAATGAAAATGGAGAAATACCTGTAAATCGCCTAGTTGAAACACTTACTGCGGAGCATGAACGTCTGGTACAGCAAGAAGAAGCGAAAAAGCAGAAGCAAGCTGTTAATACCATGCTTTTAAAGGTAAAGCCACCGCCAAAAGAAAAAATAGTTGAAAAGGTAGTAGAGAAAAAAATAATAGTGGAAAAAGAAGTAATTGTAGACAGGCCTACAGTTGTGAAAGGGTTGCTTAAAATAGCGACCTTTTCTGTTTCTCCTGGCTGCGGCAGTACATCTATGGCAGTCCAGCTGGGCAAGTATCTGTCACAGTATGGAAAGACGGCTGTAATAGAGGTTGACGGGTCAGATTCATTACAATTTGCAAAGCCGATATCAAACTGTGACTACAGGGCTTTGAAAAAACCGGAAGAGCTTGGAGATGCTTTATATGAACTTTATAGGTCTGGCTTTAACATAACGGTTACTGATTATGGTTGCTTATTCAAAATCAATTCAGAAGGGAGTCTAGACCGTAATCAGGAGGATTCAATAAACCGGGTATTAATAAAGGAATTTATCAAGGCTGATGTAAAACTGGGAATGGCATTTACAGCCCCATGGCAGCTGGAAAAGTTAAAATTCTTTACACCCGGTAACGAAGTATTTGAAGGGCTTTGCGGAAAGGCATATGAGGAATTGTGCTTTCTCACAGATGGAGAAGAAAACAAGGCAGAAAAATATTTAAACGGCATAAAGTGCTTCAACAGGGACACAAATACAGACCTTTTGATACAGACACTTCTACCGGATATAGCGGTTCCAAAAGAGAAAAAACAGCAGAGGCAGTTTGGAATATTCAGACTGCTTCCAAGAATAAGGGGGGTATAAAATTGAGACAGAGACTAAAAGGGGTTATAGGAATAGTGATTATGTTTGTAGCACTAATCGCTACATATTTATGGGTTACTTACGGACAAAGCGAGGTGCAATCAGTATCCCTGCTTGTGGCCCAAGAGGATATACCGAAGGGTACTGTAATCAATAATGCAAAGGATTATTTTAAACCACAAAAAATAAGCCTTGGATCAGCAGCTGCAGGAGCAATAAAACCCAATCAAATCAACTTGCTGGATGGTAGGATAACAGAACAGTTTATCCCTGCTAACGGACAAATTGTAAGGCAGACGTTTTCTAATAACAGTCTGATACTGAAGGAAAATGAATTTGTATTCAAGCTTCCGCCCACATGGGTATATTCAATCCCGTCATCCATAAGACGTGGAGATAAAATCAGTATATATGAAATAGATAGCAAAATAGATAACAAATTAAATACCAATGAAGACATTGCAGCCATGCTGACCAAAGGCAAACAGGAATCAATATTTGATACCACCGTAGTATATGTAAAAGACAGTACTAACAGGGAAGTTACAGACACAAACGGAAATGAACGCCTTGATGGGACATCTCAGGTTTCTGCCATAGAAATAATATGTACCAGGCAGGATACACAAGTGCTGGAAAACAGTGTACTAAGCGGCAAAAAGTTAATAGTCGTTTACAAATAGAAGGGAGAGAAAAATGAATACAGTAACATTAATAACCAATGATATTGATTTATACAATGTATTTTCAAATTCTAAATTATTTGATGAAGTAAATATTGCATCCAGCCTTGATGAAAAAATAGAATATGATTACCTTGTAATTTCAGATAGGATATACAACATAAATGAATTGATACAAAGTATAGAAAAAGGCATCAGGGCAAAGAAAATAACGTATCTGCTAAGCTCGGCAAAGGGCAGTCAATCGGGTTATTCCTCATTGACTGCTCTTTTAAAATCCCACGGAATAAGCATACTACCTCCTAAGCTTACAGAAAGTCAGCTGCTATTACGTTTTTGTGAAATAATAAACCTTCAGGAAAGAAAGACCAATAATGTAGTAGTACTATTTGGAGCTGATTCAAAAACCGGAACAACTTTGACAGCATTAAGTATAGCCGAGAACATGGCAGAGCAGAGTGAAGGGAACATCGCATTTCTGAATATGTCCGGCCATTTGTCATATTCATATGTTGAAAACTGTGAAGGTAAGGGAATGGACAGCATCCGGTCAAAGGTGTTCAATAAAATACTGTCTAAGGATGAGTTAATGGAAGCAATGGTAAGAAGCAGAGAGCTTAAAAACCTGTACATTCTTCCTCCCTGTAAAACTCTGATTGACTTTAAGTACTACAAAACAGACCACATTGAGTACCTAATAAATATGGCATCCAAAATCTTTGATGCAGTAATAGTAGATGCAGGCTGGTATCCACATAATGAACTGTACTTCGGTGCATTAAATTCAACACCAAACAGATACATGGTAACAACACCGCAGCAGTCAAGCTTGGATAACCATAGGATAATTAAACAGCAAGCTTTGGACGAATACGGTATCACAGAGAGAAAAAATAATGCTGAGAAACGGGATACTCCAAATAATATTCTGCTGATTATAAACAAGCAAAGTGATGGTTTAAGCACAAACGTTACAAAAGAGTATGACATGGTTTTTGCAGTGTCACTGCCATATATTCCAAATGCATCCTACCTAACTGATATTCAGAATAAATCACTCAGGGGATTAAGCAAACAATATGACAGGCAGCTGGACAAACTTGCAAACCTGATTGCATTACAGATTGAATATAAGCTACAGCAAAAGCAAAAGGCAAAAAGTATATTTGGAAGGGGGTGAAGGACGGAAAGATTCAATCTAAAAAGCATAAAAACGACAACATAATAATGCATTTTTTTTATATATAGTATGATAATGTAAGAAATGACATATATTATGTGCATTTTATAAATGAAAGGGAGATTATTTGCGTGAAGAAAAAGAGTATACTATCATTAGTTTTAGTATTAGCAATAAGTTTTTCAAGTTTTACTTGTTTTGCCCAAGGTGAAAAAAAAGAAAAGATTATTTTAGAAAAAAATAATGAAATTACAGATATTAATGTATTAATTAAAAGGGCAGAAGATGGTATAGATGAAAGCCGAGGTAAATCTAGAAAATGCTTAAAGGACATGTCTAAAGCAATTATAAAAAATAAGGATACAAAAGAAGAAGTTGAAGTGGAAACAAAAACAACTACTCAATTATTAGAATCAAGTATTGAAAATAACATTATCACAAATTCATTTGCAACTACAGCAATATTATCAAGAGAAGATTCAGGAAGTAGTACTGGTGCTGATGTAGGTGCAACCAGTACAATATATTGGTCTGAATATACAATATCATCTGGAGGGCAACAAGTTCCAGTAGTACAATTAACAAGAGCAACTGGACGTTGGTTTATTTACCAAAGTGGTGTAGTACTAAGTAATTTACTAACACAGGGATGTCAACAGGGCTGGCGAGATCCAAGTGGACAAGTTGTTGACAACGCTTATTGGGCTGTTACTTCTTATACTGGCTATGATATGAGATATTATTTTACTCCTATAGAACAAGACTCTTTGTGGTGTTTACTAAGTGAACGAATGACTTGTGATTGGAAACGTGGAACAGGCAGTACATACACATTCGAATTTGTTAATTGCCAATCTTTTTAATTTATAGTAATTTTAATTAAAAAAAGTAATATAATTGCACATAATAATTGTCATTGAACCGCTTAAACTAAGTATTTCTATCACATAAGTAAATACAACTAGGAGGCCTACTTTGCTTAAACAAAAAAAAAGTGTTATTTATTTATCAGGATTAATTCTTATAGCATCAGTAGTTGTTTTTTATTTGGTCTCTCATACGAATCAGAGTAACAAAAAAAATATCTATAATGGGGAAAGTAATAACTGGTCTGCTTCATATACCGTTAATATAAATGAAACATCTAATCATAAAGATAATAATTTAAAATATTCAAATGTCATAAGTTCAAATTTATGCCTATCATATAAAAAATACCCAAAAGGTTCTGACACAATAAAAATAATTGAATACAACTTGAAAAGTTTAAGTCGTAAATTACGTGGAGAAGTTAATTTTTCATCACAGAATAAGGCTGGAAAAGTTGAAATAACTAATTCTAATAAGAATATAGCATATGAGAATGGGGATGAAGAAATTCAATTAACAATAAAGTGGAACGGAAAAGAGGAAGTAATTAAGTTAAAAAAAGGTTAAAGATAAATAACAAACAGTCGTATATTTTTACATTTGAAGAACTTCCTCCCATGCTCGATGTAACTTCAGTTGACAAAGCAAAGCTTGGCGACGAAATAACCGCAAACATAGTAATTCATAACGCTGTAAATATATGTGCAGAAGATTTAAAAATAGCTTATGATACTTCTAAGCTTCAATTCATAAGTGCTGAAAATGCTGATGGAATGAAGATATATAAAGAGGATGATATAGCAGCTGGGATTAAAAGATACATAACGGCGTGTCTAGGTAAAGTGAATGCTGCAAATGGTGATAAAGTTTTATTAAAACTGAAGTTCAAAGCTATTGATAAGGGGGAAGCGAAAATTGATATAACCAACGGGCGTATCGCTGACAATGCTACTCTTGAAATGGATGTTTCACAGGAAAACTGTGGAGAAAAGACAATTTTGATAGAAGGGGTAAAGGACGTTAACCGTAATGGTGAATATACTCTTTTGGATTTAGGTATTGATGCATGGTATTACGGAAGTGCAGTCGCTGACACTGATACCAGTAAGTATGATGCCGACCAGATAATCAATGGAACAATTGACGATGATGACTTAACTGAAATAGTAGCTCAAATACTTGGTAATACGAACTATTCCGCAAACAAATAAGCAATTACTTTAAAATAATATAATTAAGCAAAGAACTTACCATTTGGTAGGTTCTTTCGCTGTATAAGGAGGTTTCTATGACTAACATTGTAAATCAAATTTTAAAACAAGAAGGGGATATAAATAATAAGGATAGTCCCGACTACACAAAGATGAAAGAATTCGACTTGGAAGAACTACTGAGCGGATCTCGCAACAGGAGAAAAAATAATTTAGGCTATGGAGCTTTGGATAACAATTCCAGGTTCCTTTTACTTTGTTCCAGAATCAAAAAACATATTGATGAGGAATGGATCAGAGAGCAGAACCAGAATAACCAGAAGCTTCTTTTAGAAAGACACAGGAATGCCATACTTGGCAAACCCACAGAAGTAAATTACCTGAAGGATAAAATCAGGGAATATCTAAAAGCCAACAGGCTTGAAAATGAAGGATATCCTTCATGGTATAAAAACCTGGTGGATGCAATATTTCATGAAAATTGGGGTATAGCCGGTATTGCGGAGTGGATGGACATGCCGGAAAGCTCGTCGGCAAAGATAATAGGTGACAGGATATATTTCTTTATAGATGGTAAACAAGTGCTAAAAGAGCAGAGAATAAGTAAAAAAAGGTTTGAACAGTTAAGACAGGCTTTTATGCTCGGTGATGAAACCAAAAGAGCAAATGAGAACTATTCAGAGCTTTATATGTATTCAGGAGAGCGTGTTACCGTTTACACAGGCCGAAAGGTTATTGATAGTCAGTCCGTTATGGTATTTAGAAAGTATATAGTAAAGGTTCTGACTTTTGAGGAGCAGGCCAGACGAGGTACTATTCCTATTGAATTAGTACCCGCACTGGAAGCACTTGTGAAATGCGGTGTAAAAGTAGCGTTTATCGGCCCGGTTCGTTCAGGGAAATCCACCATTCTGTTAACCTGGCAGTTATATGAAGATCCGGAACTGGAAGGGGTACTTATACAGACCGACCCTGAAATTCGTATTCACGAAGTAATGCCAAAGGCTCCTATCATGTCGTTGATTGCAGGAGGAAAGGAACTCTTTGAGTTATCATCGGAAATATTAAAATCCGATGCAGACTACTTGGTAGTTCAGGAAGTCAGGGACGGTTATACCTCATATATTGCAGTTGAGGCAGCCAATAAAGGAACAAACCGCTTGAAGATAACTGCTCACCTGTCAAATCCGGAAGATTTCTGCTATGACATAGCCAATAAGATTCAAGGAGTGTTCGGAGGCAACATTGACTACCAGATGGTAAGAGTGGCAAACAGCTTTAATTTTCTCTTTGAAATGGTTCAGCTACCGGGTAAAAGGTCACAAAAAAGACTTAAATCCATATATGAAATCCGTTACGATACTGAAGCCAATTTGATAAGCTATCACAAAATTTGTGAATATCATAAGGATACAGACAGCTGGTGTTTTAATTACAGTGTTGGGAAGAAAGTTATGGAGCTGGGCGAGTTTGAAAATCCAAAAGCACTTGAAGTATATAAAAACACATTGAAGTCTCTTGCTAAAAAGTATCCAATGCCTGAAAAGGTAATAAAGCCTACTTATTCAAAGGTAGTCGTTAAAGAAGGTGAACGCGAAAAATGAAACCCAATATAATCGGAATTTTACTACAACACACTGTACCATGGGGCTGTGTTGGACTTCTTGCTGCCGGACTCTGGTTTATCTTTGGAACTTCAATAGTAAATATGTTCAAAGAAGTACAGCGTTATAGGCAATTAGAGAAAACAGTCAGTGCTACCAAAAAGAAAAGTCAGGGAATAATATTCAATCATATATACAAGGTCTTAACTGCGACCTTATCAAAAGAAATATCTGACTTAGGGACTTATACCTTTATCATAGGTAGTATTTCATTATTTATTTTCAGTTTCCTGACTGCATTAAAGTTGTTTAGCTTTATTATAAGTCTTGGTATTGCAATAATAATTGCGACTTCGCCCTATGTGTTGCTGAGACTAAAGCTCAGGTCAGTACAAATTGAAGGCTCCTATGATGCAAATGTGCTAGTGCCAAGTATTACAAACGAATATAAGCAACATTATTTCAATATGATAAATGCCGTAGAAAACTGTGCTGTCAGGGAGGATATAGGAAGCTATTCAAGAAAGAATCTGTTCAGACTGTCTCTGGCTTTAAAGGCATATTACTCTGAGGAAGACTTGGACAAAGCAATCGAACGCTTCGTATTCGCATACAATACCGAATGGGCCATACTACTGGGTTTGAATATTAAAATGGCAATCCATAAAGGAATTGCCGTCAGCAGCGGACTTTAAGATATCTTAAAAAAGTTGAAGGACAGCAGTGAACAAGTTGAAGTTAGCAAGAGATATAATACGGATGCTTTTGCAATAAAATTTTTACTAATTCCTCTTTATATCGGAGGAATTTTGTTTTCAATAAGCACATTTGGTTTTACACTTAAAAAATACTTTGAATATCAGTTTTTAAATCCAATCGGCCTGCGGACGGGAATTATATCATTTATGGGGATTATAGTGAGCTTTATAGCTCTCAGAATGATACGCAAGCCCAAATACGACATATGAAGGGAGGGAATATATAGTGCAAATACTTCCTTATATAGTGATTCTAATAGTGTTCCTTTTTGGAGCTGCAATATATAAGAAATCCTTCAGCTATGAAAGTGTGGGATTCAGGTTTTCAAGAGACGTGACCCGGAGAAGTCTTGATAGGATCACCAAATGGTATAAACAAGAGTTTGAAAGTGAAGAGACGGATAGAGTACTGAAGCAGGCAGGAATTAAACTGTCTGCTTTTTCTTATCAACTAATCCGTTATTCATTGCTTATAATCTGGCTCGCCTATATAACGTATATTAGGTTACACAGAGGATCAGGAGTAAACATTCATGTTTTGCTATGGTTGGTTATTTATATTGTATCAAGGCCAAGCCTGAAGCTTTTGAATTTCAGAAGCCCATTTTCAATGCTGTGTGATTTGATTAACAAAAGAAAAAGAGAAAAATGCGATGTCGAAATATTCAGGGTTCTTAGTCAGTTAAAGAATATGGTCATTTCAATGTCACAGAAAGCACTTTCTACGGAGTACTTAATAGGTGAAATTACAAAGTACACAAAAGTAACGAGGCCGTATTTTATGAGAATGCTGGCTTATTGGTACGAAGGAAGGTACAAGGAAGGACAGGAGTATTTTCAAAGCTCTATTGGAACAGAAGCAGCCAGGTCTATAGCCGGACTTATAGGAAAGCTTGACTATATTCCACCGGAAGAATTCATATCACAGATTGATTTATATCAGAATCAGGTGGAAGACAAACGTAAAACAGCAGTTAAAAAAGTACGTGAACATCAGGGTAATGTAGTATTCGTGATTGCTATGCTATCAGGAATTGCTATTTTAATAAATTTTCTTGCCGTAGCGGTTGGAATTGATACCATTCCCATGCTCCAGAAGATATCATTCTAAAACGCAAAGGCACAAGGAGGTGAACATACTTGGATAAAAAGAAAGCAACCATTATAAAGTTTTTATTAGGTTTTGTAGGTGGAGCAATAGCAGTATCAATATACTTTATAGCAAAATAATTTGCAATCTGGAAAGGAGATTTTCAATGAAGGATTTTTTAACATTACTGGCTGGAGTACTTATAGGAGCACTGTTTTTCGTATTAATATGGGGAACAGGTGGAAACGACAATTCGAGTCTGGCCGGTAAATCAAAAAATATTTTTGATAATGTGACAATTGAAATGACAAATAAGGTCAAGGTGTCACCGTAAGGGGATGAGGCAAAATGAAAGAGTTTTTAGCTACCATGGCAGGAGTTATACTGGGGGCATTTCTTTTTACATTGATTCTGGGCCCGGAAGATACTAAATCCCTTAAATCTGAAACAGGCAATGTAATGAAATACACGGTAAAACAAATGCATGAAGAATTGGTTCCATAATTAACAGCATAAAACAGGGGTATGCAATAAAGGTTTTGTTACATACCCCTGTTATTTATGTATTGGAGTGTGAGGTATGAAGAATTTTTTAGCTGGCTTGGCTATCGTGGTTTTACTGATAGTATTCCCGTTGCAATCAGTACTGGAAATATCCAATGAGCGAAGGATACAAAGGTTCTCGGACATAGTATATGTTGCAGCACAAACAGCAAGATTAGACGGATATTTCAAACAAACAACAATAGATAAGCTTAAATCAGACTTGATGAAAGAATTTCCGGATATTTCTGATGGAGATATATATGTTAACGTAACAACAACCATGAAATACAGGACAAATGAATTTGATGAAAGGGAGGCAATAAACTACGATATCCGGATTCCAATAAGGAAAATAGTTGCAGTTCCGGCATATTGGGGAATATCGGAGAGCGAAAATCAGACTACTGCCAAAAGAGCAGGGTTTGTGTTAAGTGAGGTGTTGGCACCATGAAAGCATTTCTTTTCGGTATAGCAGCCTTCTTTTTTGGTTTGATAGTGTGGCTCTTCTGTCACGACTACAACCTGAACCATATGCACTATAACCAGTTGAGGACAGTAGTTGAAGAAGCATCGGTGGCAGCAGCACTGTTTACAGATTCTCAGGCTGAAAATGAGGGAAATATAGTATTTAATCAGACAGAGGGACATAAGGCCATAAAAGCAGTATTAAAATCAATGCTAAAAACCGATGAAAACCTAAATCCGGTGGAAGGAAGCTATTGGCAGGAACAAATTACATACAAAGCATACTTCTTTGACGATTCCAACACAACATATCCCAAAAGCTTTACTGATCCGGAAACAGGTTTTAAGTTTGAGGTGCTACGACCTTCGGTTGTGGTTACAATAAATGCCGGAAAAGCCAGATACACTATGGCAGGAATTATAGATGATACAGCAAATATCCGAAGTGCAGCACATGAGATTGTGGGGTGGTAAAACAAAAAACATGCAAAAAATCAGTTCCGGGGGTACTGAAATAAAAGGGGAAAAATCCCTGAAACACTTGAAAATACTTGATTTGAGACACTTTTTATGGTAAAATATAGATGTAAAGTAAAAAAGTTTCAACTGCCAAGTTTAAGGTGGTTGGATACATGCAGGGTGCGTTAGTCACTTTCCCATCTTACAAAAGAAGGGAGGTGGCAGGTATGGATACTTATGAAGCAGTATCGTTAATTATAATGTTCTCAATGTATCTCATATCGTTGCTCTCCTTGATTATTGCAATAATCAAGTTATACGAGCGAAAAAAATAATCACCCTGTCTAGCACACAGAGTGATTAAATAACTTTTTATTCACATTTGAGTGACTGCCACATCTTGTGGACATTCAATCACCTTAATTATATTATACCAACTTTGATTAAAAAGTAAACCGTAAAACCAATCTTAAATTCAAGTATTTTACATTTATAAAGGAGAATATAGCGTATGAAAAACAACCTAAGAAAAGCTGTATCGGTTATCTTAGTAATTTCATTTATACTTCTTGGAGCGTATCCGGCTCTGGCTGATAATGCAGCAGACACAACAACAGCAATGCGTATGAAGCCTCTACTTGACAAATACAACGGCCTGACACAAACAAACCTTGATACTGAGCTGGCTAAGTACTCAGATATCAAAAGTCACTGGGGCAAGAATTTCATATCAAAAATATCTGCCCTTGAAATAATATCAGGGTATCCTGACGGAAGCTTCAGACCTGATGAAAAACTACTGGGAGGACAATACATTTTGATGCTCGTCAGAGCAATAGGCTACCGCCCTGAAGTACCCCAAGGTACACCGTACTATGTGCCTTTGTTAATATAGCCCTGCAGGAAGGGATTATTTCAAAAGGTGAAATATCAGATTACACAAAGCCTATAACAAGGGAACTTGCAGCAAGTCTGGCGAGAAGGACTATCGGAAAATATGAAGAAGTCCCCAAGGATTATTTTGTAAAGGGAAGTGATCCGTACCCATCTAAAGGTGATAAAGGATTCTTTGACAGTGTATATGCAGGCTACCAAAAGCTGAAAATGATAGACTATCCGACAGTCACAAGTAAATACCTTCAGGATGTCATCGACTGCTACCGCATAGGCCTTATAACCGGCAGCAACAGCAAATTTAATCCAAAGGGTACTCTTACCAGAGCAGAGGCTTCTGTTATTGTGGTTAAGCTCCTAGACAAGAAGGCAAGGGTTGAAAGCGTTCCTTCATCCAGTGAGAGCTTTAAATGGATAAACAGCAATGCCAACAACGGTGCATATGACAACGAATCCGCAGGATTCTACGAAAACAAGGAATACACCCTGTATAAAGGATTGTTTCCAATGATGGAGATATGGGAAACAGCACAAACAATGTACAAAAACCGTAACCTGATAACAGGAGGAAAGATAGACTTTACTTTCAGTGAGAAATACAAAAGCTTTGCAGTAAACTATTTTAATGGTGAGGATCACTTTAAAAAGTATATGAACTATAACTTCAACGGATTAATTTTACCTCAGAACTATGTTGGAATAGCCGTTGAGAAACTTCAAAATAAGAAAGGACAGGATCGGAGTTTATATGATAACTGTAACGGTTGGTTGTACGATATCACAAGCTACGAAGTTGATAAATACAACAAAGACTTAAAGAAATACAGCTATGAATTACTTAAACTCTGGTTTGGGAAGGATTACGAACAAGCAAAGAAAATACATGACCAATACTTGGGGTATGCTTTGAATGATATAGAAGGAAAAATAGGTATATATCTGGTGAATGGTCGACAGATATATGTTGTTGGAGGTAATGGCGATAGTGGAGATGTTTTTTCTTTTAAGGTTTGGGCTAAAGGATTTATCACAAAGGATACAATGCTTAAATAATACAAATTTGAGAAGGTGATTTAATTGAATACCAGATTAGTTAAAGTGCTGTGCATGATATTATGTACAGCTTTTTTTATTGCTTTTTTTCCAGTACTTTTTAAGATAAATGCAGCCGAAAGCTATACAGCCCTGAAATATGAAAAGGGTGGTATGGAGTTTTTTGACCGGACTGTATACGAAAGCTACAAAAAGAACAACCAGTTGCCGACACTTCCAAGAGGGGGCGCGGTGCCATTTTCGATAAAAAAGGGTACTAATACATATTATCTCAACTACAGGCTGTTCACACAAAAAAACTTTGTAGTATATGGCAGCTTCAAGAGTGTGGCAGGAAACTATTTCAAGTGCGGTTATCAACTGCATAATGATTTGGATAATAAAATGCCTGAAATTGAATATGACGGCGGTTACTTCTTAAAGCCTGAAGGAATCTCCTGCAAAGGTAAGGAGCAGAACCCGGAAACTCATGGAGACAAGTGCAAGACAAATCGTGGGGAGTGGAAGTACCTGGGCTTTGATGTAAACGGCGAAGTATTCAGCAATATGTGGATGATAAATGTTGCAACAGAAACTACCTTCAGGGAAAGGAATTGGATAAAGGAACCTTGGAGTAAAAACAATGAAGTTAAAAAGGTACTTACGCTTAGTACGAGCACATATAACAATGCAGCATATAATGACTCACTTCAACTATAATCAACAGACAGTACAGAAACTGAAAGACTGGATGTACAATACCTTTAATTCAGTAAATAAGTTTTCCGGAATACCAGACGGGAATGGACACTATGACCCAAATGTATACCAATACCTATATGTACAGTCGGCTCCTACAATCCAGTATTCCGGCAGCGGAAAGATGTGGCACGTAAGACCAAACGGCTCTATCTGGTATCAGACGTTTTCAATACCAATACTGAAAAATAACAAGTATGACTTGCCGGTAAAGTGCTATGTTTCACTTGCTTCTACCTTGCCAAGCATACCTGAAAACGGAGAACAAGACAGTCAAAGGGTACGGCTTCAATTCAAAGTTCAAGGAGTTTTGGAAGATGATGAGTATTACAAAGATTCTGTTACCAGAAGTGCATTTTATACGAGACAGGATATAAAAAACTGGGATTTAAACATTGATAAAATCGCAGGCCTGCAGCTGACTGATGAGGAAAAGAAATCAGTTACGGTAGTACCAAAGAGCGCTGCCGACAACCAAGGTATTGCAACTATTACAATAGAAACAACTGTAGCAGACATAAAAAAACTGCCAAAGTTAGTCGACAAATATCAATTAGCGGTGGAAGCTACTGCAAAAGTTGCATATAAGGATACACACTCTCAAAAGGCAGAAGGTAATAACAAGTTTTTTACAAACAAGTTTCAGGTGCTGTATATGTATACCCAACAAAGCCAATTGCACAATTTAAGCTTTCATCAAACTCTTGGAAACAGAACCGGATAATAAATGTTGAAAATACCTCCGTTGACGGGAACATAAAACTGGTTCTGGACAAATATCCAATAGTTGAATACAGATGGTCTTACGGTGGTGACACTACTCAACTGTATAAAGGTAACAGATAGCGACTTACGAAAGCAACTGCAATATAAAGAGCCGGGTTCATATTCCTTGACTCTTGAGTGCAAGAACACTCTGGGAAAATGGTCTGATTCATATACGGTAGAATTCCAAGTACTTGAGGACATTGCGCCAAATATAGAGCTGAACTTGTCAGACAGCATAGTAACAAGGAATGACCAGATAAGTGCCTGGCACTATGACGTCAACAGTACAGACGGTGACAAAGTGGATGCTGCCAAGATAGAACTGTGGTATGACAGTGACAACAACGGCAGCGTTGACACATTGATTCAGAAATGGAATGGTCTTGGTGATTTCCCCAAATATTCTCCAAAACAGCTTGGTTACTATAAATTCTTTGTATATGCCCAAGATGAGTTTGTTGGAGTAAATGGACAGGATACATTATCTCAGTATGTTACCGAATCGGATAAAAAGTCAGCAAGTCTGGAATGTGATTTTTGGGTAGATAACTACCAGCCGTTAAGTGACATATATATAGATGCTCCAATAGAAAGGCCCAATGTGGATTTGTATATCATGAGGGATAAAGAGTTACCACAGGATAAATACGAATACATTGCAAGCAACAGAGTGACGATGGAAAATGCTTTGCTGGGCAGAAATATCATTCCCAACGTTAATATATGGGACATGAAAACTTATGAATATTCAACCCCTGCAAGTATATCAAGCAATACCGGAACAAATTACCCTTCAGGGGAAATCCCATATACCAGTGCCGGTTACTCTGGAAAGCTGCAAAGGACAAGTGTAACAGACAATGGTGGGTATCATGATTTTGGCCATTATGAAACTCGAATTGAGACCAAGACTATAAGTTCCGGTGGTGGTTATTCTTCCGGTCACGGGTATGGTGGTTCAACCCCATCATCGAGCATTTCCTACAGTGATGGGGAAGGTTATTCGGGCAGCATGTCTATTCAAAACTATGTATACACAAGTACTCCTTGCGGACATCCCATAAGCCCTACTCATGGAGAAGGATATTTTAACTGGACAAGATCGTGGTCGGGATATTCCGGAACCGCATCAAGAACAGTTTCGTACTGGGTTCCCAATATGCAGTGGGTTGCCAACTATACAGGCTACTACAGCGGTACTATATACAAGTATGTCCGGCAACCTTACACCGATACGTGGCGGGGGAATAGCAGTAAATACATCCTATATATAAGTGATGGTAATATTTCAGAACTTTCAGACTTCAATTCAGCTGTTTCAAAGACCGATGCAAAGGTTATTCTGGTAGGAACGCCAGAAGTAAAGCAGCAATACCCGGACTGTGCAAAATTTATAAATGCAGAAGACAAGACAGTTCAGGAGATTTTGAATGAAGTTCTTGAATATATTTCAGAAGAAACCCCGGAGGTCGAACAGATATTTATTCTTCAGAATCAACAGTTCACATTGAATGTAGGTGAAGATGACCTTGAAAATGATGAGATCATATCCGGCGAAATGCAGTATGTACAGGATAAGGACTATTTTGATAACCCAACAGGACAGGAACCCGGAACTCAAGCAGTTTTCAAATCTGATATGGGATGGACAGCCGAGATAAAAAGTTCTTTTTCCAATGTAGGAAAGTACCGGATATACAGAAGGGTAAAAGACAAGCCTTCCGGTGCATATGGGGAGAATTACTCATATTACAGCGGAGCTACAGAGGTTGACATATATATACACAGAAAGCCCATTGCAGATGCTGTACTAGATTGGAAATATGATCCACAATCAGGAGCATGTAAAACAATCTGGATTGATAAATCCTATGACCTTGACCATAATATTTCACGGGCAGATACGGATAAGGGTATTGTAGAAAGAAAAATTATGTTCCGCAAGGACAGCGGAGAATGGCAATACTTTATACCAAATACACTTACGTATGGTACTTATGATGTAATGTATTACGTAAAAGATATGGAGGGTGCCTGGTCTGAACCGTGGGTGTATAACTTCACTTTAGATGATAGTCCCCAGTTTACAGCTTCAGCTAGAGCTTATGATTCTGCGTTCACTCTGAAAAGTATCCCGGCGTCAGAATACATTGAAGGGTACAACCTTTGGACAAGGCAGCCCAATCCCGTTCAGCTTGAAATTAATCTGACCCCGACAGTTTCTGCCTTACCCTCAACAAAGACTATTAACTTTCAAGAAGGTGTTACAGGAACACAGTTGGGGCAGGATATTAACTGGAAAAACCAGACCTTGCAGATTCCGGATATCTACCCGGACGGAATAAGAACTTTTACAATTACTGCCCGAGATAAGCTGACGGGTGCTGAAACACAAAAGACGTTTTCAGTCAATGTGTTTACCCCAATTAATCTGGAGCCTGCTCTTGGAGGCAAAACACTCAATACAAATGTTCAGACAAAAGTCTATGCCACAACCACCATATACCCCAATGTAACACGGGTTAATATGCAATATGGTACTCCTTATCAGTCCTATACTTTGAATATGACACCAACACCGGATGGAAATATAAAAAGCTGGGCAGTAAATTATACGGTTCCCGACAATGTGCCTGACGGAACTTATACCGCACAGTTTACTTCCATCAATCCCAGTGGTAAGGCGGAAACAAAATATGTTACATACAAAGTTAGCAGAAACCGACCTCCGGAGGTAAATATACAGAGAATATCACCGCAATTTATTTACGAAGGCGACAATGTTACAATGACATTTGAAGTAACAGACCCGGACCCGGAACAGGTGCTAACCTCAAAAGTAACAGTGAAAAAAGGTTCAGAGGTTGTATATTCAGGAGAAAATGTCTCTATAGTAACAAACGGAGAAAAGAAAACATTTACAATGAAAACACCCAAGCTAACCGAAACGGGCACATATACCATAAGCATTACCACAACAGACCAGTACTTTGCGCAGGATGAGGATACAACAACTTTTACAGTACATGGGCTTACAATAAAGGGATATGTGAATCACACACCCACATGGGAAACCAATTGGGACAAATATAACAAACATCTTGCCGACAAGGGAAAAGCCACATATGGAAATGATGCATTTTTTAATGATGAAAAGTATGTGTTAAGTGCAGTTACAACAGACATCAATTCAGGAAGTACTGTTACAGTATCAAATGTAAAGGTAAAAATATTAGAAAGAAGCTACGGCCCGGTTTCACTGGCCAGCCAAACTACCAATACTTTTAAGGGCGAAATGTGGAATGATGATATGAAGAAAAACAGATGGAAAGGTACATATGCAACCTTCGTTTTTACGGTAACTTATAGTAATGGCACAATCAAAACAGACACTGTAAAAACCTATGTAGTGAATGATGATTATTGGAGAATCAGGATGGCATTTTAAGTTAATTATGAAAAGGAGGACTGTTAGTATGAAATCTACAGGAATAGTAAGAAGGGTTGATGAACTTGGAAGGGTAGTAATACCTAAAGAGACAAGACAAATATTTTCTATTAGCGAAAAAGATTCTTTAGAAATTTTTACAGATGAGGATATGATACTATTAAAAAAATACTCTCCCGGGTGCCTATTTTGCAACAATGTCAAAAATCTTACGGTATACAAGGGTAAGCACATATGTGGAGAGTGCAGGCAGGATTTAAAAACAAAATAATAACAGGTTGTTTTTTTAGGTGGCAGAGTTAATAATTCTGTCACCTTATTTTATACCAAAGCGAGAGGTGTTTTAAAAATGGATTTAATAACGATTATTTTCCCCATATTAGCTGTAATAGGCGGTGTTATAGCACTGTATGTAATAAACAAGGGTAATGTGAAAACGAAGAATAATTCACCGGTAAGCATTAACAAAGGTGCAAAAGCTTCCAAGAATAAAACAATGGAAGAAATCACTGCACAAGAGTTTGTCAATGTCAGGGACATTACGGACAAGTATTTGTATACCAGAGATGGGTTTGTATTTTCATATATCAGGATATACCCTATATCTCCGGATTTGCTGTCTAGAAGAGAAAAAAGGACATTGACCAGGCAGCTTACAGCGGAACTTTCTGCTGAGACTGATAGATTTGGTTTCCTTGCATTAAGCAGACCCGTTGATATCTCACCTCTGGTGAAGGAATACAGTGAGTTGCTTTCGGATACCAATGATCCGGTACAGAAAGAAATATTAAAAAGTGAAATGCAGGCCATGAGCAACTATGCACTGTCCGGTGAAGTTGTTGAAAGGCAGTTCTATATCAAGATATGGGACAAGTATTCCGAAGGAGTGGAAAACGAACTTCAAAAGAGATGTTTCACGCTATTAGGATATTTTACATCTTCAAACATAAACGGAGAAATCCTGATTGAGGAAGATATAATCCGTCTATCAAACCTTATTACCAATCCAGCATACGTTCACATAGAAAATACAGATGTCAGAGCTTCCATGCCGATTATTCAAAGTCTGGCAGCTGCAGCGAAGGAGGAATAATTATGTCAAGAAAAAATACTGAAGAAATACCTGTAAACGGAGCATTACTAAATAGTATTACGCCTATTGGTATGGAATTTAAGAAGAATACAATAACTGTAGGTGAAAGCATGGGGAGGGTATACGGTATAGTCAAATATCCTCAGTCTGCTGACTACGGCTGGCTGTCAAAACTCACTAATATACCCTCCACTGTAGCCAGTATTACATTTACACCCGTTGATGATTCTATTTTTCTGGAAAGCCTGTCAAATACAATAAAGCAAAAACGTGGTGAAGCCGAAAGTGCAAAAGATGCCTTAACAGCCTCTAGGGCAAAACGTGCTGCTGACGATGCTGAAAAAATGATGATACAGGTAGACCAGCATGGTGAGAAAATAGGTGCTATGAGTTTGCTTGTGGCACCGCTGACACGGGATGAGAAGCTTCTCAAAAAAGCATGTCAGAAGGTAGAGAGTGCAATAGCCGTTGCCAAGTGTAAAGGTAGGCTTTTGTCCAGTCTCCAGAAGGAGAGCTTCAAGCAATTATCACCTTTTTATACATCAAACGAAAAGATAGAGCAGATTACTCAAAGAATACTGCCTCTATCCAGTTTCATAGGTGGCTTTCCATTTGCGTCTACAGGCCTGAATGATGGTCGAGGGTATTATTTTGCAAAGGACGCTTCAGGGGGATTGGTGGTTGTAGACCCGTGGATGCGTGGAGGTGATAGAACCAATTCAAACATGGTAATAATGGGTGTTGCGGGAGTTGGAAAAAGTACTGCCATAAAACACATAATTATGGCAGAGTACATGCGTGGCACAAAGATTATTATCATAGATCCGGAACGAGAGTATAAGGAAATTACTCGGAACCTAAACGGTGACTGGCTTAACTGCGGAGGAGGTATAAAAGGGAGGCTAAATCCTTTGCAGATAAGAACAGTCCCCCAGGATGAAGATGATGAGGACGGCGAAATATTATATAAGGACGAAGGCTATGGAATGGGTGCTTTAGCCCTCCATATGAAGAGCCTTGAAATCTTTTTCAAACTGTACAAGCCATCCTTTTCTGATATGCACATGGCTATAATAAAAATGTGTCTTATTGAAATGTACGAGAAATTCGGCATAACTTGGGAAACCGATATAAGTAATTTCAAAAACGAAGATTATCCCATATTTACAGATTTAAATGAAGTAGTTGAAGAAAGAAAAAAAAGGGAACAGGATTCTAACATTAAAAAACTGTATGTTGAAATATCGTTACTCTTGCATGACCTTATATTTGGCTCTGACCAATTTTTATGGAACGGACATACAAGCATAGATACAAAAGCTAAATGCGTATGTCTGGATACCCATGATCTTCAGGATACATCGGACAATATAAAAAGTACTCAATATTTTACAGTACTTCAATGGTGCTGGGATCAAGCAACAAAAGATAGAGAAGAAAGGGTGCTCCTGATTTTTGATGAAGCATACCTTATGATAGACCATAGAGTACCCCAATCTTTAATATTCCTTAGAAATTGTGTTAAAAGAGACAGAAAGTACGAAGCAGCCATTGCAATTGTATCTCATTCAGTTGTGGACTTCCTAGACCCTAGTGTCAAAATGTATGGACAAGCTCTTCTTGATATACCCTGCATAAAAATCTTGATGGGAACCGACGGTAAAAACCTTCAGGAAACCAAGGAACTATATAAACTTACGGAGGCTGAAGAAGAACTTTTAGCAGCCAAACGAAGAAAATTAGCACTATTAATCATTGGTTCAAAACGCCTTCAGGTAGAATTTGACTTGCCAGAATATAAGATGAAATATTTGGGAAAAGCCGGAGGAAAGTAGAGGTGAACTATATTGGCCATAAATCCTGCACTTATAAAAGCAGCAGTACAGGTGGTAGCGTCTGAAAAAGGGCGCAAGGGACTGGTAATTGCCATATTCGTACCAATAGGTATATTAATGCTTATAATTTGCTTAATTTTTTACATACTTACTTCGCCGTTTCAATTTCTTACCGAAACATATAGCTTATCTGCTGATGAGCAGACTGCAATACAAAATGTCCAAACAGATTACGGATTTTATTTGATGCCGGAAAATAAAGCGTTGGACAGGGGAGGCATATTTACATATCCCACAGAGGGAACAACCGGAAGCAGGGGATTCAGCCCCATCCCTGTTCATCATCCTGTTCTTGGAATCTCAAGGCCACACTGGGGACAGGATTTTAATACGGATTGGCATTCAAATGTATATGCTATTGCGGATGGTCAGGTGTACAACATGGGTGTAAATGATGAAGCCGGAATGTTTTTAGTCCTGTATCATGACGTAAACGGACAACAATTCTTTACCCGGTATCTACATTTATCAGCTATACATGTACATCAGAACAGTCAGGTAAGACAGGGAGATGCAGTTGCTTCGGAAGGAGGTGAACCGGGAAAGGACATGTATCCCGGAACATCAACGGGACACCATTTGCACTTCGAAGTAAGGGAGGGCAGTATTTACGGCAATGCTGTCCCGGTAGACCCCAAATTGTACATAGACCCTGTACCTGTTGAAATATCTTGTTTGTCCGGTTCCGGCAGTATAAAAGTCAATATCACAGGAGGATGGGACAGAGGATACGAAGTAAGCAATGATGGAGGTAAAACCTGGATTAGTACATTTGAAAAGACATATACTTTCATAAGTCTTAATCCGGGTAGCTACAGTGTAGTGGTCAGAGATTGGTCATATCCGGAAAACATCTCAAAGGTGTCCGTTGTAAGCTTAAATTAGGAGGAGGGAGTAACTTGAAAAATAGCACAAACAAAGTGTTAGAGCTGCTGTTCTACGCAGCACTTAGCATTATCTTTATAGTCCTGTATTTTATAAATAAGCCTTATGATAATAAGCCGGTACACGTAGATAGTCCGGTAAAACCAACAATAGAAAGTCAGGTGAGTCCATATGATGCTTTACCTATGCAGCCATAGTAATGTCAATCTATTTGATTGGCTCAATGAATCCAGTCTGGTAGCTCAACCCTTCATGCTAAAGAAAATATCTTCAACCCAGTTGGATTTATCCGCATTTGCCAAAAAAGAAGCAATAAGCATTAACTACTATAAATACCTTGCAATAGATTTGAGTACAGTCGTAAATGATAGGGAAACCTTTAAGCTTGCAATACAAAGTATCCATATAATGAACCCAAAGATAAAGTTCCTTTATGTTGATATAGGGAATAAGACAAATACATTGCAGGAGGTTCTTAAAACTTTTGGAGATGTACCGATAATAACAGAAAATCCGGAAGAAGATATGTCACGGTTTAAAACACAGGTAACAGCAGGAGTACAATACACACAGCAGTTCTTAGATACCGAAAAAGAAAGCCGGGATAACACAAAAATTTTTCCAAGTACTACAAAAGGTATAAACGAAGCTTTTCAAAAAAGTGAGATTAAAAAGGATTATCTATTCAAAAATCAGAAAGTCATGGTGGCTGTAATAAATGCATACCCGAGAGCAGGAGCAACAACACTCAGTATAAATATGGCTGCTTATCTCAAGTCTATCGGTGCAACGGTATCCTGGGTGGAATTAAACGGTGAACTTGGACACTTGGAACATATAGTAAACTCAACACACGGTTTTACAGCCGTTACGGAGAACCGCTTCGAACGTGAGGATGTAGTGTATTTGAAAGGTGAAATACCTGAAGAAGTAAACTTTGTAATAAATGATATGAGCAGGGTTATCCAAGATGAAAGTAGCGAAGGAGCATTAGAATTTACCAAGAACTGCAATGTTGCAATACTTTGTGGGACAAGCAAGCCATACGAACTG
>NZ_ATAY01000012.1 GCF_000421965.1 Ruminiclostridium papyrosolvens C7 | reverse complement strand
TAATTTTTTTATTTTAATGTGTATATATAATCAAGGTACATTAAAAGGGTGGGAGAACTATTTGGATGTTTCGGATATAACCATATTAAAAGAATATAAAAAGAATAGCAGACGCGGTCTGGAACTTGTATATGACAGATATAAAAAATATGTTTATACCATAGCGTTCCATTATGCCGGTAATAAAGAAGATGCTCTGGATATAACTCAGGAGGTTTTCATATCTGTTTTTAAATCAATGGAAGGCTTTAAGGAACAGTTTTCCCTGTTGCCCTGGATTAAAAAAATTACCGTAAATAAGTGCCTTAATTTCTTGAGAAGTAAGAAACCAAACTTATCTCTTAATGAAACTAATGAAAACGGAGATGAACTGCAAAGTATTATTAGCTCAAATGAAACAACAGATGATGCAGTCTTATGCAAAGATACAAGGCAAATACTTCAACAATCAATCGGAAGGCTTCCCGAACGGGAGAGAATGGTTATACTGTTAAGACACGTAAAGCAAATGAAATACAGTGAAATTGCAAGTATAATGAAACTGCCACCAGGTACTGTAAAAACACTTATACATAGAGCTAGAAATACAATTAAAGAAAATCTGATTAGTCTGGGTATTTGGGAGGTATAAAGATGGACTGTGACAAAGTAGATGCTTCATTGCTTCAGGAATATTTAGAGAGCACAATAGACCCCCTTGAAAAAATATTTGTTGAAAATCATTTAAAAATATGTAAGGAATGCAGAAGAGAATTATCAGAGTTAAAGCTGTTACTTTATGACCTTGATGATAGAAGTAATTATATAATTGAAATTCCGGCAGAGCTGGAAACCATGAGAGACGATATAATTGACACTTTTTTGGGAAAAAGGAAAAGCCCGTCCAAGAGAATTATTGAAAGGCAGGTTGAAACCATCAAAGCTACAGGTAAATTTATTGAGTTTTTACCTGGGGCAAAACAAGCTCCAAAAGTTTTAAAGCAAGCATCAAAAGGATTGAAAAAAGGAGTTAAGAAATTAATTGCCAAGTAATGATGTGAACGGAGGCACAGATGGTAGCTCTTATAGTAATTCTTAAAATAATTTTATATATATTTTTGATTATTGCTGCCGTAGTTTTATTGGTTGTTCTTGTACCTTTCAAGTATTATGCAGAGGGATCAAAGTATGAAACCATTGCTGTAAAAGGCTATGCAAACTGGCTTTTTGGTGCTGTTAAGATAAACTTCAACTACAGCACCCAAGGTAGCTTTGATACAAATTTCAGTTTGTTTGGCTTTAAAAAAGGCTTTAAGAAAGGCTTTAAGAAAAAAAATGAAGACACGTCAGCAAAAGAAGTCCCGGAAAGTAAGGTAACAAAGGAAAAACCAGCATACAGTTACTTTACATATGAAGTATTTATGCAGGGATTAAAATCCTTTTTTAAGGTACTAAATCATTACAAACCAAGCAGATTTATAGTAGATGCCAAAGTAGGTTTTGAAGACCCAATGTATACGGGCTTGCTCTGTGCTGTAAGAAATACCTGGTTTGCAATTTTAAATAAAAACAGTATTCGTATTCAGACAAATTTTGAAGACGAAACTCTAGAGGGTAGCTTTTTAATCGGCGGAGGAATTCAAATTTTCTATTTAATACTAGTTGGAATAGAATTTGTTTTTACAAAGCCTTTCAAAAGTATTTTATTTCAAAATATTAAGTATAAAATTAAGAGGAGGCTGAAAAAATGGCGAATAATTTCAATTTTAGTGAAAGCATGAGTGTTATCTTTGACAAACTGGAGAATTTTTTAAAGACAAAGACAGTAGTAGGTGAACCTATAAAAATTGGTGATGTAACATTGGTACCGTTTATAAATATGAGCTTTGGTCTTGGAATAGGTGGAGGTACCGGTAATGATGAAAAAGGTATGGGAGGGGAAGGAGGAACAGGAGCAAAAATTTCTCCTACCGCCGTTCTGGTTATTAGTGGTGACAAGGTAGAACTCCTTCCCATAAAGAAATCCGGTGGCTTGGATAAATTGCTTGATATGGTACCGGGTATTGTAGAAAAGATACAGGATAAGAGAGAGGAAGAAAACTCTAAAAATGAGTTGAAGGAAGAGTAATAAACCATAATATTATTTTTAAGATAAGCCCAAAATAACTGCTTGAACCAAAAAAATTCAGGCAGTTATTTTTTTTTATGCATTTATGAGATTTTATTAAATTCCTCTATAATACTTTTTAACAAATTAATGGTAAAATGGAAATATTAACACTTCATCTAATATCAAGCCAATCCGTTACTTTCCTTAACCAAATAACATATGAAGGGAGGGCAAGTTTTATTAAATTTTCTCAACAGGTTAACTGAAAGTGAGGAATATAAACAGGATTCATCTACTTTAAAGAAAGAAAGGAAGGAAAAACCCATGAATAAAATGTATTTTATAGTATCCTTGCTGGCTGCATTGTTCATATTCCCTATTGCAGCAAACGCGGCCACAGATTCAACCCATCCCGGTTTTAGAGTCCAAGGAAGATTTCTTTACGATAATACAGGAGAAAAGGTAATTCTCTATGGTGTAAACAAAATGTGCATATGGACTGATAAGGATGGTGTTCCGTCTTTTTCGGAAATAGCAAAAACAGGAGCAAATTGTGTAAGAATCACATGGGGAATAGATGGTTCGGCGGAAGATTTAGATACCGTTATCCGCAATTGCCGTGCTGAACACATGATTCCTATTGTTGAACTTCACGATGCCACAGGAGACTGGTCAAAGCTACCTTCACTTGTAAATTACTGGATAAGGCCCGACATAGTGAATGTAATTAAAAAGCATCAGGAGTATTTATTAGTCAATATAGGAAATGAAGTAGGTCAAAGCGTAACTGAAGCAACCTTTAAAGCAGATTATGAGTCCTCTGTAAAGAAGATGAGAGAAGCGGGAATTCACGTACCTTTGATTATAGATGCCTCCAGCTATGGTCAGAGCATAGATATGCTGCAGGCATGCGGACCTTATCTCATATCTGCCGATCCCGATAAAAACTTAATGTTCTCAGTACATATGTGGTGGCCTTATATGTGGGGACATTCAGATCAGGAAGTAATTGATGAAATTGCTCAATCAGTGAATATAAATCTTCCTCTTATTGTAGGTGAATTCGGACATAAGTGGGATGAAACGGAAAACGGTAAAATACCATACCAAACAATTATGGAACAGTGCTATAAAAATCAAATTGGTTATCTTCCATGGGAATGGGGCCCCGGAAATAACCCACAGACATTTTTGGATATGACATCAGACAGTACCTTTGCTACATTAAACGACTACGGTAAGGAAGTTATGCTTACCAACCAGTACAGTGTAAAGAATATTGCCAAGAGACCTGCCTCTATGATGTCAAACCTTCCGCCGGTACTGCCAAAGGAACCTTTGCCATATGGAAATCTAGCCTATAAAAAGCCGGTAACAGCTTCATCTATAGAAAGCACTCAAAACAATGAAAGTAATATAGTTGATGGCGATTTAGAAACAAGGTGGGCTTCGCAGGTTTCAGACCCCAGCTGGGTTTATGTTGATCTTGGTGCAAAAAAGGAAATAAACAGACTCATTATTTGCTGGGAGGCTGCATATGCAACTCAATATAAAATTCAGGTATCCGATGATGAAAATACATGGACGGATGTGGTTACACAGTATAACGGAACAGGCAAAACCGAGGATATAAGCCTTTCTTGCTCCGGCCGTTACCTAAGGATATACGGTATGCAGAGGGCAAATTACCAATGGCCGTATTCAATCTGGGAGATAGGAGTGTATGGCCCAGAATCAGAATTGAGTGCATCTATATCCCCTACAGTAGCAGTATTTGATAAGAATCCTGCCAATGCGGCAGATACACCTGTAACACTTGACCCAAAAAGTAACACACTTAATGCCATATTAAATGGACCATCAGTAAAGTTAGTAGCAGGACAAGATTATATAATAGAAAATAAAACAAATCTGATTATAAAAAAGGAATATCTGTTGGGACTTCCAGCAGGTACAACTAAATTGACTTTTGATTACAGTGGTGGAGTAGACCCGATTTTAGCTATTGCTGTCGGGGATACAACACCGGGAGGCTCTGTCCAAAGTCCAATAATCAGTCCCTCCGCTGTAACATTTGATAGAACATCTGCACCGAATTTGAGGATAACTATATCTCCTAACGGTAATATTCTTACTTCAATAATGAATGGTTCAGTACCTCTAATTCATGGCGCAGATTATACTATTTCAGGAGATACTGTAACAATTATGAGGAGTTACCTTGCAACTCAACCTTCTGATAATGTAAATCTGACTTTTGACTTCAGCGGTAACGGAATTGACCCAGTACTTAAAATTACTTTTCTTAAAGACACTACTTGTGGGGATGCAAACCTGGACGGAGTTAAAGATGCCCTTGATTATGCAATACTCAAACAGTATCTTTTAGGGATGACAACTCTGAATCATGATATTTTACACTTTCTTGACCTTAATCTGGACGGTACAACCGATGCAATTGATTTATCTATCTTCAAACAGTATTTGCTGGGGAAAATAACCTACCTTCCTGTGACCCAATAAAAATTATAGAAAACCGGCTCTCAAAGGGCCGGTTTTTATGCCCCTGTAGTTCTAAAGGATATTTCCTATTGACTCATGGAATAAAATGAAATATAATGAATATAATTTAGTAATTTAGCACTTTAATTAGATAAAGGAATTTAAATAGATTTTAAATTAAATTTAATATATGAGAGGTATTTGCTTATGTCCAGATGGAAAATATATACCCCTGACGGTGTACAGGATATCCTGTTTGATGAATGTTACATAAAGAGAGAAATAGAAAAAAGAATCAGAAACACATTCAGGTCTTATGGCTATTATGAGATAGAAACACCAACAATAGAATTTTTTGATGTATTCTCATCAGAAATAGAGCATTTTCCTCAGGAATCAATGGTAAAGTTCTTTGATCAAAAAGGAAGAATTCTTGTATTAAGGCCAGATATAACTGTTCCTGTTGCAAGAATAACCGCCACGAAAAACAGGGACGTGCAGCTCCCAATAAAATACTCATATATAGGTAATGTATTCAGATTTAACGAAGTTGGAGGCGGCCGCCAGAACGAGTTTACACAGGCCGGGGTTGAGATGCTTGGGGATTCATCCTCGGAAAGTGATGCAGAAATAATCGCTATGGCAATAAATACACTGAAATCTGCCGGTCTTAAGGAATTCAAGATAGAAATCGGCCAGGTTGAATTTTTTAAAGGTTTGGCAGAAGAGGCGGGATTTTCTAATGAGGATATAGATGCTATATCCAAACAGATTGACAAAAAGGATCTTGTTGGCGTAGAGGAGATACTTAACCGATATGAAATAAGTACAAGGTTAAAAGAGCTTATTTTAAAGCTAACAGGATTGCTTGGAACGGTTGATGTGATAAAAGAATTCAAAAACTCTGCAATTAACGACAGAAGCCTTAAAGCAATTGAAAATGTAGAAGAAGTAGTATCTATATTATGTGATTACGGTTTGTCGGAATATGTGTCAATAGACTTAGGAATGTTAAAAAGCCTCAATTATGACACCGGAATAACTTTCAGAGGCTTTACAAACGGAGTTGGATTCCCGATACTTTCAGGAGGAAGGTACGACAACCTTACTTCCAGCTTTGGAAAGGAGTGTCCTGCGACAGGCTTTTCAGTAAGGATAAATATGCTTATGACAGCAATGGAAAACTCAGGTCTTACCTTTGAAAGACCTTCCGTAGATTCATTGATATGTTACGAAAAAACAAATAGAAAAAGGGCCATAGAAATAGCGGAAGCCCTCAGAAAGCAGGACATGAAAATAGAAACCTTTGTTCTGACAGAGGGTATCGACCAAGGCAAAAAATATGCTTCTTCAAAGACAATCGGAGGAATCATATATATTGGAGACAAAGATAAAATCACCGTGTTCGATATGATAAACGATACTACAGAGGAAACAAGCTTCAATGCCCTTTTAAACATTGAATAATAAAACCGTTTTAAGTTTATAAAATAAATTTTTGTGGGGAGTTAAAAAATGAGATATTTGACAATTGCTCTTTCAAAGGGCAGACTTACAGATATGTCGGTAGAAATATTTGAAAAGATTGGAATAGACTGTACAGAACTTAAATCATCCACCAGAAAGCTTATACTGTCTGATGAAAAGAATAAGATAAAGTTTTTTCTTGCAAAGCCTGCAGATGTACCGACCTATGTAGAGTATGGGGCGGCAGATATAGGAATAGTGGGAAAGGACACACTTCTTGAGGAGGGCCGGAATCTGTATGAGGTGCTTGATTTGGGATTTGCAGCTTGCAGAATGGCATTGGCAGGGCCGGCAGAATTACAGGGAAAGATAGAAGAGCTGAATATAAAAAGAGTAGGTACAAAGTATCCTAATATTGCAAGAAATTATTTTGAGAAAGCCAGAAGAGAAAGCGTAGAGATAATAAAACTGAACGGTTCTGTGGAGCTTGCACCTCTGGTGGGTTTATCAGAGGTTATAGTGGATTTGGTTGAAAGCGGCAGAACACTCAAAGAAAACGGCTTGGTAGTACTAGATACAATAGCAGACATCAGTGCAAGAATGGTTGTAAACAGAGTAAGTATGAAAATGGAGAACCAACGAATACAGAAAATAATAGACGGAGTTAGAGAAGAATTATCCGCAAGGGGGTAACATTATGCTAAACATTGTAGATTTACGCAGTGACTTTGACGGGGCTGCTGCAAAGGACTTATACGGAAAATTAACAAAGAGAACCGGAACCCAAAACGGCGGGAACATAATCAACATTGTAGCAGAAATAATTGACAATGTTAAACAAAAGGGTGACAGTGCTTTAAACGAATACACAAAGAAATTTGATAAAGCAGAAATAGAAACCATAAAAGTATCGGAAGAGGAAATTACCTCTGCATTCAAAAAGGTTGCCCCACAGCTATTAGAGACTATAAAAAAATCAAAGCAAAATATCTGGGACTTTCATGAAAAACAACTTCAGAACAGTTGGATAAATCCTAAAGAGGACGGAACTATGCTGGGACAGCTTGTAAGACCTCTTGAAAAGGTAGGCCTATATGTTCCCGGGGGAACAGCACCGCTTATATCATCGGTATTAATGACAGCAGTTCCCGCAAAAGTAGCCGGAGTGGAAAAGCTCATAATGTGTACACCGCCTTCACGGGATGGAAGTATAAACCCCGCAATACTGGTTGCAGCCAGAGAAGCAGGAGTGGATGAGGTATACAGAGCCGGAGGCGCACAGGCTGTTGCTGCGATGGCATATGGAACAGAAACAATACCGTCGGTGGATAAGATATGCGGCCCCGGTAATGTTTATGTTGCTACAGCCAAGAGACTGGTTTTTGGAGACTGCGACATTGATATGTTTGCAGGTCCAAGCGAGATACTGGTAATTGCAGATTCAAGTGCAGTACCCGAGTACGTAGCTGCTGATCTCCTTTCACAGGCGGAGCATGACATATTGGCATCCTCGGTGCTGGTTACCGATGATGTAAGTCTTTTGGACAGCGTGAAAACCGAAATAGAAAAACAGCTTTTGAGTCTAAAAAGAAACGAAATAATCGAGAAGTCATTAAAAAACTTTGGATTCGGAATACTGGTTGATAACATAGAAGAGGCAATAGAGGTATCAAACAACATAGCACCTGAGCACTTGGAGTTGTGTATAAAAGAGCCCATGAGTATACTGGGAATGATAAAAAATGCGGGGGCAATATTTGTTGGGAACTATTCACCTGAACCTTTGGGAGACTACATGGCTGGGCCCAGTCACGTTCTTCCAACCAGTGGAACTGCAAGGTTTTCATCACCGGTAAACGTAGATCAGTTTATTAAAAAATCAAGCCTGATTTATTACAACAAACAATCACTAGAAACAACAAGCAACGATATTATAAGGTTTGCGGAAGCAGAATTACTGGATGCCCACGCAAATGCCATAAAGGTAAGATTCAATAAATAAACTGAAATTCGTTGTATTACTGAAAGGAAGGTTACTATGATAGAAGAATTAATCAGAACGGAAATACGTTCATTTATACCCTATAATGCAAATCAGCAGCCCTATAAAATAAAGCTGGATGCCAACGAGAGTCCTTTCAATCTTCCGTCAGTAGTTAGAAAAAAACTCGCTGATTATATACTGGAAGATCCCCAACTGAACATGTATCCCGACACGGATTCTATTCAACTAAGGGAAGCCTTAGAAGAATACTGGAACGTAGATAAAGAAAATATCATAGTGGGAACAGGCTCTGACCAGCTAATACAGATTATAGCAAATGTATTTCTGGAGAAAGGCGACAAAGTTCTCTATCCTGCCCCCTCTTTCGGTATGTACAAGGACTCATGTATAATAGCCGGAGGAAAGGCCGTAGACTATATTCTGGATCAAAATAATAATTTCTCCTATTCGGCTGATAAAATAATACAGGCCTATGAAACAGAAAAGCCAAAAATTATTTATATATGCAGTCCCAATAATCCCACCGGAAATCTGATGCCACAGGATGAAATTTTAAAAGTCCTTAAGGCATGTACAAAATCAATAGTTGTAGTAGATGAGGCATATGCAGACTTTTCCGATACAACGGTAATTCCATGTATAAAAGAATATGAGAATTTGCTTATACTACGGACGTTTTCAAAGGCTTTCGGATTAGCTGGCATAAGGTGCGGATATTCCATAGCCTCGGAAAAACTTACGAGGGCTGTAAATCTGGCAAGACCTCCTTATAATATCAGCTCATTGTCACAATATGCAGCCACACTGGTTTTATCCAATATAGATGAAATCCAAAATAACATAAAATATCTCGTAGAAGAGAGGGAATGTGTTTCCTCCAAACTTGCCGAGATAGATGGAATAAAAGTGTACGGCTCAGCAGCAAATTTTATTTTGGTAAAAATTCAGAACTCTAAGGACGTTTATACGAAATTATGCGAAAGAGGCATTTTTATCAGAGCCTTTGGTTCATCGACCCTTTTATCTGATTGTATGAGGATAACCATAGGAACACATGAACAAAATTCCGTACTGCTTGATGAACTATGTACTATCTGCTATAATAAATAGCGAACATTACAACGAAAAACATAGAAAAGGTTCGGGTTTTAAATTGAACGGAGGAACACGTATGAGAGAGGGTTTGGTCACACGAAACACAAAAGAAACTCAAATCAATGTAAAAATAAATCTTGACGGCAAAGGTGACTGTCAGGCGAATACCGGCATAGGCTTCTTTGACCATATGCTTGTATTATTTACAAAGCATGGACTTATGGATGCCTGTTTTGATGTAACAGGTGATTTACACGTGGACTCCCACCATACCATCGAGGATACGGGTATAGCCGTGGGACTTGCAATAAGGCAGGCACTTGGAGATAAGAAATCCATAAGAAGGTATGGTACAGCCTATGTTCCAATGGACGAGGCTCTTGTACTTGTATCTCTTGATTTGAGCGACAGACCGTATCTGGTGTTTGATGCACAGTTTTCACAGCCCATGGTAGGACAAATGGATACTCAAATGGTAGAGGAATTTTTCAGGGCAGTTGCATTTAACGCTGGAATTACCCTCCATATCAAAGTTCTTCACGGTTCAAACTGCCACCACATAATAGAAGCAATGTTCAAGGCATTTGGCAGAGCTATTGACGATGCAACAAGATTGGACACCAGAATTGAAGGTGTCATGTCAACAAAAGGTACGTTGTAATTTAAAAAGTTAATATATACAGGAGGTAGTAAAAATGTTACTAAACAATACAGATTTCATCAAGTTGCCATTATTCGTAAAAGGAAAGGTAAGAAACGTATACGATTTGGGGGATCAGCTCCTTATAGTAGTAACAGACAGAATATCAGCCTTTGATGTGGTATTTGATGAATTAATACCTAACAAGGGGACAGTCCTAAACAGTATATCCGCATTTTGGTTTGACTTTACAAAGGATGTTATCGGAAACCATGTAATAACAACCGATGTCAGCAAATATCCAAAAGAACTTTCAGCTTTCAAGGACGAATTGCAGGGCCGTTCAATGTTGGTAAAGAAAGTACAGATGCTTCCTGCTGAATGTATTGTAAGAGGATATCTGGAGGGGTCAGGACTTAAGGAGTATCAAAAAACAGGAACCGTGTGCGGTATAAAACTTCCTGCAGGATTAAAGCAGGCTGACAAGCTGCCTGAACCAATATTCACACCATCTACCAAGGAATCAGAAGGCCACGATATAAATGTGTCCTTTGAAGTACTTTGTGAAAAGATAGGATTAGAAATGGCTCAGAAGCTAAAGGATGCAAGCTTGAAGCTTTATAAAAAAGCCAGCAAACATGCTGAAAGCAAGGGACTCATATTAGCAGATACAAAATTTGAATTCGGAATGCTGGACGGAGAACTGGTTGTGGGTGACGAAATGTTCACACCTGATTCCTCAAGATTCTGGGCAATGGATGAATACCAGCCGGGAAGAGCACAGAAGAGTTTTGACAAGCAATATTTAAGGGAATACCTTGAAAGTATTACATGGGACAAACAACCTCCTGCACCTGAGCTTCCACAGGAAGTAATCAGAAAGACAGAGGAGAAATATATAGAAGCATACGAAAGAATCACCGGGGAAAAGTTTCAGGGAGATAAGCTATGATAGCTATTATAGACTATGGCGTGGGTAATCTCGCCAGTGTTAACAAGGCATTCAGCTTTATAGGATATGATTCGAAAATAACCTCAGACCATGAAGAAATACTTGCAGCTGACAAGGTTGTCCTGCCCGGTGTCGGTGCATTTGCCGATGCTATGGACAGCCTTGATAAGACTGGAATGATATCAGTCATAAAGCAGGTTGCACAAAAGGGAACACCCTTGTTGGGAATTTGCCTTGGAATGCAGTTGCTTTTTGATTACAGCACTGAAGGCGGGGAAAAAGTGGGAGGCTTGGGACTGCTAAAAGGTTCAGTAAACCAATTTCCCATGGACATGGGACTAAAAGTTCCCCATATGGGATGGAACAGTCTCAATATCAGGCAGGAAAAGGGCATTTTTAGTGGAGTACGACAAAATAGCTATGTATATTTTGTACACTCATACTTTGTGACTGCTGAGAATACCTCAGATGTTGCGGCAGTGTGCAAATATGGAATCGGGTTTGATGCCGCGGTTTGCAAAAGGAACATTATGGGAACACAGTTCCACCCTGAAAAAAGTGGAGATGTAGGACTTGATATACTAAAGAATTTTGCTGCGCTTAGCACCAAGGAGGCTGACAATTTACTATGATTATTTATCCCGCAATCGACATAATAGACGGAAAGTGTGTAAGGCTGCAGCAGGGCAGCTACAGTGATGTAACTGTTTTCGGGGACAGCCCTGTGGATATGGCAAGAAAATGGGAGAGACTCGGAGCCGGGTACTTGCATGTAGTTGATCTGGATGGTGCAAGATCAGGGAAATCGGAAAATGCTGAGATTATAACGCAGATAGCAAAAACTTTGAAAATTCCGGTTCAGGTAGGCGGAGGGATTAGAAATCTTGAAACCGTTGAGACTTACCTGTCTGGAGGTTTGAGCAGAGTTATACTGGGTACATCAGCAGTGAATAACCGTGAAATGCTTGTATCTGCTCTAAAAGAATATAAAGACAAAATAGCTGTAGGAATAGATGCAAAGGATAGGAAGGTTGCCATCCACGGTTGGGAGAAAACAAGTGATTTTACAGCCGTTGAGTTTGCAAGGGAAATTGAATCCCTTGGTACAAAAACAATTATATACACTGACATTTCAAGGGATGGCATGCTAAAAGGCCCGAATCTTCAGGCTATGAAGGAAATGGCCAACAGTGTTGCATTGAATGTAATAGCATCCGGCGGAGTAAGCAAACTTACAGACATAGTTGACTTAAAGCAAACGGGGGTCAGCGGTGTAATAGTAGGGAAAGCCCTTTATACCGGGAATGTAAATTTAAAAGAAGCGATAGAAGCCATATAACCAAAGGAAAGGGAGCAAATTATGCTGACCAAAAGAATAATTCCCTGTCTTGATGTACACGCAGGGAGAGTTGTTAAAGGCGTACAGTTTGTAAATATAATAGATGCCGGAGACCCGGTGGAAGCGGCTGCATTTTATGACAAAGCCGGTGCTGATGAGCTTACTTTTCTGGATATTACTGCTTCTTCAGATGCAAGGTCAATTATGCTTGATGTTGTCAGCAGGGTTGCAGAGCAGGTATTTATTCCGTTCACTGTAGGCGGTGGAATCAGGACGGCAGAGGATTTCCGCCAGATATTGAAAGCCGGAGCCGATAAAGTGGGTGTAAATTCTGCTGCACTGAAAAGACCTGAGCTGATATCAGAAGCAGCTTGGAAGTTCGGAAGCCAGTGTGTAGTACTGGCAATAGATGCAAAAAAGCGCGCTGGCGGCTCAGGATGGGATACATATCTCAATGGCGGAAGAGTAAACACAGGTATAGATGCAGTTGAATGGGCCATAGAGGCTGAGAAGCTGGGAGCAGGTGAAATCCTTTTAACCAGTATGGACAAGGACGGAACGAAAGACGGATATGATATAGAGTTAACAAGGACAATATCCGAAAATGTAAAAATTCCTGTGATAGCATCCGGCGGAGCAGGAAAAATGGAGCATTTCAAGGATGCTCTTTTGGATGGAAAAGCAGATGCGGTATTGGCAGCGTCACTATTCCATTTCCGAGAGATGGAAATCCGTGATTTAAAAGGTTACTTAAAAAATAATGGTATTGAAACTAGACTTTAAAAAATAAAAACAGTTAAAAGCTGTACAAACAAAAAATTTTTGATATGATAAATAAATGAGTGTATGGAGGCGTTCAATAATGAATAACTTAAAAAGTTCGGTTAAATTTGATGAGAAAGGTCTTGTTCCCGTAGTTACTCAGGACACTAAAACAAAAGAGGTTCTGATGGTAGCATACATGAACGAGGAAGCCTTTGACAAGACAATAGAAACGGGAAAGGTTCATTATTACAGCCGTAGCCGCAGTAAGCTTTGGCTTAAAGGTGAGACATCAGGACACTTTCAGCTTGTTAAGTCAATAAAGCTGGACTGTGATGGGGACACAATTTTGATAGAGGCTGAACAGATTGATGCTGCTTGCCATACAGGAAACAAGACATGCTTTTTCAGAACAATGATTGACGGAGAATGGAAAGAAAATGAAGAAGAAAAGCCAACAGCCGCAATTCTTCATGAAGTTTACAACGTAATAGTAGACAGAAATGTTAATCCTAAAGAAGGTTCATATACTAATTACCTGTTTACAAAAGGCTTGGACAAGATATTGAAAAAAGTAGGAGAAGAGGCTGCCGAGGTTATCATTGCGGCAAAGAACAAATCCAAAGAAGAAATAAGATACGAAGTATCTGATTTAATGTATCATCTTATGGTATTGCTTGTAGAAAGAGGCCTCACTCTTGAAGACATATACGGAGAATTAAAAGGAAGAAGATAAGTGAAAAATAATTTATTAAGCATCGATGAATATCGGAATAATCCGGAATTTTATTTCTATAAGGGACTGCGTTGTGCTAACAAAAGGAATCTAAATGACGCCTACAAGCATCTGGTTAAGGCTGCTGAGCTAAGTCCTGAGAATATGGAGTATAAATTTAACATAGCATGCTTCCTTTCTGAAATGCAAAAGCCAAGAGAAGCCAACAGGATATTCATGGATATACTTTTACACTATGACCCTACAATGCATGATTGCTATTTCGGTATGGGCTGTAATAGCTTTGAGCTTGGTGATATGAAAAAAGCAGCCGAATACTTTGAAAAGTATATCTATTTTGACAGTGATGGTGAATTCAGCGAAGAAGTTTCAGAAATGATATTTTATTTGAAACTATATAATGACATTTCCGGAGACAACAGATTTCTAAGGTTGTCTCAAACTAACTTAAAAAAGGCTCGCAAAAGCCTTTTAAATAACAAAACTGACGAGGCGGTAAGTCAACTATATAAAGCAATAGCATTTAACCCTATGAACTCAGATGCACGTAATCTGCTGGTGCTTATAATGTTGGAGCAGCAGAATTATAAACGTGCATCAAATTTTATAGCCACAGTTACAAATATATATAGTGAAGACATTTGGGCTAACAGCCTTAAAATATATAACTTATACCACACTCGGAAATATTCCCGGGTAGAAAAATTATTAAAGATCCTTCCATTTAGAAGTATATACAACAGGAAGGACCTTTTATGTATTGCAACTACTTTAATAATATTTAATAAAATAGATGAATTGATTCACTTGTTGGAAACATATATTGTTGAGTACAGCGATTTATTTATATGTGCTCTGCTGCTTATAGGTTACATATCAACAAAAAATTACGGTAAGGCAAATCAGATTATTAATAATCTGCAATCAATTAAAACATTAGATAAAAACTTTTCGGATTGGATCAAAAAGGTCAGTGAATTTATAAAGGAAGATAACTCGGAAGTATCTGTTTTGGAAGAATATAAGGAAATATTCAGAATAATCGGGGAACCTGAAGATTACATGTATAGTCCGTTCAGGTATAAAAAAATATTTGAAAATGTCACTAAACCAAGACATAGAACTCTTAGAAAGATCCCCAAAAAGTATAATTCTGTAGTTGAGTGTGCTGTACTTCATAAGGAAATAATGTATGTTCCTGAATATGAAAAGGAAATAATACAAATATTGTACAACATAATATATCAGACAGGTGAACTTTTGATAGAGAATGAAAAAGACATAGTTGCCCTTTCTGCTGCAATTGAATATATCTATTGCAAAGAGAACTTTATTGAAATGGAAAAGGAGGAATTAATTCAAAAGTATGGAATTTCTTCTATTGCGTTAAATAAAGTGCTCAAAAAAATTAAATATAAGGAGTAAATCTGATATCGCAAAAAAATCAGAGTAAATGGAAGAAATAATTAGCATTAAAACCATGATTGAACTAAATGGCAAAATATTGCTTGATTTATGAGTATAAAGCGTTTGATAATATTTTATTCAATATATAATATTATAAATGTGATTAGCACTCGATGACAGTGAGTGCTAACAGTTTACAAGCATTAAATATTCAAGGAGGTAAAACAATGAAGATAAAACCATTAGGCGATAGAGTAGTTATTAAAATGCTTGAGAGCGAAGAGACTACTAAAAGTGGAATCGTATTACCGGGAAGTGCCAAAGAAAAGCCACAGGTAGCAGAGGTAGTTGCAGTAGGACCTGGTACAGTTGTAGACGGAAAAGAAGTTAGAATGGAAGTTAAAGTTGGAGACAGAGTACTTACCAGCAAATATTCCGGAACAGAAGTAAAATTTGACGGTCAGGAATATACAATATTGAAGCAGAGCGATATCCTCGCAATTGTTGAATAATTATAACGGGAGGTAAGAGAAATGGCAAAGGAAATTAAATTTGGCGAAGAAGCTAGACGCGCACTTGAAAAAGGTGTTAACCAATTAGCTGATACAGTAAAAGTTACCCTTGGACCTAAGGGAAGAAATGTTGTTTTAGATAAGAAATTCGGCTCACCATTAATAACAAACGATGGTGTTACTATAGCAAAAGAAGTTGAACTGGAAGACAAATTTGAAAACATGGGTGCTCAGCTAGTTAAAGAAGTTGCTACAAAGACAAACGATGTAGCCGGTGACGGTACTACAACGGCAACTTTACTTGCACAGGCAATAATAAGAGAAGGTATGAAGAACGTTGCTGCTGGAGCAAACCCAATGATTTTAAAGAAGGGTTTGCAGAAGGCTGTTGATACTGCTGTTGCAGGAATCAAGGCAAATAGCCGTAAAATCAAAGGTAAGGAAGATATCGCAAGAGTTGCAACTATTTCCGCAAATGAGGAATTAATAGGAACTCTTATTGCCGATGCAATGGAAAAAGTAACAAATGACGGTGTTATCACTGTAGAAGAATCAAAGACTATGGGAACAAACCTTGAAGTAGTTGAAGGTATGCAGTTTGACAGAGGATACCTTTCAGCTTACATGGTTACAGATACAGATAAGATGGAAGCAGTTTTGGATGATCCATACATCCTTATAACAGACAAGAAAATAACAAACATTCAGGATATACTTCCAATTCTCGAACAAATTGTTCAACAGGGAAAGAAGCTACTCATAATCGCAGAAGATATGGAAGGAGAGGCACTTACAACTCTTATCCTGAACAAATTAAGAGGAACATTTACTTGCGTAGCTGTTAAGGCACCTGGATTCGGTGACAGAAGAAAAGCTATGCTTCAAGATATAGCTATATTAACAGGCGGAGAAGTTATAACTGAAGAATTAGGTCTTGACCTAAAGGAAACTCAGATAGCTCAGCTTGGAAAAGCAAGACAGGTTATTGTACAAAAAGAAAATACAATAATAGTTGATGGTGCAGGAAGTGCTGAAGACATTAAGAGCAGAATAAACTCCATCAAGACTCAGATTGAAGATACTACATCAGACTTTGACAGAGAAAAGCTTCAGGAAAGACTTGCAAAGCTGTCAGGCGGTGTAGCTGTAATTCAGGTTGGTGCTGCAACTGAAACTGAAATGAAAGAAAAGAAACTGAGAATTGAAGATGCACTGGCTGCAACAAGAGCAGCAGTTGAAGAAGGTATAGTAGCCGGTGGTGGAACAGCGTTAATTAACGTTATCCCTGAAGTTGCTAAATTACTTGATACAACTTCCGGTGACGAAAAGACAGGCGTTCAGATTATATTAAGAGCTCTTGAAGAACCTGTAAGACAAATAGCAGCAAACGCAGGTCTTGAAGGATCAGTAATTGTTGACAAGATTAAAGCAAGCGAAAAAGATATCGGATTCGATGCACTTAACGAAAAATATATAAATATGATTGAAAGCGGGATCGTTGATCCTGCAAAGGTTACAAGATCAGCTCTCCAAAATGCAGCTTCTGTAGCAGCAATGGTACTTACAACAGAGAGCGTTGTAGCTGATAAGCCTGAACCGGAAGCACCAGCTATGCCGGGTGGAATGCCAGGCGGAATGGGTGGAATGTACTAAGATAAAAAAGTTATATAGAGGGTGGCTACAAAATAGTCATCCTCTATTTGTATTTAAATGGTAAATTGAAAATAATTTCACTAAATACTTGATATTATCTTGTTAATTTATTATTATTTTAACAAGCTTTAAAAAATGCTTTGTTTGTTCCAATGAGGAGGGGCTTTAAAAATGGATATATTTATGGAGAAAATTGTAAAACGTAAAAAAACTAGCTGTTGACTCAGCAATAATTGCAGCTACAATTGTAATTGGATTATTGTTAATTATGATAGTTGGCTCAGTGAGCTTCCTACAAACCTTCATGCCGGTACTGCTTGTAGCAATTGGATATTTAGGGTATATGTTGATAAGGAACAGAAACGTAGAATATGAATATATCGTCACCAACGGTGATTTAGATATAGATATGATAATAGCACAGAGAAAGAGGAAAAGAGTATTTAGTGGTTCCTGCAAGGATTTTGAAATAGTTGCAAAAATGACAAGCGGTCAGTATAATCAAAGCTACGAAACCATCAAAAATCGCTTAAATGCTGTAACAGCAATGGATTCAAACGAAGTATACTTCATATCCACAGTAAAAGACGGTGAGAAAATGCTTGTATTTTTTGAACCACATCCCAAAATGATTGAATCATTTAAGAAATATATTCCAAGAAAGGTTTTTGAATAAAGTTTGAACTTAAGGCAAAGGACGTTTTTGTTCTTTGCTTTTTGAATAACAAACGTAAACAGTATTATAATATTTAAGTAATTTACAAATGTCATATAAGGAGGAATTTTTTAAAATGGCTTTTTATTACAACGAACCTTCGAGGACTTTCAGTGAATACCTCTTAGTTCCAAACCTCAGTACCAAGGAATGTATACCGGATAACGTTATACTAAAGACACCAATAGTAAAACATAAAGTCGGGGAAAAACCTTCTCTCGAGTTGAATATACCGGTTGCTTCGGCAATAATGCAGTCAGTTTCAGATAATAACATGGCAATAGCATTGGCAAAGTGCGGAGGTATATCATTCATATACGGCTCACAAAGCATCGAAAGTCAGGCTGAAATGGTAAAGAAGGTTAAAAAATATAAAGCTGGATTTGTAGTAAGCGACAGCAATCTTCGCCCCGACAATAAACTCAGAGATGTAGTTGCAATGAAGGATAAAACAGGACATTCAACCATAGCTATAACAGAAGACGGAACACCTACAGGCAAACTTCTGGGAATAGTTACAAGCAGGGATTACAGACTTAGCAGAGCATCTCTTGACGAAGAGATAAGCAGCTTTATGACTCCATTTTCCCAATTAATATACGGGAATGAAAAAACATCATTAAAAGAAGCAAATGACTTAATCTGGGAGCATAAGCTAAATTGTCTTCCAATAATAGACAGCAATCAAAAATTGATGTATTTCGTGTTCAGAAAAGACTATGACAGCCACAAGGAAAATCCGAACGAATTGTTGGACAAGAGCAAGAGCCTTATAGTAGGAGCAGGTATAAATACCCGTGATTACAAGGAAAGAGTAGCTGCACTGGTTGAAGCCGGAGTAGATATCGTTTGTATAGATTCATCCGATGGATATAGCGAATGGCAGTCCGATACAATTAAATGGATTAAGGAAACATATAATGGAGAAGTAAAAGTAGGTGCAGGAAATGTAGTAGACAAGGAAGGTTTCAGGTATTTAGTTGGCGCAGGTGCTGATTTTATAAAGGTTGGTATCGGCGGTGGATCTATATGCATAACAAGAGAACAAAAAGGTATCGGACGCGGACAGGCATCTTCCCTTATTGAGGTATCAGCTGCAAGAGACGAATACATGAAAGAGACCGGTATATACGTACCAATATGCTCTGATGGCGGAATAGTACATGATTATCATATGGTACTTGCTCTGGCAATGGGTGCTGACTTTATAATGTTAGGTAGATATTTTGCAAGATTTGACGAAAGCCCAACCAGAAAGTTAAAGGTTGGAGGAAACTTCGTTAAGGAATATTGGGGAGAAGGCTCAAACCGTGCAAGAAACTGGCAGAGATACGACATGGGAGGAGAAGCAAAGCTTGGCTTTGAAGAAGGTGTTGACTCATATGTTCCTTACGCAGGTAAATTAAAAGACAATCTGGATACTACTATTTATAAGATAAAATCTACAATGTGCAACTGCGGTGCCTTATCAGTATTAGATCTCCAGCAGAAAGCCAGAATAACACTAGTATCTGCTACAAGTATCAAAGAAGGCGGAGCTCATGATGTAATTTTAAAGGACAAGGAAATATCTTCCTGATAATTGAATAATATTATTAATAATATTATTCAGATATATTGAGATAATTATATAAGTATTGTAGCTTAGGCCGTAAAATGATATGTAAAAAAATGGATAAAACATTCTTGACATTATTATATATGTAATCTATAATTAGTTAGCAAATATAGCTAACCTGACATCAAAGTGCTACTGCCGTCAGGAACATAATTTTAATTTTTATTCCATGTATATTAATATAAGTCAATAAGTTGAATATTATATTAGGAAAAGACAGTTTGCATATTATTTATTAATTATAGGTCTAGCATAAAAAATTAATGGTAAAGGAGAGGGCTTCAAATGTCAGCAAAAGAAGTCGTTTTAACCTACGAAGGCTTAAAGAAGCTGGAAGAAGAATTAGAATTTTTAAGAGGAACTAAAAGAAAAGAAGTAGCCGAAAGAATAAAGCAGGCTCTTTCATTTGGTGATATTTCTGAAAATTCTGAATATGATGAAGCGAAAAACGAACAGGCGCAAGTAGAAGGCAGGATTGTACAACTTGAATCCATGCTCAAACATGCCAGAATAATAGATGAAGATGAAGTAAATACAGATGTTGTAAGCCTTGGATCAAAGGTAAAGATTTTTGATATTGAGTTTGATGAAGAAGTAGAATACTTGATAGTTGGTTCTACAGAAGCAAACCCTCTTAAATCAAAGATTTCAAATGAGTCTCCTGTAGGTGCAGCACTAATTGGGCATTCAAAAGGTGAAACAGTTGAAGTACAAGTTCCTGACGGAGTATTAAAATTTAAGATACTGGAAATATCCAAGTAAGAAACAATACAATATGTGTTGCCACAAAAAGCAAAATTAATATATAATTATACTTACAGTTTACATTAAAATGTAAACTGTTTTTTATAAGGAAATCATAAATACTTTAATATATAAATAGGAGGAAATAATGTCAGAAGAGAATATTCAGGAGAATCAACAAAGTGAAGAGGATTTAAGCGAGATACTAAAAGTAAGACGTGCCAAGCTAAAGGATTTACAGGATAAAAACAGCGATCCTTTTAAGATAGTAAAGTATGATGTAACAAACTCTACCCAAAATATTATTGATAATTTTGAAGCACAAGAAGGTCAGACTGCCTCTATTGCCGGAAGGTTAATGTCAAAGCGCGGCATGGGTAAGGCAGGATTCTGCGACCTTCAGGACAGGGATGGAAAAATTCAGCTCTATGTCAGAAAAGACGAAGTTGGAGATGAAGTATATGAAATGTTTAAAAAATATGACATAGGTGATATAGTAGGTGTAAAGGGAGAGATATTTAAGACCCACAAGGGAGAAATATCAATTAAGGTAAAAGAGATTACACTTTTATCAAAGTCGCTACTTCCATTGCCTGAAAAGTGGCATGGTTTAAAAGATACAGATTTAAGATACAGACAAAGGTATGTGGATTTGATAGTAAACCCGGAAGTTAAAAATACCTTTATATTAAGAAGTAAAATAATCAAATCAATCAGAAAATTCCTTGATAACAGAGGATTTCTTGAAGTTGATACACCATTATTGAACACGATTCCAGGAGGAGCGACTGCAAGACCGTTTATTACGCATCACAATACCTTGGACATAGATATGTACTTGAGAATTGCACCTGAACTCTACTTAAAGAGGCTTATAGTCGGTGGAATGGAAAAAGTATATGAAATGGGAAGAATGTTCAGAAATGAAGGTATGTCCGTAAAGCATAACCCTGAGTTTACAATGATGGAAGTGTATGAGGCATACAACGATTATAAGGGAATGATGGAACTTACAGAAAACCTTATCTCTACTGTAGCAATGGAAACATTGGGTACTACTAAGATTCAGTATCAGGGACAGGAAATTGATCTTACTCCGCCTTGGAACAGAATGACTATGATAGAGGCAGTAAAGAAATACTCAGGAATTGATTTTGATACAATAAGAACTGATGAAGAAGCAAAAGCGGCCGCAGAATCCAAAAAGGTTCATGTGAAAGACGGTATGGTTCGTGGAGAAATATTGAATCTTATGTTTGAAGAATTTGTTGAGAGCAATCTGGTTCAACCTACATTTATCTATGACTATCCTGTAGAAATATCTCCACTTACAAAAAGGAAGCCGGATTGTCCTGAATTAACAGAACGTTTTGAATTCTTCATTACAGGAAGAGAAATGGGTAATGCATACTCTGAGTTAAACGACCCTATTGATCAGAAAGAGAGATTTATCAGCCAAGTGAAAAAGAGGGATTCCGGAGACGAAGAAGCAAATATGATGGATGATGATTATGTTACTGCATTAGAATATGGAATGCCGCCGACAGGTGGATTGGGAATAGGTGTTGACAGACTGATAATACTGTTAACCGATTCAGCGTCAATAAGAGACATTTTATTATTCCCTACAATGAAACCAAGAGATTAAAAATATAAAGTGATAACCTTTACGTAATTAACATATGAAAACAACGGATAACCTAATGGTAATTGGCGGCCTTTAACTGGCATGGAGGTTAATTTGAAGTACACGAAAAAAGAATCAAGAATAATAATGGAAATTCCAACGAATTCAACAAAAGAAGATATCGAAAGAAAATATGACGTAATATTGAAAAAATACCGTCAAATGAAAATAGACGGTACTTTGACGAAAGAAGCTGAAGAAGACTTCCAAAACAAAACGGATGCTTATAGAATCCTTATGGGTTATGAGGTAGAAGAGCCAAAGGCACCACAAAAGGAAACATATGTTGATAAGGCATTTGTAAAGGCAGGAATGGATAGAAAAAAGGTCGATAACTTTTTTCATTACCATAAGTACCATATACTGGTGTCGATTATAGCTGTTATAATAATAGCATCAACAGTATATTCCATTGTAACCAAAGTAGAACCCGAAATAACCATAGGAATTCTAGGTGAAGTACATGAACAGGCAACTGATACCTTTAAACAAGACATAACAAAGAATATACCTGAAATTAAGGAAGTCGGCCTGGAAACGGTAATGCTTAGTAACAGAATTAACGACCCGAATTCATCTATGTATATACAAAAAGCGATGGTTCTTTTTGCAGCTTCTAATACAGATGTATTTTTGCTAAGCAAGTATGTATTTGATCAATATGCTTCTGATGGCGCTTTTATGGCCATGGATGATATAGCAAAGGACTTAAAAATAGATACTAAGTCCAGTGACTATCTCAAACTAAAGGTTGTAGAAGAGTGGAATCAGCCCCAGGATCCGAAAGAAAAGCGAACAGTCAAATCGTATAGGGATTCTGAGCCTAAATTATATGGGATAGACGTGACAAACAGTAAATTCTTTAAGGATGTAGATGTTTTAGGTCCTGAGAAGATTCTGGCTGTAAGAGTAGAGCCCGAAAACCTTGAACTTATACTAAAGCTGGCAAAGTTATTCGCAGAATAATTTATGTATGAAAGAAACGCTGGTAAAGGGGGTAGTAACGTGGAACATAGCGAACTGAGTGTTCAAAAAATGCTGGATGGAGGTAAATGTCAAATTATCCTTTCAGGTGAAATTGACATACACACATCACAGAACTTTAAAAACGAGCTAAATGAGGTGGTTAAATCCTGTAATGGCGACCTCTATATAGATTGCAAGGAACTTACCTATATAGATAGCACAGGCTTAGGCATACTTGTAAGCGCACTTAAAGAGGTAAGAAAAGAAGACAATCATATATACATTTGTAGTCTAAAGGATAATATAAAGAAGTTATTTCTCATTACCGGTTTGGACAAGTTATTTAAAATAGAATAAAACCATATTTAAAACGAAAGGGGGTACACATTAGCCGTGTACCTTTTTTCTAGTTGGTAAAATATTAATACAAAGTAAAAAGGAGAATATCTATGAATAGTATTTCAAATGATAACGTAGTACTCATTTTGCCTGCAAAAAGTGAATATGTAAGTACGGCAAGATTAACTGCATCAAGTGTTTCAACCAGAGCAGGTTTTAATATTGATGAAGTCGAGGATATAAAGGTGGCTGTTTCTGAAGTATGTAATATAATACTATCAAGAACAGAAAATAACATAAGTCAATATAGAATATCCTTTGATATCTATACTGACAATATTAAAATAACATTTACGGCAGAAAACAGTACACTAGACTGTTTCGAACAATCCATAGAAAACGAATACGGACTATACATTATGAAAGCTCTTATGGATTCAGTAGAGCTGTGTAATGAAAATCATTCCATAGTAATGACAAAAAAGATTGGAGTATAGCTATGGAAAACAAAACTCAAAATACATTAAACTACGATGAAGCACAGTTGTTTTCTCAATACATAAGTACACGAAATCTGGATTATAGAAATGAGATTGTATCAAATTACCTTGGTCTTGCAGAGTATTTGTCCAAAAAGTTTTTAAACAGAGGAGTAGACTTTGATGATATATATCAAGTAGCATGCCTTGCCTTAATAAAGGCTGTAGAAAGATTCAGTCCGGACAAGGGAGTAAAATTCATTAGTTTTGCAACTCCGACGATTCTAGGTGAAATAAAGAGATTTTTCAGAGATAAGAGTACAACAATAAAGATTCCCAGAAGAATATACGAATCCCGGCAGGGAGTTAACAAGGCCAGAGATGAGCTTACACAAAAGCTGAGTAGAGTACCGAGGGCAGATGAAATAGCTGAATACATGGGAATACCCGTTGATACAGTACTCGAGATAATAGAAGCCGGAAGCTCCGCTATAGTTAAATCCTTGGATCAGTCAATTAATCAGGAAAATGATTCTGAATTGGGTGATACTTTAGGGTACGACGAGAAAACATATGAAATGATAGATAATAAAGATTTTCTCGAAAAGGCTTTAACATCATTTAATGACATAGAAAAAGAATTCATAACATATAGATATATTCAGAATATGACTCAGAAGCAGATAGCCGAAATACTTGGAGTTTCACAGATGTACATTTCAAGAATGGAAAAGAAAATACTCGATAAATTCAGAACTTATCTCAAGTAGGTACATCATTGTTTACACCTTAAAAATACGGGTATTATATAATATAACAAAACTTAGGCAGGTGTAATTGTGAGAGCTATTACTTATATTATCAACAATCCTGTAGATGTATCCGATATCGTTACTCTAATTCTTGATTACATCACATTGGGGCATTGTGTATGTGAAGATGTAATATTTGAAATAAAAGTTATACTCAATGAATTAATTGTAAATGCAGTACAGCATGGTAATAAGTGCAATGATTGTAAGCATACGTATGTAACCTTTAAAATAATTGACAATTACTTATATGTGAGTGTAATGGATGAGGGTAGCGGTTTCAACCATACAAAAACTGCTTTGGTTCATAAAGATTTGGATTGTGTAAATAATCTGTATTGCGATCATGGCAGAGGATTGGTTATAGTTCGACAACTATGTGACAAAATCAAGTTTAATAAATGCGGAAATAAAGTTTCAATTATTAAAAACCTTGACATACAACAACCTAAAAATGTTTGAGAAAATTTAAGAATAAATCAGAACATAGGTATAAAAAACATATAATTTAAAATAATAGTCGAAAATGGTAGTTCCATGGTAAAAATATTTGTTGACAATAAAAGTGTAATTATGATATTCTAAATAAGCCGTTGCTATGGAGAAGACATTTTTAATACAATAGTTGTTAAGAGAATAATTAATTTGTAAAAAAGTGTTGACAGTAAAGTAGAGGCGTGTTATT
>NZ_ATAY01000011.1 GCF_000421965.1 Ruminiclostridium papyrosolvens C7 | reverse complement strand
ATTAACACTTTGCTATCTTGTTGTCAACACTTTTTTACTTTCAGTTTTTGGTAGTTCATACTACCTTAACTATTTAAGTGTTGTTTTCAGCGACAGCTTGACTATAGTAACATGCCTGCTATCCCCATGTCAACACCTTTATAACTGTAAATTCCTGCATTTTAAATATTGAAGAATATTAAATCTATTTTATAGAAACAATAGTATCGGGTGATTAATTATGCTGTTATTTTATTTGATTTTACTTATTTCATTTAAAGTATTTCTTATTACAAAAGATTGTCTATATAAAAGGAAGATAAACGAACTTTTGAAAGTTATCAACTCTAAAGAGGATTTGTTATATTTAAATTTTCGTGATTATATGTCCATTATAGTTGAAGTTTTAAAAAGGAACGGTTATAAGATTAAGTCAACCCGTGATTGTGGGATTGATGGAAGCGGTCTTATACTGAATAATATACAATTTTCCGAGATATGGAAGCATGGGCTGAATCAGATTATAGATGTCGAACTTGCTATGAATCTGGCTAAATGTATGCAGAAGAACTCTATATATAGAGGAATGATTATAACTTTAGGTGATTTCAAGCCATGCACAAAGGTTTTTTGCCATAGAAATGTAATTGAATGTATAAATGGCGACCAGCTATTAAATATGTGTAAAGCTGTTCAGAAAACAAAAGTTATCTTGCAGCCTGCAAAATAACTCATAATTATATTATTTGAAATTTTATGTTTCCTATTTAAATAGTGTTACTTATTCTTCTGCTGTCTTCCCTGATCATCTATGTAATAATTTTCCTTCATTATTAGCTGGGATACAGGTAAAAATTCAAGTCCCTGAGATTTTAGTCCTTTTATAATCTCAGGGAGAAGCTGCGCAGTATACTGGGTATCGTTATGAAAAAGCAGTATTGCCCCCGGCTTGGTTCTCTTGAGAATTCTGTCCAATATAGCCTGCCTGCTCATTTCCTTACGCCAGTCAAGACTGTCAACATTCCATTGAATTGGGTAACATCCCATTTCATTACAAGTATCAACAACAGTATTATTGTAATCACCGTACGGCGGCCTGAAAAGATTAATTTTTATTCCTGATATTTCTTCCAGCTTTTTGTTGCATAATTCTATTTCACTTTTGCACTTCTCCTTACTGATTGTACTCATACGCAGGTGTGAATACCCGTGGTTGGCAATATCATGACCATCATTTGCTATAAGCTTAACGGCATCCGGGAATTTTTCAGCCCACTGGCCAACCATAAAAAATGTTGCTTTTATATTTTCTCTTTTAAGGGTATCAAGTATTTGAGATATGTCGTCTGCTCCCCAAGCACAATCAAATGTAATTGAGACAGCATTTTGTTCTGTTTCAACACTGTAAATCGGAAGGTGCTTTGCCGGATTAAAAACTCCAACTGAGTTGACCGTATAACCTATTGTAACAAACAGTGTACATGTCAGTATAAATATTATCAAAACTTTTTTAGGTATTTTTTTTGCCTTTACCAATAACAATCTTATTTTCATCATCAAACACTCCCATATATAGATTTGCTCTGAAAAAGTGCTTTCAAGCTCTATATATGTTTATTTTTGAAATTTAAAAATATGATAACCTGTCTCTCCTGATTAATTATTCAATAAATAAAAACCAACCACATTATTATTTAAGTGTATCTTCCACTGCGATCAGTTTCAAGCTCCTATGTATGCCACCCCTATACAGAAATAATATCTTTTTCGCCTCCTGTAATACACTCGCCACCGTCAGGAGTAACAATATATGTGTCCTCACCGCCTACCATGCCCACTTGCGGTACACCTTTTTTGGGTTCAAGGGCAAAAACCATGTTCTCTTTTAATGGATTATCAAAACCTTTTGCAATTACAGGCAGTTCATCTACATGAAGACCCACTCCGTGACCCAAGAATCTAACTCTTCTATCCCCAAAGCCCATAAAGTTTCCCAAGAACGAAGAATCAAGGCAACCTATTATACTGCTGTATATTTCAGATGGTATATTGCCGGGCTTTAGAAGAGAAGCAGTCTTTTTTTGTATCTCAACGCATTGCCTGTGTATTTTTTCTACTTCATCCGAAGGTTTCGCTCCAAACATATAAACTTGGGTTTTATCACTATGATATCCATCAATACAGAAGCCTACATCAATAAAAACCAAATCACCTTTTTTGAGAAAAGTACTTTTACTGCCAAACAATGGTACTGCCGGGCTTAAACCTTTCATGCCTCCTGGTCCGTCAAAATTGGTAGGATATAGAGAATTTGCTCCAAATGCAATTTGTCCTACTATCATTTCAGTCTGGTAGCTATTGAACCGTGAAACACCCTGATGTCCAAGTTTCAGCATTTTTTCAAACAACTCTGCAGATAATTCTACCTCACTCATCCCTTCTCTTAGAATGCCTGGTACAACTTCTTCAAGCAGGTGTTTGTGTCGTTTTCCGGCCTCCCTTATAGCTTCAAGTTCATATGGACTTTTAATTGCCCTTACCTCAGACAAAATCTTTTTTATGGAATAGATTCTACCTATCTCAAATTGGCCTCTAAGTCTTTCAAGTACTTCAATAGTTGCAATATCAGTTTCTATAAGTGTGTTTCCAAACAACATACCACAAACCTCTGCAGCATCAGAGTATTTCTCCATAGGATATATGCAATCGGATATAGGCGACTCTATTTTCGCCCTTTCATAGCTCCTTCTGGCAAAATACATTAATTTTCCGCCATTTTTAATTATGAGTATTCCGTCTTGCATAGTCCCCGTGAAATAATATTGATTAACACGCCCTAATATTATTATTGTATCCCAGTCGGGATATTTATCAGTAGCTATGGCACACAGCTGCTTAGCCCTATTCTCCAGCTCTTGTCGGGTCAAAACTTCTTTCATATTATGTAAACTCCTGTTTATTAATTGCTTTTCTATTTTATTACTTATGCAAAAATGGCTATTATCCATTTTATTATTAAAAGTTCAATTACAACGACAGCAACACAACTGAATATAAATACTGAAAGTTTGGCTTCACCTATTCTATCCTTCCAATAATTCCCTTTAAAAAGGGAAAACAAATCTGGGGTAAATGAGTACTTTATCGAGTCATTTATATCCTCTCTATCACGAAATATAAGCCGCAAAATTTTCCTATAAACCGGTATATTAGCTACAAGTAACACAATTGCAATTATTGGTTCCATTTTATTCCGCCCTCCTCCCGCCAGTTTTAACAACTTGCTAACCTAAAAGTATTATAACATATCTGGTAAACCCCTATATTAATTCCATTATTTTTCATAATAAATTCTTGGCCAGTCATGCACAATAATAAGTGAATAATGGGTAAAGGGAGAAAGTTGATGGTTAATCACTATCATTTTTACAAATTTAATAGTTTAACTGGTGAAAAACACTCTCACAGGCTTACTGGATATACTGAATACATGTTTGGTATAGGGTCATTCCACTTCCATGTATATTTTGGAACAACCTCCTTTAACGGGCATTACCATGTATATTCAGGTATAACAGGACTTCCGGTAAAAACTGCTCACGGACACAAGCATAAAATTGCAGGAAGGCTCAATATGGCAAATTTACATAGTCATTACTATGAAAATTATACCCATGAAAACATAGAATATACGGGAGGAAAAATTCTAAAAAGGGTGTTATCTTAATAGTTTACCATTCTTCCTGTACTCGATCCCCTTTGTGATCCAAATTAAATTTTGAAGAATTAAAATAGTTTCCGGTGACACCAAAGGTGCAGTCTACATTTATCCATTTTTTCTCATTACTATCGTAGAACTGATTCCATGCATGATCTCCCCAGGCTAGTCCGCTATAGCCAAGACCCGTAACCAATCTTACCTTTATCCCGTTTACCCTGCACATTGAAATAAAGAGGCTTGAGTAGTCAAAACAAATTCCTTTCCTCGTTTCATAACATATTATAGACCCGGATTTTGTTCCTTCTGTCTTAACAGCAATCTGTTTTGCTTTTGGGTAATCATATTTTATATTTTTAGTTATCCATTTGTATATTGCCTTTGCTTTATCATATTCTCCTGACTTTCCCTCAGTCAAATCAAGGGCCAGTTTATCTATTTCATCATTTGATTTTACCGCGTCATCAAGAGTCACACCGTTAAAGTACTGAATAACCTTTATATTGTAACTGTCAAGAGTATCTCTGATATTTTCAGCTATTTTTACTTCCTGCCCATTCATTGTGGCGCTTACAAAACGATCATTAATTATTACAGGTATTTTCTTTGCAATTTCAGATTCAATTACCGGTTTCAGAGCCGTTTTATAAACTCCCTGGAGTACTACTGAATCGTCTATCCAAACTGATAAACCGGGTACTGTAAAATAGTACGAAAAGAAATATAGTACAAAGCTGATACAAATTAGTGAAACTGCTGCCTTCGGTATACTGCAGACAAAGGCAATGATTCTTCGGGTCACAGAGCTCATTGAGCTCATAACCTTGTATATTCCCTGAGCCATAGCTCCAAATACATGCTTATACAAAGGATACATTACTAGCTTGATTATCAGCACCACAATCAATAGTACAACAAAAGCAACACATAAGTAGGTATATATATTATTTGCTGCCAGACTTGCTTTGGCAGTTTCAGGCATATGGTTACGAATATATACGAAAAACTTATTGTCATTGTCAAATAGAATTCCCCTTGTTAATAAGAGCGCAATTAATAATCCTGTGATTAACTCCACACTGTTTATTATTGAATAAAAACTTTTAATAACTCTTTCTCTGTTATATCTTGTTACCAAAGAACTTACAAGAGTAATTAAAACAGGTAGAATTATTATTATATTAATTGGATTTGTAAGTATATCTATCAAATGGGTCACCTACCTATGCCTGTAATAAATATTATTTCAAAATAATTCTGTAAAGCAGTGTGCTAATTGTATTATATCATAGCGGCAGTTTTCTTTCTCAATTTCCCTAAATTACCACCTCAAATTACACCGGATAAATATTCATTTTTTTGAATTAAAACTTTTAGGATAATGCAATTTTTACCTTTGAAAGAAAAGAATATAATAGTTTTAAAAGAATTTATAAATATTTAGCTTGAGAAAAGACGCCTGACCATTTTATGCTTGCAATTAGTATGGAAAAATTGTATCTTTATTAGGTAATATTAATAATTATTGGTATCCGGAATACAGCCGGTTGCCTTAAAAATATTTTATGAGGTGATTTATGAGTCTGATAAGCCAAATATTCGGTTCAAATGTATACAATGACTCCGTAATGAGAGAACGTTTGCCTAAAGCTACATACAAGGTATTGAAGAAAACTATTGACGAAGGTCTTCCTTTAGATCTCGAAATAGCTGAAGTGGTTGCCAGCTCAATGAAGGATTGGGCAATTGAAAAGGGTGCTACCCATTATACTCACTGGTTTCAGCCAATGACAGGCATTACTGCCGAAAAACATGATTCCTTCATTAATCCTACTGATGATGGAAAAGTAATATTGGAATTCTCCGGCAAAGAGTTGATTAAAGGTGAAGCAGATGGCTCCTCTTTTCCTTCGGGAGGTTTGAGAGTCACCTTTGAGGCACGTGGCTACACCGCTTGGGATTGTACTTCACCTGCATTTATTAAAAATAACACTTTGTACATTCCAACTGCATTCTGTTCTTATACAGGTGAAACGCTTGATAAGAAAACACCTCTTTTAAGATCTATTGAATGCCTTTCTAAAAATGCAGTAAGGCTACTAAAACTTTTCGGTAATGAAAACGTTACTAAAGTTACTCCAACAGTTGGTCCTGAGCAGGAATATTTCCTTATTGATAAGAAAATGTACGATAAAAGGAAAGATTTGATTTTTACAGGACGTACTCTTTTTGGCTCTAAAGCACCAAAGGGACAGGAAATGGATGACCATTACTATGGAAGTATTAAGCCACGAGTTTCAGCTTTCATGGAAGATCTGGACCGTGAATTATGGAAGCTTGGTATTTCAGCAAAAACTGAGCATAACGAAGTGGCTCCTGCACAGCATGAGCTTGCTCCTATTTTTACAACTTCCAATATTGCAACCGATCATAATCAGCTTGTTATGGAACTTTTGAAAACAGTTGCCCTAAGACATGGTTTAGTATGTCTGCTTCATGAAAAACCCTTTGCAGGAGTTAACGGTTCCGGCAAACATAATAATTGGTCACTTTCTACAAATGATGGTCAGAACCTTTTTGACCCGGGTAAGACCCCCCATGAAAACGTTCAATTCCTGATTTTCCTGTGTGCTGTTATAAAAGCCGTAGACGAATATGCGGATTTGATAAGATTATCTGCTGCCAACCCTGGAAATGACCACAGGTTAGGCGCAAATGAAGCTCCACCTGCTATAATTTCCATATTCCTTGGAGATGAGCTTACAAGAATTCTTGATCAGATTGTATCTGGAGAAGATATTGAATCAAATAGTATTGAAAAGCTCATGGTCGGTGTTAAAACACTCCCAGCACTCAGAAAGGATACCACAGACAGGAACAGAACTTCACCGTTTGCCTTTACCGGTAATAAATTTGAATTCAGAATGGTTGGTTCTTCTGCCTCCATTGCATCACCAAACTTCTTCCTGAATACAATAGTTGCACATGTACTGGAACAGTTTGCTGACAGACTTGAAAAGGCAAAGGATTTCTCAAAAGAAGTAAACAGTATTATTAAAGATGTGGTAAAAGAAAACGGACGAATAATATTCAATGGTAACGGATATTCCGATGAATGGGTAAAAGAAGCTGAAAAAAGAGGTCTTCCAAATATTAAGAGTTATGTTGAAGCAATTGCTTGCCTGTTAAAGGAAAAGAACATGACAGTTATGGAAAAGCACAAGGTCTTTTCAAGAGTTGAAATGCATTCCAGATATGAAATCTCACTTGAGAAATATATCAAGTCAATTAATATAGAGGCTATGACAATGCTTGAAATGGCAAAAAGGCAGCTTCTTCCGGCTTGCATCAAATTTGAAACTGAAATTGCAAAATCTATAAATGAGATTAAGAACTGTGGAATTGAAGCAGATTTAAGTGCTAATACAGACTTGCTTAAGGAAACAGCTTCCTTTGTTTCGCAATTTAAAAAGGAAATTTCTCTATTGGAGAATAGTCTAAGCAAGGCTCAGAATTCTTTTGAAGATACATTTGAGCAAGCTATGTTCTATAGAAATGATGTTTTTGCAAGAATGGAAACATTAAGAACAGTTGCCGACGAGCTCGAGCGTATAGTAGATTCAAATATCTGGCCTATCCCAACTTATGCGGATATTCTATTCAATATATAATTTAAGACAGACACTATTCAACACCCGGGCATACCCAATATACAATTGGTATACCCGGGTACAATATTTTATCGGCTTTTAAGAGGCAAAAATATTGAAAATGTACTTCCTTTGCCTGATTCGGACTTTGCTTTTATATATCCGTCCTGCATTGAGATTATCTCTCTTGTGAGATAAAGACCAATGCCAACTCCGTCTATCCCATTAGAATTTTCCCCCCGGTAAAAGCGCTTGAATATATCATTTACTTCTTTTTCATCAAACCCTGCACCATTATCCTCTATGTCAATTCTGGCAAATAACTCGTATTTATGGACCTGTATTTTTATTTTCCCCGATTCCTGTGTATACTTGACAGAATTGTCCAAAATATTGGTTATAGCCTCCGCCGTCCATCTCAGGTCAATAGATAGCTCTATATCCTTTTCTGAAGGAACAAATACTATATCTATATTCTTTTTTAATGCTTTTTGGTATATCTGTTTTAAGGATGTCAGCAACACATCATTTAAGCCGTTCTCTTCAAGGTTCAACTGAATGATGCCACTTTCAAGCCTAGTCATTTTTATCATGCTTTCCATCAACCAATTCAGCTTATCCAATTGATTGTCGATATTTTTCAAATATTCCATCCTCATTAACGGATCAATATCTTCGTCCATTATGAATGATACATATATTTTAAGATTTGCAAGCGGGTTCTTTAACTGATGGGATATGTCTGAAATCAGGGATTTTATTTCATTTTTCTCATTCCGCAGCTTTATGTTTTGTGACTTTAGTATTCTTGAAAGCTTAAGCACCTGTGATTGCAACTTTGACAGTAAATCATCGTTGAGCACTGAAAACACTTCTGTTTCCCTCATGTCTATAAGTGACGCTACCATGTCGGAAAGTCGGAGTATTACACTTTGCATATATCTGTGGAGCAATAATATAAGTGCTGTAATCATGACAGCTAACAGTACTGTAAATATAATACAGAATATTACCGCCTGAATATTTTTTGCAACCAGAAGTTGGTATGTCGTAAAAGCAATACAAATACAATAAATTGCTGCAATCAAAACGGCTTCTCTTTTTTTTATCCCCTTCATTACCTGCAGGACTCCTCTCCCCAGGTATAGCCTATACCAAAAACAGTTTTTATATATTTCGGATTTTTAGGGTCATCCTCAATTTTTTGACGAAGCCTCCTCATGTTAACACTTACGGCGTTTTCATCAACAAATGCTTCATTAGTGTCCCAAAGCCTCTGAAGAAAAATGTCTCTGGTCAGTACCTGCCCGCTGTTTTTAGTAAGAAGTGTCAGCAATTTGTACTCTGTAGCAGTCAGTTTAAGTAATACTTCACCCTTTGAAACCATCATTTTTTCATAATTTATTGATATTTCACCAGAGCGGAAAATGCTTTTTTCTTCAGTTCCTGTCCGTCTGAGTACCGCATAAATACGCCGATTCATCACTTCCAGCGAGAAGGGCTTTGCAATATAGTCGTCACAGCCGTTTGTAAAACCATTAACAATGTCCTGCTCCGTATCATTTGCCGTGATGAATATAATAGGAACTTCAGATTTTTTGCGGATTTCATTACATAGCTCAAGTCCACTTCTGTCAGGAAGATTTATATCCAGCAGTATTAAATCAAAGCTGTTATTCAAAAATAAACAAAATGCTTCATGGTAGCAATAACCCGAAAGAATCGTATGTCCACGCTTTTTAAGTGCAATTGATATCCCGTCATTGAGAAGCTTATCATCTTCAACAATAAGTATTCTTGCCATATTACCTCTCCAAAAGAAATTTATGTCGATGCATATATTTATTTTATCTTAACCTTCAACTCTTCTCAACCTCTCCGTAACTGTATCTTTTGTAGTTGGAACGTATGCAGCCACTGGTACTAAAATACACACTGCAAAAACAATAACTACAGATAAAACCAACGGGATTGTAGGGAAGGTAAAAATAGCATAATCAGCTTGCTTCTTAAATAAGCTGAATATCCATATATTTAGTGCAGCTCCCAAAGTAGCCACAAGTCCACAGGAAATAATGGCATAAGTGAGTCCCTCTAGGGACAGCATATGTTTCACCTGTTTGGGAGTCATACCAATACTCTCTAAAACGGCAAACTCATGCCGTCTTGTGTTTACTCCCGTCACCATAACGTTTACAAAATTGAGAATACCTATAAGTGCCAATATAAAGGACATTCCACCGCCCAGAATATACAGCATTGTTTTTGAACTTTTAAATTGCTCCATGGTTTCCAGTCTTGAATCAATTGATATTTCATTATCATTTGCCGTCATTTCCTTTAGATGTTTTAATACATGTGACTCTTTGTCCGTTTCGGCATTCATTGTTATAGAACACAGCACAGGGTCATCAAATAACTTTTTCATGTAGACATTGCTTATATAAACAAGGGGTGCCGGCCCCATACCTCCGTTAAATGCAGTTCTTTCAGGCAAAAATCCTCCCAGCTTAAGGGAATATTCTTTTTCATCAGCCGTAAAAACAACATCGGAACCTACCTTGAAAAGCTTTGGATTATTTGTTGAAAATAAAGCTATCCGACCTGCTTCAAAAGCTTCCTCATCAATAGGTTCTGCAAGTGTTTTATTTAGTTTCTTTATATATTCCGTGTCAAGTCCCACCAGATTTGACCAGAAAATCCTTGGGTTTTTCTTTATATCGCCACTTGTGGGCATTTGTGTATTAAACCTTTTTGCGAATTCCTCAAGATGTTCCTTATATAGGTTTTCATCGTATTTTAGAGTAACTATCTTTTGCGATACCTTCCTTATTTCTGTTATTCCTTCTATGCTTTTAAGTGTTGATATAAAATCATTATCAAACTTCTGCTTTATTCCTGTGCCATTTTGAAAAAATGTATTATTGGTTAGCGTAAAATCATTATCCATATAGCTGTTTACGTAATTTTCCGTATCCATGCTCAAAACAAGTGTATTTACCAGCATAAAGGTCGTTATTCCCATAAACAGCGATAAGAAAACAACTGCTGCCCTTCGTCTGTTTCTAAAAACATTTCTGAAAGCCATTTTTTGTACCTTGCCTCCCGTTGACCCTTTTCTGAGTTTACGGGATACAGTAGTTCCGGTATATCTGACCGCCTCAATCGGTGAAATTGAAGCAGCCATTCCAGCGGGTTTTATACTGCTGATAAGTGTTGTTACAAGTGAAAAAACCGCTGCTCCAATATATATGATAGGATTAAAGGATATTTTTATACCTGTCTCTATTGATGCCCCACTTAGTGCAAATGGAACGGCAACAAAAGAAACTGCTGCCCCCAGAGCAAGTCCGAGAGGTACTCCCAAGGCAGTCAGCCTCATTGCCTGACCCGTTACTATTCTTCTTATCTGTCTTGGAGTAGTACCCACCGTTTTTAATAACCCGTAAAAGCGTACGTCCTTTGATACCGAAATATATAGAACATTATATATAAGCAGATAGCTGCTGAGCATTATGAACAGTATAAGTCCTGACAGGCCTATTATTGTTGACAGCCTGTCTCCATTGACTGTTTCGTACAATGGAACTACTTTCCACTTCTGTGTTTGAGATACAGTGACCTCCCTGCTGAGTTTTTCGAATTGATCACCAATATTCTTATTACTTTTGAAACGTACAGATACAGTACCTGAATTCTCAGGAGTAATTCCCTTACTATCAACAAAAGCTTTTGAGACATACATCGTTCCCATATTTCCAGAACGCAGATTAGAGTATTCTGTGTAATATGCCGAAAGTTTAAATTTTTCACTTATGGCTTCAGACTCCGGACTGCCAGCCTTAAAATACTTAACTGTTATATCCATTCCTATTTCAGGATTGGTTATCCCCATTCTTTTAAGGATCCATTCAGGTATCATTATCTCATTATATGCCTGAGGATATTTCCCTTTAATATTGCTCATGGCAGGAACTCTGAGCTTTTCCCATTCTGTCTTATCAAACCAGAACAACGACAGAGACAAATTTCCCATGTCAGGAGTTTCTATTATATCTCCGGCATGTGCCATTATACCTACATCTTCAATATAATCCAATGATTTCAGCTTTTTTACTTGTTTATCAGTGGGAAAAGTCAAGCCCCCATGCTCTATTGTTCCCATAGTTCTTATTTTCTGTAATTGAATAGACTCTGTCCCACTTATTCCTATGCTAAAGATAGTTGACAGAAGTAAAGCGGTTAATGCTATTGCAGTTATAACAAATATATTTCTAACTTTGTTTGCTTTTATAGTCCTTACAGTCAATTTTTTTATTACAAGCCTGTTATCAGTAGGAAACATCATTTGCCTTCACCCCCGACTATTTTACCGTCCTCAATGCGAATGACCCTGTCAGCCAGCTGGGCAATCTCTTCATTATGTGTAATCATTACGATTGTCTGATGGAATCTTTTGCTGGTCATTTTAAGCAAGCCTACTACCTCCAGCCCGGTTCTGCTGTCAAGATTGCCTGTTGGCTCATCTGCAAGAATTATGGCGGGTTTTGTTGCCAGGGCCCTTGCTATGGCTACCCTTTGCTGCTGACCTCCCGAAAGATTGTTTGGAAGGTTTGTAAGCTTACCACAAAGTCCAAGGGTTTTTATAATATCGTCTATAAAGGCTTTATCAATGATTCCTCCATCCAGTTCAACAGGGAGAGTTATGTTTTCATAAACATTCAGGATAGGGACCAGATTGTAATTCTGAAATATAAAACCAATATTCCTTCTGCGAAAAACAGTTTTCTGCTCATCATTCAAATCAAAAATTTCCTTACCTGCCACCGTTACTTTACCTTCCGTAGCCTTGTCAAGGCCACCGAGCATATGTAAAAGCGTTGATTTGCCACTTCCGGATGTGCCGACAATCGCTACAAACTCTCCTTCCAGGATTTCCATATTTATACCATCAAGGGCCCTTACAAGGTTTTCATCCTTGCCATAGTATTTTCTTAATCCCTCTGTTTTCAATATACTCATAAAATCATCTCCAAACTAAAAAAATTCAAGCTATACACTGATCAATCAGATAGTCTATAGCTTGAATTATAACGCACACTTCTTACAATCTTGTGACAAAATATATAAAATTAGAGCATACATTTTGTTAAGTTCTTAATAATCATGTCCCATTTCAAGGGCTTTCATTTCATCAGGAATCATATGATGCTTCTTTGGAGGAAGAACTTTCTTCAAAGCAGCCTCAAAGCTTTCTTTTGAAACAATTCCGGTTTTTGCTAACAATTTACCCAGAATAATAATATTGGCATATGTAAAATTGCCCATATCAGAAGCCATCTGTGTTGCTGGAACACCTGCAAAATCTACGTCAGTTCTCTTGGGTTTTGCTTCTACCAAAGAACTGTCAGATATGATTAACCCACCGCTTACTACTGATTTTTCAAACTTCTCAAGGGATGGGCCATTCATTACAACCAGTACGTTGGCTGTATCCAATATAGGAGAACCAACGGGTTCGTCTGAAATAACAACACTGCAGTTTGCAGTACCGCCTCTCATTTCCGGTCCGTATGACGGAAGCCAGGAGACATTCTTTCCTTCAAGCATTCCGGCATATGCTAACAATCTTCCTGCGGATAATATCCCTTGTCCTCCGAAACCTGCAATTATCAATTCAAGCTGCTTCATTTTTCTACACCTCCAAATCCTTTCCTTTGAAATTACCCAAAGGATAGAAGGGCAACATGTTGCTTTCAAGCCATTTTAGTGAATCTATCGGATTCAATCCCCAGTTTGTAGGACATGTTGACAAAACCTCAACTATTGAAAATCCCTTGTTTGCTTGTTGAACCTTGAAAGCCTTTTTAATGGCTTCTTTAGTATTTCTGATATTTTTAACATCATGTACTGATGTTCTTTCAACATATACAGCACCTTCCAATTGTGAAAGCAGCTCACAAACCTTTATAGGGAAGCCGTGAATCTCAGGTTTTCTACCAAATGGTGAAGTAGTTGTAACCTGATTCATAAGTGTTGTTGGAGCCATTTGGCCTGATGTCATACCGTATATTGCATTATTTACAAATACAGTTGTTATTTTTTCTCCTCTTGTAGCAGCGTGAATTATTTCAGCTGTTCCAATAGCAGCAAGGTCTCCGTCTCCTTGGTAAGTAAATACGTAGTTATCAGGATGTACTCTTTTTATTCCTGTTGCAACAGCCGGAGCTCTACCGTGAGCAGCCTGTACCATATCTACATGAAAATACTCATAATTATTGTATGCACATCCTACAGGTGAAACACCTATTGTAGTACCTTCTATTTCTAATTCATCAATTACTTCAGCTATTATCCTATGAATAATACCGTGAGTACAACCGGGACAATAGTGAAGAGATAAATCCTTTAAAGCATGTGGTTTTTTAAACACAGTTGCCATTTTTCCCCTCCATCTGAATCTTATTTATTTAAGATTTCCTTTATTTTATCAAGAACTTCTTTTTGGCTTGGAACCATACCACCCATACGTCCATAGAAATGAACAGGTCGTTTTCCGTTAACAGCAAGGCGAACATCCTCAACCATCTGTCCTGCACTCAGTTCTACACTGAGGAATGCCTTTGGTGTTTCCGCATACTTTTCAAATTCAGCAGTCGGGAATGGCCACAATGAGATAGGTCTTATCAATCCCACTTTTATGCCTTCTTTTTCAGCCATTTTTATTACATTCTTTACTATTCTTGCTACAGTTCCGTATGCTGTTACAATTATATCTGCATTTTCACAATTGTATGTTTCTACTCTTGTTTCATTCTCTTCAATCTTCTTATATTTAGCCTGAAGCTTAAGGTTATGATTTTCAAGGATTTCAGGTTGGATATATATGGAGGTAACGTCATTACTTTCCCTCTCCATTTTTGTTCCTGTACAGGCCCACTTTTTGTCATCCTGATAAATATCTTCCTTATCCTTGAATTCAACTGCCTCCATCATCTGCCCCAGCATACCGTCTCCCAAAATTATGGTAAGTATTCTGTATTTATCAGATATATTGAAGGCTTCTACTGTCAACTCATACAGTTCTTGAACACTTGATGGAGCAAGAACAACGTTTTTGTAGTCCCCGTGTCCTCCGCCCTTGACTGACTGAAAATAATCACACTGTGCAGGAAGTATACCGCCAAGGCCGGGACCGCAGCGAACGATATTTACCATTACTGCCGGAAGCTCTGCTCCAGCTATGTATGAAATACCCTCCTGCTTCAAGCTTACTCCCGGACTTGAAGATGATGTCAGAACACGTGCTCCTGCTGCTGCTGCACCGTAAACCATATTAATTGCTGCAACCTCGCTCTCAGCCTGAACAAATGTACCGTTTATTTTTGGCATTGCTTTTGCCATATAATGTGCTACTTCAGTCTGAGGTGTGATAGGATATCCAAAATAATGCCTACAGCCGGCTCTTAAGGCAGCTTCTGCTATTACCTCATTACCCTTCATTAATAATTTTTCTGCCATATTAACCTCCATGAGCCACAATAGTGGCTCCAAATTTTATTGTATTTTTACTTCCTCTATCAGCTGTTTATTTCGCTTAATAAAGGAGGCTAATCAGTCAAAACCGATTAATGACTTTTTAGCTAAACTCATATGAGCATATGTCTCCGAATAATATTTTTCCATGTGACACATTTGAGTTAATTTTATTATGTTATAGCTTAATGGGTGTAATTTAATTACTAATTATTACTTCTCTACCTCTATAACGCAATCGGGACAAATTGTAGCACAGAATGCACATCCGATGCATTTGTCCATTTCTTCGACTCCTGCAGGATGGAAGCCTTTCTGATTTAATTTATCAGATTTCATTATGACAATTTTTTTAGGACAAACTGTAACACACAGTTTACAGCCTTTGCATCTTTCCTCGTGGAATATAACTTTTGCCATTATCAAAACCTCACTTTATTTTATTAACTTAATTACTTATGATTTTTAGTAATTTAGAGAACTAAAACTATTGTTTTATTATAAAACTCTTTGTATTTATTTGCAAGTTGTGTGACCAAAAACTTCAATTATTACACTTTTGACCAATATCCGTTTTGGTTAAATTTACAGGCTCTTTGTTCAGCACTGTCAACTATGCTTTCATCATAACCAAGTATTCTTAATAATTTTATAGCATTACGGGTAGTTGATTTACCCGGATATATTTTATAGTCGAACTTTATGTTGTCATCCTCAAAGAACTCCTGAAAGTGGTAATTGTCAACTTTATCTGCTAATATTTGAGTAAGCTCTATATCGTGGGAAGCACAAAGGCATATACAATTATTACCTGCAATATAGTTCAGTATTTCAGACGATGCTGCAATTCTTTCAATAGTATTTGTACCTCTCAGCACTTCATCTATGACACAGAGACATGGAACTTGGTCATTAAGTCCCTTCAAAATACGTTTAAGTGATTTTATTTCAACAATGTAGTAGCTCTCATTCATTTCAAGATTGTCGCTCAGAGCCATAGAACTGTAAATATTAAAGTAGCTGGAATAATACTCCCTTGCAAGACATGTGTAAATAGTCTGAGCAAAAATTGCATTTATTGCTATCGATTTGAGAAATGTTGATTTTCCGCTTGCATTTGACCCCGTTATCAATGCCCCTCCTGCTACTGAAAAGGAATTTGTAACAGGATTTTTTATCAAGGGATGATACATATCTGTAAATTCTATCTTTTTGCTATTGATATTCCCTTTTACCAGTACAGGCGTTACATAGTAATCAAGGCTATCTCTGTAGGATGCCACTGATATCAGACTATCAAGGAGTCCAACCGTCTTAAATACAGATTCAATTTCCTGCCTGTGTTTTGTTACAATTTTAAAGATACTGTGAAATGCAACCGGTTCCCCAAGAAGAAATATTTTTATAAGCTCAAATAAATAGTTCTCACTTGTATAGAATAGAAAGTAAAAAGCATTTAGGCTAACTCCCTTTACTTTAGCAGTACATTTTCTCAATTCAGTTAAATATGTATCCAGTTCTTTTATATTAAACTTTGATATTCTTCGAGAAATTCCCAGCATATTCACAATATATCCGAGAGATTGCAAATGACCGATAATCTGATCCCTTGCCTTGAAATAAACTGTTACATTAACAGCAAGTGATATCATAAAAATAACTATTGCTCCGGGAAAAAATATTGTGGCAAATATTGATGCTATGAAGATTAATGATAAAATCTTATAGTATATTCCCTTTATGCCACCCCCGCTTCTTTTACCGTTCATATATTCTGATATACTTAAAAACCTGAGTTTTCCCAAATCTGATAGAATTAACTGAATCTTTTCACGTTCAAAAGGGTTTTTTCTAAAGTACTCTATTAGCCTGTCCCTCTCTGCCAGCTCATTCTGATCATAGACTAATTCCCTCAGCATGTTGTATAGATATTCTTCTCCTACATCCGTTCTGGTTATGTTCACCCTGGAGAAAATCCTGTTCATATCTAAATCATTCCAAGTTATGTCGTCTATAAAGAAGCTTTTTCCCTGTTCTTTATGGTTATCAAAATAATTTCTAACCGATTTATATATATCCTCTGTATACTTTGTATTAGGAGCTTTCCCCCATTGGGCTCGAATTTGTCTTCTGTTTTTATTTGTACGGGATATTTTTCCGGTTAAACTCATAATTATACATCCCGCAACTATTGCTAGAATAATATAAAAAAATGTCATAACGTCCTCGCCTAACCTCTATTCCATGGAAGATGTATCTGTTTCCTCATGGATAATATTTCTGTTTTACCAATTTCACTTTTTTGTATTTTATTTATAACTTCTTCCATACCTGCAGTGATAGCAATTGGTATTCCTGTTTTTTCTGAAACCTGAGATATAATATGGTTTCCTTCAAGAATTATTTCGGGAGTAGTTTCCTCCAACAAGTTGCTATTATTTACCAATTTTGTAACCTTTATATTTGCTCCGTCTTCAATAATAGCAATCATCTCTGCTATCTTTTCAGGTGAATCTGTCATAATCCTTTTTGTATTTACTACGAAAAACATTTCGTAGTCATCGCTGACTATTTCTTCCTTGAACCTTGATACAGCTTTAGCACCAAGGTCGTCTCCTCCCACATCCAAAACCACTTTTGTATTTTTATCTTCAAACAATGAGTATATTTCCGGTGGGATAGCAGGTATATCAACATTGGTGTTGGCATACATAGGAAGAATTACTTTGATATTTTGTTCTTCCAGTGCGTCTTTTGCATCCGCTGTTCTGAAATAGGGGTTTATTATGTCAAAATCTACTATAGCTGTTCTATACCCGGCTTCTGCCATTTTCATGGCATAATTGACTGCTACCTCTGTTTTTCCGCTTCCGAAGTGACCGGTAAATATGTTGATACGTTTATCAAACATTTGTAAATTCTCCTCTTAATTAATTACTATTTGTATCCTTTTTAAATCCAATCAAATCCTTAATTACTTCTCCTCCAATAATTAGGCCCATAACAGAAGGAACAAATGAAAGGCTTCCCGGTATTTGATGCTTCAAAGTACACTTTCTCGCTGTTCCTTTAGGACATATACAACCCGCACTACAGCTGGAAGTCTCAGTTTCAACAGGCTTTACAGGTTCTTCTGTGGAGTAGACCACCTTTAATTTTTTAATTCCCCTGTTTCTAAGTTCCTTTCTTACCACTTTTGCCAGAGGATCAACTGTTGTCTTGAATATGTCTGAAACCTGAAACCGGGTCGGATCAGTCTTGTTGCCTGCTCCCATTGCACTTATTATGGGTATCCCCAATTGATTTGCCCTTACTACCAGATCAATTTTTGCGGTTACAGTGTCAATTGCATCTACAATATAGTCAAAGCTACTATCCAGTATCTCTTCAGCTACATCCGGCATATAAAACTTCTGAATGATAGTAACATCACATTTTGGATTTATTTCAAGAACTCTGTCTCGCATAACTTCAACCTTGGGCTTGCCTACGGTTTTTCTGGTAGCATGAAGCTGCCTGTTTAGATTTGTAAGACATACACAGTCATCATCTATCAGCACAAGATGTCCCACCCCTGTTCTGGTGAGTGCCTCAACAGTAAATGAACCCACTCCTCCAACGCCAAATACTGCTACCTTGCTGTTTTTTAGTTTTTCTAGTCCTTCTGTTCCGATAATTAATTCACTTCTGGAAAACTCGTGCAACATATTATTGTCATATCCTCCGTAATCCGCACCTGCGGTGAAAAATTTATATTAAATCAGCTTTGTCTTATGCTTTCAGTTGCGCTACATACTTCTATAAGCCTTTTTGCAGACATTACTGCTCTTTTTACTGCCTCTTCATCATCTTTCGCCGGGCGGGTAGCACAAACACCCTGATGTCCGCAATTATCGTCAATATAACCGTCTCCTACTATTATCATTCCATTAATAAGCATCATATCATGCATCGCTTTTATTGTTGTTTCTTCGCCGCCATATTGAGAGGCTCCCACTGCCATACAAAGTCCAACTTTATTGTACAAACCTTTGTTTGCCCTGACCTTCCTTGTTTTATCAAACATCGCCTTTAGCTGTGCGGAAACACTGCCAAAGTAAACGGGACTGGCAACCACTACACCATCTGCATTTCTTAATATTTCAAAAGCTTCTTCAAGCTTTGTACCCTTATAGCAATTTCCAGTACATGGATTTGAGCAAACCGTACAGAAACCACACTTTTGCTCCTGCATTATTTTCCCGACATTTAGAAGAATGGTTTTTGCACCTCTTGCTTCACATTCCTCCAGAACCTTTTTAACCAGGAAACCTGTGTTTCCTTCCACGTTGGGACTTCCATTCAAACCTACTATATACACGTTCATCACTCCAAAACTTTAAAAAATTAACATTACTAAAAGGATACACTAAATGCTCTATTAAAACAAGACGAGGAAAAAGATCAAAAAAGACGGTAAGCATCTTGATATGCCTGCCGCCTTAACACCAAAACAATAACCTACTTAACTTGTATTTTATTTTCTACTACATTGTAATAAACATTTTGTTCATGTGTTTTACTCGAACCGTCCTTTATTTCTGAAATCTGTTTCAATAAACAGTTTTTAGGATTTTCCCATTTAATAAAATCATAATTGTAAATATATAAACCGCTGTCCTGACCAATCGTCTTACCGTTTACATCCTTGTCCCCATTAAGAATAATCTTATCGTCTTCACATCGTATTATTACTACCTTATTTTTTATACTTTCGTTTTTTTGACTAGCTAAATTATTCTGATATGCAAAAGCATTATATTTACCATCAGGTGACAGGTGAAAATCACTAAACACACCTATGTCATAAAACAACTTATTGGCCTTCGAAGTTTTTAGGTTATAAGTGTATATCCAGGTTTGAGTTAGCCTGTTATCTTCTCTTCCCCTAACATAAAAGTATAATTTTTCTGCCTTATCATTTACCAGTATTTTATCAATTTGATATCCTTTCTTAAATTTTTCCCTGAATCTTAGAAGATTTCTTATTTCAGGTACTTTCGAAGTATCTATTGTTTTATTTAATTTCTTTCCTTCTATTTTATATGAAATATCTATAGTAACCTCACCGTTCATATTTTCAATAAGGCTGGCTTGTAAATCTAGTTTTTGGGGGCTATTTACAATTTTTATATCCTCTTTACCGTTAATTTCACTTTTATATGCAAGAATACCGTTAGTGAAATTTTCCTCCGTTAACGATTTTTTTTGCGGTGTATTACTGTTATTTGATGGCTTGCTAAATAAAATTGCACCTGCTATCAACAGCGAAAGCAATACTACATATGAAATTGAAAGAAATAGCTTTTTGTTCTTCATATACTGCCTCCTCTTTGGATACCATTTTGATGATATTTTGTACAAAAATGTTTCTTGTATACCTTTTGACAAAAAAACCCCGCTTTTTATTATATTAAGCGAGGTGCGTAATGGTACATATTTATTTTTTATATCAAAATCCAATACTTATAGTCTAAAAAGACGTTTAGAATTTTCACTAAGAATAGTTTTTTTCTGCTGGTCACTCAATTGTAATTTCATAAATCTTTTTACGTCATGTACTGAGCTTCCCCATGGAAAATCAGACCCAAAAAGTATCTTATCCTCTCCTGCTTCATTTATAATATCAACCACTTCACTGTCATCCAACCAGCTTGGTTCATTGACACGGGCTATTTCAGGATAGCCTGTTATAACTATGGATGTGTCAAAGTATACATTTTCATATTGTTTTGACACTTTTAGAACACATTCCTTGTCTCCATCCGCCATATGAGCAAGGATTATTGGAATATCCGGATATTTTTCTATTATAGGAACTATGGACTCAAAATCTGAAAATTCATTTAGTCTCGCATTTGAAACCCTACCACAATGTATAAGGATAGTAAACTTGGTCTCACTGCACTTTTTATAAAGTTCGTCCATTCTGGAATCATTGATATCAAAGCCCTGTGCCATTGGGTGAAGCTTTATGCCTTTTGCTCCAAGCCCCACATACTTTTCAAAATTCTCAGCAAGCCGCCCCTCCATATCAGGGTGAAAATTCACCAGTGGTACAAGTCGCCCTTCTGACGAATTTGCAGTATCTATAGTCCACAAATTGTTACTGTCTAAAATCTTTGGTGGTGCAAAATTCGCCATTACCGTCCGGTCTATTCCAACTTCGTCCATATTTTTTAATACATTTGGTATCGTTCCGTTACCGGGATTTTTAAACTCAATATCGTATAGTTTATTAAAGGAAGTCATAATTTTAGCTGCTATATCATCATTGGCGAATGTATGAACATGGCAGTCAATTATCTCAAATTTATCATTCATTTTTTTGTATTTCTCCATTTATATTTGTATTTAATATAACTCATGTCCCCTGTAAAATCAATAATCAAGCTCCATAATATTACAACTAAATTCCCTCTTACATTTTTTGTATATATATTTGTTTTGGGAGAATAATAGTTTATAGTTATGGATTAATAATTTAAGGAGGACTGTAAATGAAAGCATCTGTAGACCAGGACGGTTGTATAAGTTGTGAATTATGTACTTCTATATGCCCCGCAGTATTTAGTATGAATGAGGACAATAAAGCCGAAGCTATTGAAGAAGATATACCGGAAGAAAACCTTCAGGAAGCCGAGGATGCCAGAGATGCCTGTCCGGTAAGCGTTATTGATCTGGAAGAATAGAACATATTACAAGACATCCCGTTAGGCAAGTAATCAAAGGGATGTCTTTTTATTTTATAGCTTTCCATATTCGCTTTTAATTCGATTATACTCTTCCTGATATAATTCTTCCATTTGCTTGTATTCAGATTCTAATTGTTCAAACTTTCTCACTAATTCGGATATTGACTGTTCTTTTGCAACGTTCTCATCCTTTAGCTTATTTATCTGATCTTTAAGTTCCTCCTTATTTTGAGTATGCTCATTTGCCAGTTCCTCCAGCTGATTCGCAATAGCTTCATCCTTGTATGCAGATTCAACCCTCAATAGTTCTATTTGTTCTTTAAGACTTTTTTCCTTCTTTTCAAATTCATTAGCCTGAGAAGTCAGAGCTTCTTCCATAGTAACTGCACCAGACTGAAACTTTTGTATTTGTAAGGTCAGTTCTTCTACTTTCTGTTTGTATTCTTTTTCCATTAATTCAGTTTGGATATGTTGGTTCTTTGTGATATTTACTAGTTTATCTAAAGTTTTAAAATAGTCATCTGCAATATTAATTGCAGCCAGTACTGAAATCATCCCAGAACTAAGTGCATTATTAACTTCAGAAAACTCCCTCATTTTTTTATCAACGTACAGAGAAAGCTTATGCATATATTCTTCGGATTCTGCTCCTGAAACCGTGTACCTACTTCCATATATGTAAACTTCAGTTTTATTCTTGTTTGTCATTACCCGTCTCCCCAATAAAATAGAAAAATATAAGTTACCATAACAAATAAATCAGAAAAACACTTGGATTTAATATTACATGATTCGCATATTAAACTCAATACCAAATTTACAGACTATTAAATGTTTTTGTATGATAAAAAGCACAAAAAAACTGGCCTTAAAAGCCAGTTTTTTTGATAAACTATGAGTAAGTCTGTAAGCCGGGTTCTGTATTTGATGATCATCTATCTAGGCCATACATTTCTGCATGGCTCAAGCCACCTCCCCGGGACTGACGGGCAGTCATTGCGTCCCTCCACGGTGTTGCTCCAGGTGGGGTTTACATAGCCGACAAGTCGCCAAGTCGCTGGTGAGCTCTTACCTCGCCTTTCCACCCTTACCATATTGGGTAACCCCTAATATGGCGGTATATCTCTGTTGCACTTTCCTTAAAGTCACCTTCACCGGGAGTTACCCGGCACCATTGCCCTATGGAGCCCGGACTTTCCTCATCTACGCCTTTTCAGGCAGTATCTGCGATCATCTGGCTTACTCATAAATTAAGAACGTTAAAATTCTCTTAGGACTATTAATTATAGTTGTTGAATCAATATAAGTCAAGCAAAAGTAAATGGATCAGCTTCCATTTTACTACAAATTATATCAAGTTCCTTAAATCTCTTGTTTAGTGTATCCATTAATTTAGGGAGAATCATTCGTTCAGTTGCATAATGCCCCGCATCAACGATACAAAGGCCCATTTGAGCTGCATCTATTGCAGTATGGTATTTGATATCACCTGTTACCAAAACATCCACCTTGCGGCTTTTTAAGTTCTCCAGATCGTCATCAAAGCTGCCACAAAACACTGCAATATTTTTTACCTTTTCAGGTTTTTTACCGATTATCCTTAGATTCTCTATACCTAAGTTTTTCTTAATGTCTTTAACAAATTCATCAAAGCTCTTATAATTTAGTAATTCTCCTATCTTACCCATTCCTAAATCACAATTTAATCCTTTTGGAATATACGGTTTCAGATTCTGGCAATTTGTCAGGTGTAAAGACTCTGCCAAAGTATCATTAACTCCGTCTGGAGCTGTATCAAGATTTGTATGTGCACTAACAACTGTAATATTGTTTTTTATCAGCTTTGCAATCTGATCTCCCTTAAATGTTTCCATATCTATAGATTTTAGTTTTGAAAAGATAAAAGGGTGATGCGAAAGAATCATCTGAGCACCACATCTTGCAGCTTCCAAAATAACGTCAGATGTTACATCCATGCACAGGAGTATTTTTGTTACATTACTGTCCCTGCTGCCTACCATCAGTCCTACACTATCCCACTCCTCAGCATACCGCCAAGGTGCAATTTCATTTAAATAATTAATTATATCTCCTACATTCATTTTTTTCACCCTTACAGATAATATATTTATAGTTTCTCAATCAGGTTTATATAATCTATTTTTTGTCTTGCGTATTGAGTTTTAAGCACATCATTTTCTTTCATATCTTCCAACTGTTCAAGTACCCTGTCAATTTGCTTTACCTTCATTCTACAATAAGTACTAAGCAATGGATCTTTCTTTTCTATAAGACTTTGTCCCACATGAAGTTCAAAATCAGAGTAATCTTTCTTTTTTCCACTGAACTTGGCAGACAACACACAATAAAGTTTCGGGCCTTCCGCAACCATTTCTTCATCATATATTTCAAAAGCGTTGTCATATAACCATTTTCGTACAACGTGAAGATCATTCATAGGCTGTAATACCAGTGCATTAGTATTAACCGTTTTTGGCTTGTTGGCCTCCAAAAGCTCTGTCACAAGTGTTCCGCCCATTCCAGCAATAATTATTGAGTCCGCTTCGTTAATTTCTATAGTATCCAAACCATTGCCAAGTCTTGTTTCGATCTTTTCAGATAATTTGTATAAAGAAATATTGTTACTAGCCATCTTTACAGGCCCTATTTTAATATCTGATGCGATTGCCTTTTGGCAAACACCGTTCTGAACCAGATATATAGGAATATATGCATGGTCAGTTCCTATATCAGCCAATACATTGCATTCTGGAACTTTATCCGCGATTAGTTTTAGCCTTCCCTTTAAATTTAAAATCAAAACTTCCTCCAAATATTGTAACTAATTTGGTCATTTTCTGTATCACCAGATTAAATTATACACATACTAAAGATAATTAATCAATGTTTGATTTGAAAGTAGGACATTAAATATGAAATGAGGTATCTGCAGTGAGCTTTTTTAAAAATAAAAACGGGGTAAACGATATTGAAACTCCCATATCAAGCACTCTTTTGGGAAGGGACATTTTAGGGGTTAATCCGAATAACCCTGTATTAAATAAAACTACTATAGATTTACAGGATGAAAAGTTAAGTACAGACTATACCAGCAGAATTAAGTAACATAAAAAAAACACGCATCTGCGTGTTCTTTTTATTTGGTGGGCCTTCAGGGACTCGAACCCCGGACCAACCGGTTATGAGCCGGTTGCTCTAACCAACTGAGCTAAAGGCCCGAATTGGCTCCTCAAGTAGGACTTGAACCTACGACCCTGCGGTTAACAGCCGCATGCTCTACCGACTGAGCTATTGAGGAATATCTCTATGCCACTCATCTGAGGGCTTTGCTCTCGCGAGCACATAAACTATTATACTTACGAACTCTAAACTGGTCAACACCAAAATAACCATAAATAGACTATTTAAATAGTTTATTGTCGTTTTTCTAACTTATATTAAACCAATCGAACAATATCTATTATTTTTAGTTTTCTAAATTATGGCTATCAAGGTGCAAAAAAACCCCCTATCCTAGAATTATTGAGGATAGCGGGTCAATAGATTAGTCTAAATAATCCTTTAACTTTTTGCTTCTGCTTGGATGTCTTAATTTTCTTAACGCTTTTGCCTCTATTTGACGAATACGTTCTCTGGTTACGTTAAACTCCTTACCAACTTCCTCAAGAGTTCTTGCCCTTCCATCATCCAAACCAAATCTTAGCCTCAGAACCTTCTCTTCACGTGCTGTTAAAGTGTCCAGCACGTCAATAAGCTGTTCTTTAAGCAAAGTAAATGCAGCAGCTTCAGCAGGTGCAGGAGCATCATCATCGGGAATAAAGTCACCCAAATGACTGTCTTCCTCTTCTCCTATAGGAGTTTCCAGCGATACCGGCTCTTGTGAAATTTTCATAATTTCACGAACCTTGTCTACAGACATACCAATTTCTTTTGCAATTTCATCAGGCTGTGGTTCTCTGCCCAATTCCTGCAACAATTGCCTTGAAACCCTAATCAATTTATTGATGGTTTCTACCATATGAACAGGAATACGTATAGTCCTTGCCTGGTCAGCAATTGCCCTTGTGATAGCTTGTCTTATCCACCATGTAGCATAGGTACTGAATTTGAAACCTCTTCTATAATCAAATTTTTCAACTGCCTTAATTAATCCAAGATTGCCCTCCTGAATCAAGTCAAGGAACTGCATTCCTCTACCAACATACCTTTTAGCTATACTAACAACAAGTCTTAAGTTGGCTTCTGCTAATCTTCTTTTTGCTTCTATATCACCATTTTCCATTCTATGAGCAAGATCAATTTCTTCATCTGCTGATAAAAGGGGGACTTTACCAATTTCTTTAAGGTACATACGTACAGGGTCATCTATACTTATGCCCTCTGGAATACTAATATCAAGTTCCTCGTCCGTAAGCTGAATCTCTTCCATTTCAGCTTCAATATCGCCAACAACATCAACTCCCATTGTTTCAAGGGTTTCGTAAATTTTTTCAATGTGTTCCGGCTCAAGCTCGATTTCCTCAAAGGCATCCATAATCTCTTTGTAGGTTAGCATTCCCTTTTGCTTTCCTCTATCTATTAGTTCTTTTAGTAATGCCTTTCTACTTTCCTGACTATGTTTCACTTATTTCCCCTCCTTTCGAGCTCAATTACAAACCTTTTTTCTTTATAGCTATATTCGATACAATACTGCTTAATTCCCGATTTAATAATTCAACATCTCCTTCTGTCAGATCACTTCTCTTTTTAAGCTCGATTATTTCATTTTTTCTTTCTTCCAAGCTAAACAGGTCTATCTTTCTAATTATATCCAAAGCCGCTTTTTTATTATCCTCAAATATGCTCTGAGACTGCACTATATTTGCAAAACTTTCTGCCATTCCGGGAGAAAGTTTATTTAATATTTCACCCGTTAATATCCCTGCCTTACTTTCAATTCTTTCGACTGCAAAATCGAATGCATTTTTTACTTCATCTGATTCGAATCTGTCCCAATCAACAACATCTTTAATGCTAAAGTATACACTATTATCGATGCATATAGTTGCCAACAGCATTAATTGCAGTCTGACTAACCATTCTTCCTGATTTTTTACAACTGTACTCTTTCGTATTGGATTTCGGCTAAAGTTATTATTACTTGGTACTTGTTTTCTAAAATTTGTATCTGTGTCTCTTTGCTGCTTTGCTATTTCTGATAAAATTGATTGTGTACTTACACCCAACTCCTCAGATAATTTTTTTACATAAAGTTCTTTTTCTACATTATTGTCAATTTTGTCCAATATAAGTACAGCTTTATCAAGAAACCTAACTTTTCCTTCATTTGTTGAGGTATCTATATCATTTTTTAGCGAACCAAGCTTAAAATCAAGCAAACCTTTGGATCTATCAACAAGTCGTTTAAACTCTGTAACTCCATGAGCTTTAATAAACTCATCAGGGTCTTTGCCTGATGGGATTGTTAAAACCCTAACATTACAGCCAATTTCATTCAATAAATCAAGGCTTCTGAATGCAGCAGCCTGGCCAGCTGAATCAGAATCAAAGGAAAGAACTATTTCTTCAGTGTACTTCTTCAAAAGTCTGCCCTGATTTTCTGTTAATGCTGTTCCTAACGGAGCAACTGAATTTATTATTCCACTTTGGTGTAATGATATAACATCCATGTAACCTTCAGATAAAATCAGTTGTTTGGAACAAGCACTTTTAGCAAAATTCAAGGCATACAAGTGTTTACCTTTTTGATAAACTTCAGTTTCAGGAGAATTCATGTATTTTGGCTGAGACGAATCAAGAACTCTCCCTCCAAAGGCAATCACATTTCCTCTTATATCAAATATGGGAAACATAATCCTGCCTCTAAATCTATCGTAAATTTTACCACTTTCTTCCTTATATATAACGAGCCCACTTTTTATAATGGATGAATCGCTAAAGCCTTTAGACTTTAAGTGTTTATAAAGTGTATCAAATCTGTCCTCGGCATAACCTATACCAAACTTGGCTATAGTTTGTTTCTGTATCTTCCTGCTCATTAAGTATGAATTTGGAAGAGTATTCTTTTCGTTATTAAGGTTATCTCTAAAAAACCTCGCTGCTTCAAGGTTTATATCCAAGAGTTCCCTTTTTAATCCGGCTTTTTCGTCATTACGAACACCTTCAGTTATATCAGGAATCTGAATTTTGGCCCTATCAGCAAGAAGCCTCAAGGCATCCGGAAATTCCAGATTTTCAATAGACATAATAAAGTGTATAACGTTTCCGCCTTTACCGCATCCAAAACAATGAAATATCTGTTTTACAGGTTCAACAGAAAATGATGCTGTCTTTTCGTTATGAAAAGGACATTTACCAAAAAAATTCTTTCCTTTCTTCTCCAGCTTGACATATTCCGATATAACATCGACAATGTCATTACTTACTCTTATTTCTTCAATAAGGTCGTCTGGAAACAAATTTGCCATTATGCTCAATATCCCTATCTACTTATTTTTACTCGTATGCAAATATTATAGACATATCTGCTATAATTTATTTTAAACCTAGCCAAAATCACTTAATATGTGTTCGACATTATTATTAATAATCCTTCTTTTTTAATAATATTTTTAATAACAAATTCAATCATTTAAGCCTTAAATCGCACAAAAAAAGCATGTTCTGTTAGAACATACTTTATAATCCAATTAAAGCAACTGATCTTTATGCTATGCAGTCATATATAACATCATAAACGCTTACCGAAGTAACTGAATTTGAGTATAGCAAGTAAATGAGGTTATTTATACCTGTTTTGGATGGGAGGACATCCGGAATAAATGCCTTTTCAATTCCTCCTCTATCATATTCCATAATTACCTGTATACCATACGTAGTAGTGGAATTAGTCTGTTCGCTTGCGATAAGATAGTACTTGAGATATAATTCCTTTCCTTTACCTTCGGAGACAACAACTTTTTTTGAGTAAATAAGATTTGTTTCATAATCTCTCATTCCCGCTCTCCTCCTTCGCATCTTTTTATGGTAATTATAATATATTGGAATATATTAAACTATACAAAAGTTTTATTCTAATTCGACCAACTTTACATAAAAAATTTACTCAGATTGATGTATTTTGTCGAAAAATGGATTATTATCAATTATTAACATTGCTGTTCTAAATTTTAAGTGTTACTATTTTATTTGTACGTAAAATCATTTTTATCTTATAAAACAAGTACTTATAAACAAGTATATGTATGCTCTTTAAAATTTTTCTTTATAGTCAGAGGTCTAAATATTTAGGGGGGTAATAGATGAATAGTAATCAAAAAGATAAAAAAGCCAAACTTAGTATGATAAGTTCAGCTATATGCAATATGGCTGATTTACCGAAAAAGATGATTAAATATGCCACTCCGGCTGCACTTTTATTGATAATATTAGGCACGGTATTTTTTATAATTAACAGAATGAGTAATAGCTATAGCAGTATTTTTGATAGTACAGCAACATCTTTTATTATTAATAGCTTTTATGTTTTGTGTGAATTTCTCATAGCAGCATTTGTAATTGATATTGTTATCAAAAAAAAGGCTTAAGTTCATCACATAGCTTAACAACCGCTTAGCGGGTCCCTTTCGGGGCCCGCATTTTTCATATCAGGGCAAACAAAAAGACTGCTGAACAAGTGAATGTTCAACAGTCTATTTTTATTTATTAAGCTTTTGCAGGTTTTCCGGAAATCTTCTTCTTTTTCTGACTTTCCTTCCACATTACATACAGTGGGCTTGCAATAAATATCGATGAATAGCATCCTGCTGAAATACCAATAATCAACGGGAAGCTGAATTGTTCCATTGAATTGATTCCGTTTACTCTAGAGAATATATATACAGTAGTTATTGCTATTAACGATGTCACAACTGTATTTATTGATCTGTTTAAAGTCTGAATTATACTGCTGTTTACCAATTCAGGAAGTGGCACTTTCCTAAGTAATCTGTTGTTTTCTCTGATACGGTCATAAATTATAACTGTATCATTCATTGAGTATCCGACAACAGTCAGTATCGCAGCAATAAATGATTCATTTAAAGGTATCTGGAAAATAACATATACAGAGAGCATTATCAGCAAGTCATGCAAAACTCCCACAACCGCAAATACACCGGCTGATAATCCAGACATAGCTTTGAATCTGTACCAAACATATAATATAATCAATACAAAAGCTATAACAACAGCTTTCAAGCCGTTATTCATTATTTCCTTACCAATGAATGGTTCAACACTTTCTTCACTGACAACAGCGTCTTTAGCGTTGAGCTTAAACTCTTTTACAACTGCTTCTTCAACCTTAGTCAATTCAGTGTTTGAAAGTGTATTCTCACTTCCTATGCTTATTGTTATTATGTCAAAGCTCTTAGTGTTTGTGCCGTTTACATCATATGAAGTTGACTTCTGAACCTTTGCAGGTTTATTTATTGTATTTGTAACAAAATCTGCGATTTTAGTCTGTAAATCCTGAGTGTTTGCCTCAGTAAACATTTTATCATTTGCTCTCATTTCTATTATTGTTCCGCCTTCAAACTCAATGTCCAGTTTAAAGCCTTCAACTAGATACATAACAACACCTGATAAAATAATTAGGGCTGAGAGTATAAAAAAGTAGTATCTCTTAGCATATAAATTAACCATTTGCTTTTCCTCCTCTCATGCTTACGCCATATAACCAATGGTGTTTTGCAACTTCTATATCCTGTATCGACTTCAGCATTATTCTGGAAGCAGTTACAGCGGTTATAAAGCTTAACACAACACCTATTCCCAGAGTATATGCAAAACTCTGTATAGGGCCTGTACCAAATTTCCATAAAACTATGGCAGAAATAAGAGTAGTTACGTTAGAATCAAGCACGGCTGAGAATGCTCTCTTAAATCCAACATCAATTGCAGCATGAAGAGTTTTTCCGTTTTTAAGTTCATCCTTGATTCTTTCAAATATTATAACGTTGGCATCAACGGCCATACCTATTGTCAGTATGAGACCCGCAATACCCGGCAAAGTAACAATTATATGAGTCCAGGACAATGCCAGTAATTCCATAACTGTATGGAGAATTAAGGCAATACTTGCTATTAATCCCGGCAATCTGTAATAGAATATCATAAAGAAACAAATCAGTATAAGTGCAACTATAAATGCATTTATACTAACATTAAGTGCGTTAGATCCAAGGGTAGGGCTAATATTATTAACCTGTCTGGCCTCTAACTTAAATGGCAATGAACCTGACTTAATAAGACCAGCAAGATTTTTAGCTTCTTCCCTTTGTTCATCACTTGCAGTACCACCAAGAGTAATTCTTGCAGAAGTACCGGTTATTTGTGTCTGAACGTTTGGAGCACTGATTAAATCATTATCCATGAAGATTGCTATAGGTTTTCCAATAAGTCTTCCTGTTGCTTCTGAAAACTTTTTGCCACCTTCTGATGAAAGTTTCAGTGAAACACAATAACCACCATTTTCACCATCAACTTCAGGAGTGGCATCCTTTACATCTCCACCTTCAAGAATAATCTTGTTGGTTGGAAGATAATTCCCATTTGCATCTTTTTTACTTTCGTCAACCTCTTGGAAGGTTAATAATGCGGTTTTACCAATTTCTTCTATTGACTTCTGTGGATCGAATGCTTCACCTTTTTTGTGTGGTATTTGTACCAGAATGTATCCCTTATCTTTATCTACAGTGATAACTCTATCAAAGATATTTTTAGAATCCAATCTCTTACCTATGGTAATTCTTGCAGCATCTAAATCTTCAGCTTTTGCCTTGCTGTTGTCCTTGGTTACTGCATATAGTCTAGCATCCACGCCTCCCTGAATATCAATACCTGTTCTAATATCCTTAACACCAGGTATTTCAAACCCCAGGATAGAACCATAAGCTGCTATCCAGGTTAAAATTCCGATGATAAGCAATATCGAGAAAAATTTAACCGCGTTGCTTCCTCTCATTTGTAGTATTCCCCCTTAAATTATAATCCACTTACGCCATTATATAACTTACAAAAAAGCTAGTCAATAAATAAGTCTCAATATTAAACAGAAATTTACAAATTAAGTAATTAATTTTAGTTTATTATTCAACTAATCAATTTAAACATTGTCATCCTTTGTAAGATATATTATGAATTTAAAATGAATATCCTGTGATTTTAGGATATTCACTTTTGCTAAAAAAATATTATTTGTAGTATTTTAATAGATTGATATACTCATTTGCATTACATTTAATTTCAGCAATTTCTTGCTCTGACAGTGTCCTTTTGATTTCTGCCGGACTGCCTGCAACAAGACAGCCATCAGGTATCTTAGTCCTTGGTGTAACTACGCTTCCGGCTGCTACAAGACAATTGTTGCCTATTTCCGCACTGTCAAGTACTATTGCACCCATTCCTACAAGTGTATTATTACCTATACGACAGCTGTGCAAAATTGCTCCGTGCCCGATTGTTACATGAGAACCCAGTATCACTTCGATACCCTTTTTGCAATGTAATATACAGCCTTCCTGTATATTTGTATTATCACCGACAACTATACTATCGATGTCTCCTCTTAAAACTGCATTGTACCAGATAGTTGTATTTTCACCCAAAACTACGTCTCCAATAACTGTACTGTTCGGTGCAACAAACGCAGTTTCGTGGATTTTAGGTGTGATGTTGTTAAAATCCTTTATCACAATGAACCCCTCTATTCTTGAGTTTTTATCCAGATTGCACATTCAACTCTCTTTTTCTCAAGTTCGCAACCAATTTTGTATGGAACATTAATATCATTATTAAACTGGTACGCATTTGCAGCACACCCACCACTGCAATAAAATTTAGCCCAACATTCAGCGCAGTCCTTTTTTGTGTAAACATTTGACTTTTGAAAATCCTTCTGAGAATCACTATTGAATACACCTTCATGAACATTGCCCATTTTAAACTTCTCATCCCCCACAAACTGATGACAAGGATATAAATCACCTTCCGGCGTAACCGCAAGATATTCATGCCCTGAACCACATCCACCAAGTCTCTTGATGACACAGGGTCCTTGCTGTAAATCAATCATAAAATGGAAGAAATTAAAGCCACACTTTTCACTATCTCTTTTTACATATTCCCTTGCAAGGTTTTCGTACTCTTCAAAAAGTTTTGGAAGATCCTGTTCACGGATGTCATAACCGGAATCCTTAGCAGCAACAACAGGCTCTATAGAAATTTGCTTGAATCCCTGATCTGCCAGATGAAGTACATCTTCGGAAAAATCAAGATTTTCCCTGGTAAAAGTACCTCTTACATAGTAATTATCCTGATTTCTTGATTCAGCCATATCCTGGATTTTAGGAAGTATTCTGTCATAAGTTCCTGAGCCATCGACTCTTGGCCTCATTTTGTCATTTGTTTCCTTACGTCCGTCGATACTAAGAACCACATTATGCATATTCTTATTAATAAAATCTTTTATTTCTTCATTTAATAATACAGCATTTGTAGTAATAGTAAATCTGAAATTCTTGCCAGATTCTTTTTCCCTGATCCTGGCATACTCAACTATACCTTTTACTACGTCGAAGTTCATTAGTGGCTCACCGCCGAAAAAGTCCACTTCCAAATTACGTCTGCCTGCAGATTTTTCAATCAGAAAATCTATTGCTTTTTTGCCTGTATCAAGATCCATCATAGTTCTGTGACCGCCAAAACTTCCTGTGGAGGCAAAACAATATTTGCATCTCAGGTTACAGTCATGACAAATATGTAGACATAAAGCCTTTACTACAGGTTTTCTTTCCCACTTATTTAAAGCATCGGAATATGCATCCTCACTAAAAAGCAAGCCTTTGGATTCAAGTTCAGAGATTTCCTCATAGGCATCTTCTATAACTTGTCCTGAGTATTTTTCTGATAGTGATTCAATTATCTGTTTCCTTGTTTCATTCTTATATAAACCTACTACATCAAAAGCAGCATCATCAAATACATGTACAGCACCGCTGTTTACGTCCAAGACTATATTGGTATCATACATAGTATACTTGTGAATCATTTAAAGTGACCTCCTAAAGCTAAAGAATCCTGGATACAACACCGGGTTAAAACATTTAAAAAAGTGAAAAGTGTTAATTCACCTTTCACTAATTTATAAATTCATACATATTAAGATAAATCAATATGCATATCTAATATTACTTATTTTCGCAGCTTTGATTAGCAACTGTGCATGATGTCTTGCAAGCTGACTGGCAAGAAGTCTGACATTCGCCACATCCACCCTTTGCAAGGCTGTTTTTAAGAGTAGCATTGTTAATAGTCTTTATATGTTTCATTATGTAGTCCCCCCCATCAATTTTCTTAGCCGATTATAGCATATCTATTTAGTTTTGAAAAGCCATTTTTTAGAAAACCCGTTATCGCAAATTAATTCCAAAAATGCCTCCCAGACACCCCACAATGGCACCGATAACCACGGATAATATCACCTGAACATCAATTTTAAAATTTAGGAACACAATACTGCTGGCAATGTAAAGTAAAGCCACATAAAGGATTCCCACAAAGCAGCCGTTCATCCAACCTTTACTCTTAACATTTTTTGTGGAGTAAGCTGATGCCACCAGTACACTCAATACAGTTGTAATAAGAACTGCAATATAAGTGTGTTTTTCAGGGAAATCCGTATATGTTAAAAATAATGCAAACCCTAAAAAGCACGGAAGCGTTATAAGAAAAGCAATTATTAAGCCTTTTACTACCCTTAGCAGGTTTATGTGTTCATCCAGTGTTTTTTTAAATCCAGGTGTCTGTACGCCCATAGTGTACCTCCAAAAATATAATATAAAATGTTCTTTGTATATCATATTTTTGAGGTAGTCCACTTAGAACAGTTGGTAAGAATTAAATAAATTTTTACTTCTTAGCCTTCAACAGGCTTTATAACATCTTTAATTGCCCAACGCTTTACAAGTATCTTGTTTTTATCAACGCCGGATTCGATATATATTTCGTCATCTTTTATGTTTATAATCTTACCTACTATACCTCCGATAGTTGTTACATCCCATCCAACTTGAATTGAATTAAGCATTTGCTGGGTCTTCTTCTCCTTTTTTTTCTGTGGGAGAATAAGCATTACATACATAAGTCCCAGAATTAAAGCCATAGGTAATACTAATTGAACTAACGCTGCTACTGCCATTACTAAAAACCTCCTGTAATTATTTTATTTAACACAGTTAAACTGTATTATCCATATTATTTAGTATAGCCATATTTCAGATAAAATTCATCCCTGAAGCTGGCAAGCCTACCATCCATTATAGCCTGTCTTACTTGTTTCATCAAGTTTATTAAGAAATATAAGTTGTGCCAGGTTGTAAGCCTCAAGCCCAAAACCTCTCCGCATTTGAGAAGGTGTCTGATGTAAGCTCTTGAATAGTTTCGGCATACATAGCAATCACATTCCGGATCCAGCTTTGAAAAATCTCTTGAGTATTTTGCATCACGGATAATAACTCTACCCCTGCTTGTAAGTACCGTTCCGTTTCTTCCGATTCTTGTAGGAAGGACACAGTCAAACATATCAATACCTCTTATAGCTCCCTCTATAAGATAATCCGGTGTACCAACCCCCATCAGGTATCTGGGTTTATCGGCTGGCATAAGAGGAGCTGTATAGTCAAGTACCTCATACATAATCTCAGCAGGCTCACCAACACTTAATCCTCCTATTGCATAACCCGGAAAATCCAATTCCTTTAGTTGGTTAGCACTTTCTATCCTCAAATCTTTGTACATACCACCCTGAATTATGCCGAAAAGTGACTGTTTTTCCGTATTTGTATGAGCTTCCTTACATCTTTTTGCCCATCTTGTGGTACGCTCCATGGACTTCTTAACATAATCATATTCGGCAGGATATGGTGCACATTCATCAAAAGCCATTATTATGTCTGCACCCAGATCATTCTCTATTCCCATTACTGATTCCGGTGTAAATACATGTTTTGAACCATCCAGATGAGATCTGAAGGTTACACCTTCTTCTGTAATCTTTCTGAGTCCACTCAGGCTGAATACCTGAAAACCACCGCTGTCCGTTAGTATAGGTCTGTCCCAGTTCATAAAACCATGAAGGCCTCCTGCCTGCTTTACTATTTCCTGGCCGGGCCTAAGGTAGCAATGATATGTGTTGCTTAAAATAATTCTCGCATCTATCTCCTTGAGTTCCTCAGGAGACATACCTTTAACAGTTGCAAGGGTTCCAACAGGCATAAAAACTGGGGTATCAAATGAGCCGTGAGGTGTATGCACCTTACCTAATCTTGCACCTGTCTGCTTGCAAGTTTTTATTAATTCATAAGTAACTGCTGCCATAGTAATTACCTTTCTATTAATTAGTTTATTTAATAAACATTGCGTCTCCAAAGCTGAAAAATCTGTATTTTTCTTCTACAGCTACGTTATATGCGTGAAGCACATTATCCCTACCGGCTAAAGAACTTACCAGCATGATAAGTGTTGATTCGGGCAAATGAAAGTTTGTAATAAGCCTGTTTACCACTTTAAACTCGTAGCCAGGATATATGAAAATGTCTGTCCAACCATCGCAGGGAGCAATACTTCCGCTCTTACCTAAAGTTTCAAGTACCCTACAACTGGTAGTACCAACAGCTACAACTTTTTTACCTTTTTGTCGTGTATCGTTTATTATATCACATGTTTCCTGACTTATTGAATAGTATTCTGAATGCATTTTATGTTGAGTTATATCGTCAACTTTGACAGGTCTGAATGTACCTAGACCGACATGAAGCATAACATATGCTATTTTTACACCCTTTTGCTCCAAGGAATCCAAAAGTTCTTTGGTAAAATGTAGTCCGGCAGTTGGTGCGGCAGCGGAGCCATTAACCTTGGCATATACAGTCTGGTATCTTTCCGGGTTCTCAAGCTTTTCAGTAATGTACGGAGGCAATGGCATTATACCTACCCTGTCCAGTATTTCTTCAAAAACGCCGTCATATATAAACCTGACAAGTCTGTTTCCTTCTTCAAGTACTTCCAGAATTTCTGCTTTTAGCTCTCCGTTTCCAAAAACAAATCTGCTCCCCGGTTTTGCCTTCTTACCGGGTCTTAAAATTACTTCCCACGTGTCTCCTTCAACCCTTTTTAGCAAAACAAATTCTATCTTTCCGCCCGTACCCTCTTTTTCGCCTAAAAGCCTTGCAGGTATAACTCTGGTATTGTTCAGAACCAGACAATCACCTTCATCCAGATAGTTAACTATGTCCTTGAATAATTTATGTTTAATCTCTCCGGTTTCCTTATCCAGCACCATTAGCCTGGACATGTCCCTTTTTTCCATGGGATGCTGTGCGATAAGTTCCTCCGGAAGGTAATAATCGAAATCGTGCAAGTTCACCTAAAATAACCTCCAATTTTTCTTCTATTATTATGTCTGTTTATTATAAATAACAATCATAAAACTTACAGCATAAAATAAACCAATAAATATCATACATTATAATTGTTTATATTACAAATATTATTGCCATACATAATCTTTTTTTGTATAATTTATGAGATAATCGTATGAAGTTCCATATGCTCTTATATTTACTTAGGGACACCAAGTCCCCGTGTTTTGAGAGTAAATTTTTAATATAAATGGATGGAGGATTCAAAATGAAAGTAGCAAAATTTGGAGGAACCTCTTTAGCTAATGCAGAACAGATTAAAAAAGTTTGCAATATCGTACTTGCTGATAGCGAGAGAAAGGTTATTGTTGTATCTGCCCCCGGTAAAAGGGATAGTTCAGATACCAAAGTTACTGATTTACTTATTGCTTGTGCACAAAAACACCTGCAGACGGGAAATGCAGAAGCAGAACTTGAAGCTGTTGTAAAGAGGTTCAAGGATATAGCAGATGAACTTGGACTTGATGACGAAATTGTTGAAATGATCAAGTCTGATTTGGAAGAAAGACTTAAACTTGACACTTCTCATACCGGTATGTTCATGGATGCCATGAAAGCTGCCGGAGAAGATAACAGTGCTAAATTGGTAGCTGCATATTTGAACAGTATAGGTAAAAAGGCAGAATATGTATCGCCTAAAAAATCAGGGCTACTTATGAGTGATGAATTTGGAAATGCACAGGTTTTGCCTGAATCCTATGAGAACCTTAAAATGATTAACAGTATAGAAGGAATTGTTATCTTCCCGGGTTTCTTTGGTTACACTAAAGACGGAAAAGTTGCAACTTTCCCACGTGGAGGTTCAGATATAACGGGTTCCATTTTGGCTGCCGCATTAAAGGCTGATCTATACGAAAATTTCACAGATGTTGATGCAGTGTATGCAGCTCATCCGGGGTTAGTTCACAATCCGGTTGCAGTACCTGAACTGACTTACCGTGAAATGAGGGAACTATCTTATGCCGGTTTCTCAGTATTACACGAAGATACACTGGTTCCTGTTTTTATGGCCGGAGTTCCGGTTTGTATAAAAAATACAAATAACCCAACTGCTCCGGGAACAAAAATATCCCTAGTAAGAGATTACTCCCCGAACCATGTTGTCGGAATAGCAAGTGATGCAGGTTTCTGCTGTATCTATGTGAGCAAGTTTATGATGAACAGAGAAGTAGGCTTTGGAAGAAAGCTCCTTGAAATTCTCGAAGATGAAGGTATATCATATGAACATACTCCATCAGGCATTGACAACATATCCATAATACTAAAACAGAACCAACTGAAGGAAGGTATGGAGCAAAAAATAATTGACCGTATTAAAAATGAATTGAAGGTTGATGATGTTTCTATTGACCACGACCTTGCAATGATAATAATAGTCGGCGAAGGTATGAAGAATACCGTAGGAACCGCTTCAAGGGCCACAACTGCTTTAGCCAAGGCATCCATCAGTTTGGAAATGATTAATCAAGGTTCTTCTGAAATAACAATGATGTTCGCTGTAAGGGAAAATGAAGCACACAAAGCTGTTATATCCCTCTACAATGAATTTTTCCTTAACACTCAATACAAATAACAAATTACATAAAAAAGGGACCCATTTTTATGAGTCCCTTTTTTATATACCACCTATTTCTTAATCTCAATTTTAGTTCCGGTATAATAGTGAGTCAGTATTTGTTCAAAAGTAAAGCCGGCTTTTGCCATACCCATGGCACCTTCCTGACTCATACCTACCGCATGTCCCCAGCCCTTACCTGTAAAAACATATTCGGCAGGACTTGCAGAAACAGTGGATTCTTTACCATCCGCACCCACAATAGTTACTTTCTGATTAGGATCAGTATAAGATTTTTCTCCGCTACTGGTTATAACCTTTATCTGGCTCAGCGAAACATTTTCTATTTTATTATTGACTTGAACATTTATATTTGCGTCAGAAGAAATGTTATACATTTGACTTGGAAGACTAAGAAAAGTCCTGCACTTGTCTTTTGTGATTATAACACCTTCAGGCTTCAATGTTCCGGTAATAACCATCTCGATTGGTCTTCCGGCCGCCGAGCACTTGGTAATTTCAATGCCCGTTACTGTTCCCAACCCATAACTTTTTAATTTTGTATTTATTTCATCTGCCGTAAACTTCATTGTCCAATTGTAGTTATAGGATTTCCCTGACTCATAATTGTCTTCAACACTTTTAAGATACGGTATGCTGTTCCCCCAAACATTTACAACATCCTCAGTTCTGCCTCCGGTAGACGCTGAAAAGACAGTTTCAGCAAGAGTTCCGTTATAAGTTACAACCATATCACGTGTTTCATCAACGGCTTTGTTTGTATTGGCATTTTCAGAGCTATAGCCCTTATATACCTGGCAGTCGGTTGTAGCACACAAATTGAAACCGTACTTTGAATGCTTGTTAATTGATTTGTAAGAATAGGTTCTGGCTGCTACAGCCTGAGCCTTTAATGCTTCAATATTTGAATATGCCGGCATTTCATTTGGAACTACACCGTATAAATATTCTTCAAAAGGCAGTACATTAATAATTGTCATATCACTACCGGATAATCTATTAAACTCAACCTGTCCTCGATATAAGGTTGTTCCAATTTTAACCGTATTTGGATTGACTGATGATATTGATCGCCCTCTTAAAAGACTATTTGAAGATGCGTACATAAATAAAACTTTACCATTTTGATCTGTACTGTAAATTCTTGAATTAGTCTCATCAATTACGGTATATGTATTCTCTCCCAATTTTGATTTAACAGTATTCACAGCTGCTTGAGCAGCAGATTTACTAACGTAAAAACCTGTCCATATTTGCCAACCTGAATCAGTGTAAACAGGATATGTGGTAACACCTTTCTGACTATAGCCTTGGATCAGTGAAACTGTATCATTATAAGTATTGTATATACCATTAAGCTGAATGTGGTAAGGACCACTTGTTGGATTTCCGGTTAAAGCGACTGATGTAAACTTTGTTCCACTTTGTATAAAGTAGCTGTCTTTTCTCAATGTAATTGTCTGTCCAGCATCCGATTCGTATACATTATTGTACTTCCCTGTTTTTACATCATAAGCAAAGAATAATACTCCCTTGTCGCCACTGATATTAATCTGGCTCTGGGCCGTTGACCCATAATACAAACCTATTTTTACTGACGTTGCCTCAGCCGCTGATATACTCAAGTTGTTGAAACCGGTCAGCATCATAAATATCATTACAATGCATAAAAATAAACACATTTTTTTCATTCGTACTAAACTCCCCCACTTTTTCATTTTCTCTTAACTTCGACAAGTTCAAAAGTACATCCTGCCTTGTTTACCGAATTGTAACAATAATGAAATATAGTTCATATAATATAAAAATAAGATGTAAATAAATTGACACTTGATATAACAGAATGTTATTATAGAAAAAAAGAATATATGCTAGATAGAGGTGCGTTTTTTAATAGTATGGACAATGAAGATTCTGGGGTCTAATGAATTGTTCTGAAAGGAAAAGACGCCGAAGGCAGTACTGTACCCCGAGCATCGTAATGCCTGGTTTCAAGGTCAATAGCCTTGTGACTGTCATCATTTAAGAAATGGTGGAGCGCTATCTGTTTTTGATTATATTTTACTATAATTGGTTAAACAGACGTCGGCGGGACTGCCGACGTTTTTTAATTATATTATTGTTTTATGAAAGGGTGGGAACAATGAAAAAGCCAATTTTTACGGGTTCAGGTGTAGCAATTATTACCCCATTTACAAATGACGGTACTGACTATAATAAATTATCAGAACTGATTGAATATCAGATTAAAGAAGGTACTGATGCAATTATTATTTGCGGTACAACAGGTGAAGCATCCACCATGTATGATGATGAACATAAGGCTGCAATCAAATTTACAGTTGAGAAGGTTAACGGAAGAATACCGGTTATTGCCGGAACAGGAAGCAACCACACTGTTCACGCCGTAGCACTTAGTAAATATGCCGAGGATGTCGGAGCTGATGCAATCCTCACAGTTACCCCATATTATAATAAAACCACTCAAAAGGGTTTATATGAACATTTTAAGATGGTTGCAGACAGCATAAAAATTCCTGTTGTGCTTTATAATGTTCCGTCAAGAACAAATCTTAATATAGCCCCTGAAACTATACAGGCCCTCTCAAAGATTGATAATATTGTAGCTTTAAAGGAATGTAATCTTTCTCAGATAGGAGATATCATCAACCTGTGTGGGGATGATATAACGGTTTATTCCGGAGAGGATGGAGCAATAGTGCCATTTTTGTCTATGGGTGCTAAAGGTGTTATCTCTGTTTTAGCCAATATTGCACCAAAGGATACACACGATATTGTAGCTAAATATCTTTCAGGTAATATTGAAGGCAGTAGAAAACTGCAATTGAAAGCGCTTGACCTTATTAAGGCATTATTCTGTGAAGTAAGCCCTATACCAATTAAGGCTGCCATGAACCTTATGGGAATGAATGTAGGCGAATGCAGACTGCCATTGGTTCAAATGTCAGATAAAAATCTGGAAATACTTAAAACGGAACTTGTAAAGTATGGTTTATTGCCATAATTAAAATACAAAAAATAGGATGTGGAAAAGCTAATGATTAATATACTATTAAGTGGATGTAATGGAAAAATGGGGCAGGTTATTACTAGACTTTCTGTTAATTTTCCTGAATTAAAGATTGCGGCAGGGTTTGATATTAATAATAATATGAATAACCCATACCCTGTTTTTACATCATTGACAGACTGTAATGTAAATGTTGATGTAATAATAGATTTTTCAAACCCGAAAGCATTTACACCATTGGTAGAGTATGCTCAGGAAAAGCATTTACCACTGGTACTAGCTACTACTGGTTTATCAACAGAGCAGGTGACAATGCTAAAAACTTCTGTTTCCCGCAGAATACCGGTTTTCTTTTCTGCAAATATGTCACTCGGAGTCAATTTACTTATTGATTTGGTGAAAAAAGCAGCTAAGGTTCTTGAAGGCCAATTTGATATAGAAATAGTTGAAAAACATCATAATCAAAAAATCGATGCACCAAGTGGTACAGCACTTGCCATTGCTGATGCTATTAATGATTCACTTGATGAAAAATGTGAATATATGTACGACAGACATTCCAGAAGGAAGAAACGCAGTAAACAGGAAATTGGTATACATGCCGTGCGCGGAGGTACAATAGTAGGTGACCACTCTGTTATTTTTGCAGGAAACGATGAAATAATAGAGATAAATCACACTGCATTATCAAAAGAAATATTTGCAGTAGGTGCATTAAAGGCATCAATCTTTATAGCATCAAAAAAACCGGGATTGTATTCAATGTCAGAGCTTATTTCTGAAACCAATTAGTTTATGTCAGTATTTTAGGGAGGAATTATTATGACCATTTTACCAGTTACAAGTATTAGTACAGTATACAATGTAGCATTAGTGGCAGTAGATAATCTTCCAAATGATATGGTTCTCATTGCGGGAATTTTTAATAAAATTGCAGAAGAAAAAATAAATATTGATATGATTAGTCAAAGTCCACCCTATAAAGGAAAAATCAATATTTACTTTAGTATACCTGCTGAAAATATAATAAAGGTAATTGCCATTTTAAACTCATTTAAAATAAAAGTTCCCAACCTGCGAATTGAAATAGACTCAGACAGTACTAAAATTAGTGTTTTTGGGGAAGGGATGAGGGATAAGCCCGGAGTAGCTGCAAAAGTATTTACATTAATGGCTGAAAATGAAATTGAAATCAAGCTGATTACAACTTCTGAAGTTGACATATCCTATCTCATATATGAAAAGGACGCTGATAAAGCTATTAAAGCGCTAAAAAAAGAATTTAACCTGTAAAGAGTTCAATATCTAGAACCCTCCTGTTTAACGACATGGGGGTTTTTGTTTGTTGATATGTAAAAATATAAGCAAAGCCTCAAGCAATAAGCTTGAGGCTTTCATATAAATCTGGCAGAGATCTACTTTCCCGGGCCGTTTCCAGCCAAGTATTATCGACACTGAGATGCTTAACTGCCGTGTTCGGTATGGGAACGGGTGTGGCCATCTCGTCATTTCCACCAGAAAATTATTAGGTACTTTGTACCTTCAGAACTGATTAATGTTATCCTTTTAAGAAGATGT
>NZ_ATAY01000010.1 GCF_000421965.1 Ruminiclostridium papyrosolvens C7 | reverse complement strand
CTTCTGGAAGCGAAACGGTGGCTTCAGATGGTTTGATCAATAGAAAGGCTGCTGGTTTATACTTCGAAACCCTTTTGTATACTCAATAGATTAATTTGCATATATATTATACAGTGCTATTATTTGCACATATCTAAAAAATCAAGTACATCTTGCAACTGTTGAGCAACAACACGCGTTATCCATCGTCAATGTATTTATACACTTTCATTACAAATCCATTACTTTCAAATCCAGTAAGAGAATGATAAAATGTATTGTGACAGATTGGAGGAATTTTAATGGTTTTTATACCTAATGAACATGAAGAAGCTATGCTCGCTGAAATTACAAAAAGGTCTAGAGCGGAATATACACTAATTAGAATGACGAATACTATGATAAACAAGTCAATAATTGATGCGTCAGCATCATTTAGAAATATAACTCGTGAAAATGGCATTGTTGATTATAAATCATTGGTTCCAGGTGGCGAAAAACTTTATTGTGAGGCATTAATTATAGTAAATGATGTTTACGAAAGTAAAGTTAGTTTATATAGACCAAAAACCAAAAATGGTGACCCTCGTTTTTGGATTTATGGGTTAAAAAACATTTTGTCTACAAATGATCTGGTTTATATATCTTTCTACAAAGGGAGACTTGTAATAATTCCACTTGTTCACAGATACTTCTCTGTATCAACATTAAATAAAGTTTATGAAAGTGAAAGTATTCGCCTTAGGAAAGAACTCTTTGACCAATTAATATACTTAAAAAACAAAGGTCCAGTATTAAGTGTATCTCCGTTCAAAAGAAATCCAAAGGATGTTGGTGATACATTGGAAAGAGAATTAGGTATTGCCCCAAACTCTAAAATATTAGCTGATTACAAGGGGAAAATTGAATTAAAGGCTAAGAGAGATGGTTCTGGTACTAAAGATACGCTATTTAGCATGGTACCAAACTGGGACAAGAGTTTTATAAACTCATCAAATCAGATGATTCTTACATATGGGTATCCTTCCAATGACCCTAAATACAGGGGGTATATAGATCTATATGTTACTGTGCACAACAGACCTAATAATCAAGGGTTATCCCTTGGTATTGATGAAGATAATAATTTGCTACATCAATGGCACCTAGAACCAAACGGTAAGGCAATTAGTACCTGTGTATGGGATTTTGATGATATTAATTCAAGATTAAATGATAAACATCCAGAAACAGTTTGGGTCGTTGCCCAAGAGACAGTTCATAAAGGAAAGATACATTTTGTATTTGATAGGGTTGAGCATACTCAAAAACCAATATTTAGTTCATTCATTGTACAAATCGGCAAAGGGATTGTTACTTACGATTGGCGAGGGCGTGTTCGATGGGATGGTACAGGGTATAAAGATAAAGGTCATTGTTTTAGAATATCTCCCAAATATAGGCATACAATTTTTGGCGAAACTAATACTCTGAACATATAAAAAAGGAAAGGCATAAATTGATTTATCAAAACTTATGCCTTTCCTTTTATTTTTCTGTTAGTACCTTGAATATTTGCGAGGCAATTGCTCTTGCTAGAAGTGGCGGAACAGCATTGCCGACTTGAGTATATTGTGGCACCTCAAGTTTTCTCCTTTGCCCCCCAGTTGTCCTCTTGCCTAAAAAAACGAAACTATCATCAAAAGATTGTAATCTTGCTAATTCTCTTACTGTAAAAATTCTATTTTCAAAAGGAGATATATAATCATCCGGCAAAGTTAAAACTGTAAGAGATGGAGAATTTCTGTTAAGTTTTGTTCGAGCGGCTTTTTTTGTTATTAATGCAGTTATCAAATCTTTGTCTGCTTTTGCTTCTCCAAATAACTTAATTATTTCAGGTCCAGTGTATTTGTTATGTAGTTTTTTTACACACTCCGCAACAAGATGAGGTTTGTTTTTTAAATCAATGCCCTCTCTTTGTATTCGCCTAATTAAAGCATTGGTATCTTCACCTTCTTTATAGAGTGAAAATCTCTCTACTATTATAGGTTGATGTTTAGCTATTTCACAGTTTGGAGTTTTACTTTGCTTCTTAGGGAATTTATTATTGGTATCTTTAGTTCTTCCATTTATTGATTCCTGTTGGAAAACTGTTAACTTTGGATTAGTCTTTTCACGCAGATTTTTATCAATAATTAAATCACCTATAGCTTGTACCAATGAGACTTTTTCATCATCTTTACAAGTAGGTTGTGGATATATCGGGGCGGACAAGCCGTTTAAATAAGCTATGAATATAACCCTTCTTCTTTTTTGGGGTACACCATAATCAGATGCATCGAGAATTCTGGGTTCAAGAGTACTATACCCGATTTCTTTAAATTCATTTAACAATATTTCGGGAACCAATGAATTATCTGGGTATTTATTGCCATTAAGTCCAACAAAATCATCAAGAGTTGTATCTGTAAAGCCCTCTACATTTTCCATAATTACATATCTAGGCATCATTTCGCTTATAACTCTAAGATATTCTTTAAAGAGCATATTTCTTGGGTCATTCTTGTCCCTTTTCCCAGCACGACTAAATCCCTGACAAGGGGGACCACCAAAAATTGCATCAATCTTTTCTGGTACTTGAGTTTTGCCAGATGTAAAAATGTCTAATGAGCTAATACAATTTGTAATAAATGTACCAGTTAGATCTCTTATATCACCTCTATGAAAATATGTATTTTGTCCTTGAATTAATCCAAGTTGTTTATGTCTGTTGACATAGGTCTTTTCAACATCAATATTTATATCATTGGAAAACAATATATCAAAACCAGCCTGTATTATTCCTTCACTCATTCCGCCTGCGCCACAAAACAGGTCAATAGCGTATGGCATAGTTTCATCCTCCTGCAAATATTTAAATAGTTATTATTACTTTTTATCAATAATGTACTCGTCTTGTTTCTCTGCAATAAGTAATTCATCCAATATAGAATTATCTTTAATATAACTGTTAGCTGTTTCTAAAAACCAATCTTTCAAAGTTGTTTGATTTTTGGCTAATGCAACATAAAGTTTATTTTTAATGTTTTGTTCAACTTCTAAAACAATTCTTCCAGATTTTCCTCGTGCCATTGAGTTACCTCCTGCTTGTTACTTATATTACATATATGATATTACAAATGTGATATGATGTCAATGCAAAATCGAACCTTTGTTCGGTTTTGCTGTTTCTATTATCCTAGCATAACGGTGTGGCTCCTCTGGGCTATGTTTAATCGGTGATATACTTTAAAAATTCTGATTATATCAGTCCTTTCATCTTTTTATGAATTGAAAAAGACACCGTTTTGAAGTAAACTTACAAAACAGTGTCCTTTTTACTTTGCACATAACAATTTATACATTAACTCACTTTAATAACAAATATCAGAATGTT
>NZ_ATAY01000009.1 GCF_000421965.1 Ruminiclostridium papyrosolvens C7 | reverse complement strand
CACGAGCTGAAGAATATTTTGAAGCAGATTATATGTTTATATTCTTCAGCTCGTCATAAATATTGGTTAGTATCTTCTCTTCTTGCTCCTTAACCAGACAAATTGTATCTATTATCTTAAGTAATAGTTCAGTCTTGTATGACTCGTTGTCACTGCCCCCTTGAGCTATAACACTGTGCTTTAAAAAAAGATTTCTTGCATAAAGTGCTTTTTTTACTACTCCTGAATATTCCCGAATAAGCATTACTAATATTTCACTGGAATTAAAATGTGAAACTATATACTCAAGTCGTTTATGCATGATTGATTTATGCTCGAACATTAAGTGCATATATCTAAAATCCATAGTATTCTTTCCTTGGATTAAGTCGTTTAAATGAAGAATTAATTCATCATGCACTTTAAAATTAAATGATGCCTGCCTTCCATTTGTCTCAAGATTATTTGGACGTATCATGGAATAATTTCCATCACCCGATAAATAAATCTTCAATTCCTCCAGAAATAAATCCAATTTAAAATTATACGTCTCTATATTATTTTTAGGTTTGATAATCTCTGCAGTTTCATTTAAGACCCACACTGGTGAGGATTGATAGTTTTCTTTTCCTAATTCGTATGCTTGATTAAGTATTTTGTAGGTATATTCATTACTTGTAAACACGCCTTTCTCATTAAAAGCAATTGTCATTAAAGTCTCGGTTTGATTACTATACCCGTAAACCATTAATTGGTGCAAAAAGTGATTTGACATATAACTTAATTTTTTTGGTAAATAGTATTCATCTACAAAAATTATTACATAACATCCCTGGTTTATTTTGTTAATAATGAATTCAACAATATCCTTTTCTTCACTTAACCTTTTATAATCATATATTTTATTTTCTGCAACATCCCTATAAAAATCACGATGTTCTAAGTAGTCAACCCAAAGGTTACCATTATCGTCAGTCAAAGTATAAAGCTGTACAAAGTGCTGATAAAACCATGAATACAGGCTGTCGTCAGTGAGAATTGCACAAAGCGGAAGGGAATAGTTTAAATATGTAGTTAAATCCTTTTGAATATTTATTCTTAGCTTATTCTCCGATAGCTGATAACTCATATCATACAGCCTCCTGATAATTACTTTTGTTTTATCTTTTATCGGTATTTCTAATCTTCTCTTTATGCTATCACTATATCAAAACACTGTCAATATTTATAACTTGTTACATATTTTGTATATAATGTCGGAATTTGCGACTATTGAATGATAGAGAAATAAACGTAAAATAAAAAGTAATTTCAGTTGTAAAAGTTTGATGGGACAAGAATTTCTCCCGAATAAATTAAACTCTCAACGAGCTGCGGAAACCTCTTGAAGAATAGTAGGACTCTGCTCCATTGTGGTAAACGAAAACTGTATCATAACGGCGATCACAAAAAATTGCACCTCCAAGTTTTCTAATAGAAGCAGGTGTTTTCACCCAGCTTGAGGTTTTCATATCGAAATTCCCCAGTTTTTGCAACTCCCGGTATTGTTCTTCCGTTAAAAGCTCAGTCCCCATTTCAGCAGCCATATCGATAGCATTATATTCTGGTTTATGTTCTTTTCTTGACTCCAATGCTTCACGGTCGTAACAAGCACTTCTGCGTCCTTTTGGACTTTCTGCTGAACAATCACAAAAAATATATTCATCTGTCTTTTTATCATAACCGACAACGTCCGGTTCACCGCCGGTTCTTTCCATCTCACTAAGCGCCCACAGTTTTTCAATATTTGCTTCCAGTTTTGCTTGCACCTTAGCCCATTCCGTATCATTATGGCGGTGCATATTTTTCTCAAAACGAGCTTTCAATTCTTTTAGCAGTTTCTCACTCTGTTCCGGTAACAACTCTCTTTTTTCATTTATCATTGTAAAATCTCCTAATGAAGTTTTATATATATCTTATTACCAATATAATCATTATTACCATTTATATTAATTTCTAAAAAATCTTTGTAGATGTGATACCCAAGATTATTTACTCCCTGCCAGGGAATGTCAAAGTCCATATTCTCTTTAGTGGTATCTCAGCTTTTATTTCATCGTCTAATTTCTCATAATTCTCCAAAAGCTCATTAATAATTTCCTTTTGATCCCAAAGCCTTACATTAAAAAACTGGGATGGTATTTCTTTATAAACAGAGCTTTTGAATCCACTCCAGGAAACCAACAAACCATGATCGGCTTTGTAATTATGCATTGTACCTACTAACTGGTCGAGAATCGGTCTATCAACTTGGGCATCAGTTGTTTTAACCTGAATACATAATTTAGGACTTCCAAAGCCTAGCGGACCTTGAGAAGCGAGGATATCAACACCTTTGTCGGGGCCTTCCGGACTGCGGTAAGTTACATAACCCTTTGCCTTCAATATAGCCTCAACAATTCGTGCCATACCATGCCCTTTAAATTTTCTCATAAGGTGTTTTGCTATGTGATCCATAGCATACTGTTCAAAATCAATGCCGTCTTGACTAAGCTCATCTTCAACATCTTGAATACGATTGATCTCCATTCCTTCCTTCGGCATCCACTTATTTTTTCCCATTTCTCTTATTCTATTCTCAGCATCATTCCTACTTATGCGGCAAACAGTCATAAAGGCTCCAAAAGAATAAAGAATGTCCTGATCAAAATTTACCCTTGGAATATCTGTAGCAAACCACCTTACAGCCCTATAATGGAAATATGGATCTTCTTGCTTTTTATCAAATACATATTCGCCAGTTATTTCTCCAATATGTACAGATGCCTTCATTTTGCTTGGCAGAACTATCCAGTCCCCTATTTTGATTTCATGTGCAATAGGCCAAATCTGAGAAGCCCAGTTTCTTGCACGTCCAGGTATCTCTGCACCGTAGTCCTCCAATAAATAGTTATACAAGTCCTTTTTGCTTTTAAATTTTGTCAAATCAAGCTTAAGTTCCTCCCATGTAAGATACACTCTATTATCTTCCAGAAACTTGTTCTCATACTCTCCTGAACTACCTGCACGAAACAGCCATATTGCCATAACTATAGTTCCCCCAATCTAGTCGTACACTATACTTTTAACTTATATCTAATACAAAACATAGCATATCATGGGTTTATTTTCAACTATTGTAAAATAGAGATAAACTAATAAGTTGACACTCACAAATAACATATGTTACTATTAACATATGTTATTTGTAAACGGGGTGTGATTATGTCAATACTATTAGCAATATTAGGAATACTAAGTTGGAAACCCATAACAGGATATGAACTAAAAAAGATTTTTGAGGATTCCTCCTTTATGTATTGGTCAGGAAACAATAATCAAATTTACAAAGCTCTAACCAATCTGGAAGACGAAGATTTTGTTACTAATCAAGTAATCCATCAGGATAACTCTCCTTTAAAGAAAATATATACGATAACAGAAGAAGGACTTAAAGAACTAAAAAAGTGGCTGTTGTCATCACCGGAGGCTCCTGAAATTAAAAAAACCTTTTTAGTACAGTTTGCATGGTCGGATATGTTGAGTAATCAGGAATTAAGTGAGTTACTCTCAGAATATGAAAATGAAATCAAGCTTCAATTAATTATGGAGAAAGAAAAATACAGGCGTGCTCGTAATTCACCTAACAGAAGCGCCAGAGAAAGCTTAATATGGGAAATGATTTCAGAGAACATTATTTCAAACTATAAAAATGAACTTAATTGGGTTCATGAAACCCGTCAGAAGTTGTTTGGAAATGACGTAGAGGAGGAAAAAGAAAAAATGAACTATCAAATTAGAAAAATAGGAAGCAAAAAATATATTGAAGTGATTTCTACTACTGAATCTATAAGTACAGAGAATGATGCACTTGATCTGATAGCTTTATGCTGGGAACATGAGGCAAATGCACTTATGATACACTATGAAACCTTGTCAGAAGACTTCTTTAAACTTAAAACAAAAGTTGCCAGTAACATTATTCAAAAATTTATAAACTATGGTATAAAAGCTGCTGCTATTGTTCCTCAGGAGACAATTCAAAAAGGCAGGTTTAAGGAAATGGCCCTGGAAACCAACAAAGGTAATCATTTTAGATTGTATGAAAGTAAAGAAGAAGTAGAAAAATGGCTTTTAAAATAGAAAAGAAAGGCGATTGTAATTATACTCAAAAAACAACCTGAGTCCGTTGCATACAACTTTATTGCAGCCGATTTCTTCGATAGTGTGGCTTACTTTCATCTCTATTCCAAGCTCCGCCAATTTCCCCTGTACAACCCACTGGGAGAATGTCTCTACCTCAGGGACTGCACTCACTTTCTGAATATCTTCACAGCAAAGAAGGTAAATATGCCAGTCTGCTGAAGCAAACTGGCATATCTACTTTAGCTTTTATTAACTTTTATTATACTTGTGCAGGGAATTTTGTTATAAGTCCAATCAGATATTGCTTCATAACAGCAAAATCTAACGCATCTACTGTTCCGCTGGCATTTACATCTGCAGCAACCAAACCATTTTCAGCAGGGAATTTGGTTATTGAGCCCAGCAGATATTGCTTTAGAAGTGAATAATCTATAGCGTCTACACTTCCGCTGCCGTCAAGGTCACCATATTTTACTGTCGGTGTAGGAGCTGTAGCGAGAGCTGCTTGCACTGCATAATAAGCTGGTTTTGGATTATAGTTTTTATCAAAGAGTAAAGCATTGTCTCTTCCTGAGAATGTTCCGGGTACCCAAGAATATTTATCTGTGAAGCCCCAAAATTGGATAGCCTTTACAGCAGGCTGTGCCATACATTTCTCGATGATATTCTTGTAGTAGCTGGCTTGAGTTTGAAGTTCAGTCGAATTAGTATTGCTGGATACACGTACATCCATCTCGGTTACATATATCTCAAGGCCTAAATCTGCAAAACGTTGCATATTCTTAGCGAAGTCATTATAGTCAATTGCGTATTGTATATCTAGGTGCATCTGGAACCCAATACCGTCTACAGGTATACCCCGGCTCTTAAAGTCTTTGAGCATCTCATAGGCAGCGTTGGACTTAGGACCGGTATACTCAAGATTGTAATCATTGTATACTAGCTTAGCAGAAGGATCAGCCGCACGAGCACGGATAAATGCTTTTTCAATAAAGCTCTTACCCATAGTTCTATACCAGAAGGAATTTCTGTAGCTTCCGTTGTCCTCAAAAACTTCATTAGCTACGTCCCAAATAGGAATCTGGCCTTTATAATGTCCCATAACCTTGTCAATATGATTGTTCAAGGCAGACTCCAAAGCACTGGCATTTAAATTCTGTAACCAACTTGGAGCTTGATTGTGCCAAACAAACGTATGTCCATGAACCTTATATTTGTTAGTATTCGCCCAGTTCAGGAGTTTATCTGCTTCGCCAAAGTTAAAACTATTTTGTGAAGGTTCTAAAGCATCCCATTTCATACAATTTTCAGCAGTTACCAGATTAAATTCTGGAGTGGCAGTGTTGAAAAATGTGGAATCATTGTTATAAAAACCACTAGAGAATTCGGTTCCTACCATAACCCTGCTTTGAACATCCTTTAACCTTGTACCTGTTGGAGTAGCGGCACTAACTGTCACTGAACTAACCATCAGCGTTGTCAGTAAGACAGAAAGAGCCACTGATAAAGATTTAAAACTGTTTTTTTTCATAAATCAACTCTCCTCTTATTTTAATATAGTACTTTGCAGATACCATATCTGCCCTTGCTAACCGGTGCTCGATTATATATTCTGTGTCCCACCGCTGGTTGCAAGGCTAATCTTGCGTTAAACAATTCTGCGCCGGTGTTAAATCAACTTCCTTTACCTAACTTTCTTAAACATTCACCTCCATTCATATTAATTGTCTTGTTTATTCAAATTTGAGATTTCACAAAGGACCCGGTTAACCGGCAGTATCCGCATCTTTTGCTTCTCATTTTTGAAACATAGGTTTTATTTTCAGGGATATTCTTTACTATTACGGAAGATGGCACAATGATAAGAGTTTTGTTTGTTAGTTTGAATTAAATATCCGATGTATCGAATAAATAAATTGATTAGAAAATGTAACTATCAGTAGTTCTTTTAAATGTAACTATATTATACTATATTTGGTGCCAATTTCAAATTATCCCTTTATTTTTTTATGTTGTGAATTAACAAGAAAATCTGTAGCGGCTTCGGTGACCGTCCCACTCCGGTCTGGCCTTTTTGTTGATTATATGTTAATATTTTTTTGAGGAAGTAGTAGTATATAAAATATGTCAGATTATAAAGGCGTGAAAAAATGTATATTGATAAAAAAAGCCCTATTCCGGCTTATTATCAGCTAAAAAACAAAATTATCGAAAAGATAAACAGTGGAGAGTATGCTGAAAATTCCCTGATTCCATCTGAAAGAGAATTGAGTGACTCTTTAGGCATCAGTCGTATGACTGTGCGCCAGGCATTGACACAATTGGTACAGGAAGGCACATTGTACAGGGAAAAAGGTAAAGGAACCTTTGTTTCAAAATCCAAGATAGCACAGAGAAACATTACAAGTTTTTCCCAAACTGTCAGAAACAAGGGCATGCTGCCAATGACCAAAGTTCTTAGGCTTGAAAAGATAAAAGCACCGGATAACATTCTAAAAATACTGGAGCTGGAAGAAAATGATTTGGTTTATAATATTAAAAGATTGAGATTTGCCAATGACAAACCTGTAGCAATAGAAGAAAATTTCATTCCTGAAAAATACTGCCCCAGCCTGGATACCCATGATTTGACAGAGTCACTGTACAAGGTATTGACAGAAGAATATTCTCATAAAATTGATTACCTTGAAAATGTCATTGAGGCAGGCAAAGCGTCTGTTGAAGATAAGGAACTGCTGAAAATTGCCTCCGGAACTCCTGTTTTAAAAATCAGCTCTGTTGTTCACACTGATTCCAACCTGAAATTACTTTATGAAGACTCTAAATACCGTTCTGATGAGTATAAATACAATGTCTTGGTTTATAATAATAAAAACTCTCAATAACGAAGCATTACCCGCCACCTGAAGAGGTTGGCGGAAATACATTGCCTCGTTGTTGGTTTTATCATAAAATCAGCTTGACTTTATGGCAGTCAGATGCTAAATTATAATTAACTGGTATATACCTCTATACATATATAATTATAATAAATACATTAGATTGTGAGGAATGGTTATGACAAATACGACACAAATGTGGCAAGAAATACTGGAACAACCAAGTGTTTTAGAAAGGTGCAAGAGTTCAAGCGAAACTGTTATCTCAAACATAACTGAGCACTTGAAAAAACAACATATTGACTCTGTGGTAATTGCAGCAAGAGGTACTTCTGATCATGCAGGAGTATATGCAAAATATATTATCGAATATGCTCTGGAGATACCGGTGGCACTGGCTGCTCCTTCAATATTTACTACTTACGGCAAGAATGTAAATATGAAAAATAGCCTGGTAATAGGAATATCCCAGTCCGGCAAGGCTGCTGACGTACTTGAGGTTATAAAAAGTGCAAATAAATGCGGAGCAACAACTGTCAGTATCACTAATGATACTCAGTCTCCCCTTGCGACTGAATCAATGTTTCATCTTTACTGCAATGCAGGTCTTGAAAAAAGTGTTGCTGCAACAAAGACATTTACATCACAGCTATATCTTATAGCTCTGCTGGTTGCCGCATGGTCCGGTAATGAGGCTATGAAGAAGGAACTGTCTCTTATTCCGCAGAACATCACTAAAGTCATTGAAACTTCTGCCGAGCATATTAAAAACAAGGCTGAACGTTATCTATACATGAATGAATGTTTTATTCTTACCAGAGGTATGAATTATTCTATAGCCCTTGAAGCAGCACTGAAAATCCAGGAGACCTCATATGTTCGTGCAAAAGCCTATGCAGTGTCTGATTTTCATCATGGCCCATTTGCTATGATTGACAAGGATATGCCGGTTTTTGTATACGCACCCGAAGGACCTGCTTTAAAGGATATCATTGAAATGATTAACAAACTGAAGGAATCCCAAGCCGAAATTATAGTTATCTCCAATAACAAGGGAGTACTGGAAATGGGTAACTGTTCCTTTGAAATTCCACAAACCGATAATGATATGATTTCCCCGTTCTATAATGTGGTTATAGCCCAGATGTTTGCATGTACCCTGTCGGTGACAAAAGGTTTGAACCCGGATTGTCCCAGAGGTCTTAATAAAGTAACAATTACTAAGTAACAGGAGACATATTATGGATAATATAAGCCCTAAATTTGTTCCCGTTTTAGATAAAGAGTTTCGTCCTGCTGCTCTTGAAAATCGTTATTTTCTTAATGCTGTTAAAGCAACCGGTAAAGCAGTTCCGATTGCAATTGGGATTGAGCGAAGTGACGGCCTCATTTCCAGATACAGTACTCATATTTTCGACGAATCTTTGGAAATGGCTGAGGCAAATCTTAAATATGTGGAGCGTTTAGTCAAGTCCCTCCTATGGATATGGGGCGGTTGGAAGATTATAATGGGAGGGCCTTCGTATTTAGGTGAATATATCAGAGAAATATATTCGCCCTGCGGAAAAAGAGAATTTGATGCAGGGTTTATGGGCCAAATATACGAAAAGCAATTTACTGTAGAGATAACTGACTACGAAAAAGTTCCGGAAGCTAAAGAGAACACAAAGTCCATAGGACGCCATCAAAACGGCTGTCGTATTGGTCTTGATGCAGGAGGCAGCGGTCTCAAGGTATCAGCTGTAATAAACGGGAATGCCGTACACAGTGAGAAGATTCTCTGGCGGCCCAAGGTCAATAGTAACCCTGATTATCATTATAACGAAATTTTAAAAGCTTTGAAATCTGCATCCACTCGTATGCCATGGGTAGATGCAGTGGGAGTTAGCTCTGCCGGTATTTTTATAAATAACCGCATTATGATTTCTTCTCTTTTTCTAGAGGTTCCCGGTGAGCTTTTTGAGAAAAAGGTACGTAATATGTTTATTGATATTCAAGAAAAGCTGGGTTCTATACCACTAGAAGTTGCAAACGACGGTGATGTTACAGCTCTGGCTGGAGCTATGCAACTGAAAGATACCAGAATCTTGGGAATTTCCATGGGTACAAGCGAAGCAGGGGGCTATATAGATTCAAACGGAAATATTACAGGCTGGCTGAATGAATTGGCCTTTGTACCAATAGACTTCAATACCGAAGCAATAGTTGATGAATGGTCGGGAGATTATGGCTGCGGAGTCAAGTATTTGTCTCAGGACTCGGTTATCAAGCTCGCCTCCAATGCAGGAATTGTTTTTGAAGAAAATATGACTCCCGCCGATAAGTTCAGAGCAGTACAAGACCTTCTCTCTGACGGAGACCAACGTGGAAATGACATATTTGAATCAATAGGTGTTTATCTCGGCTATGCAATCGCTCATTATGCTGACTTTTATGATATAAAACACGTACTGGTACTTGGCGGTGTAACCTCTGAAAATGGGGGGAATATTATACTGAACACAGCAAGGACAGTGTTGGATGTAGAATTTCCGGAATTGGCCTCGGCAATATCCCTGCATTTGCCGGATGAGTCAAACAGAGGTATGGGCCAATCGATTACCGCTGCAAGTCTGCCTGACATTTTATAACGCATACAGGAGAGTGATATAAATGAAATTTAAAAATAAAGGTGCTGAATTCTATATTCCTGATAACAAGCAATTAGATGAAGCTATTAGTAGAACTACACATATGGCTATATCCGCTCATCAGGACGACATTGAATTTATGGCGCAGGATGGTATTCTGGAATGCTTCGGCAAGGAAGATAAGTGGTTTTATTCCGTAGTTGTAACAAACGGTGCAGGCAGCCCAAGGGATGGCCTGTATGCCGATTATACTGATGAACAAATGCAAACAGTCCGAAAGCTTGAACAGAAAAAAGCTGCCTTTGTTGGTGAATATGGAGCCTTGGCACTGCTTGACTATCCCAGTGCAGATGTTAAAGACCCCAAAAATGATGATGTAGTTAACGAGCTAAAAGACTTAATTTCTGCTGCCAACCCAAAGGTTATTTATACACACAACCTTGCAGATAAGCATGACACACATTTAGGTGTAGTTACAAAGGTTATCCATGCTTTAAGAGAGCTGCCTGCTGACGTTCAGCCGGAAAAACTGTACGGCTGTGAAGTATGGAGAAGTCTTGACTGGGTGAATGATGAAGAAAAGGCAGTATTTGATGTTTCTGCACACCCGAATATAGCAGCCTCACTTCTTGGCGTATTTGACTCACAGATATGTGGCGGAAAGAGATATGATTTAGCCACAACGGGCAGAAGGCTGGCCAATGCCACCTACTATGCTTCACACGGAACAGATATGGCTTCTTCTCTGATGTATGCAATGGATTTGACTCCTTTAATTCAAAATCCAAACATGGACATAATGGATTATATCTTCGGATACATTGACAGATTTAAAGGAGATGTTAAAACCAGACTTTCTAATGTACTTTAATTTAGAAAATTAATCTTTTTAAATAATATCAAAACTAAAAACTGCGGCTTGATAGAATTTTTATAATCTATCAAGCCGCAGTTTTTATTAGTAAATCCCTATTAATATCTAAATCATTCAATCATATTATGGTATCTTCCTAACCAGTATGGAAGTGTATATGTTGTGGAGCCTTCCATTTTATTAGGATTACCACCATCAAGTTCGTAGGTGCTTCCATTAAATTTATGCAGATTACGTTCATCCTGTGGTACTACAGTGATTTTTCCAGCATCATCCTTTGAGAGTTCCCCATCTTGTGTTACACCAGGTCTTCCTACAGTATAGGTTTTCCAGGTTATGGTATCGACAGGGTGACGTTTCAGTGCCCAGGATGCAGTATCAATAAGATTATTGCCGTAAGCATCCTTCACTATTGTTTCAGGATATGCAAGCTGGTAAATATAGTACCAAAGTGGATTTTCACTATATTTCATGGAATTCCACCATGCATCTAAACCTGTTCTGTATCTTTCCAATAAGGTATTATCGCTTTCCATCTGGAAAATCAGATAGTATGCAAGCATAGCCATCTCTTCATCAGAGTAATTCAGGTTCTGTTGAATCCACTCATTTATCTCTTCCTGATTGTTTGCGTCACAGCCATCTTCTATTGCATAGTAAACCCAACGTTCCCAGTACTCTCCTGCAAGATTGGCATATTCATATGGAGCTTCCAGTGCAAGCATTCTGTATTCGTCTTCCCATCTTTGTTCACCGGTTACATAACCAGCAAGCTTAAATGCATTTAGAACTACCATTGCACTTAAAGAACAATCTTCCCATGCATAGCTGTTATTGAAATAATCTCTGTCAGTTTTTCCCCAGGTAGTTGACTGTCCTGTCGCGTCTTTAAGGCCGTATCCGTTTTCAACATAGTGCTTTGCAAGATTTCTGACAGTATCAGCAATAATCTGCTTAAGCTCTGGATCTTCGGCACCCAGTACATCATAAGCAACCTTGTATATGAAAAGGTGTCCTATTAATTCGTCAGTACTTGTGTCACCTTTATATATTATGTCATCCTTACTGAAAGGTTGTCCTGTTAATGGATTTGTTACAGTATTGTACAATTTCGCCAGTCTCTCAGGAACAGTACCACTTGCATCCACAGTAACTCCTGCCAGCTTCTCCCATTTTACTTTATTTGAAGTAGTATCCAGACATGTGGCAGTATTCCCAGTTACATCATAATAATAGCCATCATTATAGCTTCCTGCACCAGCATCCTCGCTATCAAGTCCTGCCAAACGGTAGGTACGTGCTATAAATCCTGACAAGCTGCGTTTTCTGGTCTCAAACTCTGTTCCTTCAGGAGCTGTACGCGGGTCTAGCCAATCCAGAAGGGTAACAGGATTAAATACATCCTGAGCACCTTGATTGTGGTTTGTTCCAAATCTGTCTCCACCTGCCGGTCCTACTACAGGTGAAAATACAGCATAGTCTTTGCCCTTTAGCAATGCATTTCCACTCATTTGATTACTATCATTGGTCATATAGCGTACTTTCGCATCAACAGTACCTGTTCTCATTGATATATTACCCAAGAGCAGGACCGCCTCTGCTGATTTGGTAGCTACAGCCTTTGCATCATCAACCATCTGCTGTGTAACTGTGGCATCTCCAGCTTCAAATGCCTTTTTCAGCTCAGCATATCTGTATAATTCTCCAACTCCATACATACTGGTCCATAAGCCATCATTGTCTGTTTCCCTTGGGTTCCAGCCATTTGGTGACGTTGCATCTTTAAAGGCTTCCGATACCATACCTCTGCGGGATACATATTTCTGTGATGCATCACTCATTACTATAGCTTTTTCCTGATAGGACATTGTTTCCATTCTTATATGAGTAACACCATTATCAGATACTACCCAAATACCATTATTGTTATCACTAACTATTAGACCTATAGTTCCAGCCGGTAGATAACGTTCGTTCATGAAATACTGAACCTTGTCTCTGTCATTTGTTTCATTTGCCTGCGTTCGTACGATGCCATAGGATTCCACTTTCCATGTGGTGCCTTGGGCATCAGTTACCTCTGTAGCCCCACCGGTAGAGGTATCAGCAATATAATTCTTGACGGCTTCAGGTACATTTACGTCTGCACTTGCCTCCGCTAAAGTGTATCTGTCAACAAGCTTCTGAAGATTGTCCTCTGCTGTTGCAGCATTACTTGCTGTATATGATACAGCAGACTTATTAACCACTCCCTTAGTTGCCGAAGTAACAATGTTGATTACTGCTTCTGAGGATATTTTTTCAACTGTAGTTTCAGCTTTTATAGTTACATTTCCGGCAGCTAATGCTGTAACTCTTCCATATTTATCAACAACTGCTTTTGTTTCGTCACTTGAGCTCCAAGTCAACGTTCTGTCTGTGGAACTGCCAGGTAAAATAAGAGTCTCAATTGAGCGGGATTCTCCTACCACCATTTCACAATTCTCAGGAATAGCCATTTTTACCATTCTTCCATTAATTGGTGATGCAGAGCTTGTAGCCATCAGGTACATATTTTTACCCACAAGTCTTTCTGTTGTGGTAGCTGAGTAGCTTGAAGAGGCATTCACATCTGTTGTTAATTTTGCCTCACCATTTTCATCAGTCCTTCCACGGCCAATGTATTTTCCGTCAGCATAAAAATCTACAATAACCCTTGAAATAGGACTTCCGTTATCTGAGGCTTTTAATACCAGATCAATAGATGTGCCGTTGGCTGCCTGTCCGCTGGTAAGTTCAGTAGTCAGGTTTTTCTTTGTATAATACTTGCCGTCTGCCTTTTCTGTTATCATTCCGTAGTACCGTCCAAACCAGTAAGATAAGGTAAATACAGTTCCGCAATCCAGCGAGCCGGATGAATAATTACTGTAGGATTGGGCAGTAAATCCTTGATATCTGGTAAATGGATTTGAGTTGTTTTTACTTATGCTTCTTTCATCAGGCGGAAGTGCATAATTTGTTTGAGATGTAGTTTTGTCTCTTTCACAAGGTTCAATAAAGAATACATCCTGTCTATCACCTCTTACAGACATTGATTGATTTCTGATCTGAGGTGAACGGTAGAAGTATCTCACTGCTGAGTTCAGATCAACATCTGTCTTTTCGGGATGTGCCAGTTGGTACAGGAAGGTATAGAATGGATTTTCTTCTCGTTCTTCCTGATTCTCATACCATTGGTCATATGCAGAAACAATCTGTGCTTTACGCTGTGGATCTGTTTCCAATATCAGCAGAGAGTATACAGGGAACCAACCCAGCTCTTCATCGGAGTAATTGACATATTGCGTCCAATCATTATGGAGTACTGCATTTGCAGTTTTATTCCCTCTGAATTTCTCCTCAAATTGAGTTACGGGCACATTATCATTATTATTGTAAGCATCTGTTGCCTGACGAATGATTCTGCGTTCTGAATATTCATTAGCCATATCAATGTAACCCTTGCCGTTAATATAGCCTTTATCATTATTTACTCCGCCGCCTGAATATGGGGATTCATAGCATAGGTCGTAGGCAGCTTCATAAGTAGTTACCTTGTCAGCATATTTTACCGGGTCTGCATCTTTTGCAATATAGACCGCTGTCTTAAGTGCTGCCATTACTTCAAGTGCATTTAAAGGCCCATCCTCAAAACCGTATGACAAGTGGTCGTTTCCTTCAGTATCAACTCCTACATTGAACTGCCATTGAGGCTGATTTTTCATCATATCCATTCCGTCATTGAAATATTCCGAAAGCCATCTTGACCATTGTGTTGATTTACCATGTGCATCTACAATATAGTAATGGTCATCCTTTAATATAAGGTCAGTCATATCTGTTGTAGCTTTTACTATAATGTCCTTGAGTTCTGAATCTTCTGCAGTATCACAGAGGTATTTGTATGCAGTAAGGAATAATGCATAATGTCCGTCAACCTCATCAGATGAAGTATCCGCTTTGTATATAATCTGTGAGTCATCAATATAGCCATCTGCAGCAATTGCGCTAGCAGGGAACAAATCATTGAAGAAGGTAGGAATCCTTTCATAAACCGGTGTTGTCAATCTGAATTTGATTTTTGAAGGATCAATATCTGAACTATTTCCTGACGCCGGACTTGTATTAACACCGTCAACCATTAATGGGTAAACCTGACCATTGCCCGAAACAACATCTGTACCAAGCTTATTGCCTGCATCTCTTACAGTATTAAATGTAGCAATTGAAGATGGGCTTAAGCCTAGACCATTAAACAGGTCGGAGCTGGCCAATACCTGTGATCCCTTTTTATTCATAGCATCCTTTGTAATTCGTACTGTTGCTATTCCTATTGGCTCTTTGCCATCAAGCTTCATTTCATCAATAATTGGATCCGGGTATGCTTCACTTTCATTTAACAGTCTTTTTTCAAACCAGAAACCATTTTCTGTCTGAAAGTTATTATACATACCGGTAAGGGGAGCCTCTTCCTTCAGCATATAGGATCTGCAAGGGAAACCATTTCCCCGCCCTGAAACAAAGTCCAGAAGAAGGACCGCCTTTGTAGCTCTGACAGCTGCAGCCTTTGCTGCTGCTATTTCCTTATTTTCGGCACCTGTAGCTTTGAGGGTTTGATATCTGAATATTTCTCCCATTGCATACATAGCCGTCCATAAGCCGTCATTATCCTGAGTTGTTACGTATGAAGAATAATATTCGTCAGTTGCTGCATCATATGAGAAACCGTTGTTGGAGCTAACCATACCACGTCTGTCATTTATATCATTTATCAGCTTTTCATAAACATAGGTTCTTTCTTGCATTGTCTTCTCAGGCATTCTGATATGGACAGAACCCTTTGCATTTCTTACCCATACTCCTCCGTTATTATCCAGAGCAACACCGGTAACAACGTCATCTCCGCCATACATATATCTTGGCCCTGAAAAATATTGTACAATATCTCTCTGGTCAGTTTCTTTAAAATTAATACGCATCAAGCCTTTTTTAGTTCCAACCCAATATGTATCATCGGTATCCTTAACAGCACAGGTAACGTCTCCTATAGCTGCCTTTGGCATAAAATTAATATCTGTAGAACCGGTCACCCAGGTTACTCCTGCCGGAGTCTGTGTATTATAATAATCCATTTCCTTTGTTGGAGCAGAATCCAGCTGTACTGGCGAATATTTAGCTCCTGACGGTGTACCTAGTGAACCGGCAGCTGCTGCAACTGAAGACGGTGCTGCAAATGCTAAATTTGAAAATAGCATAATCGTAGCCAGCGTTAATGATATCACTTTACTTACGTTTTTAGCCTTCAACATAATAATCCTCCTTTTGGAAAATTTGTTTATCATTGTTTTATTTTAGTTACACCATCAGTTGTAATTACCCATACACCGTTACTATCTGCATCATCAACAACCAGCAATACTTTTCCCGAACCTATAGAAGCGGCAGAGTACGAAGTTACTTCATTATTTTCAAGATTAATACGGTCAACTCCACCTGCCGTATAGCCTAACCACAAAGTCTTACGATCGCTTTTAAGAACTGAGGATGATACATTTTCCAGTGTTGGGAAAATGGATGGCTTAATTGTAAAATCCTTATTAACAAAGGTCTGAGCATTTGTCAGTATAGAGCTTATTTCAGTTAAGTTATTGCTTGGAGTATATGTAGGATCCTGTAAAAACTTTATATACTGTTTTACGAATCCCTGTGAACCGGTATCAGAAAAATCAGTTAATACTTTATCGTAGGTATATTTTGTAATACCTGATTCCGGTGCGGTTCCCTGTATTAGTCCAAAATATTTACCAAACCAGTATGGCATTGTAAACGTTGGCGCATAATCATATAAGTACCCTTTACCACCTGTGAAATTGTAGTCATTTGCCCAATTATAATTTTTGATGGTATAGTCCGGATTTAAACCGGTACTGAGTAGTAAATTTCCATTAAAGGTTACATTTGTATCCACGCTTAATGGGTCATTATTTATTTTCATTACACTTCTTTCATCGAATGGCAGTGCAATATTTGAGTATAATAGATTCCAATTACGTGAGCCTACAACATGTGTGTAGATATCATTTCTGCCTGATTGATAAGAAGGATAGCTTAACAGGTATTGCGGTAAACGATATAATTGTCTCATTGCTCCATTCAGATCAATATCTGTTCTATCAGGATTTGCAACCTGTGCCAGGAAGAGATATGCAGGAGTTTCACTTGTTTTCATGTAATCAAACCACTGTTCAAAGCCTTCTCTAATGGCATCTCCTCTTGTTGTCCCCTGTTTTTCAAGAAGCAGCAAAGGCAGATATGACAGGTAAGCAAGTTCCTGATCTGAACCATTTACATACGGAGAATAGCAATCCTGTACCCACGCCTTTTGGAACCAGTATTCTTTTTTAGTCTTGTTATTCCAATCAGCAACTGTACTCATTCCCCAATCAGCCATGTTTTGTGTTAATTTACGTTCAAAATATGTTTTTAAAATCTCAATATAACCTACACCGTTAAGTTCCGAGAAATCAGCATCTGCGCCTTTGGCAGCTTCACTAACAACTGCGCTGTAATCATAAGGCTTAAACGCTGCTTCCCATGCTGCATCAATGTCAGACACATTAACTCCTAGGTTATGGTTGCTGTTTAAGTCAGCAACAATACCGGAATAATCCTTTGCTATTTCCTGAGCCACTCTAATAAACATCATAACTTCTGCTGCCTGTAGAGGTGCATCTTCATAGGCATAACTTGGATCTAAAGACCTACCATCACTGTACAGATTATCAACACCATCTGTTAAAGGTTTATTAGTAATCTGTTTATTTTTTACTTCATCAATTGTTAAATCTTTTGGAATAGGTTTTTTACCACTTGGTGTTATAGATGAGTCTACTTTATCTGTATAAGGTTCGGTTTCTACTGCCTGAGCAAAGTTCTGTGAACCGACTCCAACACCTTCGTTTATATTATCAGCATACCAAGTTACATACCATTTTGCCCAAAGTGTAGGTCTACCATTTTCATCTCCCATAAAATAGCCCTTATTAAGAACTATATTTTTCATCTGGCGCATACAGGATTGAACCATGAGCCTTTGTATTTCGGTTTCATCTGCAGTCATATTATCCATACTTGCAAAGAGGAATTTGTCCGCAATGTAGTATGAGAAAAATGCTGCCACTACTTCTTCAGAGGATGTATCGGTTTTGTATACTATTTCATTATCTTTAGCTGACTTGAACTTATCTCCATGATAAATATCATTTTCACGGTAAAGCTTTGCCAATACAGCAGGTACTTCTTCCTTTATTTGAGATTCCAACTGGAACACAACTCTTGGCATCATATGTGCCGGAACCTTTGAAACATCAGGAATAGCATCGTTATTTGGGGCCATTATCGGACCGTTTGTTACCCCTCCTGATACAACACCTTTCGCATCTACCTTATAGCTGTTGTCAGGGATTCCGGTTACCGGATCACATGCCAGCTGCAGATATAAGTATGGTATTCTGATAGCACCGGCAGGTCTTTTGCTCTTATCACTTATTCCTGAATCAACAAAAGTATATGTATTATCGGCAGCTACTTCTTTTACTATATAATTTCCTGAGAAGGTTTTCCAATAAGCATCGTGCTTTTCAATAGCATCAGGTGTCATCTGATATTTTCCATCAGTCGTCGACATAAGTCCACCTGCTGCCCAGCTAAAGCCAATACCGTCAGTAGGATAATCTACTCCGTTAAATTCATTGAAAACACCAGTTTTAGAATCACGAATCTTATTTCTGGGTGCGATATAGGACTTTGAATTTGGTGTTATAGTACCATCCGGGTTGATATCCTTCTTCCAGAAAGCAACATCACCGATATTATCGTTAAAGGTATTCAATCCCAAAGGATCTTTATACATATTTATATCGTATGTTCTTTTTGCAGAATCCGGGTCTGTTGTCTGATTTCCATTTTTAAAATATTCTTGCTGGTAAGTAGCATGATATTGACGTGTAATGAAACCGTCCCCACGTCCTGAAATATATCCCTGCAGAAGAATATTGGACAACATTCTCATGGCATTTTCTCTTGTCTCTATTACCATTGGCTCAGCGTCGCTCATACCACTCTGTTTCAGGTATGCATACTTGTATGCATCACCGGCAAAACGAAGGGCTGTCCATAAGCCGTCATTATTTGTAGAATAAGGAGAATCCTGTGCAAAAACACGTCCATTGACAGTAGTTAATTGGTCTGAATTTGTGTCAGTAGGTACGCTTCCTGCCGGGTGTGCTCCATCAGAGGTATCATTACCATTATCATAAAGATGAACATTAGAATCATTTATTGCCCCCCTGATATCGGTAACAGGGCCCATCTGTTGATATACTGCATCTTTTTCTGTTAATGATCTTGGTACCATTTTTATATGTACTGCCCCAGCTGCATTTTTAACCCATACTCCATAAGAGCCATCGTCTTTTAACGCAGTTACAACATCGTCACCATTAAAAAGGTATCTTGGCCCGTTAAAATACTGTACAACGTCGTCTGTATCAGGCTCGGCCATACAAACTCTCATTAAACCCTTATCTGTGCCTATCCACAATACTTCATTACCATTGTTATCTATTGACTTCAATGTTACCTTGACATTACTTCCTATCAGTCCTGCGGTGATTCCTGCACTTTGATCAGTATTTGTAGTAACCCATCCATCAGTTGGGATTCTGCTGTCACCACTGGCAAAATAGTTTATTTCTTTCTGCAGCGTTACACGCTCAGTTACAGGTGTAAACTTGGTCACACTGCCACCAAGGGAAACGGGGACATAGCTCTTTGCAGATACCGGTAAATTTACCGAACTTGTTATAACGGTTGCAGCTGCCACTGTTATGGCTAATATTCTTACGCTATTTTTAACCTTAAACATATAACCCCTCCATTATTTATTTTTGAACTGGAACATGTGTAACATATCCAGGGGTAATTGCCCATACGCCATTTTTTCCATCGTCAATTAAAAGTTTCACATCAGTTTCTTTTAACTTGTCATTGAAATTTTCCTGTGTTCCATCACTAACCTTTAGGCGTATTATTCCCTGGGTATTTCCTATCCACAAATACTCTCTGTTTGTACTGAATACTGATGTAGTTACATTGTCTCCAACTGGGAATACAGATGGTTTAACTACAAATTTATATGTCATAATTTCAGTACCATTTTGTATTTTTATATAATCCTTAATCTCCTGAGGTACCTTTGCAGAAACCAGAGCATTTTCGTATGTATCGCAGTATGCTTGTTCTGTGGGATTAGTCGGGTTTGACGGATTCGATGGGGTTGATGGGTTAGTAGAATCCGTTGGTGTAGTAGTCTCTTCTTTTACTACAGTTTTTCCTAAAGTAATGACTGAACCGGATACTTTAACATCAACAAGTGTTATGGTATTTCCAACACTTGGAGCAACTATCAGATCTCCTGTAATCTCTACACCCTTAATTATAACTCCAGGACAATTTACTACTACATTCCCCTTTTCTAATGCAGTATAAGTTCCGGGTTTATATATATAGTTAGGGATAACATTCGAGACGATTTTTACTGCTTCTGCACGTGTCAATCCACCATGAGGATCAAATAATTTACCGGGCTTCCCTGATATAAATTCCTTTTCAAATAATGCTGCAACAGCCTCCAGTGCATAACCGGATATTTTATTAGCATCATTAAATGAAGGATTAGAACTTGCATTTTTTATGCTGAATGCCTTTTTTATCATTATAGCTGCATCTTGCCTTTTAATAATGGCATTGGGCATGGCCTTTCCATCATATCCATTCATAACGCCTGCTGAGGCAACAGCAGTTATATGACTATAAAACCAATCCGATGGTTTTACGTCACTGAATACTGCATTCCCTTTGTCATACTTCATTATCTTGTTAAGTACTGCTGCAAATTCTGCTCGTGTTATTTGGTCGTTTGGCCTGAACTTTCCATTTGACCCTGTCAGTACCTGTGCATCACTCCATTTTTTAATAGCCTCACCTGCCCAAAATCCCTTGCTTACATCATCAAAGGACTGAGCCATGGAAACTAAAGGAGCACAAGTCAATAGTATGGCCGCAACTACTGCTAAAATAATAGCTTTTTTGAATGAGTGCCTTTTCATTCTTTTTCCTCCTTTAAATTGATTTATATTCATAAAATGATACATAAAAATTCATATATCATTTTCAAAAATATACAATTTTAAACTCCGTAATATTTTTCAAATAGACCTCTGTTCCACTCATCTCCGCCATCGATATTTGAGCTTTTGAATACTGAAGGAATTATTCCTTTTGAAGCCAGCTTTTTGGCCAGTAATATTGAAATAAACTGAGCTGCATAGGCTCCTGTGACTGTTGATACTGCGCCCATACAAGTACTGGCCTCCTCCACATAATAACCGGCATCTCCTGTTTCTGCACAATTATCGATTACAACGTCAGCATATTGATAAAGATATTTTCCGCTGGGATGTCTTGATTTTTCGTTTTCCGGTTTTCTGGGGTTTGTGAGAGCTATTACCTTTGCCCCCTTCTCCTGTACAAGTTTCGCCAGTTCAACAATCATACCGTTTCTGCCTGAATTAGAGGCTATCAGCACTACATCTCCCTGTTTAACTTTGTAAATATGCATAATGACCGCAGCGTAATCAGTAACTCTCTCAACCGCAGTACTCTTTAGTGGATGCTCATGGAGCATAAATTCAGATGGAAGTATCGGATATACATTTGCAAAACCTCCTGCTCTTGTATAGAACTCCTCGGCTATCATGTGTGAATGTCCCGTACCGGTAACAAAAAATTTACCGCCATTAATAATACTGTTAGTTATCAAATCAGCTGCAACATTCAGGTTATCAATTTGAGTATTATAAAATTTTTCCATTACGTTAATTATGTAACTGTGAAAATCCTGAAAATAATTTTTCATAAGTAGGCTCCTAACACATTGTAATATTGTTTACATAATTTACCACATAGGATTTTGGGTATAAGAAAAAACGCCCAAGTTGTTCAGAACTAAAAATTTTCTATAATATATAACTTGAAATTTTATTTAGAATTCAGTGTCTATCAAGTAAATTCGCTACGCTCAGTTTTTTAGGTGCCATTTATATATAGCGAGCAAATTTTCTTGTTCGCTAGGGGGGGCTACTCCCCCCTTCGACGAAATGCTCCGCATTTCTGAGCACCCCCTCTAACCCGGAAAGGGAATTCCCCTTTTCAAACCCCGCATATAGGAATTTAACTATATAAAATTTTCTGATGTACTAGATCAACCTTAGTCATATCAATACTTAGAACATCAAAAAATTATATAAATTCCTATATGCCAAAAAAACAGGTTACCATCCGTATTTTTCATAACCCCATTTTTTAATTGTAAGCTCCTGCTTAACCTGTATAAGACTGTTTTCTTCAACATCACCAACTAATATAACTCCAGGCCCTACAACACTGTAAGAGCCTATCTTGCATCCGGGCATCAGAATAGTATTAACTCCTGTACGGCAGTAATCACCAATATATATAGCATCTCCATAGGATAAAGGAATTTCACTCCTGCCTTTTACCCTCTGGCGCGGGTCACCATCGTCAAATCGCAAGGTACCACATACAGTAGCTGCACCAATATCAACATAGTTTCCCAAGGCTCCATACATTTCACAGTAGTGATATAAATATACCTTGTCCATCATTAAGCCCCCTATAAATTCAGAGCCATGATCTAAAATGCAATCTGATCCGATTGATACTCCATCATAAATATGACAGTAGTTTCTGATTTTTGTATTATCTCCAATAACTGCACTACCGCTGATTATTGCTCCATTGTCTATAATTGTATTCTCACCTGCAATAACATTGCCTTCTATGAGAACATTGTCACCTATTACAGAGTTTTTACCAAGCTGAACAAATCCTCTGACAATAGCCCTTTCAGAAATTCCGGCTCCTTCTGCCAGTATACTCCCAGTCAACTTACCTGTTCTCATCTTGACCATTTGTTCATTTGCTGCCAACATGTGCCATGGTTTATCTATATCAAAAAAAATACCTCGGCCTTCTATTGCCTTAATCTGGCCCTGCTGTGCAGGTTTTATGAGACCGGCTTCAACAAAACGTTCCCTTGGAACTCCAACCCCGCACTTTACATTGGGGAAATAATCCGGAGTTTTTGCTACTTGGGATATTATGTCGATATCCAAATTAAAAGCTGCAAACTGATGAGTTATAAGACTGCCCCTATAGTGAGCTCCTATATCACTTATCCTATTATCTGCAATCGTTGCTCCTATCCAATTTTTTGAAGTTTCTGATAAAGGGTATAACAGCGCAGCCGGTTCAACTTCCGAGTAAAGTCTTTCGAGATCGCTTTCGTCAACTATTGTGTCACCATAAAGTACTAAAATGTTATCATTTGTGCACAGATTTGCTCCAAAAACAAGGCTGTCAGCACTGCCACAATTTTCATTCATACAAACTATATTTATATTTTCAAGAGGTGATAAGCAAGCTTCTATTTCTCTTTGGTACAAAGCAGAGGTTACTACTACAATATCTTCACACCCCATTTTTGCAAGCTTTTCGGCATTATATCTTATTAAAGGTATTCCCGCAATTTTTATAGTTGTCTTTGATCTTACGGTATTAAAAGGGAACATTTTACTACCTGTTCCGGCAGCAAGAATAACCGCACTCTTTTTTATTGCCATAGCAGCTCCTCCCTCAATAAATATTTATTATTTAGACATTATAATGTGGTAACCTGAAAGTACAGTGCACTTCCGAAATCCTGACTCCTAATGATTTTTTTAGTTAAATCAATAGCAGCTGTCTTTTCCATTTCAGTGACTTCAAATTCTATCTTCATTCCAATCTTTGAAATAAACTCATACTTCACGTTGTCTTCCTTATATGAAGTAAGAGCACTGATAATTTGTTCCCCCATAAGTGCAGAATTGACTACTATTTTCATATTGTCACATCTCCTTAGTTAATGTTGCCTTATGTTAATATTTAACCAGTTTAAATTTATTACGACCGTATTTAATACTTTCTAATAGTCCAATAGCATCCTGATGAACAAAACCCAGTACATTATGTTCTATTGATGGCCCTATATCGGTAAGAGAAATCTGAAGCTCACCCATATAGTGAGATGCATTAGAGTTGCAGATTGTTACTGTGTATTTTGAACGGTTGGCACAGTATATTGGAGCCACTTCCAACCCCCTGCTATCTGACGCTCTAATTACTTCTGCCGGTTGATCTATCCGTGATTTTAACTCCATATTCAATATTTTCTCTTTTATTGAATCGCTAATATATTGATTAAAAACTACAGGAATCTCTATTGTGGAACTTTTTGCACACTTAGCCATTGTTTCAAGTTCACTGTCATGTGCCATGGAATCACCAATCAATACATAGTCAAATCCTTCTGCAAAAAGCTCTTGCATTGCTATATGCGGAGGCAAATATCTATGTTTTTCAACCGTTGGAACTCCATTACCATTTTTATGCAGGTGCTTCGGTGAGAATTGTGAAGCCACAAAACCGCCCAGTGGTATATCATAGGATTTGAATAATTTGTTAACATCCCGTATTTCTGAAATATCTATCCCGGTACCTGTCAGGGGATAAAAGTTGTGACATGCTGTTAAGCTTTTCAAAGTACCTTCTTTTTTTATTAATTCTAACAGTTCTTTGGTTTCATCATAAGTATAATCGCCTTTTTTTCCTGCCGAAGCAGCACTTAATTCTATCTTTATCCCAAAGTCATTGTTTGTGAGTGTACATATTTCAGCATTTGAAAATCCATCATCAATACGAAGTCTTTCTATACACATGTCCCGCAACGGTTTTAATTTATTCAAACTGCAACCTGATACCTCAAAAACTTCACGATTTATATCAGCAGTTATATGTAAACCAAGTTTATGGCATATATTATAAAGTTCTTTTAACTGATGGTACTCCATTTTATTTAAAGTTTCGAAACCATGATTCTCTAGTATCAGTGAGGTGAATACCTTTTTAAACCCTAGTCTGCTGGCCTTTGAAAGGTATATGGTTATATATTCCATTGAGCAAAAATCACTATATACACTTACACCGATTTCTCTCATAGTAAATAGCCTCTCAAATTTACTTTTTTACATAGTCCAGATAGGGTTTATGAGCAATTAACAATTCATCAAGTATGGCTTTGGCATCTGAATATTCATTAACAAGAGGATTTGCATTTATAGCCATAAGTGCATCATAATAACTCCCGGAAACAGCCGCCTTAATAGTTAATTTTTCATATGACTTCACATAGTTTATGAGGCCGGCTATTTTTGTATCGGCAGCACCTATATGAATTGGCTCAGCTCCATTTCTTCCAACAATACAATTTGCTTCAATTATTGCATCTGAAGGGACATTCGTTATTGTTCCGTTATTTAATACATTAATAGTATGTATTTCATTTTTGTCATTGTGTATTGCACTAATCAGTGAAATAGCTGCGTCGGAATAGTATGCCCCACCCCTGCCTTCAAGCTCTTTAGGCTTTACATTTAAATCTTCATCCTTATATAGCTCGAACAGGCTCTTTTCCAGTCTTTGTACCTGCATTGCCCGGGAACCGTTAGTTCTGACGCTCTCTTTTTCCTCCTCAAGCATTGTCTTTGTAATATAATAATATCTGTGATACGGGCTTGTAAGCATACCTAAGCTTTTTATGAAATCAATATCCCAAACTATATCAGATATGGCTTCTACTTGTTCATGGTATTCAGGAGCACTATATTTTTCTATTATTTCATCTAAAATACTATACCCGTCCAAATAAACATTTGTAATGAAATTCATATGATTAAGTCCTACAAAGTCCACTCTTATACGCTTTGAATCCACCTTTAAAAGTTTTGCAATATCCATTTTAGTACCAAGAGGAACATTGCAAAGTCCAAAAACTTTAACATTTGAATGTGTCTTTACTGCCTCTGTTATGATTCCTGCCGGGTTTGTAAAATTTACAAGCCATGCCTCCGGTGCCAACTCCTCAATTTCACTGCAAATATCCAAAATTACTGGAATTGTTCGCATTGCTTTAGCAAAGCCCCCGGGGCCCGTTGTCTCCTGACCTATTACATCGTATTTTAATGGAATAAGCTCATCTTTTTCTCTGGCCTTTAGCCCTCCAACTCTGAATTGTGTTATAACAAAATCTGCGTTATGTATTGCTTCTCTTCTATTCAGGGTTGTAAATACTCTTATATCCAGGCCACTTTTCTTAACCATTCTCTTGGTGAGAGCTTCAATGATATCGAGCTTTTGTTTTCCCTCTTCTATATCTACAAGCCATAATTCCGACACTGGTAATTCATCTTTTCTCTTTAGAATTCCTTCCACTAATTCAGGAGTATAGCTACTGCCACCACCAATTACAGCTATCTTTAATGCCTTACTCATTTATTCTTCCCTCCCCAATGCAATAATTAATGCTCCATAAGCCGGCTCATCCAGCGGTTTACATATTTCAATACCGGGTAAGCTTCTATTCATACTTTCCTTAAATAACCTCAAATAAATATCTGACTTTAACATTAAGCTTCCAGCAAGGCATAGTCTGAACTCACCTGTTTTCATTTTTTTTGACAGAGCTGTAATCATTGCAACTAATCTTTCTATTTCTCTATTGAGAATATCCAAAGCAGCCGCATCCCCTCTTTCAGCTTCTTCCTGTACAATAGGAGCTATTGCAGCAATTTTGTCTATGCTAAAATCTTTATCTATATATATCAAATCCATAAAATCTTCCGGAGAATTTATTCCATAATAATTTAGTACTCTATCGGTTAATGATGTATGTTCAATAATTCCGTCATAATGATCCATTATTGCTGAGACAGCCTTTATTCCAAGCTTATAGCCACTTCCGTCATCACTGGTCATATAACCCCAGCCACCGGTTCTTACCTCTTTTCCTTCAGAAGAAATGCCTATAGCGATTGAACCCGTACCCGTAATTAAAAGTGCACCATTTCTTCCGCCATTACCACCTATTAAAGCGATATATGCATCATTGAATACTTCAAAACTACAATCAAAACCACCGATTTTTAAAGCTTCACGATATACTGCTGCATCCTGTGGTCTGTCTATACCCGCTGCTCCCATTGCCAGAGATGCATTTACAAGTTGTTCTTTACCGAATTTCTCAGCCAGTTCAGTGTATATTGTTTTTAAAACCTGTTCTAACCCATCTACTCCGATGTTGTTATAATTAGTCGATGGATATTTTTTTTCAAAAAGTACATCCCCGGTCAAAGACTTTTTTACTAAAACTTTGGTTTTAGTTCCGCCACCATCTATTCCTATTCCTAATTTATCAGGCATCTGCAATCATATCCCTCTTAATTAATTTATTCTTTTCTTCCTCAACATCTTTTCCCTTTAACTTTTCAACAACAACCGTCTTAACAATATAATCATAGCCAGCCTTTGATTGATAATTTGCAAATATGCTTAATATAGAGATAATAAATGGAATTCCCTGCAATAAATATATTAAAATTATTTTTATAAAGCTTCTCACCGTCATAAATAAATAATGGAATACCACTCCACGATTACTATTTTGAGAAACTATGCGCAGCCCCATAATTAACTTTCCGATTGTTGATCCCTTAAATAATATTTGAGTAACAGTTTCATAACCGAAATATATAAGCAATGATTGTATAAAAACCATGTTGAAGATAGCTGTTGAGCTATTTACGAGAGACTGCCACTCCGGAGTATTTATCTTACTATTCGCTTCTGCCATTGCTGCCATTACCACTGGAAAATTCGGTAACTCAAATAATTTATACAATAAGGTCAAGAGTACCGCCATGATACCCATGTCAATTATGAATGCTACCAATCTACGAAGTCTGAAATTTGTAAATGCCTGTTTTAATGATTTCATACTCTTTCCCCCATTTATTAAATTTTAGCCTCCGTAATATCTGCATTCGAACATAGTACAGATATTACAGAGGTAATTGTGAAAAAATATAGTTAGATTGTGTTATTATTGAACAGCAGCTGTTACAGGCTCTTCAATCTGATTTTCAGAAATATAATTCTTCTTGTCCCAAATTCTTATAAACGGAAGCCAAATTATAAATGCTACTGCAAATAATACTACTTGGGCAACCACACCCATAACATTTCCGCCTGTCATCAAGTAACCGCTTATAAAATATGGAGTAGTCCAAGGTATAATAACTCCTGTAGTGTACGGGAATATACCGATTAAAGTACCGAAATATGAAACAGTAGTTACCGCAATAGGTGCTAATATGTACGGAATCATAAGGAATGGATTTAACACAACCGGCAATCCGAATACAACCGGCTCATTAATGTTAAATATACCCGGAACAATTGCCAAACGTCCAATCTGCTTTACCAGCTTTGATTTAGCAAACACCAACATATAAACAACAACTGCTAAAGTTGCACCTGAACCACCCATCCATACTCCATTTTCATAGAAGGAATATGTAACAATGTTTGGGAGTTGCTCTGCTCCAGCTTTAAAAGCCTCCAGGTTTGCACCGGCATTAGAAATCCAGATTGGCTCCATAACTGCCGTCATAATTGAAGAACCGTGAATACCAAAAGACCAAAGGGTATGTTCAAATAAACATGCAAATACTGTTCCTATGTAAGATGAGCCTGCTAACTCTATCGGCTTTTTTAATACGCTTTGTACAAATGTTGCTAGATCTGACCATCCTGTAAAAGAAAATCCTAACCTAACCAGCATAAAGAAAACTACTATTACAAAACCCGGTACAAGTGCGGTAAAAGAACGTGATACTGTTGGAGGAACGGATTTTGGCATTGTTATAACAAATTTCTTCTGCAGCAGAAATCTATATATTTCTGCTACACTTAATGATACAACTATTGCAAGAAATAAATACTCAGATGTAAATACAGATGTTCCCCATGCTTCAACTGCATCGTCTCCTGTGCCAAAAACACTTACTATATTAACAATGAAAAATGCTGCCACAGATAATACACCCGCAGGAATACCATCAATTGGCTTCCCATCAACTTCATAGCTTCCGGCTAGGGAATAAGCAATACCAAAGACTGCAATAAGTGATATAATTCCCATTGTTCCATTCAGGGCAACACCCTCAAAAGCCTGCCAATTTGCGCCAAATACTGAAGCCATAAAATTCTGGTATGCATCAATAGGTAACTCTGCTAAGATTAGAAAAAGTGAACCTATAATGAGAAGTGGCATAGTAAACATAATTCCATCTCTCAGTGCTATGAGGTGCTTCTGATTTCCTATTTTTGCAGCAATAGGCATAAATTTTTCTTCGAAAAAGCCTTGAACGTTATGTTTTTTGCTACTCATTTTACATATCAACTCCTTATATTTATTTTTTGCTATAAAGCACAAGAGCATCATTAAGTACCTTTTCACCATTCATAAGTCCATAATCAGACATATTTATTACTTCTATAACAGAAATTTTGTTAGCATATTCTGCTCGCATTCCGGATATCATGTACCTTACCTGAGGGCCCAATAACAAAATATCTGTATCACCCAGATTATTTTTTATTTCTCCCTCTGCCAGAGCCTGCATCTGAACCTCAATTCCTTTAGCCTTTGCTGCTTCTTTCATCCTCTCCATAAGCATACTTGTTGACATTCCAGCCGAACACACCAAAGTGATTTTAACCATTTTTATCCTCCTCTCCTTTTGATTAATTATTTTGAAAATTTCTCATACATTGTGACAATCTCCGTAGCTAAATCCTTAATTAATACAGCACCCATGAGATGGTCCTGTGCATGGACCATTATCAGTGCTAATTCCATTTTTTCACCCTGCATTTCTTTAGTAATTAAATCGGTTTGTATACTGTGAGTGTCCCTCAAGGCTTCTTTAGCCTTTTCAAGGCTTATACGTGCTTCTTCATACTTTCCTTCTCTAGCAAGGTATATGGCTTCCATTGCACAGCTTTTTGCGTCACCGGCACCTGCAATAATAGACATAGAGGTTTGTAATATATCCATAATACTACTCCTTTATTAATGTAGTTATGTTAACTTTCACCAAGTCCACCTAAGAAAAGTTGATTAATACTTTCAGAGGCCTCAGCTTCGTCAATTCCATCAATCTGGATAGTGAGTTCATCTCCGAATTTGCCGTTTAATGTGATTGCACCTCTTACATTTTTTAAATCATAAAGCTTACCATCCTTTACTGCATTAATTGAGCTTTTAAAAGCTGCCGCAGTCCTTACAAGTTTAGCCGCTGTTCTAGCATGTATACCCAGCTGATTCATAACTTTAACATTAATTGAAATCATTTTATACTCTCCTATTGTGTATTTAATTAAAATAGAAATTAAAATTGAAACTTCGTTTTAAGATATTCTTCTACTTCATAAGCATCATCAAAAGATAAAACTTTTTCTAAAACCGGGATCAAATCATTTTTGTTAATATTGCATATCTGTTGTCTTACTGCCAGAATTGACGGAATACTAACACTTAAGTTATCAACCCCCATAGCAACCCAGATGGGAATCAGATACGGGTTTTCACCTGCATGTCCGCATATATCTACTTCAATACCATTCCTTTTCCCACAATCAACTACATCCTTTACTACCTTTAAAAGTTGGGGATGGAAACTGGAATTTAAATATGCTACCTGCTCATTCATACGGTCTGCTGCAAATAAATACTGAGTGAGGTCATTGGTTCCTATACTAAAAAAGTCTACCTCCTTTGCAAAACGGTCTACCATCAAGGCTGCTGACGGCGTTTCAATCATCATTCCAATTTGTGTATCCTTGCAGAACGGGATACCTTTGTTTTCAAGGTCCTTTTTAACCTCGTCAATCATTTCTTTTGCACTTCTTAACTCCATTAATGTAGCTATCATGGGAATCATAAATTTTATATTTCCAAAAGTGCTGGCCCTTAATATTGCGGAAATCTGGGACTTAAAAATATGTGGATTTTTCAAACAATATCTTATAGCTCTGAATCCCAGAAACGGGTTTTCTTCTTTTTTGATATTTAAATAGTCAATGGACTTATCTCCACCGATATCTAATGTCCTGATTATAAATAGCTTGTCCTTATTCCTCTGAGCTATATCTGAATATATTCTATATTGGGCTTCTTCCGTCGGGAGTGTTTTACTGTTTATGTAAATAAATTCTGTTCTAAACAATCCTATCCCTTCGCCGCCGTTTTCTAACATAAGTTTAATATCATTTTCTGAAGAAATATTTGCTAAAATTTTCATAGTAACGCCATCCTGAGTTCTGGTATCTCTGTCTATGAATTTTTTAAGCTCTACATTTTTTAAATGTTTGTTGTCTTGATACTGTTGATAATCTGAAATGTCATTTATATTTGGATTTATGTTTACTTCACCGGTATTTCCATCAATAATTACTTTTTCCCCATTGGTAACCAATTTCTTAATATCCTTTAAGCCGACTATACACGGTATTCCCATAGAACGGGCAATAATTACGCTATGAGAGGTCTTACCACCATATTCCATTAAAATTCCCTTAATATTATTTCTATCCATGCTCATAACCTGCGATGGAAGCATTTCATCGGTAGCAATTATACATTCGCCATCCATGCATGAGATATCCTGTAAAGGCTTTTCCGCAAGTACCATTTGTACTCTTTTTTCCATATCATAGATATCTGAGGTTCTTTCTTTTAGATAATCATTCTCTATTGCTTCGAAATCTCTAATAAAATTATTTACACATTCATGCAGAGCATATTCACAGTTTATATGTTGGTCCCTTATATATCTTTTTATGTCATCAAAGAAGGATTCATCTTCCAGAAATAAGAGTTGATAGTCTAAAATCCCTACGTTATCGTCCCCTTGGCATTTAGCGTTGCTTTCCATTACTGCTTTTATCTGTTCTTTTGCAATTTCTCTTGCGTTATCTATTCTTTTGCATTCAGCTTCAATATTATTAATGATGTATTTGTTTATTTCTACACTATCATTATTTACTATATAAATCTCTGCAAAAGCTTTTCCTCCTCCTGTTCCTATTCCTTTCATTGCATTCCCTCCCTTAGGACTTCTGTCTGCATTTAAAGCCATATTCATTTTTTAACAACCCTATTCCTTAAATAATAAAAACTTTTCCATAACTTCTCCATAAGCTGACATATTATTGTCAGTAACAAAGCAAATGTTAACATTTTTTACAAGAATATCATCAACTAATAAATTTGAGTTAATGCTGCAATTAATGATAATTGACTGTTTTAAATCTCCCTCTACAACTTTCACATACATATTACCTTTTATATGTAATCTATTCTTATCATCAGAAAAACAATTTCTGGCCAGACTTTTAATTTTTTTAGGTTCATCCACACTACCTTCATCAATTAACCGTTCTATAGTTAGAAGCAGATCTTCAATAGTCTGTGCTGAGTCTTCAACTTTTAAAGTTAATACGTTTACATTATTATCAGTTCTTTTTGAGTTCTTCAATATATAGCTATTTACAAACCTTTTTATTTCATTTATGTTGTCATTATCAAGTTTCACAGGCACCTGCATTACAGGTTTATTTTTATAGCTCAGTGGCATGGTAGAAATAATAAATTTATAATTATCATGATTTCTTAAATTCAATTGATAATATGAGCAAATATCTACGACCTGTATATTAGGAATATACTTTGTTAACTGATTCCTAATTTCTATTGCTGCTTGTAGGCTTGTATCAGACACAATAATTGCTTTATTTTTGCGCCACTTTCTTTCTATGGCAACTAAAAAATACCGGGCAACCTCTAATATCTCTTCACTGGAAATACTAGCTGTAACACTTGCATATTTTTTATAAAGTGTATCGGTAGTCCATACAGCCATATATATCTCTTGCAAGACATCGTCTACGTTTATATCCTGCGAAAAACCTTTATTAGCGTTATTCTTAAGTCTGAAAATTGATGTTTTCAAATAAAACATTAGTCCTAAAAATAATACCTTGTCGTCTGTAAAATCCATATTTAAGATGTTTCCTACATACCTTACTATTTCATAAACTAAGGTCTTAACATTGCTGGGGATATTTAACAGAGCATCGTCAATATTCATTCTGTCTGTACCGCTATAAATATTCAATCCCATTAAATGCATACATATATATGCAAATTCAGCCTGAGGAATTGATATTTTAAATTCCTCTTCTAATCTGGATACAATGTATCTTGCTACCTGGGTTTCAATATCATTACACTGACCTTCAATTAACTCGCTCTCATCGTCAACTTTTATTCCCTTGAGTAATCTGCCGATACTTATTACTAAATGGGTAAACATTGAATTGTAATGTTCCTCCGGCATAAAAAATGCAAATTCTTTCTCGGCATTGTGAATTATGTTACCAATTTCGTCGATATTAATTTTAGGATATATCTTTACAATTTCGTTATATTTATTACTATTTTGTTTTATTTCTATATTTTTTATTTTAGAGTCAGGCTTTTTAGAGTTTATGTTACCCAATTTCAATACAGCAACAATTGCGTTTCTGATATCCTTTTCACTGCCTAAGATATATACACCCTTATTCTGCTTTTTTTCAACCTCCAGATTATATTGTTTTAACCATCTGTTAATCCAATCCAAATCTTTCAGAATTGTGCTCTTACTTACATAGTACTGGTCGGCCAGAAATTGCGTAGTTAACTCCTCATTTGAATTAATCATCATATTCATTATTTCCAATCGTCTTGTACTATTATCCGTCTGTATTTTGTCAGTTGCTAAACTGTTTATGTCCAGCTCGTTAAAGTTAAAATCAGGTGACTTAGATTTCAATCTTATTCCGGAACCGCTTTTTCTTTCAATGTATAATTCATCTGAGTTAAAGCATTCATTAATATGATCATCCAATTTTTCTATATCACTTCTTATTGTCCGAGCTGAAACATTTAGCTTTTGTGCGATATCTTTTACAGAAATATAGTCAGAATTACCTAATAGTAACGATATAATCTCCATAGTTCTTATCTGAGATTGATTTTTCATATTGCACACTCCTAAAATACTTTAATTTTAATCATCAGTGCGCTTATCATGAATTAAGTTTATATCATAAACTTTTTTTAGTCTACTTGCCAATATTCCTTTTTTGTTTATGGTATTGTTGCAATTTTGGAATAATTTTATCTAATTATGTCGAGATATGCATATAGGTACATCCGGTTTTGGGAATGTGTTGGGATTTAGATGAAATATGAAAGGCTTAGGATAGATATAAAGAATGGTTAATGATATCAATAAAAAATCCTCCAATTGAAATTTTAACGTCAATTGGAGGATTACATTATTTAAGTTGTTGCATATACTCTTTTAAATTAATTACAGTACCTTCAATTCGCGATTTTTCCGCAGCGAAAGACATTAAATGGCTCTGAACGGAGTTTTTAGCGGAAGTAAGACCATTATTATTATCTTCTCTTATTAAATTAATAAAATCACTCATAAGCCTTTCATCACCGCCACCATGTCCATGTATATCCACACCGATATTAAGGTCAATAGTTACTTTTTTTGAAGTTCCAAACTCAATTACTTCTATCTGGTTCTTCTCCATATGACCTCTTATCTCACCTTTTGTTCCCATGAGCTTTATAGTTCTGCCCATTTCATTTGAAAATGCACACATTGTAAATACAGCGGTAGTGCCATTTTCAAACTCCATGTTGACTACCTGATGATCTACCACATCATTATCGCAGTGGTAAACACATCTTCCGTAGGGTCCGTCCTCTAATGCTTTTAGCCTGCCTTCTACACTTAGGTCAGTGGAAATAACAGATGTAGGCCAATCTGTTTTTTCTGTAAGATAGATTTTAGGAGCATAGTATGGACATTCCTTTTCAAAAGGACATCCTTCCAGACATCTTTCCGGCGAGCCTTCAGGAGCGTTTTCTTCCTTGAAGTGAGTAAGTGCTCCGAAAGAAGACAGCCTAACGCAGTCGGCTCCGGCTAACCACAGAAGAATGTCCATATCATGGCATGATTTTGCCAGAATCATGGGGCTGGATTCTTCAGCTTTGCGCCAGTTACCTCTTACGTAACTGTGAGCCTGATGCCAATAACCTACATTTTCATTATGTTGAATGGAAATAAGCTTACCAATGCTACCTTCATCCAGTAGTTCCTTTATTGTTGAAAAGAACGGGGTGTATCTTAACACATGACAAATCAACAATATTTTATTATACTTTTCAGCACAGTTCCCAATTTTAATACATTCGGCAGGATATACGGACATAGGCTTTTCAAGCATAACGTGATAACCTTTTTCCAGTGCCATCATTGCCGGTTCAAGATGCATTCTGTCCTGGGTGCAAATCAAGACTCCGTCAGCCAGTTTTGGTTTATCAAGGAAGTCTTTATAATCTTTGAAACAACAATCCTCACTTATACCATACTGTTTTCTGAAGGCTTCTCTTTTATCATTATCCGGTTCAGCTACAGCAACAAATTCAACTTCGTGGGGTTTATTTAGTGCAAACGGAGCATAAGAGTGCATTCCTCTATCTCCGGCACCTATTAGTGCTAAAGAAATTTTCCTCATTTACATTCACCTCTATATATTGAAATCAACCTTTTATGCCTGTCGTTGCAATTCCTTGTACAAAGTATTTCTGATATCTGAGGAATAGTAATAATACAGGTAACGTTGTTAAAATTACTCCTGCCATTACAAGATTAGGTCTGGTAAAGAACTGATCATTAACTGTTCTCAAACCAACAACTAGTAAATATTTCGACTTATCACTTATAAATGTTGCAGGAACAAGATATGAGTTCCATGTTGATGTGAAATTCAATATTACTATAGTAGTTATTATATTTCCTGAAAGCGGTACTATAATCTTAAAGAATGTCTTTGCCTTGTTAAGTCCGTCAATGGTAGCTGCTTCTTCAATTTCTTTAGGAATAGTAAGGAAGAATTGTCTAGCCATGAATATATACAAACAATTGTACATAAATGGAACAATAAGTCCGGTCAATGTATTATGTAAATGTAATTTTGCAATCATAATATACATAGGTGTAATTATCAATTGGAATGGGATCATCATACTGGCAAGTACTAACATAAAGATTAGTTTTTTACCCGGAAAATTGAACTTTGCCAGTGCATAGCCTGCCATAGTGTTTAAAACAACATTGCCTAATACAGTTAAAACTGTAACAATGGCTGTATTAAAGAACCATTGAACTACCTCAGTTTTCTGGAATAGAGTAATATAATTATTTAAATTAATTTTAGTAATCGGCACAATTTTGTCCACGTATTGTAGTGGTAATAATGATGTATACAGTGCATAAAAAATTGGTATTAAAAAAATTAATGATAATAAACCAAGTAAAATATATAACAAAGTTTTTGATAATGTTCTCATATTATTTTCTCCTTACTCTTCGCCGCTATCGTCAAGAAGCTTTTTCTGAACCATAGTAATTATAAAAATTACGATAAACAATAGTATTGCAACTGCACTACCATAGCCCATGTCCCAGTTTTTGAATGATTGTACATAGAAATATGATACCAATGTACTTGTGGCACCGGCAGGCGAACCCAACGGCTGATTCTGGGCAACAGCAGCAACCTGATCAAATACCTGAAGGGCTTGAATCATTCCAAAAGTCAGATTCAAAAATACTACCGGTTTCAGCATTGGTAAGGTTATGTAAAAGAATCTTCTGAAAGAATCTGCTCCATCAACTTTAGCTGATTCGTTTAACTCCGCGGGTATTGTCTGTAGTCCCGCTAAGAATACAACTATATAAAATCCAATTTGCTGCCATACATAAATCATTACTATAAATGGCAAAGCTAAATTAAAATCTGCGTACCACGTAGTGTTATCTATACCGAACAAAGAGAAAAATTTAGTGATAGGTGTTCCCATTACAAAGAAATACATGAACACTGTAGTAACCGCTATACTAGAGACTACATACGGTGTATAAAAAATAGTACGAAAACCGCCCTTAAATTTAATATTTAAATTCAGCGCCATAGCTAATAGCAAAGCTATTACACTCTGAATAGGAACTGCTACAAAAGCAATAATCAAAGTATGTTTTAACGCCTGATAAAAGTCAACTTCAGTTAAGGCCCTAATAAAATTCTGGAAACCCACAAAATGGTTCTGAGACACTTGAACAAAGCTGTACTGATAAAAGCTGATAACAAAGGATTGGATAGTCGGTATTAAAAACCATATCAACCACAGCAGTATTACAGGTAGAAGAAATAAATATGCAGTAATAGTCTCTTCCCTTTTACTTCTTGATTTTGACCTTACTGATTTTAACAAAACAATCAACTCCATTCCATCTCGGATAATATAGTATTTAATAGAACAGGAGAGCTTAAGCTCTCCTATCCTTTTTTTCAAATCTTAATAATTTTAATTTATTTGAATAGAGCCTGAACATCTTTCACAATATCAGCACCGGTTTTTTTGCTGTCCTTAGCATATATTGCTTCATCAAAGCCTTTTATAAGTGCTTCTGAAAATTTCTGTCCGGCAGCCGGATAAGCAAATGGCTGTGCGTATGCAAGAACAGGTTTCAAATCTTTAACTATAGGGTCATTCGCAAAGTACTCGTCACTTATAGCAATACTGCTAGGTGGTGCTCCCGCATCCTTTACAACGGTCTGCTGAACTTCATCTCTCACGAGATATGCTGCTATTTTTGCTGCTACTTCAGCATCCTTTGCTGTCTTAAGTACGCCTATTGCAATTGAGTGTAATGTACTTCCGTTTGTCATTCCTTTTGGTAATGGTATCATTTTATAATTAATGTCAGGAGCCATTTCTTTAAGTGTTGCAATATACCAGGTTCCGCCTGTAGACATTGCGCACTTGCCTTTAGCAAATACTTCTCCGTCCCAGCTCAGACCGGCTTGTTTAGGAGTGATTGCAACTCCATCCTTAAACATATCAATTAAGTACTGTAATGCCTGAGCGTTTTGAGGAGTATCAATTGTCTTTCCGAATCCCCAACCACCGCCAAAAGCTAATGCATATTGTGTTAAGTGGAACTCAGCGTCAGGTATACAAATACCCTTTACACCGTCTTTTGTCAGGGCTTTAGCCGCAACCTTAACATCATCGAGAGTCTTTGGAAGTTCTTTAAGACCTGCTTTATTCCACATATCCATATTGATTATAAAAGCTTCAGGTTGTGCAGTAAGAGGAATACCATAAAGTTTTCCGTCTATCTTCCATGCATCAACTGCCTGTTTCTGAATTTTAGATAAATCAATTACTGATTCATTTAAAGGAAGCATAAGTCCATTAGAAATGAAATCAAGATACTTTTCATTGGTCATTGCTGCTAAATCCGGAGCTGTACCTGCAGCTACCTGAGCTGGAAGGTTGTCCCAGTAATCTTTGTCTGTAGGGTACATCATAGGTTCTACTTTTACTCCGGGAAGTACTTTTTCAATGCCTTCACAAGCTTTCTCATAGGTAGAAGTATACTGCTCTGAAAAATAACCTACCTTATAAGTTACTTCTTTTACCGGAGCTGAGGATGATGTAGCCGCTGCTGACTTATCTGATGCCTGCTGTGAATCTGATGAACCACAACCGGATAGACCCATAGAAACAACTAAACATGAACTAACCAGTAAACTCATTGCCTTACTAAACCTTTTCATTCTTAGTCCTCCTTTTTATAGAGAAGATTTTTTCTCTTCTTGTATTTAATTATATCTGTTAAAATTTATTGTTAAATTTATAACCTTGTCATTTTGTTATTAAATTAAAAGGTAATAAAAGTATATAGAAATAGACTGGATTAATAAAAATGTACTTTTGTTAATATAATTGTCATTAAACTAAAAATATAAAAAAAGGTTACGTAATGTAACCTTTCATCTGTCATAATAATTTATTACGATATTCTGAAGGGGTACAGTTTGTTAACTTTTTAAATACGATATTATAGTGCATATGGTTTTTATACCCTATTCTTTCCGCAATTTCGTAATTTTTTAACGTAGTTTTTCTTAAAAGTTCCTTTGCCTTTTCAACACGTTTAATATTTATATAGTTGGATACAGTCATGTTCATTTCTTTATTAAATAGCCTGCTGATATAACCTTCACTTACATTAAGATAATCACTCAGTAGCTTAAGGCTGATATCTTTTTCATAATTTTTATTAATATATGCAACAGTCTCCCTGACTAAATAGTTACTCAATTCTGTGGATGAAGCCAATAAACTGCCGGACCTTTCTTTGAGCTTCTTCAGATAGCCAATTACATCATTGATATTTTCCCATAAATCTTCATTAACAAATGAACTTTCATCTTCTAAAAACTTGCTAGTTAATGAATATATGATTCTTGACAAAAATGTTTTAAGTGATTTTATGTCTACATATTTATTTGGTTTCAATCCTTCTAAAGCACTAATCAAATAATCTAAAGCACCTTCAAAGCTGATGTTCTCTCCCAATATTTCGTCGGAACTGACAAGTGAATTTACACAAAAGGGAGTTCTGAAATCTATATTGTTTACAAAAAAGTAGTAATTATCAGGAAACAAGAATTTTTGAGTTAGGGACAGAAGTGCCTTCTCAAAAGCTATTCCGGTATTGTTCAAGTCATTGTACATTTCACTGGCAGCAAAGGTTAACTCTACATTTAAATATTTCTTAAAAGTATTTTGAAATCTCTTTATCAACGTAATAGTATTCTGAAAGATATTTTGCTCACTTGTTTCTTGAATATTACTAAGTAAAACAGCATAGAGATTGTCATCCTTGATTACAAATTCACTTCCATTTACATTGCTTAACAATTCCTTTGAAATGTTCTCAATTGAAACTTGCAGAAGTTCCTTCTCGTAGCTGTTATACCTGTTTAAAACTTCTTTATAGTTGTCCACTTCAAATAGGATACATATAATGTTTTTGTTACTGAGTTTTAACCCTAGCGTATTTAAATATCTTGTTAACTCATAATCCTTAAACTGATAACCTTTTAATAATTTACATAAAAATTCATTCTTTTCGTATATCAGCTCTTTTGCAGGCCTTATCCCAATATATTCCGTATCGTTTTCTTTACGCTCAGCTTCAATTGTTTGTTTGACTTCTTTTAATATATCAATAATACTTTCAGGCTCAATTTTATGTTTTAGTATGTAGTCCAGAGCACCATACCGCATAGCGTCTTTTACATACTCAAATTCGTCATGGCAGCTTAGAACTATAACTTTACACTCCTCTTTCCTCTTCTTTAGTTCTTTTAAAACCTCTATTCCATCCATTATTGGCATATTAATATCCAACAGCAATATATCAGGTTTTAGCTCAGCCACCATGTTTAATGTTTTTTCGCCATTATCTGCTTCACCGACAATAACAATGTTTTCTTTTTCCCAATTAATTGAAGACTTAAGTCCTGCTCTTACAAGCATTTCGTCATCAGCAATCAGAATCTTCATTTTTCTCCTCCCCTGTTATTAAAATAGCCGGAATCTCAACATGCACCCTGCTGTTTTCCCCATCCTCTGCCAGTATTTCTACACCGTAGGATTCCCCGAACTCTAGCTTTATCCTTTTGTTTACATTATATAGTCCGATTTTGCTAAACTTCTTTTTTGAACTGTACTCTTCGCTATAAAGTATTTTCCTTACGGTTTCCCGGTCAATACCTTTACCGTTATCAATTACATCATAGATGATTCTGTCGTCATTTCTAACAATGGTAATATTAATGATTCCATTACCGGATAAATCTTCAAATCCGTGTATAATGGCATTCTCAACGATTGGCTGTAATAAAAACTTTAGTGTCATGCACTCCAGCGCTTCATCATCTATTTTATATTCAACAGAGAATTTATCATTGAACCTTAAGTTCATAATATCAAAATAATAATTAAGCTGCTCCAGTTCTTCCCGAATACTTATCAGATTATCCGTATTTTTGGATGCAAAGGTTAACAATTGAATTAATGAGCCTAATGCATTTACAATACCAGTTGAACCCTGTATTTTAGCCATCCACTTTATTGTGTTAAGGGTGTTGTAAAGAAAATGCGGGCTGATTTGTGATTGTAGCGCAATAATTTCGGCATTTCTTTTTTCAGTTTCCTGTTCATATATTTTTTGAATTAAATTTCTCATTTTAGATATCATTCTGTTGAATCCGGAGCTAAGCTCACCTATTTCTCCTCCGGAAATAGATGAAGTAACATTTAAATCTCCATTTTCAACGGATATCATGGAATTTTTAAGCTTTAATACAGGTCTTGTTATACCGGTAGCAATGATAGTAGATACGCTCAAAGCCAGTAATATCAGCACGATACAGAGAAGTACAGTTATATCCCTGATATTATATATCTCACTAAACAATTCATCCTTTGGAGTTATACTGACCACTCTCCATTGGTATAATTCAGATGTAGCAATATTTAAATAAACATCCTCACCGTCGATTGTTGTTTCAGTGGAGCCATCTTGGTTAATGACTTTAGAAAACCCGGGTATAGTGCTGATATTTTCCCCTGAGACTCCTATTCCGCTGCCGTAGATTATATTATTTTTGTTATCAATTACTGCAAATTTACTTTCGGGTGTAAGTGAAATGTCTTTCCACAGTGTCATAATTCTGTCGGCCTTTACGTTTAAAACCGTTACTCCGTAGCTTTTGTTAGTGAACGGGTCTACAATGCTTCTTCCCACAGATATAACATATTCACCATCTGACTGAAGAAAATCCCTGTGGATACCAAATATTACAGCTTTTGCCTCAGCTTTTAAAATATTCTGATACCATTTCTGTGACTTATCCGGATAGCTAATTGTATATTTAGGTATTATGCTTACATTAAAAACATAATCAATATTGTTTGGAACAACTGTAACAGAACCTATGTATTCATTCATATAGAATACACCCTTATAAAGGGATGCATTAGCAGCTTCAACATCATTTAAAATTTCAACGAATTTGTTTTCAGATTTACTATAATCCTTTCGAAGAATGCTGCTAACTGTATCATCTAAACTGGGAAATTCAGATATTTTTGACAAACTTGTTAAGAAATTATCGATATTCTTTACTATCTGTGCATTGCTCTCCTGTGAACTTATAACAACTTTTTCATATAAAGTATTAGAAAAGTAATAATATGAGTAAAATCCCAGAATTACCAGGGGAATTACAATTAAAAGGATATATGAAAATAACAATTTTTTCTTCAAACTCAAGTTTCTATAAAAAGGATACCTTAGACTGTTCCTCATATCATTACCCCAATATGCTAAAATTGATTAGTATAAATAAATTATTCGAAGTGATATAACTGTCACAGGTAGTATATCATATGTAGATTGTCTATGACTAGCTTTACATAAAATCACCACATCCTTTCAATACCTTTATCTGTTATTTTAATGGCGCCCTCTTTTAATAGCCTTCCTACAGCTCTTTTGAAAGCTGCTTTACTCATGTTCAGTTCAGCTTTTATAGCTTCAGGAGAGCTTTTGTCATTGAGAGGAATAGCTCCGCCACTTAATTTAAACATATCCATGATTTTTTGAGAATCACTCTCTATTTCGTTATACGCCTCATTTCTAAGGCTCAATTCCAACTTTCCATCCTGCCTTACCTTTTTAATTCGTACATTAACGCTGTCGCCCTCTTTATAATTACCGTACAATTCCTTATTTGGAATCAGACCTTGATACTTGTTGTCTACAGCCACAAAAGCCCCTAACTCTTTACTAATACTATAGACGGTTCCATTAACTCTATCATTTTCTTTATATGGTGATTCGCTGCTTAACAGATTATATATATTCATAGTTGCACATAATCTGTTGCTGCTATCTATATACAATGCAACTAAATATGAATCACCTGTTTTAACATTCCCCACCTGTTCTCTGAAAGGTAAAAACAAGTCTTTATCCAATCCCCAATCCAGAAAAGCGCCTATATTTGTAGTTTGTATTACTTGTAAAACAGCCAGTTCACCAAGTGTAATCTTTGGTTTTTTCATTGTACATATCATTCTGTCTTCAGAATCCTTATAAACGAATACCTCTATTTCATCGCCCACTTCAACATCTTGTGGCACCTGATTTTTTGGTAATAGGATGTCATCCTTACTTTTATCACTTTTGGTGTTCATATATACCCCAATCTGGGTATTTCTAACTATTTGCAGTTTCTGGCTTTTCCCTAATTCAATCATGTGTCCCGTCCTTAATAAATTATCTTATTATTTTTTAGCCTTAGGTTTCTTTGCTTTAATTTTTTTGGATAACTTAGGAGCTCTGGTATCCTTCCAAACTTTATTCTTCTTTTTCTTCAACTTATCCGGATTTTTAAATGACATTCATTTCACACCTTTCAATAGGATTCTACTATTTTCCCATACTTAGGATACCCTATTTTTATTTGCTGAAAACAGTTTTATCAAATTGCCAAACGTATCCCATATATAATCTTCCTTAGTATACACTTAAATTCTCCTTAATGTTAAAATTTTCTCAAAAAAAGAATGTGAATCTATCAAATTCACATTCCTAGTCACCACATATTTAATTTACCATTTCTGATTTTTCAGTTTTTCAAAAACATCCGTTATAAGTGATAAATCTTTTATTTCATGTTTAACAACTTCTCCGATTTGAATTGGTAGCACAAAATTAATATTTCCACAGTTCACCTTTTTATCATGTAGCAGAAAATAATACACTCTCTCTTGGTCACAATCCTGTATATTATTCAATACACCTATCCGTTTGAGAATATTCTTTATTCTTATTGTTAAAGAACCTTCACATAAACCAAGTTTTTCTGAAATATAACATGCTCCCATAATACCTAAAGCAACGCACTCGCCATGTTTATATTTGTAATCCATGGCACTCTCAATAGCATGGCCGAAGGTATGTCCGAAATTTAAAATTGCACGTTCACCCAAATCCTTCTCATCCCGTTCAATTACACTTTTTTTGATATCACAGTTCCATGCAATGAGTACTTCCATAATATCAGGTTCAAGATTTAAAATCTTATCCAGATTGTCTTCTATGTAGCGGAATAACTCTGCATCCTTAATTATTGCATGAACTAGTATTTCCACCGTTGCGTTCTTCACTTCTTCTTTTGGTAACGTTTTAAGTACTTTGTAATTTGAATATACAAGAGTTGGTTGATAAAATGCTCCTATTATATTTTTTGTTTGGTTTAGATTTACAGCAGTTTTTCCGCCGATACTGCTGTCTACCTGTGCCAGTAAAGAGGTTGGAACATGAATTAACTGTATGCCTCTCATATAAGTGGCCGCTGCAAATCCTGCAAGATCACCAATAACTCCGCCGCCAAAACTCATAACCACATCATGTCTGCAAATTTTATGTTCGATAAAAAATGTATATAATCTCTGTGTCATATCTAAGGATTTACTTTTTTCACCCGGCTCAACAGCATAAACAAACACTTCTTTAAAATGTTTGTTTACAGCTTCTTTAAGCTCAACTATGTGCAGCATTTCCACATTTCTGTCTGCAACAATTACACATTTATTCTTATTATGAGCATACTTCGAAATTAATGAAAAATCTTCTGTTATAACAATGGGATAAGAATATTCTTTTAAATTAACTTTTAATTCTTTCATAATAATATTAGCCCTGATTCTATAAATTTATGAATTAAATTTGCGAATTACATCTATAATGCTATTTATCAGTGCTTCGTCTCCCAAGAGTATATTATGGCTAAGGCAGACAACCTCATCGCTAATGCGTTGGGAATTAGCACAAGCTCCATCCATTCTCCATGCTTCTAGAGGCAGTGTTTTGAATACAGGGAGCTTATGGATACATTCATAGGAGCGGTTTACGGGTATTCCGGCATTCTTTAAATATTCAACAAATTCTGCTCTGGATGCTCCGCCAAAAGCGTTTTTATCATAATAAAACATTACCATATAATGAGGATGAACCGTCATAGCTTCATTTGTTTCCTGCAAAACAATTCCTGGAATATCTTTTAAGCCTTCTGCTAAATATTTATAATTCTTTTCTCTCAATTCGATTTGCTCAGACAGTCTTGAAAGCTGTACTCTTAATATTGCCCCTTGTACTTCCGACAATCTTGCATTGCCTCCTATCAAAACATGCTGATAGGTCGTATCTCCCTCAGCTCTTCCACAATTGGCTTCAAGCAGTACATGATTAAGCAGCTTTTCATCATTACTTAGTATGATGCCACCCTCTCCGGCAGTAATAAGTTTAGCATTTTGAAAACTAAAGGTACTCATTGTGCCAAAGGAACCTGCACTTTTTTCTTTCATCATTGCGCCATGTGCATGTGCAGAATCCTCTATCACAAAAAGATTATGTTTTTTTGCAATTTCATTAATTGCATCCATATCCGCTATTTGCCCTGCCATATGTACCGGAATTACAGCTTTTGTTTTATCGGTTACTGCCTTTTCTATCTTTTCCGGATCGATACAAAAAGTATCTTCTTTTACATCTACCAATACCGGGATGGCTCTTACTGCTAATACAGCAGACACTGTTGAATAAAAGGTAAAATCGGGAACAATTACTTCATCGCCTTCACCAATTCCTAAAGATTTTAAGGCAATTTCCAAAGCAACCGTACCATTGGCAACTGTAAAACCACCTTTACAGCCGTGGTATTGTGCAAATTCATTTTCAAATAATTTTACCTGTGTTCCTGTATTACGCCACCAGCTTCCTGATGATAAAACTTCCTTTACTGCTTCTTCCTCCATTTCATCTGCAAATGGCCACTTTGGTATATTTGTGATTTTTTTACTTTCTTGCATAAATACCTCCAAATAGGTTAAGTCAACTTACATTATTTATTAAATTCATTTTGTATTTTCTTCACCGCACCTACAATTTCCTTTAAGTCCTCTTCATCTCCCTCCAGTGTACGGTGATGAAGCCATACCATGTTTTCTCCGGCGTTATTTGCATTAGTTAAGTCATGTTCTTTCTTTTTGTCATAATTAATATTTCTTCCATTAAAATCGTTTTCAACAAAAAACTTCGTATTTGATAAAACAGGAAAACAAACACATGCCGGGATTCCTTCAGCCTTCAGATATTCAACAAACTCTTCTCTGGGCAATCCCGAAAAAAATGATTTGTCATAGTAAAACATGTACATATAATGGGTAAATATTGTAGCATCTGCCTCTCTCCCCTGCGGCCTAATGCCTTTTACATCTGCAAATAGTTTGTCCAGCTCTGTTGCATGCTTTTCACGCAGCCGATTCAAACCTTCAACACGCTCCATCTGTGCCAAAAGAAGTGCCGCCTGGAATTCATTCATTCTATAATTAGCACCACGTATTACATGTTCATAAATTATGTCATTTTTTGGCCTTCCAACATCCTGAATTACATATGCCTTTTCATAAATATCTTTATTATTTGTAACCATTGCTCCGCCTTCACCACAGGTCATCAATTTTCCGTTTTGAAAGCTGAATATTCCAATATCGCCATAGGAACCGAGTCTCTTATTTTTCCATTCCCCTCCATGACCGTGAGCAGCATCTTCAATTACTATGATGCCGTTTTTCTTTGCTATTTCACAAATCTCCTCCATACGACATCCATGTCCTGCCATATGTACCGGAATTACCGCTTTTGTTCTAGGTGTAATTGCCTGTTCAAACTTTTCAGGAATAATGCACAATGTATCCGGGTCTATATCAACCAATACAGGAGTTGCGTTACAGTTAGTAACTGCAAGACCAGTTGAAATAAACGTCATTCCGGGTACAATAACCTCATCCCCTTCACCAATACCGAATACTGAAAGTGCCAGCTCAATTGCACTTGTACCATTGGTAACTCCAAGGCAATATGAACAGCCTTGAAATTCAGCAAATTTCTTTTCAAATTCTTTAACTTTACTTCCTGTCACCCTCCACCAGTTTTGGCTTTTTACTACATCAGTAACAAGATTTATTTCACGTTCATCGTAAATGGGCCAGTTTGGAAATGGCTTTTGTTTAAATGGAGTTCCTCCATCTCTCGCTAGTACCTTCATTTTCACTTTTCCCTACTTTCTAATCAAATAAATATAAATTCGTTATAATTCAACATTATATATGTTTTCTATCTCAAGCCACGATTTTCCTGCAAAGTGAACATAAAACTCCCATATTTTGTTCAAAATTGTTTTTTATAACTAGGTGTTTAAATATTGCAAAAATTTACTCCATATCTCAATTTAGGGTACCTTTCCATCAACTTCTCCTGCTAATGCTCCTCTGGCCAGTACGGGGCTAATGCTTTCAACAACCTCTTGTATGGATAATAAAAAAACTCACGTCCCATATAAGGACGGGAGTTATTCTCGCGATTCCACCCTACTTGCTGCTCCTGTGCACTTGCACTGATTGTGACGTAATCAACAAATAGCTCAGAGCCGGTCTTTATTAAAGCATAGGGGTTTGAATACTTCCAGCTAATGTAATCAATCTCTGAACCCTTTGTCATATGCCGGACATTCTTTAATGTCTCAATATCGCTATATATTGTTCTGGCCTGGAAATTGGGGTAGATTAAAGAACGTGTATAATTAATAATTATTTCTCTCGAAGTATTTTATCCATAGATTTTCCCTTTGCCAATTCATCAATCAGCTTATCCAAGTACCGAATTTCCTGCATTATCGGCTCCTTAATATCTTCTACCCTAACACCGCAAACAACTCCTTTTATTAAAGTTCGTGATGGGTTTAGGAGGGGAGCATCTTTAAAGAATGTCTCGAAGTCTGTTTGTTTTTTTAATTGTTCCTCAATCTCATCCTGAGTATACCTCGTCAACCAGCGAATAATTTCATCAACTTCTGATTTAGTACGTCCTTTTTTCTCCGCCTTTGCTATATAGAGTGGATAGACACTTGCTAAGCTCATTGAATAGATTTTATGATTTGACATTGCACTTCCTCCTAATAATGTTAAAATTTTCTACTTGTTGAATTCCAAGATCCAAGACCGTTTCATATATACAATCTTTTAACCCTCACAAAAAGGATTAGAAATCAGCTTTCCAGTGGTCCACCCTATCTTACCGTTATTTTGTAAATAAGTCTTAAGATTTCTTTGCAGGGTAGTATCTTCCGGCAATTCCTCTAAGGGAATATCTCTGCCTCCATATACCCAATCCATAAAACCTAAACTATCCTCTTCAATATGTTCAATTTCAAAGGATTTCTGGAATTGCAATATTCTAGAGTTTTCAGGCAAAACATTCTTTAATGTTGGTGCAAGTAACCATGAACCACAAACCATATCTACTCCCGCAAAATCAGGATAATACTTCTTAAAGAAATCTAATGCTTCCAGATAGGATTTGCGAAGCTTGCCAATTGTCATATCGGCATCCGCCGGTATATGAATATCAATCCAGAACCGATTGTCTTTCATTCTCATTTCATATTCAAGCTCTCCAATTCGATATTCCACCATAGAAATCTGACGAACAGCCCACCACGCCCAGACATAACGAAAGCTTCCATGTCTATCCTTATGGTCCTGTAGAAATCTCGTAAAAAACTTCATGGTAGCAATAAATATTTCTTTCGATATACCAAGTTCCTCGTATTTATCATAAGTATCACATACACAACGTAACTGGCAGGTTAAAATTTTCATTCCATCCTCATCAGACCCTAACAAAGATTTCAAGCGCTCAAGTGCACCCTCCCAACATTCCGGGTGCTTCATTTGCTCTAACTCCTGTTCCATACCTTTAAAATCTATATTTTTCTCGAACTCAATTAACTTCTCCTGAACTTCCATTTGTATCTCTAGCAAATTACAAAGCTCGATTAATTTCATTATGCATTTTCTCCATTTTCTTTTCATCTTAATTTAATTTCTTAATATTACAATGCGCACAAAATTCCATAGCCTGCACCTAATATTGAGATTCTACTCGATGTATTAGCTTATCAATGACGGACCAACATTTGAAGACATTCTTCATCATGAGCTAATTTTGAATACCTGCTTTTGTCCTCCCTTTTGTTAATTAACAAAACAGATATTAATTTTAGCTCATTATGTTATTATAAGCGTACCTATACAATATAAACAGTCTGCAATAATTTATCACATCATGCTATAATTATATTGAGAAGGTTATTTTATTGTACACTATACATTTTTAGGTTAAATTGACTACAATACCCGTTGTGATTTTCAACGGATCAACACCATCCGGAATTGCAACCTTTCTCTCAACATATACGTTAAAGCTACTGTCGTTTACAGTACATCCGTATAGTCCACGGACGGTACCATAAGGGTAAAGCCGCCGTGTAAACGTGTGTTGCGTGGACAAAAATGATGTCGTGAAGACCCACTAATTTCTTGGTGGAGGGGTATTTTTCTCTAAAAACGGGTTATAATGATTCGCCTTTTCGAATACTAACCTCCGCACTTTACATCGGAAACTATCATTTCTGTCAGACACTTTGAAGTGCTACTACAACTTTACCAGTAAGTAAAAATTGTGCGCAATAAAACTTTCAAACTTGTTGTGGTTTGAGAGCTTTATTCTGAACAATTATTCAATTGTATTGATAAAGTCTTTTTCCATGATTAATCCGGATTTACAGTACACCGTGTAGTTCTTTCATCCTTGATGACTATCCGTTCAATCATCTGATTCAGTACTGATTTGGTTAAATCACTAATACCAAACTCTGATTTATCAGCTAATAGGCAATTCTCTAATGTAGCTTTTGTTTTCGATGCGTTACTATATTTTTTGCTGCCCCTGTTATTGATAAAAAATTTAAAAACGAACATCGGGGAGCTTCATACTTTCCTGATTTTATGGATTACACAGTCATTTTCGGCACTTGGTAGTGCAATGACCAACTTTGCGCTGGTAATCTGGTCTTATCAGCAGCAAGGGTCGGCTCTTACCACCTCGTTGTTGGCCCTCTGTTCCTATGCACCGTATCGTAATCCAGTACACTGCCAAAAGTATTTAAGGCCTACCCCATAGCGAACTTCCATCGCCTAGGTGTGCTCCATGCGTGACACAAAAAAAGGAACAGGAGAGAAATTAATTATACCTCTTCCTGTTCCTTTTCTAAGATTATTTCACTTTACTGAAACTGCTTCGCCTTTTTCATCTAAGACGTAATCATTTGTTGTCCAAGAACAAATCTGGCAAGATATTGTATAAATAACGATCCACACAGGTCCAGTTATGAGCTCCGCCCTTCAATGTTATGTAATAGAAGTTACCCTTTCTAAGATCTGCTGAATAAACAAACGTATCAGTAAGTTTCTTCATCTCAGCAATCTGGGAATTCATTCCATTATAAGCTAAATCAGCTGTACCTGTTGCACAGAAGATTCGTATATCATCTTTTGTATAACCCGCTTTTTTAGCGATTTCAGCTAAATATTTAGCTTTGATCTCATCATCGGTCCCTGTGAAATTATATCCTTCTTTCTTTATTGAGTCTACATCCTGCCAGCACCATAAACTAATTGGAACATAGTATTTAAAATAATTTATGCTATAAATGTAGTTATACCAAGTGCAGGCAGAACCCATGGAGAATCCAGCAACAGCTCTGTGATTTCTTGCTGCAAGCAAGTCTTTTTCATTGTTAGACTGAGCATATACATTAAATTTTCCTTCGATTGTAGGTATGATATCCTTCACTAATTCATTATGGAAATTCTTAATACGGAACATTCCATCTTCGTTCTGTCTCTCAGCAGTATATGGAGCTGTATTATACCAAGTAGGAGTAACGATAATCATTGGCTTCATCTTACCAGCAGCAATCAAATTATCAACTGCTCTCATAAGCTCAGTATTCTGACCAACACCGCCAAAAGCAGTATGCTGACTCTCGGAATTACCATGAATCAGGTATACTATATCATATTTCTTATTTTTATCGTTGGCATCATATCCATGAGGAAGATATACAAGCATATACTTGTCTAAAGCTTTTGCCTCTTGATCGTAAGTATTTGTTTTGTAGTCAACTCTTACGATAGATCCTCTTATGCTCTCAGGATCTGACGTCTTGTATGCCTTTGGTATATCTCTACACTCTTTTTCATCAAAGGATAAGTCGTTATGTACCAAATTATCAATGGCAGCTTGTAATTTAATAAGCAAGTCGTCAAATTTTGCTTGTGTTGAAGCTTTGTTAGCAATCGCAGCTTCTGAATCTTTAATTAGTGTGTCAACTGCATTACCATTAGAATAGCGTTTCAGTTCGATATCCTTTGCACTCATGACTAAGGATTTCAAATCATAAAAGTTTGGTTTTGATACAGAATTGAGGCCTTTACCAGTTAAAAGCATTTGACCAAACTTTTTTGTATCCTGATAAGCAGTACCCGTAGTATCAAATATATTCATAGTAGCTATTCTTGTACTTCCTGTTGCATCATTGATCTGACCTTCCATACCCATTACCTTACCATTGGCCGGGGTCTGAGATAATGCAACGCGGCCTTCAATTACATAACCGCCTGCTACTGTCTTTGCAGCTGTATACAGATTTGTTAAATCACCATGGTCAGTGGATCTCTCATTTTTAAAATTAACTCTAAACTGACTATCATCGCCTTCATATGTCCCACATCTCTTATTATCTTCGTCCAGGAAAAATTCTACGCTATCTTTTTCATAAACATTACTGGAAGCATCGGAAACGTTAGCATCCTTTACTTCAGTCAGGAAATAAACAGCATTATCATCCCACAACACCCTCATGGTTGCTGTTGTATTCGTACTGCCGGAACTTAGCTTTGTAAATTTTACCGGTTCAGCAAGCTTCCAAGCACCTTCAATGTCTCCGTCAATACTATCCGGCGAGCCATAGTAAGCAACAACTCTTCCGCTGGCATCTAAACCATTAGCATCTACTGTAACCCTTGGAGTCCCTTGGTCCCCATTAGTTGCCTTATCATACCCGAGCTTTTGAGCAAGAGTCTTCGTTCCGCCGGCAACTGGCTTATCAAGAGCTTCCTTAAGTGCAGTTACCAAATTGGCATTGCTTATCTGACCTTTTACAGTACTGATCTTGGTAAGACCCTTTTCAGCTGCAAACTTAATTGTGTTTGCATACGTAAAGTCTTTTCCTGCTTTGTAACCCAATGCTTCAAGAATTATCTTGTAAATCATCTGAGCGGTCGCCGGGCCGTTAGGATCAAATCTGCCTCCGCCCATACCAACCCATCCCAACTGCGGATTAGCCTTGAGATATGCTAAAATATTTCTTCCTTCTTTCCATGCTAATAAATCAGCATCAGCAAAGTTCTCTTTAGATGAAAATTTAAGAGCCTCTGCCTCTAATCCACACAATTTAAGAAAGATTACTGCCGCCTGAATTCTTGTAGTTCCTTTTGCAAGGTAAACGGTATTTACACCATTTCCATCACCTTTAATTACATTAAGCTTTTCCAAATATTGTGCATCAGTCTGTGCGTTAGCAAATGCAGGTATCGATAATGTTGCGAGTACGCATATTGCTAAGACTATTGCAATTAACTTTTTGAGATTTCTCATACTCTCAAATCCTCCTGATAGAATAAATATTAAGGTTACCTTCTATAGCCTTGATCTTCATTGAATATCAAAACTATATAATATATCTTTAAGCAATGACTCCTAGAGCTCTTCAGAGACTGCTTCAAAGATCTTCTCAAGTATTTCAACAAAGCCAAACGCAATTACTTTTGGAAAAATTGGTTATTTACAAACCTTTATAACTTAATACTTACATTGTATTTTTATCCAACCCACAACTATCACAATTTTGAACTAATTACCATAACTTTTGAAGTATAAACTCAACATTTTTTTGCTTTTGACTTAATATGTTGTATTTAACATATTATCAGGAGGTTTTTTAAGTTATCTTATTATTTATTTCTTGTACCTTTTGGGGATTTTTATCCACTATGGGTATAAGACCTATTTCAGGAATATTTTCACGTATTTTCTCCATATTTATACTATCACAAAGTAATTGGATGCTCATTTTAAAAATCATACTATCTGACCTTATTAGAATAAAATAGGCGCTGTAAAACGGCATTTATCTATTATTTACATAAAATATTACATTTTTTATAAATTTCTATAAATTCTATTTAAAAAAGAACCGCTAATTAATTGACCGTTTTATAAAAGTTCTATTATAATTTCTTTCAAGCCAACAATACTTGTAAAATAAATCAATATTGCTAATATTGATTTATGTGCAAAACTAAAAACCCCACTCCTGCTCAATCCATAGCAAAAGTGGGGTTACCCATATCATCCTTCTTTACAATTTTCATCAAATCGTTATGTCTTCAATATCTATATCATAATCCAATACACTGCCAAAACCGTAGCTTGCATAAACAGAAGGACTGTTTTAAGAAATCAACAAATTCCTGTTTATCTACACGCTTTTTAAAGTGACAGATCCCTTTGGCATGCTATTAATAGTTCAAGCATGGACTCTGAAATCTTCTTTGTCCTCTATAAAATCGGCCAAAAAATCAGGCCGAAAAGTGCACTTTCGAGTCCCTATTTCAGCTCAATTTTTGTTCCAAAATCACAATATCTTGTGGTCAAACCCTACTTTTTATCCTCAAAGCCACATCTTGTCATCAGTATTACCTCTTTAACG
>NZ_ATAY01000008.1 GCF_000421965.1 Ruminiclostridium papyrosolvens C7 | reverse complement strand
AGGTGGCCTTCCAAGGCTTTTTTAATATTACTTATAACTAATAAAAAAAGAAGCCTTGCAAATATACAAAGCTTCTTTTTGGTGACCCATAGGGGATTCGAACCCCTGTTACCGCCGTGAGAGGGCGGTGTCTTAGGCCACTTGACCAATGGGCCATTTTTCAATGACAAAAGCTATTATAGCATGGTGATTTCTATTTTTCAAGTGCGGTTTACAAAAATTTATAAAATCTTTTATGAGTATGTGTTATAATAACTCCTGTAAAAATTTAAACATAGGAGTTATATTTGTAATATGAAGCTACCGATTGAATTTGTTGAGAAAATGCAAGGTCTGATGGGTGAAGAATTCGACAGATACCTTGAATCATATAAAAAACCAAGATTTTATGGCCTTAGAGTAAATACTTTGAAGATATCAGTGGAAGAATTCTTAAAAATAGCACCGTTTCATCTTGAACCTGTACCGTGGACCAAGGACGGTTTTTATTATCAGGAGGGAGATAATCCGGGGAGACACCCGTATTATTATGCTGGCCTATACTATATTCAGGAACCCAGTGCCATGCTTCCGGGGGCTGTTATAGGAGTAAAGCCCGGAGAAAGGGTTTTAGACCTTTGTGCCGCACCGGGAGGTAAGACTGTCCAAATGGCTGCACAGATGCAAGGACAGGGTTTGCTGGTGGCAAATGACATTAATTCCGAGAGGGTAAAGGCACTGGTAAAGAATGTTGAGTTGGCAGGTGTAAGAAATGCTATAGTTCTGAATGAAAGCCCGGATAAACTGGCTGTGAACTTTCAGAATTACTTTGACAAAATAATGGTTGATGCACCCTGTTCAGGTGAAGGAATGTTCCGTAAGGACGAAGATGCTATAAAAAGCTGGGAAAAATTTAAATGTGAAAAGTGTTGCGGAATGCAGTGGGATATTCTACAGAAGGTTGATACTATGTTAAAGCCGGGAGGCGTTATTTTATATTCAACCTGTACCTTCTCACCTGAAGAGGATGAGTTAATGATAGAAAGGTTTATGGATGAACATAAAGGGAGCTACAAGCTACTGGAAATACCCAAAGCCGGGGGCATTGAGGGAGGTCGTACCCAATGGTCAAAAGGAGGATATGACTTTGATAAGGCTGCCCGTCTATGGCCTCATAAACTCAATGGAGAAGGACATTTTGCCGCGCTGCTGAGAAAAAAGGATTCCTCAGAAACCTCAAGCACGCTAGAGAATTCAGCTTGCAAGTCTGCAGATAAGTCTCAATCCTTAAAAGTAAATGGCATAAGGGATGTAAAACAATTCAACTCTCAGTTGGGTGAGTTTGTTGAAAATAACACCAACCTGAGCCTAGAGGGGTATTTATTTCAAAAAGGTGCCAATCTGTATCATTTACCCGTTGAATGTCCTGATTTGTCGGGACTAAAGGTTGCAAAATTTGGCTGGTATCTGGGTGAAATTGGAAATAAAGGGTTTATACCTTCCCATTCATTGGCAGTATCAATGAATATAAGAGAACTAAAGAATATTATAAGCTTCAGGTCTGATTCACGTGAGGTTAACAGTTATTTGAAGGGTGAGACGCTGATTGTTTCAGGTGAAAAAGGTTATACTGGTGTTTGTGCGGATGAATTTCCTCTTGGATGGGCTAAGCAAACCGGAGATATGCTTAAAAATCTATACCCCAAAGGGTGGAGAAAGATGTCCTAAGTGCTAAATTCCTATAAAGAAGGAGAGTATATTTTGAAACAGAAACAACGGTTGGATAAGATTATTTCAAATTTTGGGTTCGGTTCAAGAAATGATATAAAGAGTGCTGTTAAAAAAGGTCTCATTACAGTAGACGGTCAGATCGTAAAAGACAGCGGAATTCATGTTGACCCTGAAGCAAGTATTATTGAAATAAATGGAGAGAGGCTGAATTACCGCAAGTTTATATACATCATGATGAATAAGCCACAGGGAGTTATTTCGGCTACTAGTGACAGAAAGCAAAGAACTGTTTTTGACATTCTGCCTGAAGAATACAAATGCTTTGACCTTTTCCCGGCAGGAAGACTGGATATAGATACAGAAGGTCTTGTACTTATGACAAATGACGGTCAGCTGTCCCATGAAATACTTTCCCCGAAAAAGCATGTTCCAAAGCAATATTATGCAAAAGTGCTTGGAAGGGTTAATCAGGAGGATGCAGAAGCCTTCAGTCAAGGAGTAACTCTTGACGATGGGTATAAGACGCTTCCGGCGGTTCTGGAAATATTAAAATCCGATGATTTATCAGAAATAAAGCTCACAATAGTAGAAGGTAAATTTCATCAGGTAAAGAGAATGTTTGAGGCTGTAGGCAAAAAAGTAATATATTTAAAACGTCTCAGCATGGGAAATCTTAAATTGGATGAGAATTTGAAACTTGGGGAATGTAAGGAACTTGCAGAAAGTGACATTGAACTGCTAAAGCAGGCAGTTATTATTGATAATAAAAATTAGTTGAGGTTGGAGATATGAATAAAAAGAGTGTACAAAAACTGGTGCTTTTCCTGACAGGACTGGAGCAGAGAATTACAGACAATTCAAGCTTTTTTAAGGGTATAGTTATTAAGCTTAAATCAGGCACAAAACAGTATGAAGCCAATATAAGCCTAAAGGACGAAAAGTTGCTTTTAAATTACAATGGCAGGACTGATAAATTGGAGATTTCATGGCTTTGTGCCAGAGTTTCAAAGATTGCCGAAAGCTATGAAGCTTTAACCCTTTTATATGAAGAAAGAGGGACTTCCATATTAATTGAAGCTGATGACAAAAATGTTAAAATGAGGACAAAGGATACAGAAATTACTGAATCATCTAAAGGTCATAATGAAACCGCACAGATTGCAAACAGGGATTACTTTATAAAAGTCGGGCCTGCGGATGATGTCTTAAAGGCTATTGGTATTCTTGGAGAGAACGGCAAAATAAGAAACGATATGATCAGGAAATACAACCAGATTGATCACTATATTGAATTGGTTGACGGTATGCTTGAAACATTATGTTCAAAATACGGAAGCTTAAATGTAATTGATTGCGGATGCGGGAAGTCATACCTTTCATTTGTTCTGAACTATTATATTAAGGATGTACTGAAAAAGAACTGCTATTTTACCGGTCTGGATATTTCAAAAACGGTAATTGATGCATCACATAAAATTGCAGAAAGCCTTGACTACAAGAATATGGATTTCAAAATAACAGACATAAGAGATTATACTGCCGATAAAGATATTCATCTTGTAATAAGTCTTCATGCCTGCGATACTGCTACGGATGAAGCTATAAGTCTGGCTGTGAGGAACAATGCAAAAGCAATGGTTATGGTACCCTGCTGCCAAAAGGAAATATTGAGCCAGTATTCTTTTGATACGCTTCACAGTATTACAAAACATGGTGTATTGAAGGCACGTTTAGCAGATGTGCTTACAGATGGGATACGTTTACTGATTCTTGAGGCACTTGGATATAAGGTATCTATTGTAGAATATGTTTCACCTCTGGAAACACCAAAAAACCTTATGATAAGAGCGGAAAAAGCAGGAGGTATAAACTACAGCCTTATAAATGAGTACAAGAAGCTTAAAGAGACTCTGGGCATACATCCAAGTATTGAAAAACTCATTCAGCCATATTTCTAACTATATGGCAAATTTTGACAAAAGTAAATTCCAATAGTATAATATTCTGGTAAATAGCATTAATCATGCAATGTGTTGAAGATACATCAAGGAGGGAGCTACATGGCACAGAAAAATTATGATGATAATGGAGTAGTTTTATCAAAAAAAACTTTGTACAGCGGAGACAAGGTAATTCTGAGGTATAACGGGTTACTTTGCCAAGATGGCGCAGAGAATATATATGTTCATGTTGGATTCGGAGAAAGCTGGGATAATAAATACTTTGTAACAATGACAAAAGAAAACGGTACTTTTATAGCCGAAATTGATATTAAAGACGGTAAGACCTGCGGTATTTGTTTTAAGGATGCAGCGGATAACTGGGATAATAATTCCGGTGAAAATTATATCTTTACAATATCTAAGAAAACTGTAAGAAAGAAAAATGTGACAAAAAAAACCAACATAGCAAAAATAAAGCGTTAAAGATTTAGTAAATTATCATATTTTGACTATTTTTGCAGGATATTTTACAATAATATAGAATAGGTTAATTCGGATATATTTATTTTTAATGATACGTATAATATTATCCGGTGTTGAAAAAATATTTTATATGTGATTATTTTATTATGTAAAAAAGTACAATACGCTGATTGTCCAGTAGTTTGTCTGTGGTATTACATACTGCAGATAATTAAAAGATGGGGGTTAGGTTTATGAAAAGCGTTATCCGCGACATTTCTTTAGCAGATAAAGGAAAGCAGAAAATTGAATGGGTAAGAAAGAACATGCCTCTTCTCAGAAGTCTTGAGGATGAGTTCAGGGAGACAAAGCCCTTTGACGGAGTAAGAGTTGTAGTGTCAGTTCATCTGGAGGCTAAAACAGCTTATCTCGCAAAGTTATTTGCAATCGGAGGAGGAGAGGTTTCTGTTACGGGCAGTAATCCGTTATCCACGCAAGATGACGTAGCAGCCGGCCTTGTAGCAGACGGTCTTGATGTATACGCATGGTATAATTCAACCAAGGAAGAATATGAGGAGCATTTGAATCTTGCTTTAGGATACAAGCCAAATATTATCATTGATGATGGAGGCGATTTGGTTAACCTGCTGCATACCAAGAGAAAAGAGCTTCTTCCGCATATTATGGGTGGATGTGAAGAAACAACTACCGGGGTACTTCGTTTAAAGGCTATGGAAAAAGAAGGTGTACTGAGATTCCCGATGGTTGCGGTAAATAATGCAAACTGTAAGTACTTGTTTGATAACAGGTATGGTACAGGACAATCTGTTTGGGATGGTATTAACAGAACAACCAATCTTATTGTAGCTGGAAAAAATGTAGTTGTTGCAGGATACGGATGGTGCGGCAAAGGCATTGCCATGAGGGCTAAAGGCTTTGGTGCCAGTGTTATTGTTACTGAAGTTGACCCTATTAAGGCGGCAGAAGCAGTGATGGACGGATTCAAGGTAATGAAAATGTCCGATGCTGCAAAAGTCGGTGATTTCTTTATAACCGTAACAGGATGCCGTGATGTTATTACAGCGGAACATTTCAATCTTATGAAAGATGGAGCTATTCTCTGTAATGCAGGACATTTTGATGTTGAGGTTTCGGTGGAAGAATTGGAGAAAATCGCTGTTGAAAAACAGATTCAGAGACATAACATTACAGGATACAAGATGGAAAACGGAAGATGGATTAATCTTCTGGCAGAAGGCAGACTTGTAAATCTTGCTGCAGGTGACGGACATCCTGCTGAGATTATGGATATGAGCTTCGCTCTTCAGGCCCTTTCAGCCGAATATATGCTGAAAAATTACAATAAGCTGGGAAACAAGGTAATTGATGTTCCTGCTGATCTTGATAAAAAGGTTGCAACCATGAAACTTAAATCATGGGGAGTAAAAATAGATAAGCTTTCAAAAGAGCAAAATAATTATCTTAACAGCTGGGCAGAGTAAAAAATTTAAAATTGCATTATGAAAATTTAGATTAAGCATATTAACCGGTGTTTACATAAGATGTCGGTAATATGCTTAATTTTTAATTGAAATGTTAATTTAGTATTTGTTTGATAATGTGAGAGGATGAATATTATGTTTGACGTACTTATAAAAAATGCCGAATTAATAACTAATGATGAAAGTAAGCCGTTGATTACCGGCGGATACATAGGAATTAAGGACGGACGTATTGATTTTATTTCAGACAGTCTCCCTGAAAATGCAGAAGCAAAAGAAGTAGTTGACGGAAAAAACAAGATTGCAATGCCCGGTCTGGTAAACGCCCATACCCACAGTGCCATGACGCTAATGAGAAATTACGCTGATGATTTAGCACTTGAAAAGTGGCTGTTTGACAATATATTCCCTGTTGAAGCGAAGCTTACAGATAAAGACGTGTACTGGGGTACTATGCTTGGTATCTCCGAAATGCTTAAATCAGGAATTACTGCTTTTGCAGATATGTATATGTTTATGGATGAGGTTGCACGCGCTGTAACTGAAACTGGTATAAAAGCAAACCTTTGCAAAAGCCCGGTACAATTTTTTGAGGACGGACAATTAAAAAGACTGGACGCAAGTCAGGGTACCATTGATTATTACAACAGATATCATAATTCGGCAAATGGAAGAATAAAGGTTTTTGTAGAAATACATTCAGTTTACTTGTTTAATGAAAATACTCTCAGAAATGCGGCTAAGCTGGCTAAACAGCTGAATACGGGTATTCATATACATTTACTTGAAACTGTATCTGAGGTTGAATCCAGTAAAAAAGACTATGGTATGACTTCTATTGAGATATGCAGGGAAACAGGCGTACTTGACGTTCCTGTTATGGCGGCACACTGTGTTCACCTGAGCGATAGCGACCTTAGAATTATGCAGGAAAAGAAGGCAAGTGTGGTTCATAATCCAACCAGTAATCTAAAGCTTGGAAGTGGTATTGCAAGGGTTCCTGAAATGATGGACATGGGAATAAATGTATGCCTTGGTACAGATGGTGCTGCCAGCAATAATAACCTTAATATGTTTGAGGAAATGAATCTTGCAGCAATACTGCACAAGGGTGTTGCTATGAATCCACAGTTAATGAAAGCCCAGGATGTTCTTAGAATGGGAACCGTTAATGGTGCAAGAGCTATAGGGTTTGACGACACGGGTATATTATCTGAAGGGATGAAAGCGGACATAATACTGGTTGACACTGACAAGCCTCACTTTTACCCTAAAAATAACCCTGTGGCAATGATTGTATATTCTGCACAGGCTGCTGATGTGGATACTGTTATAGTAGACGGAAATATTCTGATGAAGAATCGTAAATTTACACAGATAGATGAAGAAAAAATTAAGTTTGAGGTAGATACCTTATCCAAGAGGCTTCTAAGCAGGTAATTCTTGGCTTGGTTTTTGTCACTATTTACATAAAGGTTATTCCGAATGAATGTCAAATATATATTGTTGGGCAATTCAGATTTTTTTACGGGGGAATAGTCATGGCAATTACAATTAGTTTATGGACAACCAAGCATGGAGAATTAAATCGATTTTTAGATAGCTTTTATGAGAAAGATATGGAGGTAGATTGTTCGCTTCGCAGATGGGCAACGGAATTTTACAAGCCGTTGGATTCAGTAGACATGATTTGTGCTTTAATGGACAACAGTGAGAAATACGATGTAGCTATGTATTTACATATGGAAAACGGGTACTTATACAGAATAACGAACTCAAACTATGAAGACGTTATAAAGGGACTATTTGAAATGTATTACGTTCCTGTATAAAATGATAATAAGGTCTCATTCCGTGACTGTTAAATTATGTTATAATATTAACATAATACGTTTGGAGGTTAATTCAGATGAAGCAGGAATACAGCAATAACAAGGGTTATGATAACAGCCACCTGACTTGGAACAATAGTGAGGTAACTGGCCTTGAACGGGAAATGTTACTGGGGAATCTTAATTACATAAACAGTAAGGTTATCAGTAATTGGACAAAAGGAGTATTAACCGTCCTTACTGTACTGATTCCCGTAATAGGGCAAGTTATCGGCCTGATTGCGGGAATGGTATTTTTATCTGATGAGGCAAAAGATAAAAGGTCGTTTGGAACTGTACTGATAGCTGTTTCTATTATTACATTTTGTACGTTGGCTTTTTTGTGGTTAAACTGGAGGGGATTACTGAAATTTGTATAATAAGAATGAGATGAGAAAGAAATACATTTCCTTTAGAAATAACATAAGTTCAGATAGTTTACATGAAAAATCGAAGATTATAGGTCAAAAACTATATCAGCTGGACTGTGTTAAGCGTGCAGAGACCTTGATGTGTTATGTAAGCTTTGGGAGCGAGGTTTATACTCATGATATTATTAAAACCTGGCTTTCTCAAGGTAAACAGATATGTGTTCCTCGTGTTGTTAAAGCTAAGGGAAAATCCATGGAGGCAGTAAAAATAAGCAGTCTCGAAGAACTTGAGCCGGGAACCTATGGTGTATTGGAGCCTACTTCCGGACATAAAAATACAGTCAGTCCTGATTTAATCAATGTTATAATTGTACCGGGATGTGCATTTGATTTACATAGAAACCGTATGGGTTACGGCGCCGGTTATTACGATAGGTTTCTGGATTTAATATCAGACAACTGTTTAAAGGTAGGGGTTGCTTTTGATTTCCAGATAATGGGTGAAATACCCTGCGACGAACATGATATTCCCATGGACATTATAATTACAGAAGAAAGAAATATCTAACTATCAGTTTTTGAAATTAAGGGCATAACACCGAAGTTCTACCTGTTTCAGGTTACTTCAGATTGTTGTGCCATTTTGATTTTTAAAGGACAAATTTTAAATTAATATTAACTGAATATAAATATACTAGTATTTCTAACAGGGTTAGAGGTGTATTCATATGGCAAAAGCAAAAACGAAAAAAGTTGTTAACATATATAAAGGTAAAATTGATATTAAGGAACTTATTATAAAGTTGTTAACTCGTAATTTGTAATATTTTTTGGATGTATATTTTTTATTTATATTAAAGGAGTACAATTTTTAATATTGAATTTAATATAAGTTAATATTAAAGTATTCTTGGAAATTGAAATTATCTTTTGGGTTAGGAGGTGGGACATTTAATCTGTAATTAATATTTAGTACCGGTTTTATTTTACAATCATTTAAGTTATTTTTTACTAATGATATATTGCTTTCTTATTGAATTCTTTATTAACCCTTGTAAATATTCCTGTATTCTGCCGGTATTTCCTGATTGCATTGTAAAGGGGGGATGCTGAGACACAATTTAAAATTGAGTTTTAATATAATTTTAAAAATAAAGAATATAGGAGTTTTTTATATGAGAAAAATAACAATGACAAGAAAAACAGGGGCTTTTTTAGTTGTATTTTCACTTCTTTTTACATTATTCCTTACTTGTGTGGGAAGCACTAACGTTTCTGCACTTGAGCCTCCCGGAGTGTATGGTGACTTTAACGGTGACAGGAATGTGGACGCTCTGGATTTTATGAAATTAAAGCAATATCTGATGGACCAGAATACTACTTACCACTTTTATATGGATTTAAATAGTGATAGTACATTGGATGCAATGGACTTTGCTATTTTAAAACAATATCTACTGGGTATAGTTAAGACCCTACCTACTAATTCTACACCCGAAAAACCGGGGGTACTTTTAGTCGGTAGATTTGATACCAGCGATTCTGCCGGCCCTAAGTTTGCATGGAGTACTTCAACTATAAAGGCAAGTTTTACCGGAACCGCAATCAGTGCAACTATTAAATCATCAGGGGATAACTGGTTTAATGTTATAATAGACGGTGTTGTAAAAACGCCTGTTAATGTTCCTGCAGGGGCCTCTTCCCCGGTTACTCTTGCTTCCGGTCTCGGGGATGGTGTTCACAGTATTGAATTGGTCAGAAGAACTGAAGCTTCAATCGGTGAAACACAATTTTTAGGCTTTAATGTTACCGGAGGTGGCCTGTTGCCTGCTCCTTCACCATCAACAAGAAGAATAGAATTCATAGGTGATTCTATTACATGCGGATACGGTAACGAAGGAACAAGCCAGTATCAGTCATTTACCAGCAAAAATGAAAATGCATATATGGCGTATGGAGCAATAACTGCCAGACTGTTGAATGCTGACCCGGTAACTGTCTGCTGGTCAGGAAAAGGGTTGGTACAAAACTATGGCGGGGATCTTAATGACTTAATGCCTGCGGTTTATTCCCGAGTACTTCCTTACAATACAACTCTCACTTGGGATACAAGCAAATGGATTCCACAGGTGGTTGTAATCAATTTGGGTACCAATGACTTTAGTACCGGTTCTATTGATAAAACAACCTTCGCAACGGCATATGCTAACTTTGTAACAAAAATAAGAGGACAGTATCCTGACGCCCATATCTATTGTGCAGTAGGGCCAATGCTGTCATGGGATCAACTGGCAAAGTGCAAGGATGCCATTACCAGTGTTGTTGACCAGAAAAAAACTTCAGGGGATTTAAAGATTCATTTCATAGAATTTCCCGTACAGGTTGAATCAAACGGCTACGGAGAGGACTGGCATCCTAGCATTAAAACTCATGGGCTGATGGCAGACCAGCTTGCAGCAACTATAAAAAACGATTTAGGATGGTAATTTTCACCTGATTAAATTAAAAAGCATAATAACCGTAAAGCGAGTAGCCTGTAGGCTTCGTATAATACGGTGTTATGTCTTTTTTTTATACACAACCCGATTTATTTAATAAATCTATTGACCGAATCGGTTTATGGTGGTATTCTGATATCAACCGATTCGGTTTATAAATTTTCGAGGTGATATTTTGGATAAGTTTTTAAATCTACCTGAAGAGAAAAAAAAGAGAATTGTTGATGCGGCGCTTAAATCATTTGGTGCAAATGGCTACAAGAAAACCTCTGTCAGCGATATAGCCAAAGCTGCTGATATTTCAAAAGCCATGGTATTTCACTACTTCGGGACAAAAAAAGATTTATACCTATACTTGATAAGTATGTGCACTGACATAATTGTTAATGAAATAAATAATGGCTTTGATTCCACGGCTACTGATTTCTTTGAAAGAATCAAGCAATCATCAGAACTTAAAGCTTCAGTAATGAAGAGACATACTGATATTCCTGCTTTTTTAATCGGTGCATATTTTGAGTCTGATCCGGAAGTAAAGTCAGATATTACATCCCTCCTTGCCGTTGGAGATGATTACAGAGATAAAATCGCATTTGACGGAATGGATACTTCAAAATTTAAAGAAGGTATTGACCCCAAATTGGTGCTGAAAATGCTTATATGGATGGCTGAAGGGTACTCTAGTCAATTGCCTGTTTCTACACTGGATTTAGATGTTATGTTAAAGGAATTTTATGAATGTATGGATTTGCTCAGGAACAATTTTTATAAGGAGGAGTATTTATGAGTGTCATTGAAATTAAGAATCTTACAAAAAGTTATGGGAAAGCAAGAGGTATAAAAAATATAAATCTCAGCGTAGAGCAGGGTGAAATTTTCGGTTTTATCGGCCCCAATGGAGCGGGCAAGTCAACCACTATCAGAACGCTCCTTGGCCTGATATATCCCTCTGAGGGTAATGCAACTATTTTTGGTAAAAGCTGCATAGAACATCCTGAGGTTAGAAAAGAATTGGGATATCTTCCTTCAGAGGTATTTTACTATGACAATATGAGGGTAATAGACCTTTTGAAATATTCAGCCAGCTTTTACAAAAAGGACTGTACAAGAAGAATTAAAGAACTTGCAGAAGTAATGGATCTTGACCTTAAAAGGAAAATAGAAGATCTTTCCTTCGGAAATAAGAAAAAGGTGGGTATTGTGCAGGGACTTCTTCACGAACCGAAGCTGATTATACTTGACGAACCCACCAGTGGGCTTGATCCTCTCATGCAGCAGAAATTCTTTGAACTTATTGCAGAGGAAAACCGTAAGGGAGCAACAGTGTTCTTTTCCTCGCATATTCTCAGTGAGGTTCAGAAAATGTGCAGCAGAGTGGCTTTCATAAAGGACGGTAAGATTATAAAGCTTGAAAAGATGAGTACCCTTCAGGAAAACAGTTATAAGAAGATTAGCATTGAAACTAAAGGAATTATTCCTAAGGATGTGTTTGATATAAAGGGTGTCAGCAAATTGGAAAGCAAAGGTAAAAGCATTAATTTTATATTTAAAGGAAATATTAACCTGATCATGGCAAAGATGGCTGATATTGACCTTAGAAATATTTCAATCGAAGAACCTGACCTTGAGGAAATCTTTATGCATTACTATGTAAAGGAGGAATGAATTATATGAATATGTTTCTGCATGAGCTTAAATCTATGAGAAAGACAGCAGCTATATGGACAGTCAGCCTGATAGCTTTGTCAGCACTCTTTCTTTGCATGTATCCCAGTGTAGCTGCTGATGCTGAAGAATTCAAAAAACTACTTGCCAATTATCCTCCAGCAATCAGAGCTATGCTCGGAATAAATATTGAAAATATTGCATCCTTATTGGGTTTTTATTCTATGGTATTCTCGTTTATTACACTTTGCGGTGCTATTCAGGGTATGAATCTTGGCATTTCCATACTTTCAAGGGAGTCCAGAGAGCGGACGGCAGATTTCCTGCTTGTAAAGCCAGTTTCCCGCAAGTCAATAATAAGTGCAAAGTTGTTGGCTGCATTAACAACTATAATTGCAACAAATATTGTTTTTTATGTCACAACACTTCTGATTGCAAATGCTGTTAAGACGGAAGATTACAGTAATAAGCTGTTCTTTATGATAAATCTGACATTATTCTTCCTAGAGATTATTTTTATGGCAATTGGCATGGTTGTGTCAGTATTTTTCAAAAAACTGAAATCTGTTCTTCCAATATCTCTTGGTGTGGTTTTTGGGTTTTATATGGTGGGCGCTCTGATTTCTACGGGTAAAAGTGATGATGTTGCACGATATATTTCTCCTTTCAAATATTTTGACATAACCTATATCATTAAAAACGCAGGCTATGAGGTTTCATACCTTGTTACTGCTGCTGTAATAGTAATTGCAGCCATTATTGCAAGCTATATCATTTATATCAGGAAGGATATCCATGCAGTGAGTTAACTGTTTGGGATTTAGCTAATAGGAGGGCTTTATTATGAATATTTTTTTTAGAGAACTGAAGGCGAACCGAAAAGCCTTGATTATATGGAGTGTATGCATGTTTTTATTGATACTGAGCGGTATGGGAAAATATACTGCTTACTCTTCTGGAGGGGGAGGCAGTGATGTTTTTGAAAAAATGCCGTATTCCTTGAAGGCGCTTTTAGGAATGGGTTCTTTTGATGTTACAACAATCAGCGGGTTTTTCGGAATGATGTTTGTATATATTGAGCTTGCGGTGGCTATACATGCAGTTCTGCTGGGAAGCGGAATAATTGCAAAAGAGGAAAGGGATAAAACCACGGAATTTTTGATGGTGAAACCTGTATCGCGTACAAAGGTAATTACTTCAAAGTTTTTTGCAGCTTTTGTAAATGTGGTGATTGTCAACCTGATAAGCTTTATTTCATCTTTAATGATGGTTAATGTTTATAACAAGGGAGAGGACATTACTAAGAACATTGCGGTGTTTTTTGTGAGCATGTTAATTGTTCAACTTGTATTTTTGTCTTTAGGCGCAGCTCTTGCTTCTGTAATGAAAAAACCAAAAGCCTCAGGGTCAGCAGCAGCAGGAATACTTATGGGAAGCTTTATTGTAGCTAAGATTACTGATTTGACAGATAAAGTGAACGTTATTAATGTCTTTTCACCCTTTAAATATTTCAGTTACAAGGATATAGTTGACGGGAAGGGTATTGACGTTACAATAGTAGTTTTGTGTATTGTACTTGTCGCAGTTTTTGTGAGCTCAACTTATTTATTTTATAAGAACAGAGATTTGAAAGTTTAGAATTAGATGTTAATTTATAAAAAATATTGTACAAATGGGAGGAATTTGTAAATATTTTGTAGAATCTACAAATTGAAATTAAAATCAATGTCATAACCTAAATACGGAGGCAGAGAAATTATGAATTATGAGGCTGATTATAGGCAGTTTGTAGATTCTAAGGAACCGTTAAACTCAATCCAGGAAAAGGATTGGGCATTTTACGGACAATGTGGACAAGAGTATCCGTTTCTTTATGCCACACCAGATCCAAATCGTCAGGACTACTTTGCAAGGCCTTACAGTGAGGACCCGCTGCAAAGACTTGACATTCACCATTTAAAAAATCCAGAAAAAAAGAAACGACCGGTTATTTTCTATATACATGGAGGCGGCTGGACAAATGAAGATAAGAGCAATACAAGATTTGTAGCAATAGACTGGTTAAAAAAAGGATATACGGTTGTTTCCATAAATTATAGATTATCACCTAATGTGACACACCCCGTAATAATAGAAGACTGTGCGAAAGCCCTTAAATGGGTACAGGAAAACATACATGATTATGGCGGAGACCCAAATAGAATTTGTGTAATCGGGCATTCCGCAGGAGGACATTTGGCCGCTCTTCTTGTTGCAGGAGTTAAATGGCACAAAAAATATGATATAGATATTAAAAAGGTTAAGTGCTGGATACCTATGAGTGGTATTCATGATTTTAACCTTCCGGAGAACTACATGCCCCCTATGCTCAATGCGGCAATAATCGCAATGTTGGGGGGAGATAATAATAAAGTTGAATGTTCACCTGTTTCACATATAACCGGAAAAGAACCCCCTTGTCTGATATTACATGGTGGGGATGACTGGCTGGTTCCCAGAACAAATTCCATAGAATTACATGACAAGCTAGTTGAAAAAGGGGCCAAAGATGCAAAATTATATATCGTGAAAGGTTATGCCCACTGTAATATGATACTTGGATTTGAAAGACCGGGACATAAACCTGCTGAATTAATAAATGAGTATCTTGATGAAATGCTTCCTACTTGTGAGGGTAAAAAAATGTAGTATAAAAAGAATTCTGACATATAAAGGCATACTAACTGTTAATCGGTTAGTATGCCTTTTTCATGGACAATTTTTATAATCAGAAACAACTGAATATAAATAGAATAGTATTTATGCAGATTAGTCGTAAAAATGGGGAGGATGCCATGCTTGGATTTAACAAACCCGATATCAATTATCATATAGGTATATATGTAAGGCAAAGCAGAGACGAGAATGAGGAAAACATTGAGACTATTGAAACACAGAAAAAGCTTCTGGCAAACTTTGTAAAAAAAAATAATTTCGGAACCATCTATAAAACTTATGTTGATGACAATGTTTCAGGTGCGGGCTTTGAAAGGTATGCCCTTGAAGAACTGAAAAAAGACGTAATGGCGTGCAATGTAAATCTCGTTGTTTTAAAGGACTTGTCAAGACTGGGAAGAAACAATGCCAAAACTCTGCTTTTCCTTGATTTTCTGGAGGAATATGGAGTGCGAGTTATTACATCTGATGGTAGGTATGACAGCCTCAAGGATAATGAAACCGTGGGAATAGATACATGGTATAACGAGCAGTACATTATATCATGGATGTATTGCTGAAAGTGGGGAAGTGAGAAGGGTGCGGGGATTTTAGAGATTTGTAATGTGTAAATAAAAAACTGTAAACAAAAACAGAACGTAATTGAAAGAGGTTGTCAATGATGGTAATATTATATAATCCAGCGTTTGACAAAATTCAATAAAAAAGGAGATTATGTATGTTTTTGCACAAAACGGGTAAGAAGATAATGGCATTTCTGCTGGCAATGTCTATTGTGTTGTCGGGGATTACAATAGTTGGAAATCCCACAGTAAAGAAAGACTTTGTAAAGTTTGGAAATGAAGTAAAAGCGGTTACGGGAATATATTACTACTCACAATATACTACCAAAGTAGTGAATGGTGTAATTACAAAGAATTCCCTTGTGAAGTCTGATATTCAGGTTCCGGATGGTACATACCCTGATGACGGGGTGTATACCGATGGGTATTGGTATGTAAAGGGTAACAAGGCGACATTTGAAGAGAAGTGGACAGTAATGGGTAGTATTCGTGGTCACGTATATACAAATGGTGTGGCAATAGGTAACAAAATTTATATTTTTGGAGGCAAATCTTACTGGTCTGGATACAACAAGGAATTATTGGTATATGATTTGGCAGCCAACACATGGACTACAAACTCCGACAATGATCCTAGTGGCAGAGAGGAACACACTGCGGTGGCTATAAACGGTAAAATGTACGTTTTTGGTGGGATAAATTACTACTCCGGATCTGTTGTCTATAATAAGGACTTGTGGGAATATGATCCGGCAACTGCTAAATGGACGAAAAAGAAAGATGCTCCTGATGCTAGAAGTAGACATGAAGCGGTGGTGGTAAATGGTAAAATGTATGTGATAGGAGGTTGTAACGATGGTAATAACGCTACTAGTATTTTAGTATATGATCCTATCACTGACACTTGGGAACAAAAAACAGGTATTCCTTTTGCTCGTAGTTTCCAATCAGCCGCTGTAATAAATGGGAAAATATACATATATGGAGGATATGATACTACATCTCATAATGATTTGTGGGAATATGATCCAATTGCTAATACATGGCTAAAGAAAAAAGACAACCCTATTGAAGTATACGGTCAGCCGGCGGCAGTAGTACTAAATAATAAAATGTATATATCGGGTGGATATTTTGCGAATGGAATTGCTACAAACCAGTTATTGGAATATGATCCAAAAAATGATATATGGACCCAAAGGAAGTCGTGTCCAATAGCTCATAAACGTAACTCAGCTACTGAAATGAACGGTAAAATGTATATTTACGGTGGTTTGGATGTGGAAAATAATTTTATAGATCGGGTAACAGAATACTCAATAAACTATTATCCTGTTTTTGAAGCTGTAACTCCAAAACAAAATGAAGTATTCTCCGAGGCAGACACAAATTTTGTTCCTCAAATTACTGTTTCTGATGAAAACAATGATCCTCTGACGTGTAAATACTACATAGATTCTGAAACGACACCAAGGGATACTAAGTCCGTAAATAACACTACAGAAACCAAGTCAGTATCATTTAGTCCAATTGACATGAGTTCACTGTCAGACGGGACTCACACAATAACCTATGAGGTTACAGACGGCAGGACTACTGAGCCGTTTACTCAGACTATTAATTTCCAAGTAGACAAGTCAGCTCCTTTACATGGAGAAATCTCAAGTTCGTCAACAACCGATACCGTAACTCTTTCAGGAAAGGCTACAGACAGTATAGCCGGGCTTGCTATGGAACCTTACAGATACACTATCGGTTCTGAGGTATCTTCATGGATTGACTCTGGTACATACACTTCTCAGAGTGATTTGACACCAAATACTCAATATCTTACAAAGTTTGAGGCAAAGGATGCAAAGGGACACATTTCAGCCAGTTTACAGAATGTGTACACTAAAGCGACTGTTCCCACACTTGAAGTAAATAACCCAGCGTCTTACGCTCTTGATATTGAAACTACCGACAATAATTCAGCTGCTACACAATATCAAGTCAGTGTAAATAACGGCAGTCAGTATGTAACCCAAGAGGGAACCCTCACTTCTGCACCTGCATGGATTACTCTTAAAAACAAAAAGGTTACTGTCACGGGTCTGTATCCTGAGCGAACCTATACCTTTACAGCAAGAGCAAGAAATGCTGAAAATATCGAAACTGTTGCCAGTTCTTCAGTGAGTGGGACAACTCTCATTGCACCTCCCGGTTCACCTGCAAATATAATTGCTACCGCCACAGATAAGACCATAACTGTCTCATGGGATGCTTCAAGTGGGGCTATAGGTTATGAAGTCGAGGTTGACGGAACAGTTGTAAATACTGATACTGCCACTGTATACACACATGTTGGTCTTAATCCCGGAACACCTCATACATATCGGGTCAGAGGCAGAAATGCAGGGGGCCCCGGTAACTGGAGTGCACCAATCACAAAATCCACACTACCCGCTTCGCCGGATATCCCTGTTAACCTTAATACGGTGCCTTTGAGTACCTCGATTACGGTTACCTGGAACAATGTCTCAGGAGCAACCGGATACGATATAGAAGTGGACGGGGTACTGGTCAACAATGGCCCAAATACAAACTACATTCATAACAGCCTAACTCCGGGAACCCATCATTCATACCGGGTAAGAAGCATTAATCCGGGAGGAAAGAGTGAATGGAGCGGGTATGTGAATACCACCACACTTCTTGATACGGTGCCGGTACCGGTAAATATTTCAGCAACTCCGGCTCTAAACAGCATAACTCTCACATGGGACAAGGTAAGCGGAGCATCAGGCTATGAGATATCAGTAGACGGAGCTGCATTTGACAATGGTACACGAACTACCTATACCCATAGCAATCTCGCACCGGGAACACAGCATGTTTACCGGGTAAGAGCGAAGAAGAGCGGCATAACAAGTGAATGGAGTGCCGCAATTGTTTCCGCTACACTTACAAATGAATTTGGAGCACCTTCAAACTTAAAGGCCATTTCGGATAATACTTCGATTGTATTGTCATGGAATCAGGTTGTCAATGCAACTGGCTATGAAGTGGAAGTTGATGGTGCGGTCACCGACAACGGAGATGAAACCTCCTGTATACATAACGGATTACTGCCAAATACTACCCACACTTACAGAGTAAGGGCGAAAAGTAACACAGGGGTAAGTGAATGGACAGAACCATTGACGATTAATGCATTTTTACTCCAAACCCCTCAGGGTTTAACTGCAACCTCAGAAGAAACCTCTTTGACAATCAACTGGCAGCCGATTGAGGGAGCAACAACTTATGAACTGGATTTTGACGGTTCTATTATAACAGGAATATCAGAAACAACTTATTTAGCCGAAGGTCTGGAGGCAAATTCACAACATGAGATAAGAGTCAGGGCGGTGAGTGGAGGTGGTACCAGTAACTGGAGTAATCCATTAATCAAGTCTACAAAATTTACTTCTGGCAATGTACCAAATGTAGCAGGCATTGCTAAAAAGACTTCAATATCAATCATGTGGAATAAAATTGATGGTGCAATTTCCTATGATGTTGAAGCAGACGGAATAATAACATCAAGTGTGAATGCAACAACATTTACGAGTAAAGGACTTCAGACAGGGACAAAACATACCTATCGGGTAAGAGCCAATAACAGTTCCGGGGCAGGAGAATGGTGCAGTCTGTTTTCTGTTTCAACACTTCCCCAAGGTCCGGCTATCCCTTCAAATTTGGTATCCTCCTCTAACATGACATCCATACTTGTGAGCTGGGATAAGGTTGCAGGTGCGGAGGAATTTGAAATTGAGGTTGATGGAACAATTGTTGACAACGGTACAGGCACAAGCTATTTACATAAAGGACTTTCCCCCGATACAACCCATACCTACAGAGTAAGAGCCAGAAGTATTTCAGGCAGTAGTGAATGGAGTACCCCAATGATAATAAAGACCCTGAATTCAGTACAAACATATGATATTACTTCATTGTCAGGTGAAGAATTTGACCTGATTTTATCCGGTTCAGACATTCAGGATTTGAACAGATATACCTTTTCAATTCAGTACGATACTAACGATTTTGATTTAATCGACCTTTGTGGCTTCACCCCAAAGACGGACACACAGGAAGGAGATATTTACGGCACTGATATTACCGTAAAGCAGGTAGCTCCCGGAACAATTGTGTTTGTTAAGAACGGCTCTGCACAGTCCTGGCAGGTATGGTCAGGTATTGTTAATAGTATAAGGCTCAGGGCAAAGCATGACGGCCCAGCCCAAATTACCTACACCATACAATAAAGGATTAAAAGGGGAGATACATCAGTGAAAAAAATACGAATCGCAATATCCAGAATTCTTGTTATGGCTATGTTAATAACAAATATACTTGCATATTTACCATCACTAAGCTTTGCAGCAGGAAATAGTAATGAAAAAGCTGATAAACAAACTGTCGCTATGGTTCACCATGAAAAAACTGAAATTCTGGTTAAATATAAAAACAGCTCAAATCAGGACAAGGTTAAAAATAACCTAAAAAAGAAAGTAAAGCTCAAAAAGCTGAATTTAAAAAAGAAATATGAAAAAAACAAGATTGATTTACTGGAAATAGACGCAAAGGATGATATATCCCAAGTAGTTGATGAGTTAAAAAAAGACCCTGATGTTTTGTATGCACAGCCAAACTACAAACTCAACATCATGTCTGCTCCGTCAGACCCGATGTTTGAACACCAATGGGGGCTTCAAAACAACGGGCAGGAAACAGAGGGGCAGCTGGGAAGAAACGGAGTCGATATAAATACATTAAATGCATGGAATCTGACTCAGGGCTCTTCCTCTGTTGTAGTAGGACTTTTGGATACGGGTGTTGACATCAGCCACAATGACTTGAAAAATAACATATTTGTAAATACAAAGGAAATTCCGGGCAACGGAGTAGACGATGACAACAACGGATACATAGATGATATTAACGGTTGGGACTTTGTAAATTCAGATAAAACCGTATATGATGATGCAACACTGGACTTTCACGGAACACATGTTGCAGGAATAATTGCAGCAGAAGCAAACAGTGAGGGAATATGCGGTATTGCATCAAAAGTAAAGGTATTGCCATTGAAATTTATTAACGGAAACTGGGGCTACACCTGTGATGCGATAGATGCAATAGAATACGCAATGAAAATGGGTGTCAAAATAATAAACTGCAGCTTTGGCGGTACCGATGACAATTTTGCACTAAAGGACACCATGTCAAACAGCGGCATCCTGTTCATTTGTGCTGCGGGAAACAGAGGAGCTGATGTTGCAGTATCCCCGGTATATCCAGCATGTTTTGACATTCCAAATGTGTTATCAGTTGCTTCCATAGACAGCAAGGGAGTACTTTCCCCATATTCAAGCTATGGCAACAAAATTCATGTAGCGGCTCCGGGAGTAAATATTTTAAGTACTACACCCGGAAACACATATGATTATTTTACCGGAACGTCGGCAGCCGTTCCTTTTGTAACGGGAATTGCAGCACTTTTGCAAAGTTATGTGCCAAATCTGACCATAACACAGATTTCACAGCGTATAAAAGATAACGTGGTATCCTGCACAAACCTAAGTGAAAAGGTTTCCTCCGGCGGAAGGGTAGATGCATATGCCGCCTTGACAAATACAAAACCGGAACCGGATACATACGAGGGCCCCGGAAATGACAACAGTACTGTTCCGGCAGGACAACAGGGTGGTAATATTGACACTTGGTACACCATGGATCAACTTGCAAAAATAAAAGAAAAGCTCCATTACGGGGAATCAGGTGTGAATCCCGCATCAGGAAACTTCTCGGTTACAGTAAACGACATGAGTGTACCTGCACCCGGTTTTCAGGTAAACATATCACGTACCTACAACTCCAGAAGTGATGTCAGCAAAGAATTTGGCAGAGGCTGGACCTTTGGTTTTACAGGGAGAGTCGAGGGGACGGAAGTTGTAGATGTTTCACTTCCAAACGGAAGCGTTGAGCGATTCAGGTTAAATGGTAATATGTACGAGCCGGAGGAATCCAGAAGTAAATTTATAAAAAATGCTGACGGTACATATACATTGACTACTCCCGATCAATATGAGTATACCTTTAATACCAACCGTTACCTTATAAAAATGGAAGACAGAAACGGTAATTCCATAAATATAACTGTTGATGGCAGCGGGAAAATAACCAAAATAACCGACACCGTGGGTAGGGCTTTTACTCTGACCTACGGAGCAAACGGACTAATTCAAAAAATTACTGACCCGGAAAACAGGGCGGTAGCATATGAATATGACGGTAATAATAGACTGTCAGTGGTTACAGACCCAATGGGCGGTAAGATGAGGTACTTCTATGATACATGGGGATACCTGAATCAGATACAAGACCATAACGAAAAGGTAGTTGAGAAAATCACATATAATCATGCAGAAGGCGAAAACCAGCACAAGGTATCAGAAGCAACAGATTCTCTGGGAGATACAGTAAAATATGCCTATGATATGACGAATAGGAAAACTACTATCACCGATATAAATGGAAGGGTATCCTCCTATTGGTTTGATTCCTCCTTCTACACCACCAGAGTGCAGGACCCTGACGGGAAATCCAGCTATACTGAATATTTCCAAGACGGAGGCAAAAACAAATATGGCGATGTAAAATCTCAAACGGACCGTGATGGAAATAAAACTCAGTATGAGATTGATGATAGAGGTAATGTAACCAAAATTATTAATCCTGACGGAAGTACCCAACTAAAAGAATATGATGAAAAAAACAATATAACAAAAGAAGTAGATGAGTGCGGGAAGACAACCTACAATTTGTACGATGAAAACAAGATAAACCTGATAAAGAAGGTACAACCCCTTAACGGAATAGATATATACGACGGCACAAACAATACAGGTTTTGCAATAACCTCCTACCAATATTATACAGGAGAAGAATCGGGTTTATCTGCAAAGGGATTATTAAAAAGTGAAACTGACCCGGAAGGAAATACCACCACATACACCTACAACACTTACGGTGATGTAAAAACAGTATCTGACCCGGAGACAGGCAAAGTTACAACTTATGAGTACAACCGAATAGGTTGGAAAACCGCACAAATAACCCCAAAGGGCAACAAAACAGAATTTGCGTATGATAAAAACGGCCAATTAATTAAAATTACAACAGTAAGCTCAAAAAATGAGACCCAAAGAACTGTATTTGACCTATTGGGAAGAAAGATACAAGAAGTTACCCCAAACCAATATGACAGTACAAAGGATAATGTAGAAGCCGATACATACAATGACAATACGGTGGGAACCAGATACGAATACTTTGACAGTGGAAAAATCAAGGAACAAACCAATGCATTAGGGGATAAATCAAGCTTCACTTACGATGTATACGGAAACATTCTTACCGAAACAGAACCCAACGGCGCAATTTACAGATATGAGTATGATGTTCTGGACAGACCACTTAAAATTTACTTCAGGGATAATTCATCAGTACCTGAAGTACTACTTACCCAATACAGTTATGCAACTTTGGAGGATGGAAAAACACAAAAAACAGAAACAAAATTTCTGAATTCTAAGGACAAGGCTGTCACAGTTTACACCTATGACTATGCCGACAGGCTCATAGAACAGCAGAATCCCGATGGTACCAGACTCAGAACAATATACAATGCAAACGGAACAATTAACAGGCAGATTGCAGCTAATGGAAGCAGTACATACTTCAGATATGACGGATTAAACAGATTGACAGAACAGTGGACCCCATTTGAAGTATCAAACGGAAACACACTGTACACTTACAACAAAACCGAATATGACAAGGCTGGAAGAAAGTCTGCGGTGAAATCAGGCAAAGACAAGGTAACCCTGTGGTCAATACCTGAAAGCCTTGCAATAACAAACTACCAGTATTACAAAAACGGTAACGTCAGCCAGACAAGCGATTCTGAAGGAGGAAAGACGGAATACCTATATGATGATGAAGGAAATGTTATAAAAGAAATTGTATATACAGATGCAACCAATAAGCTTGTAACAGAGTATACATACAATTATCTTGGAAAGCTGGAAAAAAAGGAGCAACATGTAAAAGCAGGAGACCTGTACGGAAAAGATTTTGACGACACAACGGACACTGTCCTTACAACCGCCTACACCTATGACAAGAATGGTAATACAAAAACCGTGACAGCCCCCAACAAGGTAACCACAACCTTTGAATATGATGTACTGGACAGACTACTGTCCCAAAGTGAACCCGGAGTGGACGAAAAAGGTGCAGCCGTTACAATCACCAATTCCACAACCTACGACTGGGCCGGCAATCCCCTTACAAAAACAGATGCAAAGGGCGGTATCACAAAGTATGAGTATAATCAAAGGGGATTATTGATTAAAGTAACAGATGCCCAAAACGGTGTAACAGCCTTCGATTACGACCTAGCAGGAAGAAAGATAGCGGAAGTAACACCAAAAAACTACGATACCACAAAAAGCATTTACGACCTGAACCGGATTGAATATGTTTACGATGCAATGGATAGAGTCATAGCAAAAAAGGACATATATGTAGACCCTGTTACAAACCAGTGGGTAACCATATACACAAAAACCTGCAAATATGATAATTCAGGTAATCTCATAAAAGAACTGGATGCTGCGGGATATGACTCAGGAGTAGGAACAACACTGGAAGAAAAAATAAATTCAGGTTATGGTACCGAGTATACATACAATCTGGCAAACCTGATAATAACTTCAAAAGACCCGGTAGCAAAGGAATATGATCTTGCATTTACTTCCAGAAATGAATATGACGGATTGGCAAGAAAGATATCTGAAACAAATGCAAACAAAGTGGAAACCCGGTACACATACAACGATGCAGGGGATATACTTTCAGTAAGTTTGAAAAAAAATCCTTCATCTGCACCAAAGGTAATAAAGCATTCTACCTATGACCTTGCAGGCAGAATACTGGCGCAGACTGACGGAAACGGCAATACCACTACATTTGAATATAACGCTCTGGGGAAAGTCAGAAAGACAGTTGCACCGGGAGACAGCACCATACCTTCAATAATGGTAACAAGCCAGTATGATGAAATGGGACAATTGAAGCAACAACTAAACTCAATGGGAAAGGTTGACCTCTATACCTACGATAATCAGGGGAGACAGCTTTCCCATACAGAGAAAAAGTCCGATAATACCCAGGCCATAACTACGTATTCAACCTATGACTTAAATGGAAATAAATACTCGGAAACTGACGGAAATGGAAATGTAAAGACATATAACTATGACGGTTTAAACAGACTTCTAGCTGTTGAAACAACTGTAGATGGCAGGGAAAAAACAACTACTTACACATACGATGCCAACGGAAACAAAACCACTGAAACCGACTGGCTTGGCAATACAAGC
>NZ_ATAY01000007.1 GCF_000421965.1 Ruminiclostridium papyrosolvens C7 | reverse complement strand
AAGGAAACAGACCTCTACTATCTGAATGCCCGCTACTATGACAGCAAAACAGCCAGATTCCTGAGTGAGGATACTTATACGGGCGACCCCAATGATCCGTTGAGTTTGAATTTGTATAGTTACTGCGTTAACAATCCAATTACATACAGCGATCCGTCGGGACATTGGCAGGAAAGTGATAAAAATTTAATTCAGAGTGCTAGAATTGCAATATCTCAGCTGACAGATATTTATGTTACAACAAGTGACCCTGAATTAAAGAAAGCGTGTGCAGCACAAGCGGCAGCTATAAGAAATTGCTCTGCTAATATTGCAACGACGCCTCAAAATTCTGAAGTTGGCATGTTGTATGAGCAACAATTAAAAAAGGACGGTTATGTTTCAGCCAGTGATTGGCTGAAAATCAGTAACACGTATAAAAAGGAGTCGACGCAGAATGCTATAAATGGATTAAAAATGACTGAAAGTCCATATGTCCCAAGTAATTATAAAAATCAAGCTATTAAAGCTACAATGAACACTGTTACTGCTGGGGTTAAGAAATCAACAACACAGGCAAAACCTCAGACTAAACCTCAGGTAAGTTCCAGTCCTAGTCCCAAAGTAACAAATAATGGGAGTACTGTTAATGGGACGGGGAAAAGTGAAGTTATAATACCAGAGTATTTGTATGATGCTGAAAAAGATAAATGGCTAAGTAACTCATCGCAGAATAAATTAGCAGATTTAACTCTACAATGGTATCAGGCTTCATCGCAATCGGCTAGGGATTCAATATTAAAAATAATAAGATTAGCAAGAATAGATATTAATGATTCCCCCGTTGATGAAGTATTAAATCTTATTGCAGATGAAGTTATTGATGGGATTTTTGGAGGTAGTATTTTAGGTGAAATTATAACAAGGACTACAGGATCAAGTAGTGAAGCTTTAGAAGAGAAAAGAGACGTTATTGAGCAAGCAAAGCTAGCATATGTAATATGTAGTGTAATGAATACTAATTTTAAGGATATTGCTAATACGAAGTCGCCGAGTGAGTTTATAAAAGAATTAGAAGACTCAGGGTGGAAAAAGACTATTGAACCTGGTGGCGGGAAAAGCGGTCCGGCGACTATATTAACTGACACAAATACTGGTATTAAAGTTCGTGTACAAGAATCACCTACCAATGGTAATCCTTACTTTAGAGTTCAGAATAAGGGTGGCAATTACTTAGATTCTGATGGCTCATTCCCAAGTAATGCTGCAAAAAAAGAAATGCGTAATTTAACACACTTTGAATTTAAAATAAAAAAGTAGGTGAGAAAATGATAGCAAAAAATATTGATGAAGTTTTTCAGAAACTTGATTTTACAGATAGTATCATAACTGCCGTAAAGTGGGAAGATAACTTAATTGATTTGGCTTTATACATTGATTATTATTGGGATATTCAAGAAGGTTTTAAAGAAACAAGAATGTTGAAGGTAACATTCAAGAGTTGCTTAAAAGTAGACTTTCTTATGACTCAGAACCTTATTGAAATGTCTGATTCAGAGGTACAAACTTATATTCTTAGCTGGTTTACAATTGTTAGTTTTAGAAAATCAAATATAGAGAATAAAAATTTGAATTGTATTGAAATATTTACAACTAATTATACTAACCCATGGCTAACTGTACTATGTAAGGAAATACAAGTAGATGAAATAAATCAGTAAATTAAAGTTCTGGAACCGTGGTTAAAGGAAAATAATTTGCAACCAATTAACAAAATTAGAGAAAACATCTTATCAAAATAGTTGAAGATGGCATTAAAATATTGGTTTTACAGTCTAAAAGGTGAAGGTAACACGAATAACCACTATAAAACACAATACACTAGTTGGCCTAGTTGTACCATCTGAATATTAATGTACAGTGTATGAATAGATTATGCGACCACACATGCCAAAACTAAAGTGCCTTTTTGACCACCTAATACCAAAACAACTACACGCCGGCACTGCCGGCGGTGTAGTTATGGTACATATTGCTTGATATCATGTATTACTCCCAAAAAGCCCCCCCGGCTTAGCCGGGGGGGCTTACTTCACGTACTCAACTCAAAAACCCTACTTCACAGTAATAGTTGGATTCAAATAATAATACCCATACATATTCTGTGTCTCTCCATCAGCCCCTAATGTATAAAATGCAACATGTTTTAGAGATAATCCATCAGGAGAAGAAGCATCGGATTCCACAGAGTAGATTTCTTATTAAGTAGAGGTTATACAGCAGTTATAAAAGGGTCCCATTGTATAACGTGTGTACCGTTTATAAGAAGCTTGATTTGATATGTCGAGGTTCCCTGATTGAATGCACGGCCCATCCAATATGTATTGTCATCTGATGCAGGCTGAGGAGTTCCTTCGCCGCCGAAAACATTTCCGCTTGAGACCTGGAATCCTGCTATGGACACTGTGTCCTGGGTATCAGGATCAATAGGGTTAACCAGCCATGAGACATAATCTCCCGCAAAGCATTTAGTGCTAAGTTCCAGAGTGCCTTCATTACCACTTCCGACTTCAGCGCGATTGTCTATCATGAATATTCCTCTTGTATCTCCGCTGAGAACTCTTGAAGTATCTACTGTTATTACTATTTTGGTTTGCGCTCTTATTTGGGCTTTTAAAACAATAGTTTCAGTCATTTTTTGTGACCTCCTTTATTTAAAAAATATTATCCGTTAACATTAAGAACGGGATTGATTTTTAATGTTACAGGGTTTTTATTGCTTTCAGTGATAATTATATTGATTGGTGTCTGATTGTTCCCCTGATTTTCTGCTCTTCCTACCCAAACTGTGTTTGTGTTGTCTGAAGCCTTTGGGTTTCCTCCGTATCCCCACGCAAGTGATTGGTCGAAGCTTGTAATTGCAACTGTATCGTGAGTGTCGGGATCAATAGGTAAAATTCTCCAGCATATGTAGTCGTTAGTATTGCAGTATGTATCCAGATTAGCGGTACCCTCGCTATAGCTTTTAGGAGCCCTGTTATCTACCATATAGATTCCTTGGGTTGAACCTGTCCTCGCTTTGGCAGTATCAACGTAAATAACAATTTTTACATTACAATCCGATGGGGATGGTGTTAAAGCTTGTGTCATTTTAAACTCTCCTTTCGATATCGGTTAAATTGTCATAAATGATATCATTTGTTGAGCTAATTATATGTCATTAAATATGACATGTCAAGAAGTATTTTCCATGCAATTTTAGCATACTTTAAACAGTAAAGCGTAATATAAGTGACATTTATGATATACAATTTGTTTTAAAATATAGTATAATAAATGTCATAAATAATGAAAAAATGATTGCTTAAAAAACTAATTTGTATTATTATTTGAATTATTAAAGAAGATTTTTCTATATTTTTAGTTGGTAAAATGTCAGAATACGGTATAATAATTAAATAAAGTATGGCGATGAGGAGGCCGATATGGAAGAACAATTCAAAATAATTATTATTGATGATGAACAGGGAGTTATTGATGCAATAAAAGCAAATCTTTCGTCCGAATATATGGTTGATGGGTTTGTGACTTCAAAGGAAGGCACTGATGCAATAAGGGAAAATAATTACGACCTCTTGATTTTAGACTATTTTATTGATTCCATGAATGGAAAACAAATAACCGAAAAGATAAGAAAAACAGATGATGAGCTGTATATTATGCTTCTTACAGGAAGGGCTGAAGAAGCTCCGGGTTTGGAAACACTCAAAAATCTTGATATTCAAATGTATTGCGAAAAGTCAGCAAATTTTGAAGAAATACTAATTATGATTGAATCAGCAAGAAAATCTGTAGAACATTCAAGAAAAGAAGGAAGCTTTGGTATTCGTCTAAAAAGGCTGAGAAGAATCCATAACATCAGTCAGGAAGATCTGGGTAAAGTTTTAGGAGTAGGTCGTACGGCCATAGCTAACTGGGAAACCAATCAAACTGAGCCTACAGGGGAAAATATTAAAAAACTCGCAGAACTTTTTAGGGTAACAACAGACTATTTACTTTGCTACAAGGCTAATTTTGGAGATACCCCTAATCTGGCAAAAAAATAGAGGTATGCTTTTATGCTTGAAACAATAACAAAAATCCTAATCTATTTATTTTCTGCAGGAGTACATTTAGTACTCCTGATCAGAATAAAAAGTATAAAATATTCAAGGCAGCTGCATCGTATCTGTGCCTTGAATATTTTAATACTCTTTATGTGGACGATACTTGCATTGTCAAATATTGTAATTGACACTATTACCGGTTATAGGATATGTAACATATACTTTGCAGGTTCAATATGTGTATTCTTTCTCCCGGCAACTCTCATTATACTTTGCATACTCCTTGTAAAGAACAAAATCAGTTCTATTGCAACGTATATATTAATTTGCATACCGCCTGTTACAAGTACTATTATGCTTGTTACCAATAGTTTTCATAAGCTTTTTATAAAGGAAATTTCGGCAGATGCTAAGACAATGGTATTCGGAAGCTATTACTATGTTCATTGTACCTGGCAGTTGATTTATGCGACTTTTGCGGTTTTATACCTTATATATTTCAGTCTGAAATACACAAACTGTCTTACAAGACAAATACTCCTTGTTGTTTCAGGTATAATTATGCCTATAGCAGTGGATTATGTGGTATATCTAAACTATTTTTCAAATCTTCCTATTTCATTGCCTGATAGTATACACACATTGAGCTATTGCTTTACAACGGTGTGCTTATCAGTTGCAATAAGAAAATATAGGTTTCTTGATACACTTCCTATTGCAATAAGGAGCATTGTAGACTACATAAGTGATTCATTTGTAGTTATAGACTATAAAAACAACATTCTGGAAATGAACAAAAACTTCAAAACTGAGTTTGGCTCAATAATAAAGCAAAATGAGAATGATTTTTACAAAGTCATGCAGGATGATAGTTTTAATAATCTCAAAAATCAAATATCCCAAATTACTGCAAACAAGGGAGTAACACACCAAAATACTAAGTTTGAGCAGGAATTTATAATAAATAATGTCCAGCGTTACTTTGAAATTGAAATTATACATGTATATGCGCATGAACAATATATTGCGATACTTATATTATTCCATGATATGACAGAGCATATGCAGGTAATAAAGCTCATGGAAGAGAACGCAAAACAAATGATTGAAAAGGCCAGATTGGTTTCGTTGCATAATCTTATAGGTGGTATTTCACATAATATGAAATCTCCGCTGATGTCATCATCAGGAGGTATTCTTGCTCTTAAAAACCATACCCGAAAGATAGAGAACCTAATAACTGATATGAATAGTAATGGAGAATACTCTGAATATCTGGATATTGTATCAGATATGAGAAAGTGGGAGGACTCAATCAAAAATTACCTTGTTTATATGTCAGACATAATTACCGCAGTTAAAGAACAGGCGGCCAGTATGATTGGAAACCAGAATAGAAGCTTTACTGTAGGAGAACTATTTTCAAAGATTGCATTGCTGTTGGATTTTGAGTTAAAAAAGTCAAATTGCAGTTTAAACAACATTTTAAATGTTAATGAGGATACTTGTATAGAAGGAGACATTTCTTCATTGACTCAAATTCTGGGCAACGCAGTAATAAATGCGACACAGGCATATAGCGAGGGTGGCGTAATAAATTTGGAAGCCGACAGGAAGCCGGAAGGTATTCTATTTACTATACAGGATTTCGGAAAGGGAGTTCCATCAGAGATAAAGAATCGAATTTTCAATGAAATGGTTACAACTAAAGGCAAAGATGGCTCAGGTCTCGGACTGTATTTTGCAAATATTGCCGTTAAAAGTCAATTTAGAGGTTCCATATCCATTGAGTCCGAAGAAGGTAAAGGAACTACAGTATTTATAACTATTCCCATAAAAAAGGCTAATTGATAAAACTTTTAAAATTTGCTATAATTATACAAAATTTATAGTTTTTTTAAGGGAGGAACAATTTATGTCATTTATGGGAGCAAGGGTAGCTGTGAAAACAAGTAACGGTGAATACTTATGTATTGAGGAAAATGATGCCTTATTAACATCAGGTATGTATGATGAAACGAGGCATGATATTATATTTAATGTGCCTGCGGCATTAAGTGGTGCATACATACAGACACATACCAGAGATTTGCTCAGTGTTGCTGATGATGGAATGATAAGAATTAAGTCAAACAATGAAAGCATTACTATTAACGAAACATTCGATTTCATTTGCCTTGGAATGAATAGGGTTGCAATAAGGGCACATAACGGAAAGTTTGTAAGCTATCAGAAAGATAAAAATAAAAAATTATGTGCAGCAAGCGACACCATAGGTCCTGACGAAGTCTTTGAGGTTATAGTGATTTTCAGATAATAAAGAAGAATTAATAAGCATAGCAGCCGATTCAATATGTTTTTTCGGTTGTTATGCTTATTGGCAATTTAGAAAAAATGATATGCCTAAATAAGGGGATATATCCTCAGCATAAAATTATCATTTCTGCAATCCTTACCTTTGAAGTATTCAACTTTTCCTAAAACACTTTTAAGTAAAACATTTTTATCTTCAACGTTTCTTAGATTCTTGTATATCTTCATAATCTTAGTAAGACCACTTTGAACCTCTGCATTACCGGGTTTTTGACTAAGTGTTTTTTTATGTAGATTGCCTATGTTAGAAATAGATTGGCGGAGTTCATCAATTCTGGTATTAACTAAAATAAGTCTTTGATTAAAATCCTCTATGGAATAAACACCTTTTTCCAAAAGATTATAAACATTTTCTTTTTGCAAATAAGCTTCCTTTAGCTGCTTTTCAAGCATAACAGCACTATTTTTTAGAGCAGCCTGACTGCTGTTTTTATTTTGTAGCTCTCCTGATAATTCAAAAGTATATTCATTCAGATATTCATTAAGGCTTGACAGCACACAGTCCTCTATATAATTAAACTTACTGCTTTTATTACCGCATTTATTAATACATATAAGATGTGGCTCTGAATTAAGATATGGCCTATAACGCATTTTAGCCCCGCAAACTCCGCAAACAACTATTCCGGCTAAAGTATTTTGAAGTCCCGATGATTGTTTAGTGTGAGTTTTAATGTTATTTTTCAGAATACTTTGTGCCTTTTGATAAATACTTTCTGAAATCAGTGCAGGGTGTTTTCCTTCTGCAAGAATCCAATCCTGCCTTGGTTGAGTCTTTTTGCTCTTTTTTTTGGGCAGACGATTGCTTGTTGTTTTTCTCCAGGCTATTTTTCCCGTATAAACAGGATTTTTTAAAATAGCTGTTACGGCCTGACAAGTCCAGTTATTATTTTTATTGGTTTTAAGTCCCATACTGTTCAGCCTTTGTGCAATAATCTGACTGCCTACCGATTCATTTACATACCAGTTAAATATACACTTCAATACTTCTGACTGCTGAGCATGAGGTTCCAAAGTACGTCCCAATTTTTCCTGCTTTATTATGTAACCAAAGGGAGGGTAGGGAGAATTGTAGTTGCCGCTGTTTACCGAATGAATAATCCCTCGCTGAAGGCGCTTGTTAATCATTTTGTATTCCTTGCGGCTCATGAATGCTTCAAATTCACTATATTCTTCGTCAAACTCATTTGAAAGGTCATATTCCTTGTCTGGAGTTATAATTTTTGTATTTGTATTTTTAAAGGCTTTAAGAATAATCCCTTGTTCTTCCATATCTCCGCGACCAAGCCTTTGTAAATCCATTACCAGTACAGCATCGTAAACTCCGGCTTCAACGTCCTTTAGTAGCTCAAGCATGGCGGGTCTGTAAAGAAGACTTTCACCTGTAACGAGCTCCTCATAAATATTTACAATACAAAGGTCTTTCTTTCTGGCAAAACTCAACAAATCTTCTCTATGCTTTGAAAGTGTTTCACCTTTTCCAAGTTCCTTTTCCATTCTCTCGTCTTCTCTTGATTTTCTCAGATATATACAGGTTTTTACCATTTTAAATACTCCATTGAAATAATATGTATTAAAATTTTATGCTAAAAGAGTTCTTGTTAAAACGTTGAAAAATGTATAAGGGACAGACCATGTAAAATAGACTTGTAGTAAGGAGGAGTATTTATGTCGGATAAAGTAATAATTAAACCAGATATTACTCCTGAAGAAAGGTTAAAGAGACTTAACAATGTTGGAGATGTTTTATCCCGTATAACAGGGTATCAGTGTAAATATGTGACTACGGAAGAATTATTCACCAATAAAGCCAATGAAAAAAGTAAGAAGGCACAAAACAGGACTAAAGAATCAACTGCCACAAGCAACATTACACGGTTATATCCATGATATAAGATACAACGAGCGATACATTAGAGACATATCGAAAAAAATAAGAGCCAATCTCAGGTTTAAAATTGAACAGGGTGAATACATAGGCAACGCACCCTTCGGGTACGTGAAATCCGTAAATGAAAAAAATAAGCTGGTAATAGACAGTAGAAATGCACCTGTTGTAAAGGAAATATTCAGTTTATACAGGAAGGGTTACGGCTATGCTGCCATAGCAAATATGCTTAACCAAAAAGGATATCCGTCGCCCTCATCAAAAAATTCTGAAATACCTATAACGCCATGGAATCAGGTTGCAGTTCAGAGAATCTTATGTAACCGGGTATATATCGGAGACACGGTTCAAGGCGTCAGTGAAAAAATAAGCTTTAAAAACAAAAAAACCAGAAGGCTGCCCTTTGACAAATGGATAATAACAACCAACACACACGAACCCATAATATCCAATGAAGATTTTGATGAAGTTCAGAAATTGAGAGCTAAAAAAAGGTCAAATCAGGGATATAACCGCAATGTAACACATCTCCTGAGTAACCTTGTCTATTGCGGCAAATGTGGTAAGGCAATGTATGTCCGGGTCAGAAAAGATAGGCCGGTGGGCTATATATGCAGCTCCTATTCCAAAAAAGGTTGTGAAGCATGCTCAAGCCACTATGTTACAGAAGAGAGTATTATCGACATAGTGACGAAAGAACTGCTGGAACTCCTGTCAAATAACGAATTGATTGATAACCTTAACATGAATTATAACAGTGAATTTGTAGAGAAGGAACGTCTTTTGCACAGTATAAAAAGATTTGAACAGCAGATAATCCAAAGACAAAAGCAGCAGGATATTCTGTATAATGACAGGCTCGAAGAAAGAATTTCGGAACAGCTGTTCTTTAGGATGAACCAAAACCTTGAAACCCGTATTTCAACAATAAGGCAGGAAGTAGAGAAGCTAAAGGAAGAAGAAACAAAGCAGCTGGATAAAGAACAGCTGATTAAAAATTTTGTTACCAGAATAAAAACACAGGGAATTACCAGAAACATAATTGAATTAATGGTTAACAAAATAACAGTATTTGACAGCAAAGACGTGCTCCCTGAAACAGATGCAACCTTGGAAGATACAGAAAACGGCTGCATAGTAATCGAATATAACTACAATAACTGGAAACAGCAGACTGATAGAAAATAGTTAGCATAAAAAAATAACTGCTTGTTATTAAATCCTCAAGCAGTTATTTTTAATGCAAATATTAATTAATTATAAACTTCCGTTTATAAACAAATCCATTAATCTATAACCGTCCTCTACGAATACATCCGATTTTTTTGCTTCAAACTCATCGTAGCTCTTAGCCGGTGATTGAATTTCATTGGTGCTGTCATAAATAATAAACGGAACCGGTTCAGATGTATGAGTACGCAAGCGAAGAGGAGTCGGATGGTCAGGAAGCACCAATACACGATATTCAAACTTTCTTATACCTTCGAGTATAGGTTTTACAATCTGTGAATCCAACAACTCTATGGACTTGACCTTATTTTGGATTTCATGTCTGTGGCCACATTCGTCTGGGGCTTCAACATGTACATAAACAAAATCTTTTCCATCTTCAAGGGCCTTAATTGCAGCATTAGCCTTACCGATAAAATTTGTATCAATATTACCTGTAACGCCTTCCACATCAATAGAATCAAGCCTCGCACAGATTCCGATACCTTTAAGTAAATCCACTGCCGATATCATTGCTCCGGTTTTGTGGTATTTTTCCTGAAAAGAAGACAAAGCTGGTTTCTTACCTTCACCCCAAAGCCATATAGAGTTTGCAGTTCTTAGTCCACGTGCTTTTCTTGCCTGATTAACAGGATGGTCTTTTAGGATTTCATAACTCTTTTTCATTAAATCAAGTAGCATCCCTGAATCTTCCTTTGGAAGATAATCTGTTATCTTTTTGTCCGAAATATCATGGGGAGGAGTACATCCAAGTTCTGTCCTGCCGTTGCTCCAAACCATGCAATGCCTGTAGCTTATTCCGGGGTGAAAATTTATGGTCTCTGTTTTAAGAGCATCATTTACAGCCTCTATCAGAACTTTAGATTCAGCTGTTGAAATTTCATCTGAACTGTAATCAATCATTGTTCTATCCGAATACTCGGATTCATCTTCGGACAGATGAACAAGATTGCATCTTAAGGCAACATCAGTAGGTGACAATTCTAACCCCATGCTTACAGCCTCTAGAGGTGAACGACCTGTATAATATACTTTTGGGTTATAGCCCATTACCGACAGGTTGGCAGCATCACTGCCGGGGGCAATACCTTCGGGAACAGTACGAACAAGTCCTACGGTACCTTTTGAAGCCAGCATGTCAATTGTCGGTTTTTTTGCATATTGCAGAGGGGTTTTGTTATCAAGTTCAGGCATGGGATAATCGGCCATACCGTCACCAAGAATCACAACATATTTCATACTATCAAATCCTTTACACTTAATATTATTTATGCATTGGTCCCCAGAGCCGCCTTTAGTTTTTCAATACCAATACCGATTCTTTTGAGTGTTTCTTCTTTTCCGATTATATCTGCAATTTCAATAGCTCCGCCCGGTGTAACAGCCTTACCGGACACAGCTGTTCTTATAGGCCAAAGCATTAAGCTGTTTTTAATTCCAAGAGCTTCTATGTGTGCAAAAATCTTTTCGTGAATACTGTCAGCATTCCACTCGCTTATACCTTCCAGAATCGGATAGGCAGCAGTTAAATTCTCCAAGGAGTTTTCAAGGGATGTTTTACTCTTCTTATGAACATACATCTGAACATCGTAATCCGGCAATTGGTCAAGAAAATCAATAGTATCCGGAATAGTTGTTAAAATCTCTGTTCTTATTTGAAGGAGTTTGCTGAGCTTCAGTGTGTCAATATTTTTATTGGTTATTGCTTTCTCATAAAAGGGAAGAGCAAGCTTGTGGAATTCCTCTACAGGCATTTTTCTGATATACTCACCATTCATCCATGTCAGCTTGTTAATATCAAAAATTGCAGGAGCTTTACTGATACCCGAAATTTCAAAAACTTCTTCAAGTTCCTTTAGAGAGTAAATCTCCTGGTTTGTACTTGGACTCCAGCCCAGCAATACAACATAGTTGACAATAGCCTCAACCAGATAGCCCATTGAAACCAAATCTTCAAATGAGGGGTCTCCTGCCCTTTTACTGAGCTTCTGTCCGGAAGCTTTGAGAATAAGAGGAACATGCACGTAAGTAGGAATGTCCCATCCAAAAGCTTCATACAGAAGGTTGTATTTAGGAGTAGAAGAAAGGTATTCGTTACCCCTTACAACATGTGAAATTTCCATCTGATGGTCGTCAATTACATTTGCAAAGTTATAGGTAGGAAGTCCGTCAGTTTTAATAAGAATCTGATCATCAAGTTCGCTGTTATCAACGGTAATTGTACCGTAAACCGCATCTTCAAAGCTTGTTGTTCCGGTATCCGGCATTTTTTGTCTTATAACATAAGGTATGTTGTTTCTAAGATTTTCTTCAATTTCTTCTTTGGAAAGCGTGAGGCAGCAGCGGTCATATCTATGACCATGACCTTCAGCATCCTGTTTCTCCTTTAATTCTGCAAGCCTTTCCTTGGTACAGAAGCAATAGTATGCACCGCCAAGGTCAACAAGCTTTTTAGCATATTCAAGGTACATGCCCCTTCTTTCACTTTGAACATAAGGGCCATAATTACCGCCAACATCCGGGCCTTCATCGTGGTTTATTCCGGCAAGCTTGAGGGTTTTGTATATAACGTCTACAGCTCCTTCAACAAAACGTTCCTGATCGGTATCTTCTATTCTTAAAATGAATTTACCATTGTATTTTCTTGCAATAAGATATTCATAAAGCGCAGTCCTCAAATTTCCTATATGCATATAGCCTGTAGGACTTGGTGCAAATCTGGTTCTTACATTTTGCATAAAAAATCTCCTTTCAATTGAAATTTATATAATTTTTAGAAAACATATTAAAAAACCTTTCGTCCATATGTAGGACGAAAGGTAATCTTCCGCTATAATATTATATTATTTTAAATAAATGTGTGTCAAGGTGAATTATCTATCTAAGCATGTCAAACAAACCTTTGAGTCCCTTTTCTTTAAAATTAATCATTTCCTTCAAATCAGAAGTTTCGTCCTGAACCATGGAATTTAGAAGCTTCTGTCCTAATATATCCACAGGTGCCACTTCATCAGTAAAAATATGACTGGAATCAGTAACCTCCTCCAGATTTTCAATTACAAACTGGAAAACGTTCTTTAAAGGGTTGGAGGTATTCATATTGCTAATATTGTCAAATAAATTATTCACCATATTTGTATCATTGGATGCAAACAGCAATTCATTGGTACTTGTTTTTAATTCACAAGTATAAACCTTTTCAAAAACACTCTTGACAGTCTGGCTCAAATACTGGTTTATAGGATTATCACCTTTTGCCTTCATGTTAATATTGAGAATAATTACACCACCGGGCTTCAAATGCTCTGAAACTTTTGAAAAAAACTCTTTTGTGGCCATGTGGAAGGGGATTGTTATATCATGATATGCATCAACCATTATTACGTCGTACATACCGCAATTTTCATCAGAAAGAAAGGTTCTTCCGTCCGTCTCATAAATGGTTGCTTCATCATCCTTCAAATCAAAATACTTTTTGGATAACTCAACAATTTTAGGATCAATCTCAACGGCATCTGTCTTAATATTCGGATAATATATCCTGGATTGTTTTGCATAAGTACCGGTACCATTCCCAAGTATCAAAAGGTCCGTCTTGTCATCGCTTCTAAAATCCTTTATGAATTGCGGGGCCGCCAGTGCATAATCATAATACATTCCTGACAGCTTGTTGTCCTTTTTGTACACCGACTGAACACCAAAAGCCACATTAGTGGAAAGGTATACGGAATCCTTGTCTTCCGTTACCTGTAAATAATTGTACACAGATTCGTCTTCTACAACGCAGTCCCTCCAGAAAGCATATGAGTTTGAGAGAGGCATAAAGAGCAAAGCGAAAATTATTATAAATGTCAAAGAAGTCTTAACAGTTTTAATTTTACTCATAATAAAATAAGCAAGGCAGATAACGTTTAGAACAAGTGCAAAAATCAGAAAGGTTTTACTTGTACCCACCGTAGGTATTGTAACAAAGGTAGGTAAAAACGTCCCGATAATACTTCCTATAGTATTCATGGCGTATATTTTCCCGGTAGTTTTACCTGTATTTTCAATATCGGTAACACCCAGCTTCACCAGATAAGGAGAAACCATTCCAAGTCCAATTAAAGGAACAGAGAACAGAACCAGACAAGAGATTGCCGAGCCTGTAATAAGCAGGTTCTGAGGAAGAAACATAAAAAGTAGGCCGATTATACCTACAACGATATACTTGCCCACAAAAGGAATTATGGCAATCCATATAGCGGCTGCCCATATAATAAGATAAAGCCTGTTCATGCTGTTATGCTTGTCGGCAGACCTTCCGCCCAAAACGTTTCCTACACTCAGTGATATCATGATTAATCCGATAATGACGGTCCATATAATCTGGGAAGTCCCGAAGTACGGTGCAAGAAGCTTGGAAACACTTAGTTCTACTGCCATTACAGACATTCCGCAAAAGAACGATGTGGAATATAAGAGTAGCTTTTTTTTCATTAGTTATTAACCTTACCTTTCGTAATGGTATCTGCTGTAAATTATTTGCACAATAAACATGTGCTTTTCTCAATATAAGTTTATAACAGTTTTAAAGGTTTTGAAATACAAAATTTAATAACAAATTTTTTCTTGTATACAATGAACAAGTTGTATATAATAAAAGTGGTGCAAATACTTGTTTTCAGGTATTATAACCAGGTAATAATAATAAATTTTTACTAAATCTTAAATAATATAATTATGGTCAAAGTGCAATATGAAATTTGTTGAATTGAATTGCCTTATCTACAAGACTTTCAGTTTGATAATTTTAATTGGGCCAATATAAAATGGCCCTGTTAGTATTGCGTAACAATGAAAGGGGACTTTTGAGACATGAACTTTTTAGAGCAGATTGTAAGCAGAGCAAAAAAAGATATCAAAACAATAGTACTTCCCGAGAGCAATGATATCAGAACTTTGAAGGCTGCTGCAATGATTCAGGAGCAAGGTATTGCTAATATCGTACTTGTGGGTAACAAGGATGATATAAAGAAACTGGGTGGTGACCTGGATATATCAAAGGCAAAAATTGTTGATCCTGCAAACTTTGAAAGATTTGATGAGTATGTAAATACCCTGTATGAACTTAGAAAAGCAAAGGGAATGACTACTGAAGAGGCAAGGAAAATATTATCTGAAAATCCTTTGTACTTCGGAATTATGATGGTAAAAATGGGCGAGGCCGACGGAATGGTTGCAGGAGCAATTAATTCAACTGCAAACACATTAAGGCCGGCTCTTCAAATATTAAAGACTGCTCCTGGGGCAAAACTGGTATCAGCATTCTTCGTAATGGTTGTACCTGACTGTGAATACGGCGAAAATGGAGTATTCATTTACGGAGACAGCGGACTTGTGGAAAATCCAAATGCAGAAGAGCTTTCGGAAATCGCAATAGCTTCTTCAAAATCTTTCAAGAGTCTTGTACAGGCTGAACCTGTTGTTGCAATGCTCTCATATTCAACATATGGAAGCGCAAAGAGTGTATTAACAGAAAAGGTTATTGAGGCTACCAAACTTGCAAAGGAAAAAGCTCCTGACCTTCAGCTTGACGGGGAATTGCAGGCAGATGCTGCTATCGTTCCTTCCGTTGGAGCATCAAAAGCGCCGGGAAGCAGTGTTGCAGGAAAGGCCAATGTATTAATATTCCCTGACCTTAACTGTGGTAATATATCGTACAAGCTTACACAAAGACTTGCAAAGGCAGAGGCCTATGGCCCTATCATACAAGGTATAGCAAAACCTGTTAATGATCTTTCAAGAGGATGCAGTGCGGAAGATATAGTAGGTGTTGTTGCCATAACTTGTGTACAGGCACAGAATTCTTAATATACAAAAATACGTTTAACTATTATTAGGGGAGATGAACTAACAATGAAGGTTTTAGTTATCAATGCTGGGAGTTCTTCATTGAAATATCAATTAATTGATATGACAAATGAAACAGTTCTTGCAAAGGGATTATGTGACAGAATAGGGATTGACAATTCCTTTATAAAGCAATCAAGGGGTTCTGAAGAGGCGGTTGTTTTAAATAAGGAATTAAAGAACCACAAAGATGCAATAGAGGCTGTCATTAGTGCACTGACAGATAATAAGATTGGTGTTATAAAGAATATGTCCGAAATATCAGCAGTGGGACACAGAATAGTACATGGTGGAGAAAAATTCAACAGTTCAGTAGTTATAGATGAAAATGTTATGGCAGCGGTAAGAGAATGTATAGACATAGCTCCGCTTCACAATCCTCCGAATATAATAGGTATAGAGGCTTGCCAGCAGATTATGCCGAATATACCTATGGTAGCTGTATTTGATACTACTTTTCACAGCTCCATGCCTGATTATGCATATCTTTATGCACTACCATATGAACTCTATGAAAAATATGGTATAAGAAAGTACGGTTTCCATGGAACATCCCACAAGTATGTTGCAGAACGAGCTTCCGCAATGCTTGATAAGTCTTTAAATGAACTAAAGATAATTACATGTCATCTTGGAAACGGTTCAAGTATTTGTGCAGTAAACAAGGGCAAGTCAGTTGATACTTCAATGGGTTTTACACCTCTGCAGGGACTTGCAATGGGTACAAGAAGTGGTACAATTGACCCTGAAGTTGTTACATTCCTAATGGAAAAGGAAAACCTGGATGTTAAGGGTATAAGCACTCTCTTGAATAAAAAGTCAGGCGTTCTGGGTATATCAGGCGTAAGCAGTGACTTCAGAGATTTACATGCTGCAGCTGATTCAGGAAACAGCAGAGCTGAACTTGCAATCCAAATTTTCTGTTACGGTGTTAAGAAATTCATCGGAGAATATATTGCAGTTATGAACGGTGTTGATGCAATCGTGTTTACAGCTGGTGTAGGTGAAAATAATTCCGTAGTAAGAAATATGATTGTCAGCGATATGGATTTCCTCGGTATTAAGATAGATGCAGAAAAGAATAAGCTCAGAGGACAGGAAATCGACATTTCTGCTGAAGGTGCTACTGTAAGAACTCTTGTAATTCCAACTAATGAAGAGCTTGCAATTGCAAAAGAAACAGTAAAATTTATAAAGTAATTTTGATATAATATATATGTAAAAACAGGGTAACAATAGTAATGTAATTAATAATATAATTTTACCGAAATTGAATTATTGACAAAAGCTGCATTAGTTAGTATAATATCAGTTGTCGGTTTTCAAGAGGTTACTTATGAGAGTAAATGTGTCTGATATTATTAAAACTGAAGGAGCAGGGATAGATATCAATTTTGTTGATGATCTGTCTGGAATACAGGAGTATGATACTTCAGTAGAGTTTAAACCTTCTTTTAGGTTTGCAGGGCGCATAGTTAATTTAGGTGGCCTGTTAAAGTTAAGTGGTGAGCTTCATTATGAGTTTAGTGCAAACTGCCTCAGGTGTCTGAAGCATTTAGACATGACGGAAGATATTGAGGTTGAAGAAAGCTTTGTCGAGGTTTCAAAATCCGATGATGTTGATGCATATACATTTGAAGGTAATGTTGTTGACATTGATAAGCCACTTATAGACAACATTATTCTTGCAATGCCCATGAAAATTGTATGCAGCGAAAACTGCAAAGGGTTATGCAGGACTTGTGGAACCAATTTAAATATTAAAAGTTGCAAGTGTGATGAGCGCGAGATAGTAGACCCAAGGATGGAAATACTTAAAGATTATTTCAAGTAGGTTTCTACTTTGATGGTTGCATTATAGTAGGGAGGTGTTATTGATGGCAAATCCAAAGCGTAGATGGTCCAAGGCAAGAACAGGTAAGAGAAGATCCCAGTGGAAGCTGGCATCACCAACTCTAGTAAGCTGCCCACAGTGTCATGTTTTTAAGCTGCCTCACAGGGTATGTGGTGAATGTGGATATTATGATGGCAAACAGGTAGTTAAAGTAGAAGCTAAATAATAATATGTCATTAAAGCAGCAGGATGATATCTTGCTGCTTTTTGATTTTTACAAAAAATTATTGATTATTTTTTTAGCAGATGCAAATGATAGTATAGAGCGATAAATATTCGCTTGTTTATGAAAAATTAGTAGGATGGTGTTATAGCTTGCACAACAAAATTAAAATATGTATGGTTCAGTCCGGGAGCATAGCAGAAGAAGCCGGGGTTGAGGCAGGAGATTTCCTGTTGTCCATAAACAAGCAGAATATAAAGGATATTTTTGATTATAGGTATTATCAGGCTTCTGAGGAATTACTTCTGGAGATTGAAAAGCCTGACGGTGAGATATGGGAGATAGAAGTCGAAAAAGATGAAATTGAAGATTTAGGACTGGAATTCGAGGATTCACTTATTGATGGAGCTAAGAGCTGCACCAACAAGTGTATTTTCTGTTTTATTGACCAGCTTCCTAAGGGAATGAGAGAAACAGTATACTTTAAAGACGATGATTCAAGACTTTCTTTCCTTACCGGAAATTATGTTACGCTAACTAATATAAAAAATGAAGAGCTTGAGAGAATTATTCATTATAGAATGTCACCCATAAATGTTTCTGTTCATACGACTAACCCTGATTTAAGAAAATTTATGCTTGGAAACAGGTTTGCCGGTGATGTTATGGACAAAATAAGAATGTTAACGGATAACGGTATTGAAGTTAACTGTCAGATTGTTTTGTGTAGGGATATTAATGATAAAAATGAGTTGGATAAAACTATTGGTGATTTGTGTCAGCTTTATCCTTCTATAAACAGTGTTTCAATTGTACCGGTAGGTATAAGCAGACATAGGGAAAATCTGTTTGAATTAAAGCCATTTGATATGGAAAGCAGTGCAAATGTTATAAATCAGGTACATAAATGGCAGAATAAACTATTGCAAGAGAAAGGCTCCAGAGTTATTTATCTGTCCGACGAGTTTTATATTAATGCGGGTATTGTTATTCCGAAATACAAGGAATATGAGGGCTTTCCGCAGATTGAAAACGGTGTTGGAATGGTGGCATTGCTCAGGCAAGAAGTGAAGGAAGCCCTTAAAAATAAGAAAAAGCATATAATGCCTGCCCACCGAAAGGTAAGTATGGTAACAGGTAGACTTGTATATAAAAATATATTACAATTGGTAGATGAAATAAAAAATGTATATAATGGTTTGGAAGTCAATGTTTATGATATAGAAAATGATTTCTTTGGTCCCTATGTAACTGTTACCGGATTACTTACGGGACAGGATATTGTAAAACAGCTGAAAGGCCATGATTTGGGGCAGGAATTGTTAATAAGCAGGAATATGCTGCGAGCCGGAGAACATGTCTTCCTCGACGATTATACTGTTGAACGTATTGAAGATGAACTTGACATTCCAATACGAATAGTGGATAGCTCAGGCAGTGATTTTGTAAATGCATTGATTGGAACTTAGATATTTTATATAAATATAATAAAGTTGGTTGTTAATTTTACGTGGAGGTGTAGTATTTGGGTAAACCTGTTGTAGCAGTCGTTGGCAGACCGAATGTTGGTAAGTCTACTTTTTTTAATTATCTGGCAGGCAGCAGAATTTCTATTGTTGAAGATACTCCTGGTGTAACAAGAGACAGGATATATACTGAGATAGAGTGGAGAAGCACAAAGTTTACATTAATAGATACGGGAGGAATTGAGCCTTTTTCCGAGGATATCATTATGCAGCAAATGAAGCGTCAGGCTGAAATTGCCATTGAAACAGCGGACGTTATTATTTTTATGGTTGATGCAAAGGATGGTATGACAGCTACCGACAAGGAAGTTGCAACCATGCTGAGAAAATCGCAGAAGCCTGTTGTTCTATGTGTAAACAAGGTTGACAGGGTCGGTGACCCGCCTCCTGATGTATATGAATTTTATAACCTGGGTATGGGTGATATGCAGATAATTTCATCTGTACATGGCCTTGGTATGGGTGATCTTCTTGACGCGGTTTTTGAGCATTTTCCTGAAGATATTGATGCTGAAGAAGATGAGGATGTTATAAAGGTAGCCGTTGTCGGAAAGCCTAATGCAGGAAAATCTTCATTGATAAATTCAATTCTCGGTGAAAACAGGGTTATTGTAAGTAATATTCCGGGTACTACCAGAGATGCTATCGATACTCATGTGGAAAAGGATGGACAGAAGTACACTTTTATTGATACAGCCGGTATAAGAAAAAGAAGCAAAATTAACGAAACTATTGAAAAATACAGTACAATCAGGTCTTGGACTGCTATTGAACGTGCAGATGTATGCCTTATTATGATTGATGCCGAAGACGGCGTAACAGAGCAGGATACAAAGATTGCCGGCTATGCACATCAGCAGGGAAAAACTTCAATTATAGTTATAAATAAATGGGATTTAATTGAAAAGGAGACAGGTACACTAGAGGAATACAGGAAAGTGGTGCATGAGAAGCTGGGATTTATGACCTATGCACCGGTTCTCTTTATATCCGCTAAAACCGGACAAAGGGTTAATAAAATTTATGAGCTTATTAAATTTGTTGCCGACCAGGCAGCCTTCCGTATTTCTACAGGAATGTTAAACGATCTTATAAATGAAGCAGTTGCTATGGTTCAGCCTCCTTCAGACAAGGGTAAAAGACTGAAAATATACTACATGACTCAGGCGGGCGTAAAGCCACCTTCATTTGTTGTATTTGTCAATGATTTGGAGTTGTTCCATTATTCCTATGAGCGTTATTTGGAAAATCAGCTGAGGAAGAATTTTGGCTTTGAAGGAACTCCCATAAGATTTATCCATAGACAGCGTGAAAAGGAAGATTAGTCTAAGTATTGTAGAGAGATTGCAGATTTATATCTTTAAATGATTTTCAGCCGGTTAGGCTTATGGAGGGAAAGATGGGTCTTTTTTCAATAAAGATTTTATTGGTTATGATAATCGGATATCTCCTTGGAAGCTTGAATACTTCCATTGTTGTGGGGAGAATTTACGGAACTGATATACGTAAGCATGGCAGCGGCAATGCCGGAATGACAAATACATTGAGAACACTTGGAAAAACCGCAGCGGTTCTTGTAATATTCGGAGATATTCTTAAAGGAGTTTTATCATATATTATTGGTAACTTGATTATTACGTCCATACCTGATTCAATTACTTTGTATAATATTTCAGGGATAGGAGGTATGGTTGGTGGCATAGCTGCTATAGCAGGGCATAACTGGCCGGTATACTTTGGATTTAAAGGCGGAAAGGGTATTCTTACTTCATTTTCAGTGGTAATGATGATGGATTGGAAACTTGGCCTTATTCTTCTGGGTGTATTTGTTATAATAGTAGCCATTACCAGATATGTATCGCTGGGATCAATATTAGCATGCGTAGCTTTTCCAATAGGAGCTGCCATAAAAGGGAACAGTCCTATTTTTATTATATTTGCGACAATACTGTCATTATTGGCAATCGCCCGTCATAATGGGAATATTAAAAGACTTTTGAATGGAACAGAATCAAAAATCGGTGAAAAGAAAAAAGCTTGATGTATATATAACTTTATTGGTATAGGGAGGCAAACATGAATAGAAATATAGCAATTGTTGGTGCGGGAAGCATGGGTACGGCAATGGCGGTATTGTTATCTAAGAACGGTAACAAGGTTAGATTGTGGTCACCCATGGTAGAAGAAATAGAGATGTTAAAGAAAAACAGGGAGCATATTACAAGACTGCCTGGTGTTAAAGTAGCTGAAAGTGTCGAGTTTACAAACGATATTTCGGAGGCATGCAAAGAAGCGGAGGTAGTTGTGCTGGCTGTTCCTTCACAAACTACAAGACAGAATTGCAAAACTCTTGCAAGCATTATTTCAAAGAATACTATTGTAGTTACCTGTTCAAAGGGAATTGAAAATGAAACCTGTAAATTGCTTTCAGAAATAATGAAAGAGGAGTTGCCTGATAACAACGTAGCAGTATTATCAGGACCAAGCCATGCAGAAGAAATAGGAAGGGATATACCTACTACTGTGGTAGCTGCTTGCGAAAATATAGAAATTGCTGAGTTCCTTCAGGATTTGTTTATGACTCCGAATTTCAGAGTTTATACAAATACTGATGTAGTTGGGGTTGAACTGGGAGGAGCTCTTAAAAATATTATTGCCTTATGTGCAGGAATTTCAGATGGTCTGGGGTATGGTGACAATACTAAGGCTGCTCTTATGACAAGAGGAATTGCAGAAATATCCAGACTTGGTGCAGCCATGGGAGGACATGCTGATACTTTTTCAGGGCTCACGGGAGTAGGAGACCTGATAGTTACCTGTACAAGTATGCATAGCAGAAACAGAAGAGCAGGTATTCTGATTGGTCAGGGAAAGAGCGTACAGCAGGCATTGGATGAAGTAAATATGGTTGTTGAAGGTGTGGCAACCACAAAGCCTGCATATGATCTCGCCAAAAAACTTGGTGTTTCAATGCCTATAACTGAAGAAGCATATAAAATACTTTTTGAAGGTAAAGACCCAAGAAGTGCTGTAGGGGCATTAATGACCAGAGATAAAAAAACAGAAATGTAAATGTTGATAAAAGGCTGCCATCCAATGAATTTTCATTGAACGGCAGCCCTTTTTTAGCTAAAAAAAAGCTGCTCAAAAGAGCAGCCTTGAAAATTATACTATTACTCGTCTTGCTTTCATAAAATTGTTTGCATAATATCCGGAAGTTATATCAGAAATTATAACTTTACGGGTAGAACTTCCTGATGCCGCATGGATAAATTGTCCGTCGCCAATGTATATCCCTACATGACTAATACTGTTGTGACCTCCGTCCGTGTCAAAGAAAACCAAATCACCTGCACTCAAGTCCTGACTTGAAATACGGGTACCCTGATTTGCCTGACCGGAAGCTACCCTCTCTAATGAAATATCAAAGTGCTTAAAGACATACTGTACAAATCCTGAGCAGTCAAAGCCCTTAGGAGTTGTACCTCCATAAACATACTCTGTACCCAATAGAGTCTTGGAAAATTTCACTATCTGCTCTGATAAGTCGGTAGAGTTTTCAGATTGCTTGTCCGATGTATTTTCATCGGAATCTTTGGAAAGGGCAACGTATTGACTGAACGCCCAGCCTGTTTCACCATCTGATGTTTTTACTTTTAACCAATCACCTGAGCTTTCAAGAATACTGAGCTTGTCTCCACGGGTCATACTTCCTATAACCTTTGAAGTTGTTCCGGGTTCACTTCGGAGATTCAGAACAGATGCGGAAACTGTTCCAGTCTGAATTTCATCGGCAAAAGATGAAAATGCAAACAATCCCAGGCACAACACAATGGTTGCTGCACCGGAAATCATTTTCTTTAGTTTTAACATTATAGCCTCCTATTTATGGCTTCCGAAGTTAGCTGTCGGGTTCGGGTAATAGGATCGCCCTACGAAAAAGACAAAGATGATTATTATATGTACACTTACTAATTATCTTTTTCAGATTAGCCCCAAAATTGGTTCCTCCGTACCTCATTTTAAGAGGATTCAGCCTTTCTATAAAAAAATTATATCGTGGAATGTTTGTTAATGTCAATTCCCGTCTTGTCAAAATAGGCTGCAGGGTTTTATATCAGTGCTCTCAATGTTTTCAGTATATAAACACATTTTTCAATAAATTTATTTTTTTGTAATAATAACTGTTTTCGGACATATATTTAATATTGAAAAAGACAATATACATAGTCCGTAATTGGGCGTGTAACAATACAGGGGAGGGTTCTAAGGGTGGATAAATTCAACATATACCAGCAAATAGCTGAAAGAACTCAAGGGGATATTTACATAGGAATTGTGGGACCTGTCAGGACGGGAAAATCAACTTTTATTAAAAGGTTCATGGATCTGTTGGTTATCCCAAACATAGAGAACACATATCAAAAAGAGAGGGCAATAGATGAACTTCCGCAAAGTGCATCCGGAAGAACTATAATGACCACTGAACCTAAATTTATCCCCAACGAAGCAGTAGAAGTAGTTATTGACGAAAACGTGCAGCTTAAAGTAAGAATGATTGACTGTGTGGGCTACATGGTCAAAGGTGCAATGGGACATTTGGAGAATAATGCCCCGAGAATGGTTTCAACACCCTGGTATGATCATCAGATACCTTTTGAGGAAGCAGCTGAGCTTGGGACAAAGAAAGTAATCAATGAACATTCAACCATAGGTATTGTAATCACTACAGACGGTTCAATTTCTGATATCCCGAGAGAGGATTATGTTGAAGCTGAAAGAAGGGTGATAACAGAACTGAAGGATATAAATAGACCTTTTGTAGTGATTATCAATTCAACAAATCCCAGAGATTCAGAAACATTGAAGTTGCGTGACGAGATGGAGCAAAAGTACGGTGTAACCGTAATTGCAATGGATTGTCTCCAAATGAGAATTGATGATGTTGATACCGTTATGGAAAAGGTTCTACACGAGTTTCCGATCTGTGAGATAGGTATTAATATACCAAAATGGGTTGAAGCTTTGGATGATTCTCATTGGTTAAAGGCAGATATTATAAATTCAATAAGGGATACCTTTAAAGCAGCCACCAAAATACGTGCAATAAAGGATGCTCTACCTTCTTTTGAGCAGTATGAATTTGTTAAAAGAGTAGCTGTTGATAAGGTAAGTCTTGGGGAAGGTACTGTTTTAATTGATTTATCGGCTGCTGACGGACTTTTGTATAGAATTTTAAGCGAAGAGTCCGGAATGGAAATAGAGGGCGAGCATAAACTCATAAGCCTTATAAAGGACCTTGCAAGGGTAAAGAAGGAATACGACAGGGTAGAATACGCCTTGCATGAAGTTAAGGTTAAGGGCTATGGTATGGTCTCGCCTCAGATGGAAGAACTCACTCTGGAAGAACCGGAGATTATCAAGCAGGGTAACAAGTTTGGGGTGAAACTTAGAGCAAGTGCTCCTTCAATACATATTGTTAGGTACAAACAGAAGTGTAATTGTAACAAGAGGAGGTACCGGTACAACAAAACCGCATGATTTTATATTCAATGTTCAAATACTAGTAGGGGTTTCGTAAACATAAAGCCTGCAAAAAAAATCTTTTCAGGCTACAATTTTGTGTTCTGAGGAATGCAGCTTGACTTTATTAATTTACGGTTGTAGCATTGTCTTAATACATAAAATGTTAAATGTGTAAAAAGAAGGTGAGGCATGAAAGTTACAGGAATTAGCGGGATCGCCAGTCTATTCAGCAGATGCTCCAAATGAAGATATATGGCATATGTCTAAGAAAAGTGTGCTGAATTGATAGTTAAATAGTGGCTATTTATTGATACATAAGTAAATAAATGTAACAATTAGCACTCAATTTTAATAATATGCAATATATCCGCTTTTTATTAACGAGAGGTATTACGTTTACTGTTCAATTGGAAACATATTAATATAAAGAAAAAAATATCGACAAAGAAAGAAAAATAGGATATAATGGTGTAAAATGTAAGTGGTGGTGATTGAGTGCTAGAAGATATAACAAAGAAAATCACTAGTGAGATTGTTTTAAATGTTCCGGGAATCTCAGAAGAAAAAGCTGAACAAATTGATTACGGATTGTATATGGCTTTCGCAGATGGTTTGAAATTACTTGCAGTGTTAATTGCAGCTTTACTCCTGGGACAATTAAAGTATGCTATAGTTGCTGTGATAGTGTTTTCATTTAATAAATCCTATTTAGGAGGAGTACATGCAAAAACACAAATCGGATGTGTAATCACCCACTTTTCATTTATATTTGGTACTGTATATCTGGCACAGATTCTTAATATAAAATTCTTAAATATAGTTTTGTTTACTATATCAGGAATTTTGACATTTCTATACGCACCTGCAGATCTGGTGTCAAAACCAATTGTTACTGAAAAAAGAAAAAGAGAGTTAAGGATAAAAGGCAGTATTTTATTAGCAATATGCTTTGTTATTACACTAATAGTTCCTAATATTTACTCAAATATCATTTCAGTAATTACATTAATATCAACGGTTAATATTACACCAATAGTGTATAAATTAACAAAAAATAAGAGGGGTGGGATAATTACATGAAGGGTAAAATTAAATTACTGGTACTAACTGTTCTATCTCTAATTGGAGTATTTGCAGCTACTGCTTCTGCAGGTGCATGCTGGTTTTGGTCTTATTATCAAAAAGAATGTCCAAAATCATTACTCAAGTAAGCAAAAAGAGGCTGTTAAGCCTCTTTTGCTATTCTTAGAACCTGTGAGAATAGCATTCTTTTTTCATCAAATATAGTAGAACTTGAAATATTTTTATATGAAGCAATTATTTTATTTGCAATAACTAGCCCGTTTCCACGATCTGTTCCTTTAGATGAGTTTTCCGTGTTTGGTGTTTTGGTACATTCGTTTTCTATTCTGATTGTAAGGCTCTCATCAGTACTTAAAATTTTCATATCAAGCTTTAGTTTTCCGTTATTTAAAACCTCTTCCAGCGCATTGTCAAGATAAATACCTATTATCTCACATAAATCAGAAATTTTAATATTGGGAATAGAATCAACTTCGCCGATGGTATCCAAGTCAAAATTAATTCCGTGGCTATTGGCATAGTTTACTTTAGATGATATTAATCCGAATAGTCCGGCATTCTTAATGTTATATATAGCGGTATTTCCTATACTCTGACTTGTCCCTATTATTTCTTTCAGATATGAAGCAGCCGCATCATACTTGTTCATTTGGTGCATAGCGTATAGGACAGAGAGGTGATTCATTTGATCATGTTTTATACGTCTTAAATCATGAAGTGTGTTAGCAAGGGAATCATTATAGAATTCCTGTTGCTTTTGTTCTTCCTTCTTCATTTCATATTTATGATAGATGTTTATATACCAAGCTGAGAAAGAGAAATATGAGAGAGATGAAATAAGTACAATAACAAATGAGACGGGGTCAAAGTGAACTACGAAATGCATTCCAAGAAAAGAGGCCATTATCAATATAGTAATAAAAAGTAAAATACCTACAGGTGTAAGGTTTTTTATATTTCCGATTAATTTAGCATAAGGTATAAATTTAATAAGAACCAAAGCTAGGCAATAAATAATCAGATTCATAATAAAAAATAAAAACAGATTGTTATTTATTGTCTCAGGTGTTGCATTAATACCTACGGAATAAAAAATCAACGGTACTGTAAAATTTCCTACTCCAACAAAAAGTATAATCAAACAAAAGGATAACACCGATTTTAGCCATTCAACACGTAGTAGGTACTTAATTAATATTATATTGAGGATTGTCAAAATTATAGATTTAAGAAATTGTAGATTGCCCGGTATGGGAAGTACACTCATCCACAAGGTTGACACAATTCCGTTTAACACACCATTACAAGCAATAAATGCAACTAAAAAATTCAGTTGTATTTTTATATTAAAATTTTCTTTAAGAAATAAGTAAGTTATGTAGGCAGTTATCATTGCAAATACTGTATTTATCAACAGCTGACCGATTATAAACACTATATTTCCCTCCAAGCTCGGAATACTTGATAATATCTTTATTATTTTCAATCAAAGGGTAATTAATTTTGTAGCAAACCTATCCTTATTTACATTATATTATGTTTTTCCCCTTAATGATATCATTTAATGTAAAAAAAATGAAGTTTTGAAATATTTATATTACATTTTCGATTATTTTGTTCAAAAATAATTCATTTCAATAATAACACATTATAACATTTAATTATATTATATAAAAATAGTTTTTTACCTGTTTGAGTCCACGCACGGTTTGTAGTAATCGGAAATAATTAACGGTTTTATATTTAAATCATAAAAAAGCTTTTAACTAATAAATTTATAACAGACAGAAAATACATTGGAGGTTAAAATGGCTTTTAATGAAGAGGCAGTAAAGCTTGTGATAGTAGAAGTTAAACTACATATCAACCAGCGACTGTTTGAACAAGGGTATATAACCGAAGAAATGTATACAAAAGCAAAGGAAATAATTTTGAAGGGGTAGCGTTAAGATACAAAAATTATAATGGCCTTTTATAAAAGCACTGGTTTACAGTGCTTTTTTGTTGGAGAAATAATGAAGGTTGTAAACTTGTTACATTAATTGGTATAATATACTTAATATTACATTGGAAAGAAATATACAGGGGGAGATTTAATGAGTGCTTATAAAAAAAATAAATTAGTTATTGTCTCTCTTTTGGTTTTGGTGCTAGTCCTCGATAACTCTTTTATGCATGTAAATAAGTATATAGTATCAGCCGCCACTTCACAGCTTGTATATGGTGACGTGGACGGAAGCGGAGAAGTAAATTCCTTGGATTATGCATTAATAAAAAGCTACTTACTGGGAAATATAACCGACTTCCCTGATTCTAACGGTAAAAAGGCTGCTGATGTAAACGGAGATGATAGCGTAGATTCATTAGATATTTCATTGACAAAAAGTTTTATTTTAGGAATTATAGAAAAGTTTCCGATTGAAATTCCTACAAGTACATTTGCAAAAGGTGCTGATATAAGCTGGCTTCCACAGATGGAAGCAAACGGATATAAGTTCTATAATAATAAAGGCATTCAGCAGGATTGTTTACAAATTTTAAAAGACTACGGAATTAACTCCGTGAGAATCAGAACTTGGGTAAATCCGTCAACAGATAAATGGAATGGACATTGCAGTACCAACGAAACTATAGCTTTGGCAAAGCGAGCCAAGAATTTGGGATTCAGGATTATGATCGACTTTCATTACAGTGATTCTTGGGCAGATCCCGGAAAGCAGACAAAACCCACGGCCTGGTTAAATCTGGATTTCAACGGATTAATGAAAATGACATACGACTATACATATGATGTAATGACTCAACTTAGGAATAACGGAATATCACCCGAGTGGGTGCAGGTTGGTAATGAAACCAACAACGGGATGCTTTGGGAGGATGCAAAAGCATCAAATAATATGAAGAATTTCGCATGGCTTGTAAATTGCGGTTATAATGCTGTAAAAGCAGTAAGCTCCAAAACCAAGGTAATTGTACATATATCAAATGGATTTAACAATACATTGTTCAGGTGGATGTTTGACGGCCTTAACTCCAACGGAGCAAAATATGATGTTATCGGAATGTCACTATATCCTGAGAAAGACAACTATTCTGCTCTTTCAAGCCAATGCCTCTCGAACATGAATGATATGGTATCAAGGTATAATAAAGAAATAATGATTTGTGAAATAGGAATGCAATATGACTACGCTTCAGAGAGCAAGTCGTTTATTGCTGACATGATAAACAAGACTAAATCTTTGCCGAACAATAAGGGTTTGGGAATATTCTATTGGGAACCGGAGTCGTATCCGGGAATGAACGGTTACAATAAAGGCTGTTGGAACTCAGATGGGAAGCCTACAACTGCATTGGATGGGTTTTTAAATTAGTACATATTAAAACTAAAATTGCACCGGAAATCGGTGCTTTTTTGTTGGGAAAACAGTTGACAAATATTATTCGGATAATATAATGAAAAGTAACAAACAGAAGTGTAAATGAGGTGTGTAGGATGGATTTGTACAATATAAGAAACGAACTTAATACCGGTAAAACAATATATGATTTAAATCTGAGAGTTACTTATTACGCAAGAGTATCTACTGAAAAGGATGAACAGGTTCATTCTCTGAAAAACCAGATTGAATATTATTCGGATTTTATTAAAAGAAATCAAAAGTGGACATATGTAGACGGATATATAGATGAAGGCATAAGTGGTACGAGTGTAAATAAAAGAGAATCTTTCCTTAAAATGATTTCAGACGCTAAACTCAAAAAGTTTGATTTTATTATTACAAAAGAGATTTCCAGATTTTCAAGAAATACTCTGGACAGTATAAAGTATACTCAGGAATTGCTGTCATATGGGGTGGGAGTTCTTTTTCAGTCTGACAATATCAATACTTTAATGCCCGATGCTGAGTTGAGATTGACAATTATGTCCAGTATAGCTCAGGATGAGGTCAGAAAAATATCTGAGAGAGTGAAATTCGGTTTTAAAAGAGCCATAGAAAATGGAGTAGTACTTGGAAATAATAAAATATGGGGGTACAAAAAAGATAGTGGAAAACTTATAATCGATGAAAAGGAAGCTGAGATAGTAAGACTGATTTTCGATATGTACGCCACACAAAATATAGGTATAAGAGGGATAAGTGCCAAACTTGACAATATGGGAATAAGAAATAATAAAGGTAATCCGTTTTCTTTTTCTACTATTAAGAGTATCCTCACAAATCCAAAATATATGGGGTATTATTGCGGGAATAAAACACACAAATTTGATTATAAGCTTCATGATAGAAAGTATCTGGATCAGACTGAATGGGTTATGTATAAAGATGAAGAGACAGTCCCTCCCATTGTATCTGAAGAAATATGGCAAAAGGCAAATTATATACTAAAAGGCAGAAGTGAAAAACAATCGGCAGAAGATAAGACAAGCTACCAAAACAAGTATGCCTACAGCGGAAAAATAATTTGTACAGAGCATAATGTTCCGTATTACAGAACACTTTATCGTTACAGCTCAGGGAATAAAGAAGTATGGCAATGTAAAAGGTACGTTGAGAAGGGTAAAGAGGGTTGTACTTCTCCAGCCATATATACATCTGAGTTGGATATGATAATAAAGAAAGCATACGATGAGATAATAGTTAACCGTTCAGAAATTATACATGAAATGGTTACAATGTATTCAGGTCTTGGAGCTCAATCCAAGATAAAAGAAGATATAGCCAAAGTTAAGACGGAGATTGACCAAATACTTAAAATGAAAGACAAGCTTTTGGAACTAAGTATAAACGGCAGACTGTCTGATGATGAGTTTGAAAGAAGAAACAATAGGTTCAATGATGAGATTGATAAACTGAGTTTAAGGTTAAAGGAACTGGATGAGGACGAATTGAAAAACAAAGAAATAACTTATTCGGTTGAAACCTTAAGAAAAGTAATTGCAAAGGAAATTAATTATGATGATGGACTGGACAATAAAATAATAGAGTCATTATTAGAAAAGATTGAAGTATATGAGACAGACAAGAAAAATGAAATAGATTTGAAAGTATACTTTAAAGTATTGACAAAACCCTTTGACTATAGGGTGTTGCGGGATAGGAAGAGTACTTCTGTTTGTACCTCACAATACATATGATAAGGGCTGATATTGAAACAGAAATAGCACCTTTGGTTGGAACCGAAAAGCAATCTGAAGAGTTGGTTTCATATTTGCTAAAAGAATTTGAAAACGACACCGGCAAGCTATGGGAGTCAAACATCTTCGGAAAGTCTCTCCATGAACTCGTAAATGAGGGATTGCAGAACAAGCTTTTCAGAATGCCAGAGGATGCACAGCTGAAACTACAGGAAACCTTGCAGAAAATAATAAATGAGGGCAGCGGCGGATTGATATGTATTATACTGTAGCTCACATTAAACATAAATAACAAAAAAAGATGATTCAATATAAAGAATCATCTTTTTTGGCATATAGACATTTATACAAGCAGACTAAAGAATACTCTGTCTCTTAATATAGTTTCTTAATGGTTTATACAAAGCGGATATAATAACAGATGTTATTATAAACTCAGGCAGCATGTACTGACCGTTATAAATAAGAGAATAAAGGTAAATGTTCATTCCCTCAGGAGCGTATGTATACCACAGAATAATACCTGAAAGAAAATGAAACGCAAATCTGCCGAGCATGGCTAAAGCAGTACTTGAAATTATAGAAAATAAATTCTTTTTAAAAACTCCAGCAAGACCAAGGCAGCCGAAAGCAAAAATATAGTCAAGAAATATGCCAAGGGGGTGATAAGAAAAATGGGTTCCAAGTGCAAACTGTAGAAACCCGTAAACAAGTCCCACCAGTATACCACGCTCTGTACCCCAACGAATTGCAAAAATAATTATAGGAACCATACTTCCCAGTGTTATAGAGCCTCCGTAGGGCATTTCATATTTAATAAAACTGAGAATCTGTGCAAGGGCAATAAAAACTCCTGCCTCCACCAATATTCTGGTAGACATTTTTTTCATAATGTATCAATTCCTTTCTTTAACGTAATATGTTTGTTTATAGATCTCCAAATAAAAAATGCCATACCTGATTGAAAGCGCAGAGTATGACAAAATAAAATTCCTACGCTGGCATTACCCAGATCAGGTACATGGGTTTTAAGTAAAACATACTTATCTCAGCCGGATTATTTTCCAGCTCCCCGTTAATATTCAATTTTTTAACCAAAGTGATTATAGCAGATAGTTAAACAACTATCAACCTTTAAATTTACTCCGCAGGTTTTTATAAAATATTGGCAAACATCGAACAAACGTTTGCATTTGTCTTATGATTTGATATAATAATAAAAGCGGTAAAAGTATTTAGGATACAATTAACGATATAGTTAAAATATAACATTTATGAAAAAGGTGTTTTAAATGATAAGGGATAATATTTTTATAAAAGGTGCACGTGAGCATAACCTAAAAAATGTAGATGTTGAGATACCAAGAGATAAATTTGTTGTTATAACAGGATTGAGCGGTTCAGGTAAGTCTTCCCTTGCCTTTGATACAATTTATGCTGAAGGTCAGAGAAGGTATGTTGAATCACTGTCATCCTACGCAAGGCAGTTTCTTGGTCAGATGGACAAGCCGGACGTAGACTATATTGACGGTTTGTCTCCGGCGATATCCATCGATCAGAAGACAACCAGCAGAAACCCCAGATCTACAGTAGGAACTGTAACGGAAATTCACGATTACCTCAGGCTTTTGTACTCAAGGATAGGAATTCCCCATTGCCCGAAGTGTGGCAAGGAGATTGCACAGCAAACTGTTGACCAGATGGTAGATCAGATAATATCTTTTGAAGAAGGAACCAGGATACAGTTGCTTGCTCCTGTGGTAAGAGGTAGAAAAGGGGAATACCATAAGCTTATAGAGGATGCTAAAAAAGATGGTTTTGTGAGGCTGCGTGTCGACGGGCAACTAGTAGATATAAATGATGAGATTAAATTAGATAAAAACAAAAAGCATAATATTGAGATAGTTGTTGACAGACTTGTAGTCCGTGGAGATATACAGAAAAGACTTGTTGATTCATTGGAAACAGTACTTCGCTTAAGCGGTGGTATAGTTATTGTTGATGTAATCGGTAAAGAAGAGATACTGTTCAGTCAGAATTTTGCCTGCAGTGATTGTGGAATCAGTATAGAAGAACTTGTACCAAGGATGTTTTCATTTAACAATCCATTTGGAGCATGCCAGACGTGTACCGGATTAGGAAATCTTCTAAAGGTAGACCCTGAGCTTGTTATACCTGACAGATCCCTGTCACTTACAAATGGTGCAATTAATGTTACAGGCTGGAATATTGAGAGTGAGGATGCATATACCAGAATGATATTCAATGCCTTGGCAAAGCATTATAAATTTGATTTGGATACACCGTTTAATAAGCTCCCCGGAGAAGTAGTAGATATAGTGCTTTACGGGACAAAAGGCGAAAAAATAAAAGTAGATTACGAAAGAGAATACGGTAAAGGATCTTATATGGCAGGATTCGAAGGAATTATCAATTCCATTGAACGCCGTTACCATGAGACTCAGTCTGAAAGCATGAAGCAGTATTATGAACAATTCATGAGCAACAATCCCTGCCCAGATTGTAAAGGTGCAAGATTAAAACCAGAAAGTCTTGCGGTTACAGTTGGAGGTAAAAATATACACGAAGTATCTTCTATGTCTGTAGCTGATATAAAAGATTTCTTTGACAACATTGAGTTAAGTGAAAGAGATAAGATGATTGCAAACCAGATATTGAAAGAGATTACGGCCAGAATAGGCTTTCTAGTTGACGTTGGTCTGGACTATCTTACACTTTCAAGACCTGCTGGAACTTTATCCGGGGGAGAGGCACAGAGAATAAGGCTGGCTACTCAGATCGGTTCCGGCTTGATGGGAGTACTTTATATTCTGGATGAGCCCAGTATCGGACTGCATCAAAGAGATAATGAAAAGCTACTTAAAACCTTAAACAGACTTAGGAACCTTGGAAATACGCTAATTGTTGTGGAACATGACGAAGATACCATGCAGGCTGCAGACCATATTATTGACATGGGCCCCGGAGCAGGCATCCACGGTGGACATGTTGTTGCTGAGGGAACACTTAATGAAATACTAAAATGTGAGGACTCACTAACAGGACAATATCTCAGCGGACGTAAAAAAATAGAAGTTCCACAATCCAGAAGAAAACCAAATGGAAAATGGCTTGAAATTGTAGGAGCAAAGCAGAATAATCTAAAAAACATCAATGCAAAGATTCCTCTTGGGGTATTGACGTCGGTTACAGGTGTTTCGGGGTCCGGAAAAAGCACACTGATAAACGAAATCCTGTATAACAGCCTTGCCAGCCAGTTATACAGAGCCAAAGCCAAACCGGGGAATCATGAAACAATAAAAGGCTTAAAAAATATTGACAAGGTTATAAATATCGACCAATCACCAATCGGAAGAACTCCAAGATCAAATCCGGCAACCTATACAGGAGTATTTGATCTTATAAGGGATGTATATGCTTCCACCAATGAAGCAAAGATGAAGGGATACAAAAACGGACGATTCAGCTTTAATATAAAAGGCGGTAGGTGTGAAGCCTGCAGTGGGGATGGAATTATAAAAATTGAAATGCATTTTCTTCCTGACGTATATGTTCCTTGTGAGGTTTGTAAGGGGAAAAGGTATAACAGGGAGACTCTGGAGGTTAAGTACAAAGGTAAAAGTATATCAGATGTGCTTAATATGACTATAGAAGATGCCTTGGAATTCTTCAAGAATATCCCCAAAATACAGAGAAAATTGCAAACATTGTATGACGTCGGATTAGGGTATGTCAAGGTTGGTCAGCCCTCTACAACGTTGTCCGGAGGAGAAGCTCAGAGAGTAAAGCTTGCTACCGAGTTGTCCAAGAGAAGTACGGGAAATACGCTGTATATTTTGGACGAGCCTACAACCGGGCTTCATGTAGCTGATGTTCACAGATTAATAGATATTCTTCAAAGGTTGGTAGATACAGGTAATTCCATAGTAGTTATTGAACACAACCTTGATGTTATAAAAACTTCTGATTATATAATTGATCTTGGGCCTGAGGGTGGTAACAAAGGAGGTATCATTATAGCACAGGGTACTCCTGAAGAAGTTGCAAAAGTAAAAGAATCGTATACAGGACAATATCTTAGCAAAATTTTAGAAAGTAAGTAAATTCAGTTATAGCCGAATATTTCCAAAGATAAGTATTTTGATGTACTTATCTTTGGAAATATTTTTATTATTCCCCAAAAGTACAAGCTTTTTTACCAAAAATAATATAATAAAATATGTAAAATAAAAAATTACATTATCTATAGAACTGTAGTAAATACTAAGAAGGTTTGTTAATTCTATGTTAACTTTGTTGTAAAAAAATTTACATTGCTATATAATTAAATAGTAAAAATGTTATATTTTGTCGAAAGAAGGTAATTTATAAATGTTTAGAATTACACCTAAGGAAGAGAAATTTTTTGACTATTTTATTGAGACATGTGAGATTATTTGCAAAGCAGCATCACTTCTTGAGGATTTAACTACAAACTACGTTAATGTTAATGAAAAGATCTCAACTATAGAAGGAACTGAGCATGCATGCGATAGTAATGTCCATAAAATTCTAAATGAGCTTAACCAATCTTTTATTACCCCGATTGACCGTGAAGATATTTTCACAATAGCAAAAGAACTGGATAACATTACAGATGACATTGAAACTGCTGCGCACAGATTTAGCATGTACAACGTTAAGTCTGTAAAACCCGAAGCTGTTACCATGACAAAGTTGATTGTCAGGGCAACAAGCGAGCTAAAAAATGTAATGATTGAAATGAAAAATATGAAGAAGAGCAAACAGCTCCAGAACAAAATAATTGAAGTAAACAATGTTGAGGATGAAGCTGATACTATTTTCAGAGATGCAATGGCAAATCTGTTTATAACTGAGCATGACGCAGTTGAAGTTATAAAGTGGAAAGAAATATTTGAACTTCTTGAAAATACCATAGATGCTTGTGAGGACGTTGCGAATATAGTAGAAGGGGTTGTTATGAAAAATGCTTAGTGTTTCATTAGTATTAGTTGTTGTACTGGCACTAGGATTTGATTTTATAAACGGATTCCACGATACCGCAAATTCTATCGCTACTGCAGTTTCAACAAGAGTTTTGTCCCCGCGTAAGGCCATTTTAATGTCTGCAGTACTTAATTTTGTAGGTGCATTAACGAGCAGTAAGGTAGCCCATACTATTACAAACGGTCTGGTTGATAGCGACATGATCAAGGTACAATATGTAATTATCGCTACCTTAATAGCTTCAATTATATGGGATTTGATTACATGGTATTTTGGTATACCCAGTAGCTCATCACATGCATTGATAGGTGCTCTTGTAGGTTCATCAATAGCTTACTCAGGTGGGTTAAGCATAGTAAAATGGAAAGGCGTACTGGACAAGGTTGTTATACCTTTAATTACATCTCCAATAATAGGTTTTGCAATTGGTTTTGTGTTTATGTCGTTTCTATACAAAATACTTCGTCCTTTTTCTCAAAGGTTCGTAAACAAATGGTTCTCTAAATTACAAATACTTTCAGCAGCATTTATGGCATATTCACACGGAAATAATGATGCTCAGAAGTCTATGGGAATAATAACGCTGGCATTAATAGGTGCAAATTTAAATAATGGCCATACAGGGGTTCAGCCTTGGGTTATGTTGGCATGTGCTGTTTCAATGGCACTTGGTACGTCAATAGGCGGATGGAAAATTATTAAAACAATAGGTGTAAACATGATCAGGCTTCAGCCAATTGGCGGTTTTGCAGCTGAAACAGGCGCAGCAATTGTTATTGAAACAATGACACATTTCGGAGCACCTGTAAGTACAACACATGTTATATCCACATCAATAATGGGTGTTGGAGCTTCAAAAAGGTTATCTGCTGTAAAATGGGCACTGGCAAGAAATATAGTATATGCTTGGATATTTACAATTCCTGTATCAGCAATAATTGGAGCATTTATAACAACTATATTTAAATTCTTTGCTTAATAGTTATTAAAAAAACGTACTTATTTCTGAATAAGAATGTTTACAATTATACATTAATAAACCTGAATTAAAGTCGTATAGATTAGATATTAGGACTATAATTCAGGTTTATTCGTCTTTTAGTATATGAACTACTTATATAAGACAAAAATCAAAAAAATAAAAGCAAATCGGTTAGACCTCGAAATGTACTTGTGTTATACTAGTAAAAACTAATATAGATAAAAAAGTAGTTTAAATAATAAATTTTTGGACATTTATGGAAATAATATAGTATATATATTGGAAGGAATATACTGGAATTAAAAGAAGAGGTGATTAAATGATAAAATGTTCCATTTGTAATAAAAATATTGCAGTTGTGTTTGTAACAAAAATTATAGACGGGAAGCAGATTCAGGAAGGCTTGTGTGTAAGCTGCGCAAAGAAACAGAACTTACAGCCAATAGATCAATTACTGTCACAAACCGGTATGACAGAATATGAGCTTGATAATATAAGCAAACAAGTAGGAGATATGCTTGAAGAGATGGATGGGTCTGAAATAATGGAAGCAATGCAGGTAGACCCTGAAAACATTAATCAGGCAAATCCTTTTTTTAGTATATTGAATAAGGCATTTCCAAAGGCAAATGATATGGAAGCAAACAATTCAAAAAGCATTCAACCCGTAGGGCAGGATAAAGACGGGGACGATAAGGATAAAAATTCTACTAAAACCAAAGCTCAGGATAAAAAGACTGTTAAAAAGAAGAAATATCTTGAAATGTACGGTACTAATCTTATTGACAAGGCTAAAGAAGGAAGTATTGACAAGATTATAGGCAGAACCCGTGAAATTGAAAGAGTTATTCAGATTTTAAACAGAAGAACTAAAAACAATCCTGTTTTAATAGGAGAACCCGGTGTAGGTAAAACTGCTATTGCGGAAGGACTGGCATTAAGGATTGCTGAAAAAACAGTTCCTGCAAAAATACAGAATTCTGAGGTTTATCTTTTGGATATGACCAGTGTTGTTGCAGGTACACAGTTCAGAGGGCAGTTTGAAAGCAGGATGAAGGGGATAATCGAAGAAGCCAAATCATTCGGAAATATAATTCTTGTAATCGATGAACTTCATAATATAATGGGTGCCGGCGAGGCTGAAGGGGCAATGAATGCCGCAAACATTTTAAAGCCTGCATTATCCAGAGGTGAAATTCAGGTAATTGGAGCTACAACGCTGAATGAATACAGAAAGCATATAGAAAAAGATACTGCTTTGGAGAGAAGATTCCAACCTATAATTGTTGATGAACCATCCATTGAGGAAAGTATAGAAATTTTAAGAGGTATCAAACACTACTATGAACAATATCACAGAGTTAAAATAAGTGATGAGATAGTAAGGGCTGCAGTAAATTATTCTGAAAGGTATATTACCGACAGACTTTTACCTGACAAAGCCATAGATGTAATAGATGAAGCAGGCTCCAGAGCCAATCTGCGAAATACAAAACTGGCTGAGCTTGAGTCATATAAGGAAGAACTGAAAAGGGTTCAGGAAGAGAAAGAATTTGCAGTTTCAGCCGATTCAATAGAAGACTATCAGAAGGCAGCAGATTTAAAGGTCTATGAGTGTAAGCTTAATGAGCTTATTAAAGATATAGAGGATACCAGTAAAGATGTTGAACTTACTATGGAAGATATAGCAGCAGTAATAGAAGCGTGGACTAAAATTCCTATTCAAAGGCTTACCGAGGGTGAGGCCGAAAAACTAATAAGCCTGGAAACACGTATCCATCAAAGGGTAATAGGACAGGAAAAGGCTGTAGAAGGCGTAGCAAGAGCAATAAGAAGAAGCAGGTCAGGTTTTAAAAAGAAGAAAAAACCGTCATCCTTTATTTTTGTAGGGCCAACAGGTGTTGGTAAAACCGAGCTTGTACGAGCGCTTTCAACTGAACTGTTTGGAAGTGAAGAGGCGCTAATAAGGCTTGATATGTCTGAATACATGGAAAAGCATACAGTTTCCAAATTAATTGGTTCACCTCCGGGATATGTTGGATATGATGATGCAGGTCAATTAACAGAAAAAGTAAGGAGAAGACCGTATTCGGTAATACTTTTGGATGAAATAGAAAAGGCTCATCCGGACGTATTCAATATGCTGCTTCAAATTCTTGAAGACGGAAGGTTGACAGATAGTCACGGTAAGACTGTAAACTTTGAGAATACAATTATTATCATGACATCAAATGCAGGAACAAATTTAAAATCCGGTGGCATAGGTTTTTCAAATAATACCTATACTGCCCTTGAAAGTAGGGTAAGAGATGTAATAAAAGAAACTTTCAGGCCGGAATTTCTCAATAGAATAGATGAGATAATTGTATTTACTGAACTTGGAAAAGAGGAATTAAAGAAAATAATCGATCTGATGTTGGAAGAAGTTTACCATGAAGCCGGTGAAAAGGATATCAGAGTAAATGTTTCCGATAAGGTTAAAGAATTTATTTTGGAAAAAGGTTATGATCCTAAGTTTGGAGCCAGACCTTTGAGAAGAACAGTACAGAACTATATAGAGGATCGCCTTTCAGAAGAGTACTTAAAAGGTATAATAAAAGAAGGTTCTCTTGTAGGGATAGACCTGGATGAAAATAATGAAGTAACATTAAAAATTGTCTAGCATTTTATTATTAAAATAGCAGCAGGAATTCAGCTCTTGCTGCTATTTTATTGCTAATAAATTATATTGCAGTGAGCCATTATTTAATTGTAATATATTGCAATATATGCCTAATAGTATTTATAATTGTATATGGTATAAAAAATTTAGGATTTTCCTGAATGATTGTGTTATCCTCGTTCTTAATAGTAGACAAAAATGGCTATATAAAATAAGAATTGGAGTGAAACAAATGCAACTCTCAAAAAAACTTTTATGTTTAGTACTATTTACATTAGTCAGTATTATGTCGGTTTCCTGCGGTAGTGGTAATCCGTATGTTTCGGATGCTCATAACAGCAAGATTACTCACACTGAAACCAGTACAATAAGTTTAATGACAAGTTGGGGAGGTGTTGACAGCAAAGCCGGCTGTTTGACGGATTTGCTAGATAAATTTGAAAATGAAAATCCTACTATAAAAGTTTCCAATCAGTCTATTTTTGGAGATGAATACTTGCCTACTCTTAAAACGAGGTTTGCGTCAGGTAACGAACCAGATGTTTTTGGTTTATGGCCATGCTCGGATATAAAATACATGATTAGAGCAAATAAGCTTGCTGACCTGACGGACATGCTCAGGAAGGACAGCGAATGGATGGAGAGTTTCAAGGGAAACTACTTTGATTTGACCACCTACAATAACAGAATATTTGGTATACCTTTTGAGCTTGTATTTGAAGGAATGTTTATCAATAAGGATTTATTTCAGCAATTTGGTGTAAAAATACCTCGAAATTATCAGGAGCTTAAAAATGCAATAAATATGTTTAATAAGCATAACATAACCCCTATAGCCTATAACGCTACCGCTGAAGGTTCATATATATATCAGAATATGATTGCCAGCCTCGGAGGAAACGAAGGAGTAGAAAAGTTTATAGTTAATAATAAGATAAATAAATGCTACATAGATGCAATGAAATATATGAAGGAACTATATGAAATGCATGCATTTCCAAACGACTTAATATCTATCACCAGCGAAGAAAGAAACAATCTTTTTATTAAGAAACAGGCAGCCATGATAGTTCAGGGGTCGTGGTTTGCAGCATACTTTGGTAAATTTGATAAAACAGTCGAAATGATACCGTTTCCGTCCATGGGAAATGGAAGTAGTAAAATACCTGCAGGTTTAGGTGGGGGAACCTTTTACATAAGTAAAAGTGCATGGAGCACACCAGAAGGTAAAGAAAACACGGTAAAACTTATGAAGTTCCTTACGTCAAAGGAGACATCAGACTATTTATATAAAGAATCCGGCTTATTCAGTACATTAAACATATCAATGGAAACCCCCTACAATGCATTGGCACAACAAAGTATCGGTGTTTATGAAAAAACTCCGGAACGGAATAGGTGTGCCATTCCTGATCACGTAATAGATAGAAGCACATGGGAAAAGGTTATTGTTAAGGAGTTTCCAAATTATCTTGATAATAAAATCTCTGCGGAAGAAATATGGGATAAAGCATTAAATAGATTGCAATGATTTATAATTGCATTTTGATAATTACTCGTACTTAGGATATGGTGGGATAATGATAAATAAAATTACTTCAAGCATGTTTTCTAAAATACTTAGAAGTTCACAATTTTATAAAAACATATCAATAAAAAAGAAATTACTGCTTGTAGTAAACCTACAAATTTTAATACCTCTTATATTTGTAGGCTTTTTCGCGTATAAGAGTTCAGAAGAAATAATTAATAGTAAATCTCTTTCGTACTCTAACGATGTACTTAGCTCAATCGGATTAAGACTACAGGATACGGTAACAAATTTGACCAACATATCCGGTGACATAAGTATGGATAAAAATATATACGACGCACTAATCAGTTATGACACGGGTAATAACAATAATGACTTAACGGAAATGGGCATTCATGAAATAGATTCTCAATTAACAAACCTATTTATAACGGTAAAAGGAAACAGACCGGAAATTAATTCTATCTGCATAGTAACTGACAGCGGTTTAGTACTGCCGAGAAGGTATCCAAGTACTGATTCGGAGCTGAGGTCAGTAGTAAACAGAGAATACTCCCGAATGAGTGAAAAGGCTGATGAAGTTACCAGAAAAGCAGCATGGTTCTTTGAAACGTCCTCAGGAGTTGTCAAGAATGCCTATTTAGTAAAAAAGGTATACAACAGGGATGATTATACGGAAATAGGAATGTTGGTAGTCCAAATAAAAATGGATTCTTTGAAGGATGTTTTAAAGGGACTCGAATCTGAGGTCATGCAAAATACTACAATTCTTTCACCAAATAGTGATATAATTGTTTCAAAGAATAAACAAGCATTGGAAAGGTATAAATCCATAATAAAGGATACACCGTATGATGAGGATTCTTTTATAGATCAGGAAAATAATATTTTTGTTGCTTATACATATTTAAAAGATAATATTAATTGGAGAATAGTCACATTTGTTCCTTTAAATGAATTATATTCGGATGTAAATACATTGAGAAACAGGATAATTATGCTTTGTCTTGCATCTATTATAATATTGTCTGTAGTGAGCATTTACATGTCATTTGATATGATAAAACCAATCAACAGGTTGGTAAAGGCAATGAAAAATATGAACATAAACAATATACCAGACAGTTATATTGAGGTTGACCGAAGTGATGAACTTGGCTTCCTGCATAAGACCTTTAATAATATGGCTAAAGAGATTGACCATCTGGTTACATGGATTTACAGGGAACAAATTACGCGCAAAGAGGCTGAACTGAAAGCATTACAGTCCCAAATAAACCCTCATTTTCTCTTTAATACACTGGAATCAATAAACTGGATGGCACAATTAAATAATGTCCCTGAGATAAGCGATATAGTAACGGATCTTTCTGCACTGCTTGAAGCCAGTATAGGAAGGGATGACAGGCTTATACCCATCGAAGAGGAGTTTATGTATATAGATAAATACATATCCCTTTTAAAACGCAGATTTGAAGATAAAATAACACTGAAAAAAGAAATAGACCCTCAGGTTCTGTATATAAAGATTCCAAGACTTTTGATACAACCGTTAATCGAAAATGCTGTCTATCATGGAGTAGAAAACAGCAGAGAAAAAGGTGTCATTATGCTCAATGCCAGAATACAGGAAGATTTAATAATATTAGAAGTAATTGACAATGGCAACGGAATATCAAAAGAAGATCTTATAAAGTTAAATAAGAGTCTTGAAATGGATAATGACACATACTTTAAATCTCTTAGAGAGAAAAAAAATAAGAGTATTGGTATAGATAATGTAAATAGAAGAATAAAACTCTTCTACGGTGAAAAATTCGGTATCAAAATAGAGAGCAGTGTTAACATATTTACTAAAGTAACGGTTTCTTTACCGCTTCAAACATTCAATACTAAGGAGAGTTATTATGTACAAGGTTCTAATAATTGATGATGAATCCATAATAAGAAAAGGCATCAAGAACATTATTAATTGGAAACAGCTTGATTGTGAGGTTTGCGCAGATGCCTGTGATGGTATCGAAGGACTTGAGCTTATAAAAAAATATCTACCTGAAGTAATTATAACAGATATCCGTATGCCTGGAATGGACGGACTTGAAATGATCAAGCAGGTAAAGGAAATTGTCCCAAATACAAAAATAATAATACTAACGGGGTACAGGGATTTTGATTATGTACAGAAAGCTATTAAATGCGGAGCGTTTGATTTTCTCCTTAAACCCTCAAAAATTGAAGAACTGACTTCTGTACTGACAAAGGCAGTTAATGAATTAAATGAACAAAAGAACAAGCACAACGAGATTGAGCGGTTCAGGATGCTTTTTGAGCAAAATATTCCAGTACTCAGAGAAAAACTTCTTTATGATATTATATACGGACTCAACACAAGTGAAAATGAAATATACGAAAAAATGAAGCTCTTTGATATATCAATACGGAATTTTGTTTTGGTTGTAATGGAAAACGACTACAACGATAAATCAAACAGTTCATTGTATGATAAACATCTATACCAATTCGGCATTGTAAAATCCTTTGAAGAAATATTTGCAGAGAATTATGAAGTTTTAAGTATAATGCTCAACAGTAACAGAGTAGGTTTTATAATACAGAAATCTGATAATTCACCTTTGGATATTGAGAAGGTAAGTGAAAAATGTGCCTATCTACAGGAGGTTATAAATAGCGGATTTGGTTTTACAGTTACAATAGCCGTCAGTTCAAACGGAAAAGAAGCCATGGAACTTCCGGACAAACTAAGGGAGTGTCTGGGATCATTGGAATATAAGAGCTATATGGGAGAAAACTCTATAATTCAGTACAGTGACTTAAACTCATTTTTCAGATATGAAGACTATTCCATACTGGACAAGTATCAAAAACAACTTATTGAAAATATAAAATCGGGAAATGAGCTAGGAGTAAGGGAAAATACAAAGCTCATATCTGATTATCTGACAAATAACAATATAAATATCCACTATATGCGAAATTTTTATTATACAACATTGTCTTCAATAAATAACATTAGAATATCAGTTTCATCGGTGGATACGGACAAAAAATATTCAGAAGGTGAGGATATAGCAAGTCTGATAAAACTCATAGAAAAGACCGATAAAGCAGAAGAACTTAACTCCCTGCTGGAAGAAGTATCTATAAAAATAGCATCCAAGGTTAACAGTTTTAATAATAAAAGTATAAAACTCATATTACGCAAAGCAATAGATTATATACAAGACCATTACAATGAGCAGGTAACTCTTAACGAAGTAGCAGAAAATATATACGTTAGTACCTTCTATATCAGCAGGATGTTTAAAAAAGAGTTGGGTAAAAGCTTTGTAGATTACCTTAACGATGTCAGGATTGATAAAGCAAAGGAACTTCTAAAGGATGTAAAATATAAGACCTATGAAGTAGCAGAGAAGGTTGGTATTTCTGACCCGCACTATTTTTCCAAGCTATTTAAAAAGTATTCGGGAATGACGCCATCTGAATACAGAGACAGTTTATTTTGATTTTATTATACTAACATGGTGTTCAATATTGACTTTTAATGGAAATAATTGCACGTAACCATGTTTTAACAATGGACAAAATTTGACCTATAGTTTTAAAAAATAATGAAAATCGTCAAAAAAGACACATAATTGTAAGAATATGTGTCTTTTTTAGTGCAATTTCTTGCTATATCTATGTAGTCAAAATATTAAAACATAAAGCAACATTATCTATTTAGAAAGAAGGTCTATTTTTATAGAATAAATGTTGCAAAGTGCTTTAATGGCACTAATGTAAGCATTTCAATATGAAATTGCTAAAACAAAAAGGAGGATTTTAAAATGTTTAAAAAGGTAATAGCTTCTGTTTTAACAGGCGTTATGGTGCTTGGTATGGCTGCCTGCGGAAACACAGATGCAGGTGATAGCACTGCTTCTGCATCAAGTTCAGCTGCTAGCACTAGTTCAGTAGCAACTACTTCTTCACCAGCTGCTACATCAACAGACTTTACAAAGGCTTCCGGAACGGTAGTAATGTGGAACTGGGAAAATCAGGACCAGCTTAAAACTGCAATAGCTGATTTCAATACCAGATATCCAAATGTAAAGGTTGAATCAGTACCGGTTGCAAGTGCAGACTATGTTAAGAAAATACAGACTGCAGTTGCAGCAAAAACAGCTTTACCAGATGTAATCAGAGGAGAAGTTGGTTTCAGAGGAACTCTCTTTGACATGGATATTTGTCAAGATCTTTCACAAGCTCCTTTCAACTTCGATAAGAGCAAATTGGCTGACAAGGCATTACCACTTGTTACAGATAGCAAGGGACAGGTATTAGGAGCTCCAACACAGTTCAACCCATCAGGTATTGCTTACAGAAGAAGCATGACAAAGAAATTGTTCAATACTGATGATCCTAAAGTATTGGCAGACAAGTTTAAGACTTGGGATGATGTAATCGCTGCCTTCAAGGATGCTAAGATAGATGGTAAGAAAGTTTATGCGTTCAGAACAGTAAGAGATATATTCCATATAGTTGACGGATATAATCCTCAAAATCCAATTCAAGATGGAACAATCAAGTTTAACGAAGTTTATCTTCCTACTTTCCAGATTATAGAAAAGATGTGGAAAGCCGGCGTTATAAACAAATATGACATGTGGGCTCCTAACTGGACTGCATCATTTGCTAAGAGCGAAGATGTATTTTCAGCAGCAGCTCCTTGGTTCCTCAAGTACGTTATAGAACCAGCCGATACCAAGGGTAAAGGTGACTGGGGAGTAACAGTAGCTCCAGGCGGAATGTTCAACTGGGGTGGTACTGCATTGTCAATCTGGAAGGATTCAAAGGTTAAGGATGCAGCTTGGGGATACATTGCTGACCAGGTACTTAACGAAAATGGTGTTAAAAATTCATTCACAACTGGTATGAATATTACTCCTGTAAAAGAATTCATGGATAAACCAGGCTTCTTCAGTCAAAAAGAAGAGTACTGGGGCGGACAGGATGTTGGACAATTCTACATGGACAACATGGATTCAGTTAAAGTTAAATCACTCGGTAAGTACGATAATTTCCTTGAAGCTAACTTCGTAAAAGGATTACAGGAAATCAAAAAAGGAAAGACAGCTCAAGAAGCAGTTGATTTCATGATTGCTGATATGAAGAAAAATGTTCCTGAATTGAAGTAATTTCGGAATTATCTGAATGTTATTGATGATTTAGGAGAGGGTGAAATTCCCTCTCCTTGATTATTTTACAGTTTGTACTTAATCAAGCACACGGGGGTGGTTAGTAATGAAAAATCTCTCAAAGAAATCGGCACCGTATCTTTTCATGGCACCTTACTTCCTGCTTTTCATAGCATTTTCTTTAATACCTATAATATTTACCTTGTATATGAGTCTTAATGAATGGGACGGATACAACGGAGTAAAATTTGTAGGATTAGCAAATTACCAAAGAATGTTTGAAAATGGGGAGTTTGTTCTAGCTCTAAAAAATACTGCAATTATCATGCTTATGTTGATACCGTTGCAGTTGATATTTTCAATAGTTATTGCATATATGATTAATTCAAAGCTTGTCAGGCATAAAGAAATTTTTAAGACTGCAGTTTTTACTCCATATCTTGTTATACCGATAGCTGCAGGATTGTTGTGGGCATTCTTCTTTGATGGAGGTACATCCGGAACAATCAACGCAATCTTAATGAAATTGCATATTCTTAAAGAGCCGATTGAATATCTTGCAAGTCCTAAATTAGCTAAAGTAGTTATTGCAGTTATCATGTTGTGGAGATACACAGGGTACTGCGTACTGTTCTTTATAGCCGGTTTTGTATCAGTACCGGAGGAACTGTATGAGGCTGCACGTGTTGATGGAGCCAGAGCATGGCACAATTTCTGGAACATTTCTCTTCCAATGATAAAGCCTATAATTATATATATGGTTATCACATCTCTTATAGGTGGTTTCCAGACTTTTGATGAACCAAATATTATTTATACTCAGGGAAATTATCAAACGGGACCATACTCTGGAGGACCGGATAGTACGGTTATGACTTTGGTAATGCTCATGGGTAAGGGTGCGTTCCAGAACTCCCAATATGGATATGGTAGTGCTGTTGCATATGGAATGTTTATTGTAATAGCAGTATTCTCATTTATTTCATTAAAGTTTATGAATGGGGGGGATAAAGATGGAGCAATCTAATAAAGTTTATTCCTTTATTTTATACATATTTCTCGCTGTTTGTTCAATAATTGCTATAGGTCCTTTTTATCTTATGGTAATAATGAGTACATATGATACAAATGCTCTCTTTACCGACCTTCATTTATTGCCCGGAAACAACTTTATGATTAACATTAAGGATGTATTTCTAAATGCGGGTTTTGGAAAATTTTATTTTAACAGTATATACATCGCTGTTCTTACAACAGTATTGACAGTACTTGTATGTGCCATGTGCGGATACGCACTTGCTAAATTTAACTTTAAGCTTAAAAAGACAGCATATTATGCTATTTTGATTACTATGATGCTTCCTACTCAGCTGGGTCTGATAGCATTTGTTACTGAAATGAACACAATTGGTTGGACTGACTCACATTTGTCACTTATCGTTCCGGCAGCTGCAAATGCATTTGCAGTATACTGGATAAGACAATATACAGTTCAAGGCGTTCCAACAGAAATAATTGAGAGCGGAAGAATGGACGGATGTACTGAAGGTGGCATTTTCTTCAAATTGGTCGTGCCATTTATTAAGCCGGCCCTTGGTTCACAGGCTTTATTATCCTTTATGGCATCTTGGAACAGTTATCTGTTACCACTGGTATTAATCAGTGATCAGAAGAAGTACACTGTAACTCTTGGATTATCAACATTGGATGCCTTGTACAGAGCAAACTATGGTGCCAGAATAGCAGCCTTGGTTATTGGTACAATACCTATGTTCATCATATTCCTGATATTTTCAAAATCACTTATTCAAGGTATTACTGCTGGGTCTGTAAAAGGCTAATGCAGGGTTATGTACAGATTTTCTTTTGTACATACGAATAAAATTGGTTTTTGTTTCGCTTACCTAATAATAAAGGTATTGAGCAAGTTTGAAATAAACTGGTTAAATTACTCTTTGAGCAGATATATGACTGCTCAAAGAAAATTAACTGGGTAATGTAAATATGGATTATTATTATTACAACTAAGCCATGACAAAATATTGCACATTAAAGCAAGTTGTTCTATTCAAGTTTTTCTTAATTTGAATAAAATATAAATAGATTGATTTTCTACAAAAAGTTGCATTATTAAACTTTTTGTACGAAAAAATGGCATCGGCAATTATGCAATACCAAAATAAAAAGTATTGTTTTACTTGTTGTCTATAAACAATATATCTGTGTTGTAAAAGTATTTTGAAAAAGTAGAAACAGGCGGGGGAAGAATTGAGAAGAGAAGCTAATGTTCAAATAAATGTCTCTAAAAAGGGACCCCCGTCTTTTTGATTTTCTAAGAAAATACTAATTACGAAAATTTCTTTTATTAATAGTTCTAAATATAAAAATTTTAAATAATGATTATTAGAGAAACTTGTTATAGTCTTAACATAGATTTCTCATAAAATAATTCGACAATTGAAAGGGGTTATAAATTTGAAATACGGTTTTTTTGATGATTCGAATAGAGAATATGTCATCACAACACCTAAAACACCTTATCCTTGGATAAATTATCTTGGAACTCAGGATTTCTTTTCTCTGATATCTAATACTGCAGGTGGCTATTGCTTCTATAAGGATGCACGTTTGCGCAGAATAACCCGTTACAGATATAACAACGTCCCGATAGATATGGGAGGAAGATACTTCTATATAAACGATAACGGTGCTCTTTGGTCACCGGGATGGTCTCCTGTTAAGGCTGAGCTGGATTCATATGAGTGCAGACACGGCTTGGGATATACCAAGATAACCGGAAGCAAAAATGGTATCAGCACAGAGGTATTATATTTCGTTCCATTAAAATTTAATGGTGAAATTCATCGTGTAAGAATTAAGAATACAACATCTGATAATAAAAGTGTCAAATTATTCTCATGTATTGAATTCTGCTTATGGAATGCATATGATGACATGACTAATTATCAAAGAAATTTAAGCACAGGTGAAGTTGAAGTTGAGAACTCAGTAATTTATCATAAAACAGAATACAAGGAAAGAAGAAATCACTTTTCTTTTTATTCTGTTAATTCCGAATTAACAGGATTTGATACTGACAGAGATCAGTTCGTCGGTTTATATAATGGTTTTGATGCTCCTCAGGTTCCTGTTAGTGGTGAACCTAAGAATACAATGGCTGACGGATGGGGCCCAATGGCTTCGCATTGCATAACCGTTGATTTAAAAGCAGGTGAAGAAAAGGAATTTGATTTCATTCTGGGTTATGTTGAGAACGATGTCAATGATAAATGGGAAAGTAAAGGCGTTATAAATAAAACGAAAGCATATAAAATGATAGAAGAAAAGGGTAATCCTGCAGGGGTTCAGGCAGCATTTGAAGAACTGCAGAACTATTGGAGCCAGCTGTTTACACAGTACAATCTGGAGCATAAAGACGAAAAACTCTCCAGAATGGTAAATATCTGGAATCAATATCAATGTATGGTTACTTTTAACATGTCAAGAAGTGCTTCATATTTTGAAACAGGTATCGGTAGAGGTATGGGTTTCAGAGATTCAAACCAGGATATATTGGGATTTGTACATCAGATACCTGACAGAGCAAGAGAAAGAATACTTGATATAGCTGCAACCCAGTTGGAAAACGGTGGTGCATATCATCAGTACCAGCCTCTAACAAAGAAGGGTAATAACGAAATAGGTGGTAATTTCAATGATGATCCGGTGTGGCTGATTGCCTCTGTTGCTGCTTATATTAAAGAAACAGGTGATATGGACATACTAAAGGAAGATGTTCCTTTTGATAATGATGATAAGAAAGCTGCTTCTCTTTTTGAACATTTAAGAAGATCTTTCTATCATGTTGTGAATAATCTTGGACCTCATGGATTACCTCTTATAGGAAGGGCAGACTGGAATGACTGTCTGAACCTTAACTGCTTCTCAGAGACCCCAGACGAATCATTCCAGACAACTACAAGTAAAGAGGGTAAAGTTGCAGAGTCTGTTTTGATAGCGGGAATGTTTGTTTATTATGGTCCTGAGTATGTAAAGCTTTGCAAGCTTAATGGGCTTGAAGATGAAGCTGTAAAGGCTCAAATTGAAATTGATAAAATGATGAAGACTGTTAAGGAGTACGGTTGGGACGGAGAATGGTTCATTCGTGCTTATGATGATAACGGTGAGAAGATTGGCAGTAATGAAAATGAAGAGGGTAAGATATTCATAGAATCACAGGGCTTCTGTTCTATGGCTGAAATAGGTATGGAAGACGGTTATGTCGAGAAAGCTCTAGATTCTGCAAGAAAGTATTTGGATACTCCATACGGACTTGTACTCCAAAATCCAGCATTTACAAAATACTATGTGAATATGGGTGAGATATCTACATATCCTGCAGGATATAAAGAAAATGCCGGCATATTCTGCCACAATAATCCATGGATAATTGCTGGTGAAACAGCTATAGGCAGAGGAGACAGGGCATTTGAATATTATTCAAAAATTGCTCCTGCATATACTGAAGAGATAAGTGAGATCCATAAAACTGAGCCTTATGTTTATTCTCAGATGATTGCGGGCAAGGATGCCAAGAGACCGGGAGAAGCAAAGAATTCATGGCTTACAGGTACTGCAGCATGGAACTTTGTTGTTATTTCTCAAAATATACTCGGAATTAAGCCCGATTATTTAGGGCTGAAGATTGACCCGTGTATACCAGTAAGCTGGGAGGGTTACAAAGTTACAAGAAAATTCAGAAATGCAATTTTTGAAATTGCCATCAGTAATCCTGAACACGTTTCAAAAGGAGTTAAGAAGCTTGTTGTAGACGGAAATGAAATTGATGGTAATATAATTCCTGTATTCAATGATGGAAAGACACATCAGGTTGAAGTTGTAATGGGATAATTTCGGTAAATTAAATAGATTCCTCAATATGCAAACAAAGCAGCCTCCTATTGTACAGGCTATACAATAGAAGGCTGCTTTGTTATTTAAAAGCAAGATAAAAATTTACAG
>NZ_ATAY01000006.1 GCF_000421965.1 Ruminiclostridium papyrosolvens C7 | reverse complement strand
ATGGGCGAAATGTGTGGCTTATAGCCGAAAAGGCTACGCAAGATTATGTGGAAGTGGAGCAGTTGTACATACAATAACTAAAGAGAGACTAACCCGATTTGGATTAGTCCCAATGTTGGATTACTACACCGAAAGGTGTGTTACCTTGTCAAGTTGATTGAACCGCCGTGTACCGAACGGTACGCACGGTGGTGTGAGAGGTCGGGGAATTTTATTAAATTTCCCTCCTACTCGATTTTTGCAGAATATTTAACTGACTTAGTTAATATATTTCTTATAGCAGGGACAAACCTTTTATAGAAAGGGGCAGTACTATGAATATAGGAAAAGTGGTTAAAAAACTTTTCATTAATATAATTCTTGGTGTAATTTTATTAATAATTATTAATTTTATAGGTTCATATTTTGATTTCAGAATAGCACTAAATGTGTACTCTGCTTTAATAGTTGGAGTTCTGGGAGTACCCGGGTTAATACTTCTTGTTTTTTTACAGTTTATGGTATAGACCATTAAAATACAAAATTTTTGATATTGTTATAATCAATAATTTTTAGTAAGATAATGGACTATATTGTATGTATTATGTAAATCTAAATAATGAATAATAATTGTAATATACAAGTAAACTGTTTACTGTTTTTATGCGAATTTCTAAGGGATTCTATGCAAAATGTTGTATACAAAGAACAAAACAAAGGCTGTACAACCTTTACAAATGGGCAAAAAAATGATAGAATATGTCGTTGAATAGTGTTTTTAGTTATTAAGGAGGTAAGTTAAAATGTCAAGACATAAACAATCGATGGATGGCAATACAGCTGCCGCACACGTATCCTATGCGTTTACAGATGTTGCTGCTATTTACCCAATCACACCTTCAAGCCCAATGGCCGATTCTGTTGACCAATGGTCTGCTGCTGGTAGGGAAAATATTTTTGGTAGTCAGGTTAAAGTTGTTGAACTTCAGTCTGAGGCAGGGGCTGCGGGAACTGTACACGGCTCTTTAGCTGCAGGTGCTCTTACAACAACATTCACAGCTTCACAAGGTCTTCTTTTGATGATTCCTAACATGTACAAAATCGCAGGCGAATTACTTCCTAGTGTATTCCACGTTTCTGCACGTACAGTTTCTACACATGCATTGAACATCTTTGGTGATCATAGTGACGTATATGCTTGCCGTCAAACAGGTTTTGCAATGTTAGCTGAATCAAATCCACAGGAAGTAATGGATTTAAGTGCAGTTGCACATCTTGCAACAATTGAAGGAAAAGTTCCTTTTATAAACTTCTTTGATGGTTTCCGTACATCCCACGAAGTTCAGAAAATTGAAACATGGGATTATGCAGACTTAAAAGAAATGTGTGATATGGATTCAATAAAGGCTTTCCGTGAGCACGCATTAAACCCTGAAAAGCCATCAATGCGTGGTTCACATGAAAATGGAGATATATTCTTCCAGCACCGTGAAGCATGTAACACTACATATGATAAATTACCGGCTGTTGTTGAAAAATATATGGCTAAGGTTAACGCAAAACTCGGTACAAATTATGATTTATTTAACTATTACGGAGCACCAGACGCTGACCGTGTTATAGTAGCTATGGGTTCATTCTGTGATGTAGCTGAAGAAGTAGTAGACTACTTAACTGCTGCAGGTGAGAAAGTTGGTCTTATCAAGGTTCGTTTATATCGTCCTTGGGTTTCCAGCAGTTTGTTAAAGGTTATTCCAAAGACAGTAAAGAAAATAGCTGTTCTTGACCGTACAAAAGAACCGGGAGCATTGGGTGAACCATTATATCTCGATGTTGCTACAACTCTCCGTGAAGCAGGACTTAATGATATAGTTGTAACTAATGGCCGTTATGGTTTGGGTTCAAAGGATACTCCTCCATCTTCAGTATTTGCAGTATTTACTGAAATGAAAAAGGATGCTCCTAAGGCTCGCTTTACATTAGGTATTGTTGATGATGTTACACATTTAAGCTTACCTGAAATCAAGCCAGCTCCTATAACTGCAGCTGCAGGTACTGTTGAATGTAAGTTCTGGGGTCTTGGTGGAGATGGAACTGTTGGTGCTAACAAGAATTCAACTAAGATTATCGGTGACCACACTGATAAATATATTCAGGCATATTTCCAATATGACTCAAAGAAAACAGGTGGTGTAACTATTTCTCACCTTAGATTCGGTAATAAACCAATAAAGAGTCCATATTACATAAATCAGGCTGACTTTGTTGCATGTCACAACCCATCATACGTTGTTAAGGGATTCAAGATGGTTCAGGATGTTAAGCCGGGCGGAATCTTCATGATCAACTGTCAATGGTCTGATGAAGAGTTAGATACTAAATTGAACGCTGCTGCAAAGAAGTATATTGCAGATAATAATATTCAGTTATATACAATTAATGCTATAGATAAGGCAATAGAAATTGGTATGGGCAAACGTACCAATACTATCCTTCAATCAGCATTCTTCAAGCTGGCAAATGTAATGCCAATTGACGAAGCTATTAAATTCATGAAAGAAGCTGCTAAGAAATCTTACGGTAAGAAGGGTGACGCTATTGTAGAAATGAACTACAAAGCTATTGATGCAGGTGTAAGTGCACTTCATAAAGTTGAAGTTCCTGCTCCATGGTCAAATCCTGAAGCTGATCCTGCAGCATTTGAACTCACAGGCCGTCCTGAGTTAGTTGATATGGTTAAGAATCTGCTTAACCCAATTGCATTAATGGATGGTGATAGCCTTCCAGTATCTGCATTTGCTGATATTGCTGATGGACAGTTCGAACAGGGTGCTTCTGCGTATGAAAAACGTGGTACTGCTGTATTAGTTCCTGAATGGGATGCAAGCCTATGCTTACAATGTAACAGTTGTGCATTTGTATGCTCACATGCAACTATTCGTCCATTCATGTTGAGTGAAGATGAAATAAAGGCAGCACCTGCTAATATTAAATTAGCTGATACTAAGCCAAAAGCTAGTGAATACAAGTTTACTATGAGCGTATCTCCTTTAGATTGTATGGGTTGTGGTGAGTGTATCACAGTATGTCCTGTTAAGGAAAAGGCTATCAAGATGGTACCTCAGGAATCACAAGCTGAAGAACAGCCAGTATTTGATTACTTGGTTGCAAACGTTGGCAAGAAACCAGGAATGCCTGCAGATACTACTGTTAAGGGTTCACAGTTCAATCAACCTCTTCTCGAATTCTCAGGAAGCTGTGCGGGATGTGCTGAAACATCATATGCTCGTTTGGTAACTCAGTTGTTCGGTGAACAAATGTACATTTCAAATGCTACAGGATGTTCTTCAATATGGGGAGGTCCTGCTGCTACAAGCCCATATACAGTAAATAAGGATTCAAAAATGGGTCCGGCTTGGGCAAACTCATTGTTCGAAGATAATGCTGAGCATGGTTACGGTATGCAACTTGGACAAAAAGTTATCCGTGATCAGGCAATAGCTATGATAGAAAAACTTGCTTCATCTGATAAAGCTTCTGATGAATTGAAGGCTACAATTGCTAAATTCATTGAAACAAAGGATATGACAAGAGAAAATGCACCTGCTACTAAGGCATTGATAGTAGAACTTGAAAAAGCTGCTGCTGCAGGATGTGATATTTCAAAGGAAATACTTGAAAAGAAACAGTACCTCGCTAAGAAATCTATATGGATTCTCGGTGGTGACGGATGGGCATATGATATCGGATTCGGTGGACTTGACCATGTACTTGCTTCAGGAGAAAATGTAAACGTTATGGTATTCGATACAGAAATGTATTCAAATACAGGCGGACAGTTATCAAAGGCTTCAAACATCGGTGAAGTTTGCCAGTTTGCTGCAGCTGGTAAGGACATAGGCAAGAAGAGTCTTGCTGAAATCGCTATGAGCTATGGTTACGTTTATGTAGCACAGATTGCTCTTGGTGCTAATCCGAATCAGACAATCAAAGTTATTGCTGAAGCAGAAGCTTATAACGGACCATCCTTGATTATCGGTTATGCTCCTTGTGAACTCCACGGAGTTAAGGGCGGAATGAACCACTGTCAGGATGAAATGAAGAAGGCTGTTGCTTCCGGTTACTGGAATCTCTTCTCATTCAACCCTGCTCTCAAGGCAGAAGGAAAGAATCCGTTTACTTTGACATCCAAGCCAGGTGACGGAACATATCAAGAGTTCCTTAATAACGAAACACGTTATACTCGCTTACAGCGTGCATTCCCTGATCGTGCAGATAAGCTCTTCCAAGAATCAGAGATAGCTGCTAAGGAACGTTATGAACATTTATTAAAGTTGGTAGAACTTTATAAATAATATATTTTAGAAGTTTAAAACCCGTCGGATAATGAGTCCGGCGGGTTTTTTTCATCTTTTTAGGACTCTTGGTTGTATGAATACTATGGAATAAGATAACACTTTTACAATGGGATGAAAGGGTTATATGAAATACTTTTATAGAATATCTGTTGCAGTCTTTGTACTTATAACAACAATAATTAAACTCATATTAGTTTTTAAATCTCCTGAGAAACTATCTGTTCACAGTGATGATATAAATTATTATATAAGTGCAGTTTACTTTTTAAAGAAAGGGGTTCTCACATACAGAACTTTTAATGAAGCTACGGTTTTTATAATGCCTTTGTACCCTCTTTTTCTTAGTGGGGTATTAAAGATATTCGGAATAGGTTTTTGGGGACTCCAGGCTATCAGAATAATTCAAACAGGGCTTTCTGCATTGAGTATTCTGTTTGTGTACTTAACAGCCAAAAAACTATTTAATAAAAAAGCAGGATTGATATCAGCCGGGATATTTTCCTTTTACCCTCCCAATCTGATAACACCGGGATATATTCTTACAGAGTGTCTTTTTACTTTTTTGTTGCTGGTTTTAATATATTTTTCTTTTAAATTTGCTGATAATCTTAGCATTTCAAAGGTTGTAATTCTAAGTTTAATATGGATAATTGCAGTTTTTTGCAGGCCAACAGTGTTATTCTACCCGTGCTTTTATCTGCTTTATATTTTTATTAATAAATATTATAGGCTATCCCAATGTATAAAGTTTGGTATTACTATGGCACTAATATTTATTTTATCGGCTCTTCCGTGGTGGGTAAGGAACTATAATGAATATCAGACGTTTATTCCTCTAACTGCGTCAAGTGGTAATCCACTTTTACAAGGCACATATATTAACTATTTACAAACTCCTGACAATACAACAAATTATGAGGTTGGAAAAACAGCTCTGGAGACAGATAATATTGAACGCAATGTAGCATACAAAAGAATCAGGGAAGGATTTAGAAATCATTTCTTAAAGTACTTATGCTGGTACACAGCTGGAAAGACGTTTTATTTCTGGGCACTTCCTTTTTATTGGACTGATGTAATGGGTATCAGTTATTGGTTAGCAGTTATTTACCACATCTTTATTGTAATTACCGCTAGCTATGCCGTTTTTAAGGGCGTAAAAGAGAGGCTGTTTATGAAAAGCAGTCTTATTGTCTTTATTGCATTATACTTTAATTTTGTACACTGTGTATATATGTCCTTTGACCGGTATGCATACCCAATTATAGGAGTCATTTGTATTTATTGCGGAGCTGCATTTGTAAGTTGTAAAAAGATAAAAAATAAGTTTTAATTCTACAAATCCTATACTTTTCATATAATCTAGTATCACATTTTGCTTAATAGTCATTTTATGCTGCAAAGATATTGTTATTAAATAAAATGTACACGCTGTTAAAGTTTGCATTACGGGCAAAAAACAGCTCTTGGAGGGCAATATGAATGAATTTGAAAAGGAACTGCAATTAAATTACAGCTTAAAAATTAAGAATTTAAATAACTTCAGAGATATGTTTCTGGCTGACACGGATACGGGTAGGAAACTTGTAAAAATATCATCGGTTAAACAGGAAAGAATTAATTTTATAGGGGAAGTAAAAGAATATTTGTTTAATAACGGTTTTATACATATTGATAGAAATATTCCTACTGCTAAAGGCGATTTTAGTATGCAGTTTAACGACCAGACAGTTTACATAACTGACTATATAGAAGGAAGGGAGTGCAATCTTGACAACAGAGAGGAAACAATAGGATGCGCAGGGTTGCTTGCTAAAATGCACCGGGCTTCCTATGGATTTGTGTGCTCAGAAAACTGCTATGGCAGGAGTGAGTTGGGGAGGATGCCGGGGAGCTACAGAAAACGTTTGGATGAAATTAAGAAGCTTAAAAAGAATGCCCAAAAGGGCAGGATGAAATTTGATAATCTGGTAACAAAGAATATAGATTATTTTTATGAGGTGGGTGAAAAGGCGTTAACCCTGCTTCTTACCTCTGATTATTACGAGCTTGTGGAAGAAGCTCAACAAAGCAGAACCATTTCTCACCATGATTTTAATCATCATAATATCTACTTACAGAATGATGAGATGTTTTTGATAAACTTTGAATACTGCTGCTATGATTTAAAGGTATATGACCTTGTAAACCTGCTAAGAAGAAAAATGAGAAAATGTAACTGGGATATCAAAGAAGCAGCTATTATACTAAATGAATACAGTCGGTATGAAACATTAAGCGACAGTGATATGAATCTCATGAAAATCATGTTAATGTTTCCGCAAAAGTTCTGGAGAGTAATTAATAAGTATTATAACAGCAGGAAAAGCTGGTCGGAACAAAGTTATCTGCTTAGAATACAGGAAGTTATCGATGAGGCACAGTGCCACAGAATATTTCTGGAAAGATTTAATGCATTGTAAAAATTCCAACTGGTAAATAAAAAATAGCCGACCATCAGGCCGGCTATAACTATAATTTTAAGATGAAAATTAATAACTATTTTTGTGCAGCCATAAAATCTTTTGCAAATTCTATAGCCTTTTCCTTTGAGAGAGGTTCTTCAGTAATATGTGTGTAAAATTGATAATTAATGCCGTTTACTTGCCAGATAAGATTCCAGAACTTCTCCAGAGATGGTTTTGAAGTCATATCATAAGAAGTCAAGTTATGAATATCAGATTTTAAGGGATACAATGGTGCTGTACTCTTTACCCACATACCTTTAATATCTCCTATAGTTACATGTTCTACTGTAGTATTTTTATCAAAGTGATATTTTATATTTTTAGCCAGAGCAGTTGCGATGACTACGTCTGTATTAACTTTAACATAGGCACCTAATGTATTTCTTAAAGGAGTGTATTCTGATAATTTGCACAAAGCATCATCGTTTTCAACAGATTTTAACATAAGTTGATAGATTTTAGTGTCTAAGTCATATGGTACATTTTTAAAGCTAACAGCTAACGTTTTGTAACCAAAAGTTGCATCACCAACTTGTTTTGGATAACTAATTTTATAACCAACTTTTTTTGATATTTCAGTATCATCTAAATTGGTATTTCCCCCTATATTATAACGTAAATAAGCTTCATTTGCAGGCTTTTGAACAATTTCACCGGTATCATCATCCTGCACAAATATCATCTTTACATTATCTAAAGCGTTTAATGCTGCAGCACGTATTGTTGATGAAGAACTGATTAGTATTGCACCTACACACAGCAAAGAACACATAGAAATCGCTACAGTTTTTTGATATTCAAATAATTAAACCTCAACGTTCTAATTTTGCTACCATTTCTATTTAGGAGTTTTGTCTCTAATTCTGTAAAACTCTTTTCAACATCAATATTGGCACCGACGTATAATGTCATCTATCTGCAAGTGCTCATCTCCTTTCATTTTTGTGTTTTGTGTTAACACATAATATAAGAGGCTGGATAAATAGAATAAGTTCATGGTTTTGAATAAAAAAATGAAAAAATTAGACCGGCTCCTTAAAGGGCCGGTCTAGAACGTGTATATTAAGATTTATTTAGAATAGTCCTGTAATAACACCTGTCTTATCTATGTCAATTCTCTCGGCTGCCGGTACTTTAGGTAATCCAGGCATAGTCATTATATCTCCGGTAAGTACTACTATAAATCCGGCTCCTGCGGAAATACGAACCTCTTTTACTGTAACATCAAAAGCCTGAGGTCTTCCAAGAAGTAGGGGATTATCAGACAATGAATATTGAGTCTTTGCCATACAGATTGGAAGTCTGTCCAGACCCATTTCTTGTATTTTAGCAATAGATTTTTCTGCAGAAGCATTATAAATAACATTCCTGCCACCGTAAATCTTTGAAACTATTTGCTGCACCTTTTCCTTTATAGGGAGCTTTTCATCATAAATAGGTGCAAAATGTGAAATCGTAGAATCAGTAAGAGCCACTAGTTTTTCTGCCAACTCTATTCCGCCTTCTCCGCCTTTTAGAAATACATCTGAAAATGCAACCTCAACACCCATAGAACTGCACTTTTCCTGAACCAGCTTGATTTCAGCCTCGGTATCGGTATCAAAATGATTAATTGCAACCATAACAGGTACACCAAACATTTTAAGATTTTCTATGTGTTTTTCTGCATTTGCAAATCCTTTGGATAACGCTTCCACATTTTCTTCTTTAAGATCTTCTTTTTTTACACCACCGTTATATTTAAGTGCTCTTATTGTGGCAACAAGGACAACTGCATCAGGTTTAAAGCCTGCAAATCTGCATTTTATATCAAAAAATTTCTCTGCACCAAGGTCTGCACCGAAACCTGCTTCGGTAATAACGTAGTCCGCCAGTTTCAGTGCAAGTTTTGTAGCAGAAATACTATTACATCCATGAGCAATATTTGCAAAAGGCCCGCCGTGCATTAAAGCAGGGGTACCTTCAAGGGTCTGAACCAGATTAGGTTTTATTGCATCTTTTAATAAAAGGGTCATTGCACCGTCAACCTTCAGGTCGTGTGCCGTAACAGGTTTACCTTCGTATGTGTAGCCGATAATTATATGTCCCAGTCTGTTTTTTAAGTCTGTAATATCAAGAGCGAGGCAGAGTATTGCCATTATTTCCGAGGCAACAGTGATGTTAAAACCATCTTCTCTAGGAACTCCGTTGATTCTTCCACCAAGCCCTACAATTACATTTCTAAGCGCTCTGTCATTCATATCCATGCAACGCTTCCAGACAATTTGACGGGGATCTATACTAAGAGTATTTCCCTGCTGAAGATGGTTGTCTATTGCAGCTGAAAGAAGATTATTTGCAGCAGTTATTGCATGCATGTCACCAGTAAAGTGAAGGTTAATGTCTTCCATAGGAACAACCTGAGCATAGCCACCTCCGGCAGCGCCTCCCTTTATACCCATTACAGGGCCTAAAGAAGGTTCTCTTAAAGCTATAACCGCATTTTTACCTATCTTTGCCATAGCTTGTCCAAGACCTACAGTAGTAGTAGTTTTTCCTTCTCCTGCGGGAGTAGGGTTTATTGCAGTAACAAGAACAAGTTTACCGTCATTTTTATCCTTTACCTTATCCCACAGCTTATCTGACAACTTGGCTTTGTATTTACCATAGAACTCAAGATCTTCGGTATCAATACCAAGATTTTTTGCTATATCTGCAATATGCTGCATCTTACATCCCTGAGCAATTTGTATATCAGTTTGCAATGTAATTTCCCCTTCCAAATACATTTATTATTTAACAAAACACACTATTTCCATATATATAACAGGATTAGAATAATTAACTTAAATACGAAAATATTATATAACTTAAATAGACTTCACACAATAGTTCACAAAACAAGGTTCAAAAATCATAGTATATAATATAAAGACTATTTAAATGTATAATGGCTGAATTACTAAATTTATTATAATTTTAATAATTATTTATATATTTGGCATACTATATATAACTTGAAGGGAAAGAATAATTATGAAGGAGATTGAAATAGGAAGCTTGGTTTATAGAAAATCTTACGAGAAAGATGTTCTTTTCAGGGTAGACGACATCAAAGAATGTGATGGCAGAAAAATAATTATTCTTAAAGGTGTAGAGGTTCGGTTAATTGCTGATGCAGAAGAGGATGACCTTGATATTTTAGATGAAAATAATGAAGAACAAAACAATGAAGAACAAGGTGAGTAAGAAACTGATAACGATTTTCAAGGCACCCCCTGGAGCAGGCGCATGTACAAAAAATGCTTGACATAAGGGCAATACGCTTGTATAATATATTATTTTTGACAAGCGTCCGAATTTATGCTATAATAAATTAAACTGATGATGAGGTGATACCATGATAGACAAAGGAGAGCTTTTTCAGATAAAGAGAGATATCGAAGGCTGTATTGGTGAAAAGGTACAGCTCAGAGCAAATAAAGGACGTAAAAAATCTTTCATACGTGAAGGCGTCTTAGAAAATACTTATCCAAGTATTTTCGTAGTTAAGTTTGAGAACGAGTATGATAATACCAGAAGAGTTTCATATAGCTATACAGATATATTGACAAAAGCTGTTGAATTAGTTGTATGTAAGGATGACAAAAAAATTCAGGTATGTTAATCTTGTTTAAGATTTTTATTAATCCTTAGGATTTATGTTATAAGCTTTCTGAGAAACTTAATAATATAACAAAACAAAAAGGGGACACAAATATTTGTGTCTCTTTTTTGTTTTGTAGGTTATTGTAGACGAATAAAATATAATTAAAAGTATTTTTGAGGAATAATACCATTACATGGAAAATATATATTACATAGTACATAGTTGTTTGTTTTTATATTTTAGATTGTGATATGCAATATTTAAGGATAAGGGGAGGTTGGAAAAATGTCTCTGGAGTTGTTAAAACAGGCATTTAAAGTAAATAATTTATTAGGCGAGGATACAATAGATAATGTTATTGAAAATGATATAATTGTTCCGGATGTTAAACCGGATATTGCCAAGATACTTCTTCTGGATGGGGATGTATTTGTTACCGGGTGTGACACAGGCACTGACAGAGCTGTGGTTTCAGGCTGCCTGCTTGTTAAGATTCTGTATATTTCGGCAGACGAAAATAGAAGTGTTAAAAGTATTACAACGAATATCCCATTTTCTTATACTATGGATATACCTGGAGTAAGAGGCGGTGTTAAAAGCAGAGCAAAGGGCACAATTGAGCATATAGATTACACCCTCCTTAATGAAAGAAAAGTAAATATAAAAGCTATCTTATCAATAAATTGCAGGGCATTTGATGAAATTGATAGGGAAATAGCCTCAGGTATAACAGGTATAGACGATATTCAGATATTGAAAGATGATATAGATATAAATACATATCTGGGCAGTAATAAAGTAAATTTTATCATAAAGGAAGATATGGAACTTCCTTCTACAAAGCCTACCATTGCCGAAATTCTTAGAAATGACTTAAAGATTTCAGGCAAAGATTTTAAAATATCTGACGGTAATGTAGTAGTAAAAGGAGATATAAATATTGCTACCTTGTACATATCGGATGATGAAAACAGGAGTATGCAATATATGGAGAATGAGCTGTCATTTACACAGTTTATTGAGCTGGAAGGGGTCAGGGATGATACTGATGTAAATGTGGATTTTGATTTGATTGACTACAAAGTTGAACCTTTTGAGGATAGTGACGGAGAAAAGAGGAATCTTAGGGCTGAAGCGACAATGAATATTTATGTAACCGGCTTGTACAAAAACTCATTTGAGGTGCTGGCAGATGCCTATAGTCCAAAAACAAGAATTATTCTTGAAAAGCAGCAGTTCTCTATAGACGAGACTGTTTCAGACAACAGAAGTCAGCTTATAGTCAAGGATACATTAAATTTTGAGGATTTTAATCCGGATGTTCGCGAAATATTTAATGTACTGAGCAGGTGCAACGTTTCTGATACGCAGATAGAGGATGAAAAACTAACTGTAGAAGGGTCAGTGTTAAATAATGTGATTTACCTGTCCAATGATGAGGAACAGCCTGTATTCTGCTACAGTAAGGAGATTCCTTTTAAACACGTCGTTGAGATTAAGGGTTTGAAAAGTGACATGAAGGTAGATACAAGTGTTGAAATGGAGCATTGCAATTATAGTATGCTTTCAACAGACCAAGTTGAGGTTCGCTGTGCAATAGGTGTTAATGCCAGAGTTGAAACCACTAAGGTTATCCCTGTTATAAACAAGGCAACGGAAGGCGTTATTGATGAGAAAAAAATTCTTTCTATGCCCAGTGTAATAATATATATTGTGCAACCCGGTGATAGTTTGTGGAAAATTGCTAAGAAATACTCGACAACTGTGGATAATCTTCTTATGGTTAATAACTTAAATGAAAAGGATGTATTAATGCCGGGACAGCAGCTGCTTATTCTAAAAAGGGCAATATAATATAATATAATTATATCCATAAATATAAAAAGGTTTTTGAGATTAACCTCAAAAACCTTTTTTTTACACTGTTATAATAAATGTATTTATTTTTAATAATTTCATACACAAAAATTGCCGAAGGCCTGTTATGATTGAATTTATTGATATAAGTATGTATTTTGTATATAATGTACTTAAATAAAAAGCAAAGGATATGTATAATGATCACATTAAATGCACATGCAAAGATAAATTTATCTCTGGATGTACTCAATAAGAGGGACGACGGTTATCATAACCTAAAAATGATTATGCAAACCCTACAATTGCATGATATCATAACTATTCAGGAAATAAAATCGGGTATTGAGATAGAATGTGATGCGCCGTATGTACCGAATAACAATTCAAACATTGCCTATAAAGCCGCTGAGAAGCTGATTGAAAAATATGGACTTGATACAGGTGTGCGAATAAAAATAGAGAAAATGATTCCTGTGGCTGCCGGACTGGCAGGAGGAAGTTCTGATGCTGCAGCAGTTTTAAAGGGGATGAATATACTTTTTGGGCTTGGACTGGATCAACAGGGGCTTATGGATATAGGAAAGACAATAGGTGCAGATGTTCCGTACTGTATAGTTGGAGGAACCGCTCTGGCTGAAGGAATTGGAGAGATAATCACACCGTTGCCGGAAATGGAAGCTATCCCTGTTATACTGATAAAACCAAGGTTTGGAGTTTCCACGGCATCCGTATTCAAAAGTCTCCAATTGGATAAAATTGCTGACAGGCCTAAAACGGATATGCTTATAGATGCGCTCAAGTATAAAGATATAGATTTTATAGGCAAAAACTTGTGTAATGTTCTTGAAAGTGTGACTGTGGAGAGATACCCTCTGATTGATAAAATCAAGAAGGATTTGATGTCCAAAGGGTCAATCGGAAGCATTATGAGCGGAAGCGGTCCTACTGTTTTCGGCTTATTTGAAGATGATGATATAGCTAAAAAGGCTTACAGTAAAATAAATAAAAACAGAGCTGACTGTATTTTGACATATATTACGAATGATTAAAGGGAGGATCATGAATAATGGCTAGTAAATTATCGAAAATTAATTTGAATGATTATAAACCATTGAGAGAAGTTATTTTTAATTCATTAAGAGAGGCTATTATAATAGGTGAGTTGCGCCCGGGAGAGAGACTGATGGAGGTTCAGCTGGCAGAAAAAATGGGTGTCAGCAGAACACCTGTCAGAGAAGCCATAAGAAAGCTTGAACTTGAAGGGCTAGTGGATATGATTCCAAGGAAGGGTGCCCATGTTGCGGAGCTTTCTATCAAGGATATAATGGATGTTCTTGAGGTAAGAGCATCTCTGGATGGGTTGGCTACTTCTCTTGCGGCAGAGAGAATTACAGACGACGAGTTGAAGGAATTGAAGCATATAAACGGTCAATTTGCTTCCTACATTGAAAAAGAAAATCTCAACGGTTCCATAAAAAAAGATGTAGAGTTCCATGACATTATTTATAAAGCATCCCGAAACGATAAGCTGATTTCAATATTAAACAATTTAAGAGAGCAGGTTCAGAGGTTCAGGGTTATATATCTTAAGGAGTATAACAATTCCAAGAACCTTATAAAAGAACATAATGACATATATGAGGCTGTCAGTTCCAGATCAATGGAAAATGCAAGAAATATAGCTAAAACTCATATAATTAATCAGGAATCCACAATTCTTTCTTCTTTGAAGATGCAAAAAGGTAATAGTTAATTATTAGTTAATGAGGTTAACAGACATTTTAATATTTTTTGTATATAATAAAGAGTAGGGTTGATTAATTTACAAAGAGGAAAAAAACATGTGGTTCAATGAATTTTTATCGAAATACAAATCAGGTATATCCCATGAGTTTCTGTTTTACTTCAATGTAAAGGACACCATGGACAATACAAGGAATTTTTTCAGATATATAGATGATGAATTTATTAAGCAGAGGAATTTTGGAATTGTAGCTTTTTACGATATTTCCAGAGGCCTAACTTTTTTGGCCCCTGAAATGGAAAGGGAATTTAACAAAATAACTGACAACGGGGCAACGAAATTATTTTTTTCAACACCCTCAAGAATTTTTCCGTTTATAGATATCGCGCTAAAAAGTACAAAGATGGCGTTGTTTATAGACCATGCCGAGAAAATAGTGCCTTCAGGTGATATCGGAAGTATGACTTTAGAAGAAAGAATGTCTCTGATATGGATGTCTGAATGGTCGGTTAATTCTAAGATTTCGTCGGTTGGAAGTACAATATTTATGCTGGCGGACAACCTTGTTGACATAAGTCGTGAATTTTTAAAATCCTCCTACAGGATAGAGCCCATTCTTGTGGAACTTCCCGGAGAAGAGGAAAGAAAAAGCTATATCGAATTTCTACTTAATGACAAATCTACTACATCTGAAATCTCCATCGACGAGTTTGCAAAGCTTTCATCGGGACTAAACAGGAAAAGTATAAAAGATATAAAGTTAAAGGCAGAAGCAGAGGGCGTTCCTATCAGTTTTGATTTTATTAAAGAGAAAAAACATGAGGTTTTAAAAAAAGAATACGGGGACGTTCTTGATTTTATATATCCAGAGATAGCTTTTGAAGATATCGGTGGAATGGAAGCTGCTAAAAGTTATCTTACAAAAAACATTATAGAGCCTGTCAGAAGAGGTGATTCCAGAAGAGTTCCAATGGGAATACTTTTGTGCGGCCCGTCCGGAACCGGAAAAACCTTGTTAGTGGAAGCATTGGCAAAATCAAGTGGGTTTAATTGTGTAAAGATTGATATGTCAAGGATTTTGGGCCAGTATGTCGGAGAGAGTGAAAAGAATTTTAAGAAGTGTCTGCTTGGGGCTAAATCACAGGAACCTGTTATAGTTTTTGTGGATGAAATTGATACTGCTTTCAGAAGAGGAGAGTCCGGCGACAGTGGAGTAAGCAGGAATATTTTCAGTGAATTTTTACAATTCACCAGTAATACAAATAATAGGGGAAGAATTATTTTTATTGCTGCAACAAACAGACCTGATCTTCTTGACGCTGCTTTAAAAAGAGCCGGAAGGTTTGATAAAAAGATACCTGTACTCCTGCCTGAAAAAGAGGAACGTGCTGAGATCTTCGAAATAATAATTAAAAAATACGGGTTTAATACCGACATTCAGGACTTTATTCCATATTCCGAACTGGCAGAAAGTTATACGGGAGCTGAAATAGATACAGTTGTCAGGAAAGCATATGAACTTGCTTGCAACAAGACAGAGGATCATCCTGCAATTACAGATGAGATTCTTAAAGAGGCTCTCAAAAAGTGCAGGCCAAGTACTCAGGAGATAGAATTTATGACAGAGCTTGCTATTGCTGAGTGTGATGATATTGATTTGCTGCCTGAAAAATATTGGGGCAGGTTTGATAAATCCTAAGTCAATAATATATGGTATTTTTAGAAATAATTATTTACATTACTGTGTTTTTATTATAAATTTAAAGTATCTTATGTATGGTTCATAAATTTTATTTATAATATTGTAAAAAATAGTGTTTATATACTTTTAAGGAGGAATAGGATAATGGGTTTATTTAGTAGACTGGGACAAATGTTTAGGGGATTTTTCGGCTTATTTGTTGGAAATCTGGAGGAAAGAAATCCTGATGCATTGTTCGAAGATATAAAGAACCAGATAGATAAGGCAAGGCGTGAGGCTGAGCAACAAATTATTGAAATTCAAACAAGTGCTGAAATGATCAAAATAGAGATGAAAACAGCTGAAAAAAATCTTAATGCCATAAAAGCAAGAGTTGAGTCTGCACAGAGGGTTGGAGATAAGGAACTTTTAGTTGAACTTCTGGTTCAGGAAGAAGAATATCAGACTGTATATGAGACCCATAAAGCAACTTATGATAACGCCATGGAACAGGTTCAAAAGATACGAGAGGACTACAAGATTTTTGAGTCTGAGATGAATGCGAAACTTAATGAGCTGAAAACTCTTAAATCACAGGCAAAAATGGCTAATCTGCGCGAAAATATTAACTCTGTTAATGCACAATATACTTCAAAGAATAGCAGGGTAGGAAGTGTTAATGACAGCCTTGACAGGGCACGTGATATAGTTAACAAAAAGACTGCTAGAGCCAATGCTGTAGAATCACTTAATCAGGATAATATTGATATGAAACTTAAAAAGCTGGATATGAATTCTGCAAGAGACAGGGCAAAAGCGAGAGCAGAGGCACTTCTCGGAGGAGATAACGGTGGTTTTGAGGTAAAAGAGAAAACGGACAACAAGATATCAAATTAATTCATGAATAAGGATAGTACAAAATGGATACACATATTAGAGAAGTAATTGAAGCAGATTTACCCAATATAACGGATATTTACAATTGGGCGGTTGAAAATACAACTGCCTCATTTGATATAAACCCGCAAACCATAGAGCAAAGAGCTGTATGGTTTTCCCATTATAAGGGGAATCGTTTTCCTTTAGTTGTCTATGTAGAAGATGGAGAGGTTGCAGGTTATGCTTGCCTTTCCCAATTCAGGGCAAAAGAAGGGTATAAAAACACGTGTGAGATGTCAGTGTACGTCCATCCTCATTATCAAAAAATGGGGATAGGCAAAAAGCTTATGGATTATGTAATAGAACTGGGGAGAGAAGCGGGTTACCATGTTATTATTTCGTGTATTACAACAGATAATAAAGTAAGTATTAAAATGCATGAGAAAACAGGGTTTAAGCTTTGCGGTGAAATGAAGGAGGTCGGGTACAAATTTGAAAGATACCTTGACTGCCTTTTTTATCAGCTTTTTCTATAGGATTGAATTTTTTATGTAAGCAGAGGGAATTATGAATTCTAATTTATTTGTAAGTGCACTTTTAAGATTCAGAAATTTTTCAACATTGATTATATGGACGGCTTTAATCAATTTGATAAGCAATAATAGCCAGGTTCAAAATATGATTACGTCACAGACTGCCGATTATTCTCTAGTTTTAACAGGAGCTTATGGGGCGGGAGTTGTGGTGTACCTTGCTATGGTTATACAAAGCATGTTCAGTAACAACTACAAGGAAGAAGTTAAAAGGAAGGAAAAGAAAAAGGAAATCAATGATCTGAATCGACAGTGCAACAGGCTTTCTTCGCAGGCAAGAAACCTGGGCAACCCAATTCAGAAACAAAAATTGAGAAAGATAATGCAGGATAAAAACGATATTTTTAATTCGCAAAAACGTGGTGACGAATACAGTTATCTTAAAGAAAAAATTGTTGAACAGAGTTTAAAGCTTGTTATTTCCTATACAAAGCTTATGACGAACTATTCAATAAGAAGTAAGGAAATATCTGAAATTAATATCAGTGATTTGATGAATAAAATCAATGCAAACCGAAGAAAGATAAGTTTTATGAAAGATGACAGAATGCTTGACGATATAAAGAACATCATTGAAATGGATGAAAAGGCTATTGAAAGAGTCAAGGAGGAGAGGAACGAATTAGAAAGAATACATGCAAGACTTGATTATATAGAGAGCATGTTGAATATGTTCAAACATCAGATAATATCAAGTATAGAATCTGAAGAAATGGTTGAAAAATTAGAGACAGCTGTGAACGAGGCAACGGCGCTGGACAGCGTGTTACAAGAAAGAAGAAGGAATCAGATAAGATTGTAATACAGACTGAGAGTGAGATAATTTGGACAACCGGCATTTGTAGCGTTTTATATGAAACCAAGGGGGATTTCAAATGTCAGCAAATATCACTATCTATTCTTCTCCGTACATTATCATAACACAACGGGATGATGGGTATTACATACAATCCTTAAAAAAAGGATTGAGTATAGATGAATTTCAAAAAATTCTAAATTCACATCCCGAAATCAAAGTAACAAACTTTGCAGTAATTAAAAATGCACTTGTATTGGCACCACAAGACCCCAAAAAATTTGCCAGTGCAAAAGAGAGAGTAAGTATAGAAGTATCCGGAGACGAATTAAGAGCTTACGTAACCGTTAATGTGGGACAACAAGAAATTTTAGGGACGGAAATAATCAAAGAGGTAGTTCTTGAATTAAATCGCAGAGGCATTGTTTATGGGATTAAAAAGGACGTGCTTTTAAATTTGATTGTCGGCAAAACGGTACTTATAGCTGAAGGAGAACTTCCTCATAACGGGAAGGATTCTCAAAACAGGTTATACCAAATAAAGGAAGCCAAACCTGAAATTAAAGAAGATGGCACTGCGGATCACTATGACCTTAACCTGATAAACATGGTGCAAGAAGGCGAATGGCTCGGCGAAAAAATTCATTCAACTTCGGGAAAAGAAGGGAAAACAGTATTTGGTAATCCCATAAAACCCATGCCCGGAAAAGACTATCCGATTTTTTTTGATCGCAAAACAGTTAGTGCCCTAGAAGAAGAGGGTAAGACAACTCTATACGCCATGAGAAAGGGCGCTGTTTATTTCGCAGGTGACAGTATAGGTGTATCCAATCATTTGGAAATAGGCGATAATGTAGGAGTTAAGACAGGAAACGTTGATTTTGACGGCTACCTAACCGTTAAGGGTACAATTGAGGACAACTATACAGTCACTACTACAAAGGATATAGAAGTACTTGGTGAATACGGTGTTGGTAGTTGTAAAGAAATAAACAGCAGCGAGGGAAGCATTTACATAAGAGGCGGTATCGCAGGTAAGGGTAAGACGGTTATAAAATGCAAAAAAAATCTGTACCTTAAATTTGTTGCTGATGCGGAAATAATCTGTGATGGAAGTGTACATGTAGGGTTTTACTGCCTGAACAGCAATATTATTGCTAAGGAAGTAATACTGGAATCATTAAAAGGCCAGATTATCGGAGGAAATATAACTGCAGATATTAGGGTACTTGCAGCTACATACGGTACTCCAAGTGAGAAAAGAACCAATATATGTGTAAAAGGATTTGACAGGATTGCACTTAAAGATTTACTTGATAATCTCACACAGGAAATAGAGCAGCTTAAAACCTCAATGAACCAGTATAAACAACAAATATCTATTTTTAACTTATCTGATGCAGGAAAATCAAGAAAAAATGAGTTTGAGAAGCTTAACGAAATTTATAACAATATTAGAGCGGAGCTGCAGGCAAAGGAGGAAGCCAGAAAGAATATTACAGGGTATCTGAAAGTCAAGGGAGAAGGAGAAATTACAATTCTTAAGAAGGCATTTCCGAACACCTTTTTTGAAATTAAGCGAATCCAGAAGGAAATTCAAAAACCGGTACTTAGAACAAGCTTTTACTATAGCGAAGGCACAATAAAAGAACTATAGATAGTAATCAATGCAGCAAAGTTTAATTGTTGGGGAGGGTAAGGTATATGAAATACCAGTCAATACTACAAAGGCTTGAAGATGAGAAGAAAGATGAAATATTATCAGCAAAACTATATAGATATACCGGGCTAATGCAAGCAATAGAATACTTTTCACAAAAACTTGTGTTTGATCAGATAATAGAGGCTGCTTTTGATTTTATAAACGAATTATTACTTGTAAACAACTCTATAGTATATGTTCTTGAAGATAACAGATACATTGCAAAGAAGGTTAAGGGCTTTAAGGACTATATAAGAGAAATAGAAAACACAAGTAAACTTGAAACTCTTGCTACTTTTTATGGAAATGTACTTTACGAAAAAGATAAAATAGTCAAGTTTTTTGACTTGGAAATGGTCTCTGACATGGGCATAAATGCCATAGTTCCGTTAATTATAGAAGGAAAGCTGTATGGATTTATAATGATTAACGGTAAAGATTTTGCTGATGATGACTATATAATATCAGAATCGCTGATGCGCCTTATAAATACCGCTCTTGAAAACTACAGCAGGTATGAGGATTTGGCTAAAGTAAATAAGGAGCTTGACGAAAAGATATTCAACCTTTTTGCAATAAACCAATCATCTAAGGTACTGTTAAGCGAATTACGAATTAATGTACTGTATGACTTATCTGTTGAATTATTCTCAGAATTAACAAGGAGTACTGTGACGGGCTTTGTTTTATATGATGAAAGAAATGGGAGATATACATTAAAGGGCTTTAAGGACGTATTTTACAAGATTAAGGATGCATTTGTGAGTTTTTGCCTTAATAAAAATTATAAAATTGACTCCAATAAGGTTATTATAGATTTAGAGAACCCCGATGACAGCAAGTATTTTTTCAATCTGTTTGAAGATTCAGAAGAGCAGGTAAAAAAGCTTGAAGCCAAGTATATTGTTATAATTATAAAAGAAAGCGAGATTCTTGGGTTTGTAACATTAAGTGATACTGTTACAGGGGACGAATATAGCAGCGGTATATTTGAACTTATAGAAAGCCTTGCATCATCAATGTATATTGCACTAAGCAATGCTAACTTATTTAAACAGGTAAATGAGCAGAAGCAAATTATCCAAAGAAAGCTGGATAAGCTAGTTTCTTTGAATAAATTAACAAAGAATATTAGCAGTTCGTTAAGAATAGATACCCTCATGGAGGTTGCAGCAAAGACACTTGAAATTTCTTTTAATATGCAAAAGGGACTGCTTTGTCTGTACGATAAAGAATCAAATGAGTTTAGTGTCTCCGAATCAATTGGTTTAGATGGTAATTTAGACAAAAGCATAATCCCAAATGATAAGTGGAGGCGTGTTTTTGAGGGTGATTGTGTTTATGAAATCGGGCAGGATAAAGTAGCCGAATATATAGGATCTGAGGCAGCTGAAAAGGTCGGAGAGGCTCAGGGAATACTAATCGTACCTATATATGTTGACATACTGGAAGTTGAGCTGTCAGGGGCCATTGTAATTTTTAAGTATGATGGTTTGCAGCTTGATAATGATGAAAATCTGATAACTCTTGAAACAATAGCAGGGCATATAGCACCGGTATTAAAGAATCTATCGGTTATTCAGATGCAGCAGAGGTTTATGCTTCCAAATTTTGTAGAGCTTTTCAAGAATGAGTTAAAGGACGAAGTAAAGGCTGCCATGGATTATAATATAAACTTGTCTGTTATACAGGTTGAGGATAAAAGAGATTTTATTTTCAAGGGTACAAGTATTATTGACAGCATAAAGGAGAACTTCAAAAAGGTATATCCTTTTTCATATAATAATGTGTTTATTATTGAGAATGAAGACGAAAATATTGAAGACCGGATAAGAAAATGTACGGGAATTTCTGATTTAAAGATAAGAAAAATGGTTCTGGGAAAGGATTTTAAGAATTTTGCAAGCTTCTTTGACCTTTTCAGATAAGGTGGTGCCGGTTGTGGAATTGCTTTTAGGGACGGATATTATAGAGGTTGACAGGGTAAAAAAAGCAATTGAGAACGGAGGCGTAAAGTTTTCGGAAAAAGTATTTACCCGTGATGAAATCGAATACTGTGAAAGTAAAAATGCTGCAAAATTTCAGAGCTATGCTGCCAGATTTGCAGCAAAAGAGGCTGTTTCTAAAGCTTTTGGAACGGGTATTGGTAAAAATGCAGCGTTTAATGAAATTGAAATTATTAAAGATTCTCTTGGAAAACCTAACGTAAGGCTCACTGGCAAGGCAAAAGCTTTTTATGATTCACTAGGGGCTGTAGGGATATCAATAAGTCTGTCACATTGCAGGGAATATGCTGTAGCGTATGTTACAATTTCGCTTATTAGCAACGGGAACAAAGACATTTAACGTAAATAATGACGTATGGAGGTTTGGTGTGCAACAGGTGTCGTTTATACATACTGCGGATATACATCTTGATACGCCTTTTTCATCACTGGGAGATAAGGAAAAAGCGGATATCAGGAGACGGGAATTGGAAAGCTGCCTTGAAAACATAATTGATAGGGCTAGAGTTCAAAATATAGATTTACTAATAATCAGTGGTGATTTTTTTGAGGAAAGCTGTGTACGTGGTTCTACAATAATCGGGGCAAGAAATCTTTTTTCAGAGCTTTACGGGACAGAGGTTGTAATTATCCCGGGGAATCATGACCCATTGAAAGAAAACTCTTATTACAACACACTAAGCTGGAGTGAAAATGTACATATTCTTACGGATTCAAAGCAGGTATTGTTCTTGAAAAAGTACAATACCTGTATTTATAACATGGGGGCATTTGGCCGGGTAGCAGAGGATTATTCAAGGATTAAGGAAAAAAGTATATCAGCAAACACATTTAATATATTGGTTTTTCATGGTACAGTTGATATGCCCTTTGAGGAAAGCAACTATAATGCCATAGAATCTAAGGATATTTTTAGTTTGGGTATGGATTATGTTGCGCTTGGACACATGCACAATTATATAAGGTATCAGAACAGGACAAGTATTATGATAAATCCGGGAAGTCCGGAACCGGTCGGGTTTGACGAAGAGGGAATACATGGCTTTGTTCAGGGAAAGATTATGTTTACCGATGATAATAACAAATTTGTTGAAGTAACTTTTGTACCGTGTTCCGGTAGGAATTACTACAATATAGAACTGGATGTTACCGGATGTAAGAGCAATGAAGAGATTATTCAAAAATTATCAATGGAGGATGACATACAGTTTTCTAATAAGGATTTATATAGTCTTACTCTAAAGGGATTTATTCCAAAAAATTTTACACCTGATATAAAGTGTCTAATGGAGTTTGTAAAAAATAAATGTTTCTATGTAAGGATAAAGATTGAAACTTCTATTCAATTCGATTATGAACAGTATCTTGAAGACCCCGGCATAAAGGGTGAGTTTGTCAGGATGCTTATGGATATGCAGGAAAATGAAGATTCACAAGATAGGAAAGAGATTTTGCACATGGCTATACAGTTGGGGTTGCAGGCTATGGAATACAACAGGGTGGACTGACAGGGGGATATTTAACCGGATATGAGAATCGATAGACTCCATGTAAGGGGATTTGGCAAGCTTCAGGATTTTAGTTGTGACTTTTCAGATGGTTTGAATGTTATTTATGGGCATAATGAGAGCGGTAAATCAACTCTTATGGCATATATCAAAGCTATGCTGTATGGAGTAAAGGGCGGGAGAGCCGGGAAAAACGGAATATTGCCAGACAGCAAGAGGTATATACCATGGAACAACAGCCAGTACGGCGGGTACATGAATATTAAACTGGAAAATGGTGAAATTTACCGCATTGACAGAGACTTTCTTGCTAACAAAATAAATTTGTATGATTCTTCTTTTAATGACATCTCAGATAATTTTATTGATATAAGAGATATAAATAGCATTGGTGAAAAGCTGGTAGGACTTAATGAGAACCTTTTTGAAAGAACTGTGTTTATTAAGCAAATGGGAACAAGGATTGATACTTCAACGTCAAAAGACCTTGTAGACAGAATCTCAAATATCCAGCAGAGCGGATTTGAGGATATATCGTACATAAAGGCACAAAATGCTCTTAAAGAGGCATTGAGGCGTCAAGTTGGAACAGATAGAAGTTATACAAGGCCTCTGGATATTATAAACCAACGTTTGGCTGAATTACAGGAGAAAAAGGTTAACCTGCTGAATGAAGAGAAAAGGCTTGAGGAATTAAGGGGAAAACAGCAGGATATATCTTTGAAAATTAATAAATTAAAGTTTAAGTACAGACTCCTAAGTCAGATAATTGATTATTGCAGACTTAAAGAAAAACTAAAAGTCTTATATGAAAAAAAGGAAGAAATACACTTTCTTGAAGAAGCTGTCCGTCAGGCCCAAGAAAACATTACTAAGCTTGAGGAGGATAAAAAGTCAGCAATACTTCATTTGAATAATAAGCAGATGGCCGGAAGTAAAAAGCTAAGAGGAACAGATGTATTATTGATGATATGTGTTACCGCTACGTTGGCAGTAGGTATAGCAGCATTAGTTTTTAACATTTTAAGTCCTTTATTTACTTTGATACCCTTTTTATCAGCCTTTATCCTTTTTGTTCTTAGGACAAGGAATATAAATAGGGAAGCGAAAGCGCTGCAAAAGGATAGAACAGATGAATTAAATAGTCAGCTTTCACAATTTGATGAAAGAATAGCTCAAAATAAGACTCAGTACCAAAAGCTTACAGAGAGAATTGAAGGTCTTAAGGTCAACAATGGAGCAGAGTCGCCTGAAAATGTTGAAAGTGAGATATCAAGGTTATACATCGAAATTATAAAGGATAAGGAAAAAATACAGGACAATCTTAAACAGCAAGAGAAAGAACTTTTCGAGGACATTTCAAAGGAGTCTTATGAAAATCTATTGGTAAAGTCCTTTGGTATTAATAAAAATGTTTTATCTGACCTCCAAAGGTGGGAAACTGAATATAATACGATTGCGCAAACTGTTAAAAATACCAGCATAGACAGCATATCTGACATTGATAATGAAATCAGCCGGTTGAGCCGCCAGAAGAAAAGTCTGGACTCTAAGGGAGAGGCTTTGAATATTGCAATAAATACATTGGAGGCTGCAGCTGAGCAGGTTAGAAAAAAATATGTACCTGTAATGAATAAAGTATTAAATAGCAGTTTTTCCGGCCTTACATCCCAAAAATATAACGATGTAAGAACAGGAGACAATCTCAAAATTATGGTGGACAACCCTGAGACAGAGACGTTGGTTCCGGTTTCAATGCTCAGTGATGGGACTATTGATCAGATATATCTTGCACTGAGGGTTGCTATTTCAGAGACAGTACTTAAAAATCATGAATGCATGCCCTTTATAATGGATGAGCCGTTTGCACAGTATGATGATGAAAGAACATTTAACGCACTTAAATATATAGGGAATATAAGCAAAAAACAACAGGTATTTATATTTACCTGTAAAAAAAGAGAAGTAGAACTTATCAGCAGTGAATTCCCTTGTAAAATCTGCTCATTGACATAGAGCCCATAAAAAAATATAGTATTTCTATAAGAATTGATTAAGAGGCAGTTATGAGGAAACATTTACTTATCTATTTATTTGCTATTACAGCAACATTTATATTAATATTATCCGGATGTGGAAACAGGGAAATTCCCGTTACCAAAAATGAACAGTATCTAAGCGGCATAACTTGGGATAATGCTGCTGTTATTAATGATGCCGTTGTTGATGTATTCACCCAGAATGACATTTTGAGTAAAAGACTGACACAGGCTCTTTTTAACCAGATAGTAAAGGTCGTTTCTCAGGAAGGGTCATGGACCAAGATTATGATGCTGGACGGAACGACAGGGTGGGTCAAGAGTAAGTACGTTACCAGGGATACCAGTTGTGTTACGGACGGTCGCATTAATAATAAAATAGTTGTAACAGCCAAAACAGTTTACGTTTACACAGGAACAGAAAATGACATAAAATATAAGCAGGTAGTTTTGGGAACTGAACTTTATTCCATAAGCAAAACAAAAACGGGCTATGATATTCTTCTGCCGGATAATAAAAGAGGTTGGGTTGAGGATGGCGGAGTAATAGCAGTACCTTCTACACAGAACAGTATACCGAAAACCTCGTCTGAAGGGTTTATTCAAACTGTCAGAAAATTCGAAGGGACCATATACATTATTGGCGGTGTCAGTAGATGGGGTATTGACTCGCCAGGCCTATGCTATGTCAGCAGCAGAATTAACGGAGTGGATATACCCCGTAATGTCAAGGAGATAGCAAAGACGGGAACAAGTGTTACATTACATGAAATAAAACCCGGAGACCTTCTGATGTTTAGTACAGACAATGTAAAAAAGGATGTCTCTGATGTAGGTGTTTATACAGGAAACAACGAATTTATACATTCAAGCCCCTCCAGAGGCGTTGTAACCGAATCCTTGGAGGACAGTTATTACAAAAACCGAATAGTTGGTATCAGAAGGATTTTTTAATAAATTCAGCCCGTTACAAGTTTGCCCAGTAAAGCAGCTATGTCATGGGCTGAATGTGGTTTTCCCAGTTCTTTTGAGTTCTCCCTCATTATTTTCAATGCAGAAGGGTCATTAGTTACCTGAGACAAAATATTTACAAGGTTATTAAAGCTTTCTATTTTATTGGCTACCCCGCTTCTGATTAAAAAGCTTGCATTACCCTCTTCCTGTCCCGGTATAGGCGATATTATAAAAATAGGTAAACCTTTAACCAGCGCTTCCGACACAGTCATTCCACCCGGCTTTGTTATCAAGAGATCAGAAATATCCATAAGCTCATTAACTCTGTCTGTATAACTAAAAACCAGTACCTTTTTACAGCTTTGTGAAGCGTATTCTTCAAGCTGAAATTTAAGCTTCTGATTGGTACCTGTAACCGCTATTATTTGAATATCAACATCACAGTTTAACAATGAGGCCATGGTTTTTTCAATATTTCCGAAGCCCATTCCACCGCCCATCACCAGAACGGTAAATTTATCTTCCAATCCGTATTTTACAAGTAGACCCTTCTTATCCGTAGGAGTCAAAAATTTAGGAGAAACAGGAATACCATAAGGGAAAATGATATTATCCGGTATTCCTCTGCTTATCATCTCAGATTTCATATTATCATTAGCCACAATAAATGCATCCATGCCGCTATCCAGCCATAATGAATGGACCACATAGTCTGTGAGTATTGCCACTGTAGGTATATTCAGTTTGTTTTTCCTTTTTAAAGATGACAGCATTTGCATGGGAAAAGGATGAGTACATACTATGGCCGACGGCTTATACTCATTTATAAGGGATTTTAGCTTATATGAAAGAAGCTTGTTTAGAGCTTTACTCATATCATATATACCTGTGCCTGTCCCAGAGGCAGTATAAATCATGCTGTATAGCTTGGGGCTTCGTTTAAGAGCTCCTAAGTAACTGCTTACAACAATTTTATCTACTACAGGATTAATATATTTCAATGCATCAAGAACATCAACTTTCCAATCGGGAGACTGTCTTTCAATTGACTCCTTCAGTGCCTCGGCGGCCTTCATGTGACCAGTTCCCACGGAGACGTACAGTATTAATACCCTCATAAAACACTCCAGTTCATTTGTCTGTTTCATTTATCAGAATCAATTACATTTTTGACAGGTTGCAGATTATTAATACATGTTTTTTATAAAGAAATAACATATTTGAGCAGACAACGAATATTTTTGAGAAATTAACCAAAAATAACTTTGCATGATATTTGCGAGATAATCGGAAGGAGGTACAAGTTTGAGAAAATATAAAATAATTGCTTTATTTTTACTAATAGTATTCAGTCTTACAATTGTTGATGAAGGGAAAATGTATTTAACAAGCTCTGCACCCTCCCTGAAAATTGGGGATAATGGTGAAAAAGTTAAGGATATGCAACAGGAGTTAAAGAACTGGGGCTACTTTGACGGAAAAGTTGACGGAAGATTCGGGTATGATACATTGAGATCGGTTCTCAACTACCAGAGGCAGTACGGCCTGAAAGCCAATGGAATAGCAGACAGAACCACTCTCCTTACAATGGGTCTTGCAGAGCTTATTGAGTCAGGTGTAGCAAATGCTGCAACATCGAACATATCAAATGAACAGCTACTTGCCAGAGCAATAAACGGTGAAGCCAGAGGTGAGCCATTTGAAGGACAGGTAGCAGTCGGAGCTGTAATTTTAAACAGAGTTAATAACTCAAAATTTCCAAAAACAGTAGCAGGTGTAATATACCAACCCGGTGCATTTACAGCAGTATCAGACGGGCAGATTAATGTCCCTATCAACCCCAAATCAACCGTTGTAAAGGCAGCAAGGGATGCTTTAGCAGGTTGGGATCCTACTGACGGGTGCCTATACTATTGGAATCCTGCCACGGCTACCAGCAAATGGATTTGGTCCAGAAAAGTAAAATACAAGGTCGGTAAGCATTGGTTCGGCATATAATACGGAGGTGATAATATGGCTGATAATGGCTTTCATTTAAATGACAGAAGAAGATCGTGGGCAGTACCCCTTGCAGTTATAGCAATACTGGCTCTAATTGGGGTATCAGTGTGGGGATACTATCAGAACAGGCAGTTAAATAGATTACAGGTTTTAATGACAAACCAGTATAACAGGGCTTTTGTTGATTTATCCGATTATGTTGATAATGTTGAGGCTCTGATGGCAAAATCCCTTGTTACTTCAACACCCGTAAGTACATCAAAAATGCTGGAGGAAGTGTGGAGGCAGTCAAATCTTGCGCAAACGAATATGGGGCAGCTTCCGGTAGCACCTCCAATACTTGAAAAGACATCTAACTTTTTAACACAAGCGGGTGATATGGCATATTCCCTTAATAACAAAACAATGAATGGTACTCCCTTGAATGATAAAGAGTATGATGCTCTGAAGAAACTTCACGGGTATGCAGTGTCTCTCCAAAAGAACCTGCAGGCAATCGAGGCTCAGGTTATTCAGGGGAAGATGTCTTGGGGTAATTATACTAACAAAGGTAATTTTATGGTGGCTTCTAAGGCAAAAGATCCTCAGACAAGTCAGTTTGAAAACATTGATAAAACCTTTCAGGAGTATCCGACTCTTATATACGATGGTCCCTTCTCAGACCATATGCTTAAATCAAAGCCTCAGGGATTAGGGAACAAAAAAGTTACGGTATCAGAGGCTAAAAATATTGCTGAAAACTTTATAGGCAAAGACAGAGTCAGCAGTGTAAAGCAACTTGAAAATAATGATCTTGGAAATATTAAAACATACAGGTTTAAAGTTATGTACAAGAATGAAAAGGATGATGAGTCCGCAGAGGTTGAAGTGACTCAGCAAGGTGGACAGGTTTACCTTATGTTGAGGAACAGGGGTATCGGCAAGGATACTGTAAATATGGAAAAAGCAAAGAAATTGGCTAAAGATTTCTTGTCCACAAAGGGATATAAGAATATGGTGGATACCTATTATCAGAAGGTTGACGGTACTGCGGTTATAAGTTATGCATACAAACAGGGCGGGGTAATCGTTTACCCTGATCTTATCAAAGTCAAAATTGCACTGGATAATGGAGAAATAATAGGTATTGAGGCAAAGGGTTATCTATACAACCATAAAACAAGAAGTATTCCTAAAACAACTCTTACGTTAGAGCAAGCTCGTTCTAAGGTTAATAACAGGATTAAAATAGACAGGCAGGGAGAAGCGATTATACCGACTAATTTTAAGACTGAAAAATATTGTTATGAGTTTATGGGCAAGGTGGATGGACGTACTTTTATTATATATATCAACGCCTTGACCGGAGCAGAAGAGGATGTACTAATGCTTGTATCAACACCAGAAGGTACTCTTACTATGTAAATCAGATAGAAATATATTGCTAGAAAAGATTTGATAGGTACGAAAGTGCCTCTTCAAGTCTTTTTTGCATATAGCGGCTTAAATGGTTGATAATAAGAGAAAATTATATTAGAATTCAAATTATTAGAAGTCTAATTTCTTAATTAATATTGTAAGACGAAAGGAATTGATTACAAAAATGGAGCCAAAGGAGTTGAACTTGCTTCTTATAAAGGTTGGGGCAATACACAGAAGGAGATCAGCAAACGAATTTATGAAAGAAGAGCTTTCATCCGGCCAACCAAGAATGTTAAACTATTTATTTCAAAATAACGGGTGTATACAAAGAGAGATTGCCGTTGACTTTAATATGGAACCTGCATCAATAACAAGTGTTTTAAACAGCATGGAAAAGGCGGGTCTTATTATCAGGAAGCCTGTAAAGGGAGATAAACGTGCATTAGAAGTGTGGCTCACTGACAAGGGATATGAAAAGAAGAAGGTTGTAGATGATATATTCGTAAAGATGGAGGGTATATGCTTTCAAGGATTTAATGAAAGGGATAAACTTGAGGCAAAAAACTATCTGACAAACATTTACAATAACATGGTAAATTGGGAGAGGGATAATAAATAGAAATAAAAATGTATATCAAATTCATTGCTAATACATATGGTAAAATATATAATTTATGTTAAAGTATACAATTTAGGGAGAGAAGAATGGATAGGAAATTTAAGCAGTGCATCTTTAACATAGTAGGATATTTCATACTTGCAGTGGGAATAGTTGATTTTATTAATGCATCCTGTGGGGCAAAATTAAGTACTATTGTGTGGACCAGGGCAGTTCCGGGTATTATACTAGTAATGGTTGGAGTAATATTTATTAGATTTGGCAAAAAAGTAGAGAGTGAAACAGATGGGGATGTCAAGAGCATACAACAGAAACAACTAAAGAGTTGTGAAAACTTAGGTATAGGACTTCTTTATATAATTTATTTTTTCAGGTGTCTTTTCATTCTTGCAATATCACAGACAACATACATACTCGAGGCATTTTATAATACACCTGTGGAGTTTAAGAAAAAAGTTATGGCTTCGCATATCCAGACATTGTTTTTAAATATACCGATTACCATAGTATACGTGCTGTGTATTATTTGGGGCATATACCTTATGGTGAGGGGCAAAAAGGGACTTAGTTTGGATTCGGAAGTACTTGTGGAAGTTGATAAAGGGAAGGATATTTGATATAAAATACTGGTTGTGACATACTCTAAGCAGAAATTAACATTGAGATTATGGGGGAATTATTTTTATGGCATTAAGAAATATTCGCACTGTAGATGATGAAGTTTTACGTAAAAAGTCCAGGCCGGTTGAGGAAGTCAACGATAAGATAAGAGAGCTGTTAAAAGATATGGCGGATACCATGTACAATACAGGGAATGGAGCAGGACTGGCAGCACCTCAGGTAGGTATTCTTAAGAGGGCTATTGTTATTGATATGGGGGATGGCCTGATAAATCTTGTGAATCCGGAAATTTTAGAGCAAAAAGGTTCTCAGGAGGTAATTGAGGGGTGCCTGAGTATCCCCGGCAAATGGGGAAAGGTCATAAGGCCTGCTGAAGTCAAAGTTAGAGCCTTAAATGAAAAAGGTGAAGAGGTTGTAATAACTGGTAAAAAGGATATGGCAAAATGCTTATGCCATGAGATAGACCATCTTGACGGTATTCTTTTTACAGACAAAGTAACAGAATACATTGAGGATTAGGAATTTTTATATGGAAAACTATGAAATAGTAAAAAAAGATTTTAATGAAATATCCGATATAGTTGAAGAAAGATGGAATAATAATAACTGCTACTTCAAAAATCTTATGAAATACCTCGGTGAGGATAATGAGCTTATTCTTGAAATAGGCTGCGGAAAAGGTGAGCTTTCAAATCTGTTGTCTAAAAAAAGCGAGCACGTTATTGCAGTTGATTTGGCAGACAAGATGGTAGAAAAGGCTATTTCTCATTATGGTTATAAAAATATAGATTTTATCAGTAGAAACATACTTGATATGGATTTTGGAGAAAATAGTCTGGATGCTATAGTTACTACTGCTACCGCACATCATTTACCTTACGAATGGTTGCTTTTGTTTGCTCTGAGAACCTTGAAACCCGGAGGTAAGCTTATAGTACTTGACCTTTATAAGGTAAAGACCTTTAATGATATGTTTTTTAACCTACTGGCAGTTATACCTAATATATTTATGAACATAGTTTATAACAGAAAAATAAAAACCGGTGATGAGCATAGCAGAGAGGTATGGAAAAGACATGGTAAACATGATACATATATGACTTTAAAAGAGATAAGGCTACTTACCCAAGAGCATTTGCCTAAAGCGGTGATAAGAAGGAAGCTGTTCTGGAGATACCTTATGGTCTGGGAAAAATAGAATCAAGGAGACTTTAAATAATGGCATCTTATATCTTTTATGTAGCGGTAATATCTGCTCTTAGTACATATATTAGTACTGCGGTATTATTAAAAAAAATCAAAAATGGTGAAGATGAGTTTACTGCCACTGCTTTAGGAAGCATATCTTTTGCAGTACTTATAGGTTGTATTGTAATGGGAATTTTACACGGAATATGAATAAAGTAATTTTGTGGAACATTTTTCATATAGTTAAGTCTAATACTATATAGCCGGCAAATAATACTAAAAACTACGTATAGGAGATGATTTTATATGAAAAGAACTGTTTCTGCATTAATACTGACGGGGGCTGTTGCTTTATCAAGTACATTTACATTTGCTCAGTCAACCGACAATAAAGAGATTAAATTCAATGATATATCAGGACACTGGTGTAATTCAGCGGTACAAATGCTTATGGAGAAAAATGTTATGCCATTTACAGGTGAGAAGTTCAGTCCCGCAAAAGCAATAACTAAAGGTGAATTTGTATCCTTGCTGCATGATGCTTTAGGAATACAGATAGAATACTTTGCGGCGCCCCAGATAAAGGATTATTTTGATGATGTAGATCAGAATGCATCTTACTCTTCTGATTTGATTGATCTTGTAACTGCAAACATTATAGAAAAGGGAGGTAAATTCAATCCCGGTTCTTCTATTTCCAGAGAGAAAATGATTCATTATGTAATGAATGCTTACAAGTATCAAATGGGTGATAAATACGCTCTTATAAATATTAAGCCCCCTTTCTTCAGTGACGACAGCGAGGTAGCTCCGGAGTTCGGAGGGGACGTTGGAAGAGCTGCCCACTATAAACTCATATCAGGCTCAAAGGGAATGTTTCATCCTAAAGCCAACACAACAAGGGGAGAGGCAGCTGTAGTAGTAAGCAAGCTAGTTAGCCTTATTGAAAAACAGAATCCTGTTGTGACAGTAACACCTGAGGCTGAAATAAAAGATGATTCTATAGTTATGAAAGTAACTCTCAAAAACAACTCAAAAAAGGCAGTAAGCTTTAACCATTCGTCTGGACAAAAATATGATTTTAAATTTCTGGATTCAAATAAAAAAGTTCTTTACACATGGTCTGCCGACAAATTCTTTACAATGGCATTAATGTACTCAAAGATAGAAGCAGGTGAATCGGTTGTTTATACTGAAACTCTAAGCGGAGATCAATATAAAGCAATAAAGGATAAAATAGCTTCAATGAAAGCCTATGTTATTGGCAATTCAAATGAATTTACTTTAGATACTCAAGGATACGAGATTGTACTTAAATAGAGTAATACATGAAATATGAATTGGTAAATTATTAAGGGAGACGTAAAACGTCTCCCTTTGTCATATACTAAATTAAACATATCAGAAAAAAATTGAAATACAAATAGGATAATAGTAATATTATAGTGAATGTATAATATTACATATATAAACCAACAGGAGGAACCAAGTGGAAAATAACTTAGATGAACAGTTTTCTTCAATTACAACGGATGAAAATAAAAAAAGACTGCCCGGGCCTGTAGCCTCCGGAATTCTTTTTTCTATAGTAACCATTTTACTCACCTTTGGAGGGCCTATCCTTAATTTTAAAAACAGTTATCTAAAGAGTGGGTTGGGAGAATTGATTTTTATTCTACTGCCGGTAATGGTTTTTTTGATTATAGGAAGATATGATATAAAAAGTACGTTAAATTTAAGAGGAACCAGACCTTTGAATTATCTGCTTGTAGTTCTTCTAACATTATTTGGAATGCCTGTGGTAGGAGTTCTTAATGCAATAACCTATGGATTAATAAGAGAAGTGTTTGGAAGAAACCTGCCTGTACCAAAGGTAATTGTAAACGATGTACCTACCCTTTTTATAGCTCTACTGGTTATTGGGGTTTCAGCAGCAGTTTGCGAGGAAGTTATGTTCCGTGGTCTTATACAGAACGGTTACCGTAAATATGGTATAGCCGTTTCTCTTGGAATAACATCTGTATTATTCGGACTTCTGCACCGTGATATTCAAAAGGCTGTAAGTACTATTCTCCTTGGTGCATTAATAGGCTTTATTGTATATAGAACCGGAAGCATTTTTACAGGAATGATCGCCCATTTTACCAATAATGCTTCGGCTGTAATTCTGGCTTTTATGGCATCAAAAATGACTGGGTACTTAAATGGAGAGGGTATACAGCAAACGCAAAGTTTTGATTTTTCATACTTACCTACAGCTTCCATAGCAATTGCATTCTTATTCTACGCTATTATCTATATGGGTTTAGTTTCAGGCTTTGTAGCTTTGCTGTATGCATTTTACAGAAGTACAAAGAAAGATGTTAAGGCAATGAAGGAAGAAGCAAGCCAATATGAATTAACGCATGAAAAAATCGGGCTACCTGCAATTCTGAGTATGCTGCCGGGACTTGTAATTATTTTATTTACATTCTTGTATCAGATAATGAAATTAAAATGGGGTTAAATCAAAAAAAAATTGGGCCATAGCCCAATTTTTTTGTCAAAGAAGCCTTATATCCTTACCCGCTAAAACCAACCTGTCAAAGAAGCCTACAATCCTTGAAGCAATACGCTCTGTATATAGCTCATAAAGCTTTTTAGGGCCTATATTCGTAGAAATAATAGTTTTACATGTACGAGCTGTGTTTTGAGATTGTCGGCTGTTCAGTATATTTAATAACTCTGCATATCTTGCATCACTCAATGGTTCGGTACCAAGATCATCTATTATCAGCAGTTCCACAGAAAAAATGCTCTGATATTTATCATCGGCATATTCATCTTCCTTGTAGTTCCTCATTTTATGTTCTGTGATAATATCAAACAGAGCAGGAGCTGTGAGATATAACACGGTTCTACCCTGACTTATGAGTTCTCTTGCAATACAGAAAGATAGAAAAGTTTTTCCCACTCCGGTTCGTCCGTTGAAAAAAAGGTTTTTCTGGTTTGGATCATCTATATTTTGTATGAACTCAATACAACTTTTCTTTATATTATTTATATTTTCTCTGGGTGAAATCCCAATACCATACTTTGCCTCATTTATTTCATCAGGATAAATCATTTCATTAAAGTTATCAAAACATTCCTTGCCATTAACATTTACGTTTGATTGTGCAAACAAATGGCTTATAATTTGCTGCCTGTAACAGGAACATCGCTGTGAGCCTGCGGTGTCAGTTATATAGCCCGTATCTTTGCACTTTTCACACTGATATGGGGGCATTAGGCAGTCAAAGCTTATATTATGTTCAGCCAGCAACTCATTTCTGGCTGACGTAAGCTCCGCTATTTTATCAGTAAGTTCATTTAAAATAACTGACTTGTCTCCGCTTACTGATAATATAAGTCTATTGTATTTTATTCCCAGATGATTAATCATGCTTTCAATTTCACGTAGCTGGGGGATTTTTGTATATAGCTGCTGTTTTCTTTGTTCCACAATATCTGCGGCAAGCTTTTGGCGTCTCTCGTACTCTCTCGCAATAATATTATGTATATCCCTATTCATAAACTACCTCTTTCATCCTTTTATGTGGTTTACCTATTTTGAGGTGTTTGTAAAAAAGTTTTCAAAGTATTCATCATCGTATTCCCTTTGCTCAAAGTTATCCCTTTGAGATTGTTTAGGCTTAGTTTTCTGTGTGCTCTGGCCTGCTTGTGGCTGGGACTTGATACTGTTTTCATATCCAAGTATTTCTTCAACAGTTACCAGTCCCAGGTCATGCCAGCGGGTTAATACACTGTTAAGAAACTTAAAGTCAGGATTTGTCTTTCCAACGGTTTTTTTCAGGGCTAATTCAATAACATCAAACCCGTACTTATAATCAATAACCCATCTTTCTACATACTCACTTTCGTATTCTGTCAGGGCCCTTCTAAGACGAAGCTTCTTGATAATGGTACCTTTTATGCCACGCACTTGCGACATATCCTCAAAGTACTTTTCAAGGTCAAAAAAGTTCTGAATACCCCTTCTATGCCAGTTTGTTGCAACTGCCTCTATATAACTTTTGTGGAAGGTATTATTGTCATGGCAGTATTTAAAAAGGGTATACATAACATCCTCATCAAACTTATATATGGTAAACCAGTTATCTATAGTCAGATACCAGTTCGGAGCCATAAGCCCCTGAAAAAACTTTGAATTAATTGCGGCAAGTGTGTTGTTTCTGCTTTTGTTCTTCTCAAAGTTTGCGTTAGCTTGCTCAGGTGTCGAAACTGACTTTAGTTTGTACATTCTTTGTATTTCGGCTTCTTTTAAGTCACTGAGTTGTATTTTGTCTTCTACCCAAGTGATAACCTCCAGGTTATCAAGGTTGGTCAAGGCAGACTTAACCTCATCCAGAGACAGGTTAAGAGTTTTTGCAAGTTCGTCTGAGGTTACCTTCTTATTATGTTTGCAAAGGAACAGCATATAAATATATACCTTTACACATGTACTGTCCATGGATGGCATATACTGGCTGATAAAAATATCTGACACCAGCGTGTCAGAGTAAAGTAATGACTTGAAATCCTCAAAATACATTTTGACTCCCGTAAACGTTATTTATTATAATTACTAAAATAATAATATTAATATAATTATAGCATATAAAGGACTGATAATTTATTAGTAATAATTATAAAATAAACGAATAATTTGTTTTGTTATAAAAAAAGGTTGGTATAAACATACTATCAAATGGATATTATACTAAAACCTATTCGAGGTTAAGGAGGATTACTATGATTAGCGAAAAGATGAATGATTTATTAAACAGACAGGTTCAGAAAGAATTTTACTCTGCTTATTTATATCTTGGTTTTGAAGCATATTTCCAACACCAGAATCTTGATGGATTTGCAAATTTTTTCCATGTACAGGTTCAGGAAGAACGCGATCATGCAATGAAATTTTTCAACTATATTACTCAGGCAGGGGGAAAGGTCAAATTATATCAGGTAGATGAGCCCGAAGATAAATTCAATAATCCCGAGGAGATATTTGATCATACATTGAAGCATGAACAAGAGGTTACAAAATCCATATACAATCTGGTAGATAATGCTTTGGCTGAAAGGGATCACGGAACAAATTCTTTTCTCCAGTGGTTTGTAACTGAACAGGTTGAAGAAGAAGCAACAGTTGACAAGGTCCTGAGAAAACTTCAGTTAATAAAGAACGACCCTCATGCTTTGCTTATGCTGGATGCGGAACTTGCTACCAGAGTGTACACAGCTCCTGCGGCAGAAACAGTGTGATACTATATTTCAATAAAAAACCGCCCGGTTCATCATGAACCGGGCGGTTTTGCCATTATCTTAGTTTTTATTTAAATGATGCCCAGTTTAAATATACAAATCCGAGCTTGGTTACTACATAGCCTTGTAAATTCTTATCTATAACGATTGGGTCAGTATAGAAGAATATTGGTGCTACTCCGGCTTCATCCATGAGAAGCTTTTCTGCATCATGGTACAATTGCATACGCTTTGCAGGATCAGTTTCTTTCTTTGCATCAGCTATTGCCTTGTCATATGCAGGGTTCTTATATTTTGAGTCATTCTGAGGGTTATTTGAAGTTATAAGATCCATAAAGGTTGATGGATCCATGTAGTCTCCAACCCATCCGTCACGAGCAATATCAAACAAACCATTCTTTCTGGACTCCTGGAATACATTCCATTCCTGAGCCTGAATTTCAACTTCGATTCCCAGATTTGTCTTTAACTGTTGTTGAATTGCTTCAGCAACGGCTTCATGACCTGCACCTGTACTTAAACCATAGGTTACTTTTGGGAAACCCTTTCCATCAGGATATCCTGCTTCTGCTAAGAGTTTCTTTGCTTCAGCAACATTCTTCTGGTAATCTTCAGGTTTTACTGAGTAGAAATCTCCACCTTTTGTACGGAAGTCAGGTGATTGACTAACATCAGCTATACCATATGGTACAAAGCCTGATGCAGGAGTTTCGCCTGATTTTCTAACCTTTTCAGTAATGTAGTTACGGTCAATTGCAAGAGATACTGCTTTTCTAACCTTTGGGTTATCAAATGGTGCTTTAGTGTTAAGCAGAGCCAGGTAGTAAGTTCCAAGCTGTGGTAAAATCTGAAGATTTCCGGCAGCTTTCTCTGCAGGCATTTCATCATGTGGTATGTTTCTTGCAAAAGATATCTGTTTGTTCTTAAATGCACCGAGAATAGCATTTGTATCATTCATCAACAACCATTCAATCTTTGGTGCAACTATAGTGTCTTTGCCCCAGTAGTTTTCGTTCTTCTCAAATACCAGCTTTGATGAGTGTTTCCAACTTGTCAAAACATATGGGCCATTTCCGATATAAGTCTTTGGATCAAGAGTCCATTTATCTGGATTTTTTGATACAACATCTTCTCTCAAAGGAACAAGAGTTGGGAAGGCTACGATTTCAGTAAAGAATGGGCAAACATTTTCCAGAGTTACTTCGAGAGTGTTATCATTAATAGCTTTAACTCCTAATGTATTGATATCAGCACCATTAGTGTTGATAGCTTCACCATTCTTAATAAAATACAGGTAATAAGCATAGTCGGAAGCTGTTTTAGGGTCAATTGCTCTCTTCCAAGAGTAAACAAAATCATTTGCAGTTACAGCTTTACCGTCTGACCATTTGGCATCCTTACGGATATGGAATGTATAAACTTTGTTATCTGCGCTTACGTCCCACTTTTCAGCAGTTCCAGGAACGATTTTACCTTCTTTGTCATAAGTAGTTAAACCTTCAAAAGCACAGTTAATATAAGTACCGCCATCCAGAGACTTATTAAGTGAAGGATCTATAGATGCTGGCTCTGATGCGATACTTGCACTAATGCCTTTAGTATCGCTGGAAGAACTTCCACAGCCCGCAAATACGGTTAGTATAGTAGCCAGTGAAAGTAAAAGAGCTAATATTCTTTTCATTTTTGCATACCCCCTATTATTTTTTATTAAATAGATATTTATAGTTCAAAAATCCATTTTTGCAACACGAATATTTTCTCGTAAATAAAAAGGTTTTATTCAGCACTTTTTATATTATGATCCCAATGTCGACCTCACCGGAGCATACGAGTTTTTATATATTACTTCCTTGCAATATGGAAAAATTTAATCGTCTATATCTTTCCCGCAAAGTGGCATGATACATAATGACCGTTGCCACAGTCTGTCAATTCAGGTACTTTCTGAGAACAAATATCTTTTGCATATGGACATCTTGTCCTGAATTTACATCCTGACGGCGGATTAACCGGAGAAGGTATTTCTCCCTTAAGGATAATACGGTTACGCTTCTTTGCAGTATCAGGATTAGGCTCGGGAATAGCTGTCAGCAGTGCTTTGGTGTATGGATGCAGCGGATTTTTGTACAATTCCTCAGACTCAACCAATTCAACTATATGACCAAGATACATAACACCAACCCTGTCACATGTATGTCTTACTACACCCAGGTCATGGGAGATAAACAGATATGTGAGGTTTAGCCTGTCCTGCATTTCTTCAAGTGTATTAATTATCTGCGCTCTGATAGATACGTCCAGTGCCGAAACGGGTTCGTCACAGACTATAAAGTCCGGCTGTACTGCGATTGCTCTGGCAATACCTATTCTTTGACGCTGACCCCCTGAAAATTCATGGGGATAACGGGATGCATGCTCTGTATTAAGGCCAACAAGTGTTAAAAGCTCTCTTATCTTATCTGCTCTGTCACTTTTGGAGCCTGCCAGACCATGTATATCCAATGCTTCTCCAACAATATCTGATACTGTCATACGCGGGTCCAGTGATGCGTATGGATCCTGAAAGATATACTGCATTTTCTTTCTGTATGGGAGCAGCTTTTTTCCCTGAAATTTTGTAATATCAATACCATCTATTTTTACAGTACCGCTTGTGGGATTATATATTCTCAGCATTGAACGTCCCAGAGTGGTTTTTCCTGAACCTGATTCACCAACCAAGCCTAGTGTTTCACCTTTATAAATATCAAAGGTAACATTGTCAACAGCCTTTACATATCCTTTTTTACCTACACTGTTCTTTATAGTGAAATATTGTTTCAGATTTCTGATTTCAACAAGAGTTGATTTATTTTCCATTATTCTGCACCTCCACACTTTCTTTTGCCCTCTCATCCATCAGCCAGCAGGAAGTAGTATGACCATCATCTTCCTTGTAGGCTTCAGGCATGTTGCTAATGCAAACTTTCAAACATTCCTCGCATCTTGGGGCAAAAGCACATCCGGAAGGAAGGTGAAGCAAATCAATTGGATTTCCTTTAATGGGAATAAGCTTTGAACCCTTAACGTTCAAGTCAGGTAATGAACGTAGAAGCCCTTTTGTATAAGGATGACGGGGGTTCTTGAATATGCTGTAAACTGTTCCCTGTTCAACTATTTTTCCGCCATACATAACTATAATATCATCCGCCATATCAGCCACGATTCCCAAGTCATGGGTAATCAGCACAATGGCCATTCCGGTTTTCTTCTGTATATCCTTTAGGAGTTCAAGAATCTGTGCCTGTATGGTAACATCCAGCGCCGTCGTAGGTTCATCGGCAATAAGCAGCTTAGGTGCGCCTGCAAGGGCCATAGCGATCATAGCTCTTTGTCTCATACCCCCTGAGAATTCATGCGGATATTGTGAAAGCCTTTTCTCAGGCTCATTTATACCTACAAGAGATAGAAGTTCCACTGACCTTTTCTTAACTTCTTCCTTGGATATTCTTCCATACTTGTGATAAAGGGACTCCGCAATCTGGTTGCCTATAGTAAAGACAGGATTAAGGCAAGTCATTGGGTCCTGAAATATCATTGCTACTTCATTTCCGGCAACATGAAGCCTTTCCTGCTTAGTCATTTTTGAAACATCCTTACCATCAAATGTAATGCTTCCGCCTACAATCTTTCCGGGCTTATCAATTAGTCCGATAACAGAATAAGAGGAAACACTCTTTCCTGAACCTGACTCCCCTACGATTCCCAGAACTTTACCTGGTTCAAGTGAATAGCTTATTCCACTGACGGCTTTAACTTCACCTGCCGGGGTAAAAAATGAGACCTTTAAATCATTTATTTCTAGTAGTTTATTATTCATAGCAATTACCTCACCTGCCCCTTTAAAAGGCATCCAATAATTATCTAAAGTGTATATCCCGTAATCATTTAAGATATACCCGTATCTTTCGAATCTAACATTCCAATTATTTCAAAGAATTATTTTTTCATCCTAGGGTCTAAAGCATCTCTCAGTCCGTCACCGAAAAGGTTGAAGGATAGTATAATAACACTGATAGCTGCTGCCGGGAAAATAAGCATATAAGGAAATGAATATATTCCCTTTAAGGCTGTTTGAGAAAGAGAACCCAGAGAAGCCATAGGTGATGATACACCAAGACCTATAAAGCTTAGGAAGGATTCTGTAAATATTGCTTCCGGTATTTTGAGAGTAGTTACAACTATTATCTGACCAATACAGTTAGGAATCAGATGTTTGAATATGATAGACCTGTTGCTTGCACCAAGTACTTTCGCAGCCAGAACATATTCCTGCTCTTTAAGCGCCAGAATCTGGCCACGTACTATTCTGGCCATATCCACCCAATATAAAAGAGCCATTACCAGAAAAATACTTATAAGACCAACACCCATACTGTTGAGAAAAGCAGGTGCATGACCTGACTTAATGTAACTGTCAATAGGTTTCTTTAATACGACCTGCAAAAGAATTACTATAAGTATAGTTGGAACTGAATATACAATGTCAACAATTCTCATCATAATATTATCAACCCAACCTCCAAAAAATCCGGAGATTGCACCGTAGATAATACCGATAATTGATATCATTATTGCCGCAACTACACCAACTGCAAGAGAAATTCTTGCACCTATCATTGTTCTGGTGAACAGGTCTCTTCCGAGACTGTCAGTACCGAATATATGTTGCATGCTTGGTTTTAAATTTTCCTGACCTTCAATAATCTGCTCATAGGAGTATGGAGAAATTATTGGTCCGATGATAGCAGCCAGAATTATCAAAATAATAACAACGAGAGCTCCGGTAGCCACTTTATTAGCTCTTAATCTGTTCCATGCGTCCCTCCAGTAACTAACAGATGGACGCATAATCTCAGCTGTTGCCTTTTCCTCATCTGTGGCAGGCAAAAATAAATTCTTTTCCAAAACTTTTGTATCATTTATAGTGTTCATTAATGTCACCCGCCCCTTAATTGATAATGTTGATTCTAGGATCAACGAATCTGTATACTACATCAACGATGAAATTCATTAATATAAGAATTGCTCCGAAGAAAATTGTTACTCCCATTACAGTAGTGTAATCTCTTCCCGTGATGCTGGTAACAAAAGTACTTCCCAAACCCGGAATGGAAAATATGGATTCAATTACAAATGAACCTGTAAGAACAGATGCAACCATTGGTCCGGCATAAGTTACTACAGGAAGAATTCCGTTTCTTAAGGCATGTTTAAATATAACAACTTTGTCTGAAAGACCCTTTGCACGAGCTGTCCTGATATAATCCTGATTTATAACATCCAGCATAGACGAACGCATAAGCCTCGTTATAAAACTCAGAGGAAAGAATGATAGTGCAAAGCCCGGTAAAATGTAACTGGAAATCGTGCTTAAATCACTAATTGTAGGCAGTATTTGTAACTGTACACCAAAAATTATCATACTAAGAGTAGCAACAACAAAACTTGGAACTGCAATTCCAAAGGTGACAATCAACATAATGAGCCTGTCTACAGCAGTATTCTTTTTAAGTGCACTCAATACACCAAGAACAGTTCCAATAACCATTGCCAATGCACTGGCGAAAATACCAAGCCTGAGTGAATAAGGGAACTTTTGAGCTATTATGTCTTTTACATCCTGACCAATCAATTGTATTGACTGTCCAAAATCACCATGAAGCACGTTCTTTGCGTAATTAAGATACTGAACCCCTAAAGGCTTGTCCAAACCATATTTTGCATTTAGGTTGGCTAACATTTCGGCTGTCATCTTCTTTTCACCTATAAATGGATTACCTGGTACAAAATGCATCAAAAAGAATGTAAGTGTGAACATAATCCATAAAGTCAAAAGCGAGACCAGTAGCCTTTTGATTATATATTTTGCCATAAAAGACCTCCTAACCGCGATTATGTAATGCGGCTTTTTTAAGTATATATTAATAAAGTTAATACCAGTAACAATCGCTACTGGACATAATTACAGACCTATTTGGACACAAAAAAAACAATCAATCTGAATATAGCTTAATGACGACATTGTCATTCGGGAAAACAAATTGATGTGCAACTTGCATAAGATATCAAAAAATGTCTTTATAATGCCGAATTATACACTAAAATGAAGGAAAGTTCAATAATTTATTCACATATTGATTCTTGTAAAATATTGTATTTAAGCGGGTTTCCAGGTTTTGTTTATTCTAAACAATCCCAAAGAACAAATTTTGGTAAAAATACCCATTAATTCATTAATCCAATAATACGTTAACATAATAAAGCATTAACAGATAGACGTATTAATACATTTAACAATGGATAGTGGTAATACATTAACATAATAAAGTAAAACCCAGTAAAGATAGATGACATTATCTATTATAAACGATTAGGATTTTTTGAAAACAAAAAATAGTAGCCGGTTGATTAGTCCGCTACTATTTCTTGTAAGAAAATTATAGTATGAATTTATTGATTTCATTATCCAATTGTTGAGCCATACCGGACAAATCACTTGAAGCCTTTGCTATTATCTCCATTGCGGAAAGCTGCTGTTGACTTGAGGCTGAAATTTCCTCAGAACTGGCCGCAGATTCTTCCGCTAAAGTTGCCAGGTCATGTGTATGGCTTGAAATTTCCCTGGATGCTTTATCGATTGTAGTTAACATTTCAGATACTTCTTTAGTTTTATCTGCAATAGCTTCTACAGATATTCTTATTTTATCAAAAGCACGTTTTGTAGTGTCAACAGCAAAGGACTGCTCGGCCTCCAGTTCTTTTGCCCTTTCCATGTTATGTGACGTCACAGCATTATTTGCTATTATTGCCTGAATTATGGCATTAATCTCTTTAGCAGCGGAGGAGGATTCTTCAGCCAGTTTGCGCACTTCATCTGCGACCACTGCAAAGCCCTTGCCGGCTGCTCCAGCCCTGGCAGCTTCTATAGCGGCATTTAATGCCAAAAGATTTGTTTGGGCCGCTATGGAGTTTATTACATCGGTTATACTACCTACCTTAATAATAGATTTGCTTAAGTCTGACAATGACTTATTTACCTCTTCAGATACAGATATATTCTCCTGTACCTTTTCAGACGTTAATACTATGGCATTATAGCCCTCCGAAACGGCTTCAAGTGATAGTATTACCGCTTTCTCATTTTCGGTTGTAGCATCATTGGCTTGTGATATGTGCCCTGCAATTTCTGTAATATGCTCACTGGTTTTGCTTACAACCTCTGACTGGTTGGCATTCCCCTTAGCGATTTCATCAAGTGATGCGGTTACCTGACTAATACTCTTTGTACTCTCGGCAGTAGAAGAAGTCAATTCTTCAGAATTTGCAGCCATGGTACCTGAAATATTGTGTAGTTTGGTAATAGTATTATGCAAGGAGTGTCTCATATCCGATATGGAATTAATAATTATCCCGATTTCATCCCTACGCTTAATCAATGAATTGTATGATTCATCAAAAACCAAATCAAAACCGGCTGTTTTTCTGATAATGGAAACAATAGTTGATATAGGACCTGTTATTGATCTGGCAATTATAACTCCTATCATGATGCAGACTAGCGATACGGCTATTATCAAAATAATAAGAAAAAGGGATGCTTGTCTTGCAGAATCAAGACTTTTCTTATAAACAACCGAGGCTTCTTTTATGTTGGCATTTATAAGGCTGGTTACATTGGCTTCAAGTTTGCGAAATACAGTATCACCTTTATCGCTGTAGATGGCAGATGCCTCTGGGGTGTTACCTGATGTAGATAATTCAATAATTTTATTTTTGATTTCTTTCCATGCTGTTAAGTTCTCATTTATGGATGTATATATCTTCGCTCCGTCAGAACCTAAATTTGTAGTAGAAATTTTTTTAATGCTATTATCAAGATTTTTCTCTTTTTCTATAATATCACTTAGAACAGCCATTTGATAACTTGTGTTATCAGACGCAATAAGCCTTAAGATATTTGTAAAATCGGTCATTAAAGCAGTTCCGGCGTTACTTAGACTTGCAACCTGATTAAGATTATCATTATACATGGTGTCAAGAGCTCTTTGTGCCTTTCGGGTTTGAAACCAGCCCATACTCCCAACAAGAACCATTCCAATAATCATCGCAAATATCAATAACACAAGCTTTACCCTTATTTTAGCATTATCCATTAGTTTAAACATGGTACATTTCTCCCTTATAATTTTATTAAAATTAACCTATAGGAAAGTACATAAAACTAAAATGCCAAAAGTAAAACTTTAGAATAACTTAAGTTGACCGAACCATTAGTTTACTCAATGGCCACTAACACTTAAATTACAAACAGAATTAATACTTAACTTACGTAAATAGTATACTATCAAATATGGAAATATGTCAAATATCTGACATAATAATTATATTTTACAAATAATATGTTAAAAAATTACAATTAACGACACGGTTTAAAAGACCAAAATAAAAACCTCTGAAATATTTTCAGAGGTTTTTATTTTGGCGCGCCCGGCAGAGATCGAATCCACAACCTTCTGGTCCGTAGCCAGACGCTCTATCCAATTGAGCTACGGGCGCATTTACTTTGCGTCTAAAACATGACGCACATAATATGATAATACATATCAATGCAAAAAGCAACCATTTAAGAAAAATAATTTTTTTCCAATTGATGTATAGTCTATACTGGAAACTTCTATATTTTAATAAGCCCCTTACATTATGTTAAAATATAATTACTAAAACAAAATTGCGAACTTTTATCCTGATAATAACCCCATACAGGAGGTAGAAATGTGAAACACGTCTTTATAATAAATCCCGCTGCCGGGAAGGGAAAGGCTTTAGAGCTTATACAGGTAATCAAGGACTATTTCAAGGGGAAACCCGATAAGTATGTAATAAAGATAACTGAGTATCCGGGACATGCAACAAAAATAGCCCGTGAATACGCAGTGAATGAACCATGCAGGATATATTCCATTGGCGGGGATGGGACTGTAAACGAAATAGTAAACGGAATAGCAGGAACTAATGCCTCTTTAGGGGTTATACCGGCAGGTTCGGGTAATGATTTTATAAGAAGCATACATGGGGAATATCAGAGTAGCGAAATAGTTTCTGATACCATAAAAGGTAAGGAAAGAAGTATAGATATGGCAAGAGCAAACGGAAAATACTTTATAAATATTTCATCTATAGGGTTTGATGCCGATGTTGTTTATAATGCTCAGAAATTTAAGAGGCTGCCATATATACCGGGAAGTATGGCATACCTGTTTTCATTAATATATACAATTTTCAAAAACAAAATAAGTGAGGTAAAAGTCACCATAGACGATGAGGAAATTAGTTTAAAAATACTTCTTGCCGCAGTTGCCAACGGTAGGTTTTACGGAGGAGGAATGCTGCCCGCCCCCGATGCTGCTTTGGATGACGGATTGTTGGATATATGTCTGGTGCGAGAGGTCAACAGACTTAAAATATTAACATTGTTTCCAAAGTATATGAAAGGTGAACACGGACAAATAGAATATGTTAGCTTTAAAAGAGCAAAGAAAATAAAAATTGAGAGTAAAGACACTATTGCACTGAATATAGACGGAGAAATTCTTACAGGAAAGGAAATTGAGTTTGAAATACTAAAAGGTGCCATTAATATTATTTATCCTGTAGGTATGACAACTGTAAGTACAACAAAGGAATGTGCAGTTAATTATTAACCGGGGGAGGGACAAAATGAAAATAATTCACACAGGGGACTGGCATATTGGAAAAGTGGTGAATGAGTTCAGTATGCTGGAGGATCAGGAATATATACTCAATCAGCTTATATCCGTTATATCAGATGAAAAACCCGATGCTTTGGTAATCGCAGGAGATATATTTGACAGGAGCATACCGCCTGTAGAGGCAATTGAACTGGTAGACAGAGTTTTCAACACAATCCTCCTTGAACTCAGGGTTCCTATTCTTGCTATTGCCGGAAACCATGACAGTGCTGAGCGTTTATCTTTTGGCAGCAGAATATTAACAAATAACGGACTGCATATTGCCGGTAGCTTTGACGGTAATGTACGCAAAGTAGTTTTGGAGGATGGTTTTGGGCCAGTCAGCTTCTACCTTTTACCTTACTCAGATCCCCGTAATATAAAGCATATTTTGCAGGATAGCGAGATATCTACCCATGACGATGCCATGAAAAAGCTTATTGAAAAAGTAGGACAAGCTATGTATGAAAATGAAAGAAGTGTAATGATTACACATGGCTACATAACTTATATTGGAGGGCAAGCAGAAATTACAAGCGAATCGGAGAGACCCCTTAGCATCGGGGGAACAGATATAGTTAATTCGTATCACTTTAACTCCTTTAGCTATACTGCCCTTGGACATCTCCATGCGCCTCAACGGGCAGGTGCGGATAATATAAGGTATTCCGGTTCTTTACTGAAATACTCCTTTTCGGAGGTTAATCAGAAGAAGGGTATAAATATAGTTGAAATTGACGGTGACGGTAATTCCAATGTAAGGTTAAAAGAACTTAAACCTAAAAAGGATATGCGTATTATAAAAGGCCCTATTGGGGAGCTTTTGAAGCCTGAGGTGTATACAGCCTCAAATACTGATGACTATATATATGCAATATTAACAGACAAAGGTGAGCTTATTGACCCAATATCAAAGCTAAGAAGCGTTTATCCCAATGTAATGGGACTTACAAAGGAAAGCGTAATGAACCGTGATGATAACAAAACTTCTGCATCCGAGGGCTATAAATCCAAAGCTAAAATAGAGCTGTTCCAGGAATTCTATAGCTCTATACAGGGGGAACCTTTGACACTGGAGGAACTAAAAATAGTGGAGAGGGTAATAGGAGAGGTAGAAACAGGAGGGTGTAAATGAAACCGTTAAAACTTACAATCAGCGCGTTTGGGCCGTATGCAAAAAAACAGTTTATCGATTTTACTACCCTTAATGAACAGATATTCGTAATATCGGGCCCAACAGGGGCAGGAAAGACTACAGTTTTTGACGCTATCAGTTTTGCTCTTTTCGGTGAAGCTTCAGGAAGCAGCAGAGACAGGGATAGCCTACGAAGTGACTTTGCAGAACCGGGAACGGAAACATTTGTTGAAATGGAGTTTGAACTCAAAGGTAAAATATATAAAATAAGGAGATCGCCACAGCAGGAACAAAAGAAGCTAAGGGGAGAGGGCTATACTTTAAGAAATGCCGATGCGGAGCTTCTGATGCCGGATGGTACACTGATTACCAAAATAATAAATGTTGACGAGTATATAAATCAGCTTCTTGGTATCAATAAATCACAATTTAAGCAAATTGTAATGCTTCCTCAGGGAGAGTTCAGAAAACTTCTGGAATCCGACAGTAGTGATAGGGAAGTTATATTCAGAAAAATATTCGGAACCGAGGATTTTGCAGAAATTCAAAAAAGACTGGATGAAGACAGGTTTGGTCTTGAGAAATCCGTTCACGACTTAAAAACTCAGATAGCTACCCATATAAATCATATTGATGTGGGTGAAGATCAAACACTTGTTGAAATGAGGACTGCTCAAAATGTTAATTTAGCACAATTCATTACTTGTATTGAACAGCTGATGCAAAAGGACAGATATATAATAGATGAAATCAAGGCTGAATTAAGTGAAACGGTAAAAGAACAGGGCATGCTCCAGAAAGAGATTACGAGATGCACAGAGGTAAACAAAAAGCTCTCAGACAGGGAACAAGCAAAACAACAATACGAGGCTCTTAGGTCGAGTGAGAACGAGTTCCGCGAAAAGGAAAAAATTCTTGAATATGCAAGAAGAACTTTACCAATAATTGAAGTCGATGAGCAGTGCAGAAAAGTGGACAAGGCACTGGAAATAAAGGCCGTAGAATTGGAGCTGACAAAGCAACAGCTTGAGAAAAGGAAGTCGGAGTTCAGAAATACAGAGGAGAGCTTAAATACTCATATAGGTTTGGAACCTAAAATTAAGAAACATGAGACTGAGCTTGCATTACTGGAGAAAATGCTTCCAAAGGTAATCCAATATGATAAGGGATTAAAGTACTTGGATGCTGTCAGAGAAGAATACGCTAAATTGACCGGAGAACTTGAAAAGGCCCGGAAGGACCTTGAGACAAACAAAGAAAAAGAAGCCCGGCAGGCAGAAAATCTGAAACTGCTTTATACAACAGAGGCTGAATGTATAAGCCTTGAAAGACAAATATCAGAAAACACAAAGCTTCTTAAGGAGCTTGATGGAATCAGAAAGCTTATAGAGGTATGTCAGGAAGAAATAAGTAACCTCGAAAATAAAAGGACTGAGTTTGCTTCCTTTGAAAAGGATTTTTATGAATTCAGAAGCAGACTGGAGTTGATGGAGGATAATTATATACTGGGGCAGGCAGGAATACTCGCTAAAACCCTGAGAGAAAATTCTCCTTGTCCTGTGTGTGGAGCCCTTGGCCATCCAAAGCCAGCTGAAATGCCATCTTGTATTCCCACGGAGGAGCAGATTAGGAATAAAAAAACGCAATTTTCCAAGTTAACAGAGCTCAGGACAGAAAAGTCTAAGGGGATTTCGGAATTAAACGGAAGTGTAGAAAGTAAACGCCAAGAGATACTCAGCAGGCTTAATGCTCTTGATGATAGCGTAATAACGTACGATAATACCGGATTGGTGGAAAACGGACGATTTGAGACTGTGTTGGGACATATAAATACCACGGGAATCGGGCTTAAAGAAAAAACTGTTGAATTAAAAGCTCGGTATAAATCAAAAAAAGAATTTGCAGACGAAAAAAGTACATTAGAAAAGGAACATACTGAAATTCGGGATAGGCTGAAAGTACAAGAAGAGTCTGTTCAGAACCTGACTACACGAAAATCCGGTATATCTGAAGAGATTACAAGACTGCAAACCGAAGCACAAGCTATTGAGAAAGAGATTTCGGAAGATATACGCTCGTCGTCAAAGCTGAAAGCCAGAATTGAAGAACAAAGGTCGAAAATAAATAAATACCGGGAACAATACGAGCAGCTTAAAAAGCTCCATGAGTCCTCCAGAGATGCTGTAAACAGAGCCGAAAAGGAAGTTGCTGTGAAGGTATCCTCTATAGAGGAAGGCCGGAAAGAATTTGTCACGCTGGAAAAGCTTTTAAAGGAAAAACTTGAGTATTCTAATTTTTCCGATTATGGGCAATTTTTGAATATGAAAAAGACCCAGAAAGAAATTGACATACTACAGCAGGAAATAAATACGTACTATCAAAACTTAAAATCAATAAATGATTTGTACAGACGTCTTGAGGAGGAAACAAAAGGGCTTGAAACACAGGATATTGTGACGCTAAATATACATTATGCAGAGCTGGGAAAAAAGCAGGAGGTTCTACAGGAACGTCATAATATAGTGTTTTCCAGATTCGACAACAACTCCAAAACAATAAAACAGCTTACTGCTTCCATTGAAAAATTAGAACAGCTGGAGGCAAAATACTTTATAATCGGGAAGCTTGCTAGGGTTGCAAAAGGGGATAACCCTCAAAGGATAACGTTTGAGAGATATGTGCTGGCAGCTTACTTTGACGAGATTATAATTGCTGCAAATCATAGACTAACCAGGATGACTGGTTCAAGATACTATTTAAAGAGAAAAGAGGAAAAAGGAAAGGGACGAGCTCAGCAGGGGCTGGAACTTGAGGTTTTTGACAATTATACCGGAAAGGCACGCCATGTTAAGACTCTTTCGGGGGGAGAGGGTTTCAAAGCTTCACTTGCTCTCGCGCTGGGATTAGCGGATGTTGTACAGTCCTATTCAGGGGGGATCAGCCTTGATACCTTGTTTGTTGACGAGGGCTTTGGCTCACTTGACCCTGAATCCCTGGACAGTGCTATCGAATGCTTGACTGAGATTCAAAAAACGGGCCGTTTGGTAGGTGTAATTTCACATGTAACGGAAATAAAAGAGAGAATACAATCAGTTCTGGAAGTAATTCCAAATAAAGAAGGAAGCTTTGTAAATTTCAATATATAACATTATAAAAAAGAATCCTGAGTCATACTCAGGATTCTTTAAATATCGGTCTGAAAACAAGTACGCCCAATGAGGGTATTGTAAGACAAAGCTTAAAGGGTCTTCCATGAAGAGATTCGTTAATCGCCGTAAATATTTTATTTGAATTATCCGGTTCATACCCGCCATACTTTTCATAGTTACTGTTCATAACAAGCTCATATTCAAGATCAAAAGGTACACCGATGCAATAATTATAGTTAACCGCAGGTGTAAAATTGCAAACAAATATCAGCATATCGTGGTAGTCTCGGCCCTTTCTTATAAAGGAAATAACACTATGGTCGTTATCATTGCAGTCTATCCACTCAAACCCGTCATAGCTTAAATCTACTTCATATAAAGCCTTGCTTTCTCTATACAAAGTGTTCAAATCCCTGACATAGGTTTGCAACTTTTTATGCATTTCATAATCCAACAGGTGCCAATCTAGGCCTTTTTTATCGTTCCACTCTATGAATTGTCCGTACTCCCCGCCCATAAACAGAAGCTTTTTACCTGGGTGACCATAGGTGTAACCATAAGTGGCCCGAAGCCCTGCAAACTTCTGCCAGTAATCTCCCGGCTGTTTGCTTAGCAGGGAGCACTTGCCGTGTACAACTTCGTCGTGAGACAGTACAAGAATATAATTTTCACTGAAAGCGTACATTAGTGAAAAAGTTATAAGATGGTGGTGGTATTTTCTGTATATAGGGTCCATTTTTACATATTTCAGGAAATCATTCATCCAGCCCATATTCCATTTGAAGGTAAATCCCAGACCACCCATATAAGGAGGTTTGGTAATCATAGGCCATGAAGAGGATTCCTCAGCTACCATTATTATGCCCTTGAAATACCTGAATACTGTTGTATTAAGCTGTTTAAGAAAATCAGCAGCCTCAAGGTTGAGATTTCCACCGTATTTGTTTGGAATCCACTGTCCGGGTTTTTTAGCATAGTCCAGATAAATCATAGATGCAACTGCATCTACTCTTAAACCGTCTATATGGTACTTTTCAAACCAGAATACAGCATTTGATATTAGGAAATTTCGTACCTCATTCCTTCCAGGGTTAAAAACAAGGGTACCCCATTCAGGATGTTCTCCAAGACGTGGGTCCGAATGCTCGTATAAAGCTGTTCCGTCAAACCGGGCCAATCCATGGGCATCTTTAGGGAAATGAGCCGGAACCCAGTCCAGAAAGACTCCTATATCATTCTGATGGCACATGTCAACAAAGTACATGAAATCCTCAGGTTTCCCATAACGGCTTGTGACAGCGTAATAGCCCGTAACCTGATATCCCCAGGAACCGTCGAAGGGATGTTCGGCAACAGGCAATAGTTCAATATGCGTATATCCCATATATTTTATATAGGGAATTAGTCTATCAGCAATAATCCTGTAATTGACGTATATGTCCCCGTTTTCATCAGGTTCTGCGGAAGTTGACCATGTTCCCAGATGAAGTTCATATATTGACATTGGACCGTTGAATACGTCTTTTTCTTCCCTGCTACTCATCCATTGGTCGTCACACCAAGTGTAAGTATCTATGTCCATAACAATTGAGGCAGTCTCAGGCCTCTTTTCAGCGTAGTAAGCATAAGGATCGGCTTTAAAAATCAGATTGTCATCAGGGGTCTTAATCTCATATTTATATAAATCTCCGGTTGATACAAGAGGAATAAATAACTCCCAGACACCTGATGAACCCAGTTCACGCATTTGGTGTCTGCGCCCATCCCACTGATTGAAATCTCCCACAACACTCACACGCTTGGCACACGGAGCCCATACTGCAAAAAGGGTTCCTTTTACATTATTATGGGTCATGACATGCGCACCTAGCTTCTCGTAAATCTTGTGGTGATTGCCTTGATTAAATAGATGTGTGTCAAATTCGGATATAAAAGGCCAGAAACTGTAAGGATCATGCGTTGAGAAGCTGTTTCCCGAAAGGTCGGTTATTTTGAGCTGATATTCAAAAATGTCACTCCTGTCCGGAAATGTTATTTCATATATTCCATCACTGCAAAGTTTTTTCATTGGAAACGAGTTGCCTGCGGAAACATCCAAAACCTCAACCATTTTAGCGGTAGGCAGATACACCCTGACAACGGTTTGAAGATTCTTACCTTCCACACCCAAGAGATGCATCCCCAGATATGAATGTGGATCTTTACACTCACCATTTATAATACTTGTAGCTGCTTCAACCAAATTTTTTCTCATGTAACACCTCTGAATTTAAAACGTAGGGGCAAATTTCTATTACCAATATTATAACATAATAAGGAAATTAACAATGCCGGTAAGTTTACGTTAAATATTATATACATGAGTACTATTTTTTACTTGGCCATTTGTTTTTCGGGACATGCCTGTATACGTCTTCAAGCTTATGAAAGCTTGCACGTATTACAGTGTCAAGAAGGGAATCCTTTGTGACAGCCACAGGCTCAACCATTTCATAGGGAATATCATATTCACCGTCATTAATAATTTTATTGCTGGCATAGTAATCATTTTTTAAAAGACCCATTGCAACATCGATAGCCTTTTCAGCCAATTGATCTATAGGCTTGTAGACAGTCAATAACTGAGTACCTTCGGCTACTCTCTGGCAGCCGGATATGTCGGCGTCGTGACCGGCAACAAGAACCTTTCCTGCCATGTGTTTTTTAGAAAGGGCTTCGATTGCAGAGCCTGCAAGACCGTCATTAGCAGCAATAACAGCATCAATCTTTTTACCTGCACTAAGGGCCTTATCCACACACTTATAGGCATCCTCAGGATTCCAGTCATCTGCCCAGACTTCATCAACGATTTTTATAGTGCCTTCGTAAAGATACTTATCCAATATATTTTTAAAACCTTTATTATACATAAAGCTATTATTATCGGTTTTAGCTCCGTTAATTATTATGTAATTTCCCTTGGGTACTTTTGATACCATGAGGGAGGCCATATATTCTCCCACTTTTATATTGTCAAAAGAGACATAAAAATCAGTGTTTCCATTCTTAATTAGCCTGTCATAGCAAATTACTCTTATTCCTTTATTTCTGGCCAGCTGCACAGCCTGCTGTGATTTTTCGTAGTCTTGGGCAACAATAATAAGAATATCTATACCCTCTGACAGCAGATTTTTAACCTGGGAAATCTGATTATCTATGTTATTGTTTGCATTACGAAAAAGAATTTCTGCTCCTTTAGCTTGGGCTTTTGCCCTGAGAGCATCTACGTCTCTTTGCCAACGTTCCTCGTGAAGGGTAGCCATGGAGAGGCCGATGGTTATTTTGTCAGGGTTATCGGCTGGTTTTTTGTAAGAGCAACCAGATGAAAGAACTATAAAAATAAGACTTGTAAGTAAAAGGAGTATTATTAGTTGCTTAATCCTCATCTAAACTAAACACCGCCTTTGTTAAAGTATGAAAGTTTACTCTATATTAAGTGGGAAGCCGTCACAGTATTATCTATATATTTTTTTCCGATTTAAAAGCGTTAATTTTATTGATTCAGATTATAAATACCATATAAGATTATCAAAAAAAACCAAAAAAGACAATATTTATTTGTGAAAATTAACCAATTTTTATTATTATGAGATAAGTAAACTTTTTACACATTCTCTGGCTTTGTCGTAGCTATCGAAAAGGAGGCGTGCATTTTCAGGGTTATGATAAACCTTCCAGTACTTGCAAATTACACTGTTTTCCCCGTTGTTTCTGATAAATCCTATTACGTCTTCAACCGGAATACCTAAAAAAATTCCTATTTCATGTGGACAAATGTATTCAAACCTGCTCTTTAGTTTTTCTATACATTCATCAAAGGTTATTTCCGAATCATATCCCACGGTATTCAAAAAATCTCTGCATTCCTTCTTGAAAAGACATTCTTCCATTAGTTCTCTTTTATAAAATAAGACCCTTACACTGTTTTGTCTTTCCCGGAGTTCTACATATTCCATATCCAGCTGGTTGTATATATATGCTTTGTGAGTTTTCCATAAATCATATAAGTTTCTTTTATTTTTAGTAAAGGTTACAAGTGAAGATGGTTTATTTCCCATTATGGTTGGTGCTGATGAAAAATAAATCATTGAAAGTAGGTAGTCCCGGTCGGGAAGAGTATTAATTTTTTTCATAAAGTCGATTGTATTTATTTTGATTGGAACTACCTCCTTTCATTTGACATAACTAAGCTTCAAACAATTTTTTGCCTAGTTCCTTGCATTTTAGAATACCAATATCATCAGGTTCAGTATGTATTATTAGTCCTTCCGTAACGAGAATGGCACCAAGACCTGTCATTCTCTCAGACCAGTCTTCCATCCACTGTCCGGTACCCCAGTCATATGAGCCGAAAAGCACCATTTTTTTGTCTTTAAGGTTGACTTGTTCCAATGACTCTATAAATGGCTCCATTTCTGTTTCTTCAAGGACTTCACAGCCCATTGAGGGACAACCTAACGCTACAACATCTGCATTCAATACATCATCAACAGTTGCATCCGAAACTTGTTTGACGATTACCTGTGTGTCATTGCAACCTGCACCTTCTGCTACCGCCATAGCCATCTTTTGGGTATTGCCGGTTCCACTCCAGAATATAACAATAATATTTTTCATAATAGATACTCCTATCATTATATTTTCCTCTATTATTAAGAGGGACAGACAGTACCATTAGCACCTTCCATTTTTGTTAGAAGCTCTTCAAGTGAGTTAGCACTACTTGTGTGGCTTCTAAAAACACTGATTTTCTTTTTCTTTGCCTCTCTAAGTGCAGTAAGAATCATTTTATGGGAAACTGTACCTGTAAATAAGACTATTCCGTCAGGGTTTCCGATAACCTTATCAAATCTTGCAGGCATTTGAGTATAAATCTTTACACGGTGTCCACGTTTACAACATATTTGTTTATATTCATCCTGCATTCTGTCATGACCACCTACTAATACAATGCTCATAAATAATTCCTCCTAAATCATTTATGATAATGATAATCATTATCAATTAACAATATAATATCAAATTTTTACATATCAGTCAATAATAAAGTTTGTGGGTTTTTGATATATATAACAGACGGAAAATAAGACTTGCTTATTCCAACACACTGTGATAAAATACAAAATTGTATGTTACAAATAAATTAAGATAACATCCTTGCTCTGTACTCATGATACAGGGCCGCTAAAGTCCGAGGGGAGGTGACCAATAATGTTAAAGAAGTATGAAACTATCTTTATTATCAATTCAGAAGTTGGCGAGGAAGCTACAAAGGCTCTCGTAGAAAAGTTCAAAACTATGCTCGAAACTTCAGCTCAGCTGGAAAGCATCGATGAATGGGGAAAGAGAAAGATGGCTTACGAAATCGATGATAAGACCGACGGTTATTATGTACTTGCGAACTTTTCATCAAGCCCAGATTTTCCTGCTGAATTAGAAAGAATCTACAAAATCACTGAAGGAATTCTCAAGTATATCATAATAAAGAAGGATTAGTAGGTGGGAGTATGAACAAAGTTGTATTAATGGGTAGACTTACAAAAGATCCAGACCTAAGATACACCAGTGGAAACAATACGGCAGTTGCGAGTTTCACACTTGCCGTAAACAGACGTTTTGCCAGAGAAGGACAGCCACAGGCTGATTTCATCAATGTTGTTGCATGGGACAAGAGCGCAGAGTTTTGTGGAAAGTATTTTACAAAAGGATTGCAGGTTGTTGTTGTTGGTAGGATTCAGACCAGAACATGGGACGATAATGAGGGGAAGCGTCATTACGTTACAGAAGTTGTCGCAGAGGAAACTTACTTTGCAGACAGTAAACGTAATGGTGAAACTGGTAACGGTGGTTCCACGCAGAAAACTTATTCTGAAACACCTGCCGCATCCGGTGATGGATTCTATCCAATGGATGAGGATGACGAACTGCCTTTTTAACATGGTATTTTGAAAACCGAAATTTAACAGAATTTTTTATAAATTAAATAAGTACCGCTAAGGGTGCTTGAAAGGAGGAGTTAGACATGCCAGGACCAAAGAGAGATAACAGAAGAAACGACAGAGATTCTTATGATAAGGGCGAAGGAAAAGGCGGCATGAGAATGAGAAGAGTAAAGAAAAAGGTTTGCTCATTCTGTGTTGACAAAGCTACTGATATAGATTACAAGGATGTTGCTAAAATCAGAAAGTATGTTTCTGAAAGAGGTAAGATTCTTCCTAGAAGAATATCAGGAAACTGCGCAAAGCACCAACGTCAGTTAACAGTTGCGGTTAAGAGAGCAAGACATATTGCTTTACTTCCATATACTGCTGAATAGAGATAGAAAAAGAGGAAAATATAATTTTAATCCAAAAAAGCACTGTAGACCTTTGTCTATAGTGCTTTTTAGCTTAATAAGAAAATTAAAATATCCTTACTTTTACTTTGATTTTATATCGAGTTTGTAGCCTAATCCGCGAATAGTATTTATAATGACTTTTGAATTTAAAGATTTCAATTTTTTTCTTATAAAATATATATACACTTCAACGTGATTTCCATGTGCATCAGTGTCTAGCCCCCATATTTTCTCTATTATTATATCTTTTGAAGTAATCATACATCTCCTAATAATTAAAAACTCTAAAATTTTGCACTCCTGACAGGTTAGTTTGATTTTTGCTTCTTCTGTCGATAGTGTTAAGCAGTTGGTATAAAGAGTAATGTCACCATAGCATAAGTTGTTATTTAAAAGTATTGAATTTTTTCGCCTACCTAAAGCTCTGATTCGCGCAAATAGTTCTTCCGTAGAAAAAGGCTTGACAAGGTAATCATCAGCACCACTGTCCAGACCAATTACTTTGTACGATATATCACTTTGAGTAGAAATAAGAAATACAGGTGATGTCAAGCCACTTTTCCTTATACTTTTAAGAAGATTAATTTCATCTACCGTATGAGTCAAAGTATCTATTACGATAATATCATGTGAACCCGTCAAAGCTAGATATAAACCATATCTCATACTGTCGGTATGGTCAATCTTGTGATTGTTTTCCTTAAATAATTGTACCAGAGAATCATCGGAAGGAATTCTGTCTTCAACAAGTAAAATATTCATAACAAAATCCTCATTTTTAATGACTTAAATATATGATGTTATATATTGAAAAAAATGTCAATAAATACTTCACATTGATAATATTTTTAAGGTTGGTTTAAGTTTCAAATTGTAAAATATAACCACATAAAGTAAAACATAAAAGAAAGGAAGGATTTTATGAAAAAAAAGTTAGTTTTGGTACTTACGCTGGCAGGTACTCTTGCTTGTAGTAGTATGTTAGCAAAAGCAGCTGTTACGGGAGACTTAAATTCTGATGGGGGAATAAATGCATTGGATATTGCAGCCATGAAGAGTAGCCTTTTAGGTGTTTCTACAATTAGTGATACTAAAGCTGCTGACTTAAATGGTGATGGTTCGGTGGATGCCATTGACTTTGCATTACTGAAAAGTTATCTACTGGGGAACATAACTACGTTCCCTGTTGATACTGTTACTCCCGTTGATCCTGAAGATGCATGGAAAGCAAATGTCGGTAAAATCACCTTAGGCAGCACAATAACTTGTACCGGAACAGGTGTAGCTGTAAGTGGTACAACAGTTAATATTACGGCCGGAGGTGATTTTGAGGTAGTAGGTACTTTGTCAAATGGTATGATTTACGTTAATACTACTGAAAAGGTTAAGTTACGTCTAAATGGCTGTAGTATAACCAATTCAAGTGGACCGGCTATTTTCTTTCAAAATGTGGACAAGGGATTTATTACAATCGTAGAAGGGTCAACTAACAACTTAACTGATGCGAAAACATACTCTACGGCTAATTCCGAAGCTAAAGCTGTTATATCAAGCAATGACGATTTAGAAATAAAGGGTGCCGGAACTTTAAACATTACCGGTAACTACAAACACGGCATTGCTGGTGATGATGATATCAAAATTGAAAACGGAAATATTAACATTAAATCTGCCCCTACGGACGGAATACATTGCAATAATACAATAGAAATTACCGGAGGAACACTAAATATAACTGCTACTTCAGATTGTATTGACACTGATGGTGACATAATAATTGACAATGGTGCCCTGACTCTAAGTGCAGGTGATGATGGGATTCACTCTGAATTAGATTTAACATTTAACGGCGGTACAACTACAGTTTTAAAATCCTATGAAGGTATTGAGGGTAAAACTGTAACAACTGTTAATAATGGTACTATTAATATTACAGCAACTGAAGATGGTTTGTGTGCTGGTACACAATTAGTTATCAACGGTGGAAATATTGCAATAATATCTGGAACAGATGGATATGACTCAAACGGAACCATAACTATGACGGGTGGAAATGCAGTTATTTATGGTGGAGGTCAACCGGATGGCTGTGCCGATTGTGATACTAACAATTTCACTATTACCGGAGGAACTCTTGCGGCGGTGGGGGGATGTACATCTTCTCCCACGGCAAGTACGTCTAAGCAATGTTCAGCTATATTAGCCGGGCCTTCATTAAATGCAGTTGTTAGCATAAAAGATGCTTCCGGAGCTGAAATCTATAACTTTACAGCTAAAAAAGCCGGTTCAACACTACTGTTTACTTCTCCATCTCTAGTATCGGGTCAGACTTATAAAATGTATATTAACGGAACATTATCAAAGACCTTTACAACCAGTACTATGGTAACCACTGCAGGTGGCTCTATCTTTGGTGGAGGCGGTATACGTTGGTAATTAAATAACATAATTGTGTGTAAAAAGTGGTCAGAATTATAAAGTTAAGAGAACCATCCAGATACTTGTAATATCTAGGTGGTTCTTTATTATCTTCTTTATTAAGCAGTAAATAACTAAGTCCTATCCGCCATAAGCTTCAATCATGCATAAGAAATCATATATCGGCTTTAGCTGAAGGAAACCTTGCCTTAATACTTCAGGTAATTCTTTTGAAAATGCAAGTTTAAAGTTATTCTGCACACTTTCAAAGAAAATATTTTTTCTGTCCAGCCATAATTTTAGATTTTCGGGTTGGTCAGGGAATTTGCTTCGCTTATACATATCGCCGCCAATAACAAACTGACTTTGAGATTCATAGCAAGCAAGGGCATCCAGAAATAGAGGGTGTCTGTTAATTATCATTTCCCGCATATTAGCCATTGACTTAGTTTCTGCACCGTAGAATCCTACACCGTAGCTTGAACCCTTTTGGCTTATTTCAAACCAGAAACATGGAGAGGTTGACATAATACTTTTATCCCTAAGAAAAACAAACCATACATTATCCCTGTAAAGTGTCTTATCTTTGGTAAAGCGTGTATCTCTACGAACTCTGGAAATCAATTTAGAGGGTATAGTTATAATTTGGTTATCTATTTCCATTATGGTAGGTATCAACTCTTCAATTAATTCTAAAAAAGGATTATACACATATTTTTTATAATCGGGTTTATGGCTATCGTACCATTCTTTACGGTTGTTCATTCTATTCTCAAAAAGAAATCTAAGGGCTTCACCGGTAAATCCATTAAAACTCATTGTAATGTCAACTCCTGTTAAATATTTGTTTTTTTAATTCTGACAGATAGAAGGAGTAAAATCAACGGAAGCTTATAGAAAATTTATTATAGGTATGGTTGTAAAACTGTTAACAATATTATATTAATAGTATAATATATTAAAAGGTGGAACGGGAAAACATATATGGGAATATTATGATAAATAATTTGGAGGGTATATGGATAATCAACAAGATCAAATTAATTGGAAGTATCTTAAAACAGCGGATAATGAGTTTGAGTTTAATATAATTAAGGGAAAACTCGAGGAAAATGGAATAGTATGTGTAGGGAAAGGAAAGGATCTGGGCCTTATTGACAGTACATTGTTAAATGTTATACTAGGGCCTTGTGTTCCTATAGATGTAAAAGTACCGGAGGACAGGTACCAAGAGGCACTTGAGATAATTAATACCAAGGTAAGTGATGAAGAACTGGAAAAGCAGGCACTGGATTTCGGCAAAACGGATAACGATGGTGAAAACGAAAATGAAAATGATAAATAGCCAATGTTCTACCCTTTTTGTATTATTCGGTTGGAAATATGGGTAATAAATGATATTATATATTATTGTCGGAAAAGAATTTATATATGAAACGGGTAGGGAAAATTGATGGTAAAGAGTATTGGTTATCTTGGGCCCTGCGGAACATTTTCACATGAAGCGGCAGGATTATATGCGGAGGGACAGTTGCGCACCCTAATGGAATTTGTGTCTATTCAGGATGTTCTTTATGCAGTTAAAGACAACGTTATAAGTGAAGCAATAGTTCCTATTGAGAACTCCCTCGAAGGTGCTGTTAACGTTACACTGGACGTATTGGCTAAAGAAGAAGGCTTATTTATTAAAGGAGAACTTATACTGCCCGTTAGTTTAAACCTGGTAGTCAGGAAGGGAACTTTATCTGGGGATATCACTACAATTATGTCACATCCTCAGCCCTTGGGACAGGCAAGAGAATACCTGAATAGATGCTATCCTAAGGCTGTTCAGGTTGAGGAAAACAGTACCTCTCAAGCTGCTCAAAGGGTTTCCGAAGGTGACGGTACTTATGCAGCAATTACAAGCCGAACAGCTGCTAGAATAAATGGGCTTGAAGTATTGGCAGCAGATATACAGGATGTTGCAAACAATCATACCAGATTTGTAATAATATCAAAAGAATACTCGAAAAGGACGGGTTGTGATAAGACTTCCATTGTGTTTTCAACGGATAACAAGCCCGGAAGCCTGTACAGAGTATTGGATATATTTAGCCTGTGGGATATCAATATGACAAGGATTGAGTCAAGACCATCCAAAAATGCACTTGGGCAATATATATTTTTTATTGATATTGACGGTCATATAGAGGATCAGGACGTTTATGATGCTTTAACAATGATAAAAAGAAAAACATCATTTTACAGGTTTATCGGTTCGTATCCCATGATTAAGGGAAAAATATAGAATATGCACCGAAAATAACGGGAAATGAAAGGCTATAGCCCCATAATAGTGGTATAATTTACATTACAAAAAATGGTAGACTATATGTGGGGGGAAGTTATGGCACAGTTTGACAATCAAATTGATATAACAAGAAATGTAAAGATTATTGAATGGCTAAAAAGCGAACTACTTACTGATGTAGCAAATTTGTTTAAAGCACTGGTGAACGGTTTTCGGGAAGAGGTTTCGGAAACACTAGCAGACACGCTTGCAAATATTATTTTAATTTGTTATCTTCTTGGAAAGCGGTTTGGTATTAATTATAAAACTATAGAAATGAAAATAGATAGTAAGATTAGGCTCGGCCTTGTGGAGAATCATGATGTTGAGAAATATTACGGGGATTTGTCAGAGCTGGCAAAACACCTTAATGTATCAAGATCCGGAAGGCAGGGGACTTAATTCGGGAGAATTCAGATGGATAGCAGAAAACTATCACGGATATTTATTCCAAAGGCGGGTTTTTACCTTTGGGTAATTTTCTTTCTCATAATAGTAATAACGGTTTTAAACCCTTTGGTTTCAATACCGGGGTATATTTTGCTTGTGTTTCTGGTGATTTATAACTATAAGTCCACCCATATCAGAAACCGGGAAATAACCAAGTACATAGAGACACTTACCTTTAATATAGACTGTGCTACAAAGGACACCCTATTAAACTTTCCTATGCCCTTGGTACTTGCAGAATTAGACGGGACAACTGTATGGTATAACTCCTCCTTCAAGGGCATATTCCAGAATGATACTTTTCAGGAGGAAACAGTAGCCGGACTTGTTTCTGACCTGAAACCCCAGATGATGGAAGGGGACAGCATAAACATATCTACGGAAATCACTATAAATAACAGGCATTATTCAGTTCTGGGCAACTTGGTAAAGCTCGATGACAGTAATAACGAGGAAAGTGTTATTGTTATGCTCTATCTTGTTGATAATACTGAATTAATAGACGAAAAAAAGAAGTTTGAGGACAATAAAAATACCGTAGGGCTTGTAGTAATTGACAATTATGATGACCTGATGCAAAGTATGGAAGACGCTGTAAGACAGCAATTACTGGCGGAAATAGATAAAAGGGTTACCAGTTGGATAAGTCACACGGGAGGAGTTCTGAAGAAATTTGAAAGGGACAAGTATCTTTGTATATTTGCATTCAAGTATCTGCATGAACTGGAAGAAAAACGGTTTGAAATACTGGAAACAGTTAAGGAAATAAATCTCGGAAACAAGATTCCTGTTACACTTAGCATCGGCTTGGGCATAAATGCTCCCACAATTGTTGAAAACCTGCAAAATGCAAATGCGTGTATTGACATAGCCCTTGGCAGAGGCGGGGATCATGTCGTAATAAAAGACGGCGACAATTTCAGATTCTTTGGTGGCCGTACCAGAGAACTTGAAAAAAGGACAAGGGTCAAAGCCAGGGTTATTGCATACGCCCTAAGAGGTTTGATAGATCAGGCGCCGTCTGTGCTTATAATGGGCCATGAGAATGCAGACATAGACTGTCTTGGAGCAGCACTTGGCATTTATCGTATCGTAAAGAACAGGGATAAAAGAGTAAATATTGTATTGAATCATTCTAATGCAAATATAGATGCAATACTAAATAAGATGGCAAAGGAACCTGAGTATACTAACGTTTTTGTTGGTACAAATGAGGCACTGGACCTGATAACCAAGAAAACACTTCTTATAGTAGTTGATACACACAAACCGGGATTTACGGAGGCTCCGGAACTGTTGAGAATGACAGAACAGGTAGTAATCATAGACCACCACAGGAGAGGGGCCGACTTTATTCAGGATGCCGTACTCTCCTATCAGGAGACCTACGCATCTTCAACTTGTGAGTTGGTTACAGAGCTTCTGCAGTATGTAGAAGACAGGATAAGGCTTACCAATATTGAAACGGAAGCTTTATATGCAGGAATCGTTGTAGATACAAAAAACTTTATATTTAAAACAGGTGTAAGAACCTTTGAGGCAGCGTCATACCTGAGAAGACAGGGTGCGGATACGGTGTCGGTTAAACAGTTATTCCAGAATGATTTGAAAACTTACATTACTATTTCAAATATAGTAAAAGATGCAGAAGTAGTGTATGATAATATTGCAATATCCATTTGCCCCAATAATATCAAGGGTGCGCAGCTTATAGCAGCTCAGGCCGCTGATCAGCTGTTGAGTCTTTCAGGACTTGTAGCGGCATTCGTTTTGAGTTACCATAATGGAGAGGTTGTAATCAGTGGAAGATCTCTTGGGGATATAAATGTACAGATGATTCTGGAAAAGCTTGGTGGGGGCGGACATCTTACGGTAGCAGGTGCTCAGATTGAGGATGTATCCATACAGGATGCAAAGAAAATGCTTAAAGATGCTATTTACGAATATATAGACAGCCTTGCAAAGGAATAATTAAACCGCAAACAGGAGGGTCAATCTATGAAGGTTATATTAAAACAGGATGTTAAAGGTTTGGGGAAAAAAGAACAGATGGTTGAAGCCAGTGACGGATATGCAAGAAATTTCCTCCTTCCAAGAGGACTTGCAGTAGAGGCTACTTCATCAAATGTAAACATAATGAAAACCAAAAAAGAAGCAGAAGCTCAGAAGAAAGACCGTGAAATATCACAGGCAAAGGAACTGGCAAAGAAGATAAAGGATATAACAGTTACATTAAAGGTAAAAGCAGGTGAGAACGGAAAGCTTTTTGGCTCTATAACAAGCAAGGATGTTGCGGAAGCGTTAAAATCTCAGCAGAAGCTTGACATAGACAAAAAGAAACTTGTTATGCCCGATTCACTTAAAGCAGTGGGGACTTTTGAGGTTGAAGTTAAGCTGTACCCCGAGATCAACTCAAAGTTTACAGTAAAAATAGAAAGTCTGTAAGGTTTATAGGGAACAACAACTAAAAACAAGGTGGAATATATAATGGATATAGGAACTCTTGGCCGGATTCCTCCTCAAAGCCTGGAAGCGGAACAATCTGTTCTTGGATCTATGCTCATAGACAAGGAAGTTGTTCCTGTTGTTATGGAGATATTGAAATCAGAGGATTTCTACAGGCCGGATCATAAAGAAATTTATGATGTAATTATTGAACTATTTGACAGAGCTCAGCCCATCGACTTGATTACTGTATCCGATCGCCTGAAACTTCACGGGAAGCTTGATCTTGTGGGCGGACTTGAATATTTGACCAATATTGCAACAGAAGTACCTACAACGGCAAATGTAAAGCATTATGCAAAAATAGTTGAAGAGAAGGCACTTTTGAGGAAGTTAATAAAGGCTTCATCGGATATAGTTGATCTAGGATACAATGCGTCAGAGGAAGTAACATATATACTGGACAAGGCAGAGCAGAATATATTTGATATACTTCAGAAGCGTAGTTCGCAGGGCTTTGTGCCAATAAAGGATGTTCTGGTAGATACATTTAACAAATTAGAGGAATTATATAATAACAGTGGAAACATAACCGGAATCCCTACAGGATTTGCCGACCTTGATTTTAAAACGTCAGGGCTTCATAATTCGGACCTTATATTAATAGCTGCCCGTCCTGCAATGGGTAAAACTGCTTTTGCGCTAAATCTTGCACAAAATGCAGCTGTACACAGCAATGTACCTGTTGCAGTATTCAGTCTGGAAATGTCTAGAGAGCAGCTTGTAAACAGAATGCTTTGCAGTGAAGCCATGGTTGACAGTAATAGAATGAAAACGGGAAAGCTTGAGGACAACGACTGGCAAAAGGTTGCCAAGGCATTAGGACCCCTTTCGGAGGCGCCCATATTTATAGATGATACACCGGGTATATCAATTACTGAAATAAGGGCAAAATGCAGAAGGCTAAAGCTTGAACATAATCTAGGACTTGTAATAATAGATTACCTGCAGTTAATGCAGGGGAGCAGGTCAAAAAGTGAAAACAGACAACAGGAAATCTCTGAAATATCCCGTTCTCTTAAGATTCTTGCAAAGGAAATAAATGTACCGGTAATCACACTGTCGCAGCTTAGCCGTGCTCCGGAAGCAAGAACCGATCACAGACCGATACTGAGCGACCTGAGAGAATCTGGAGCAATAGAGCAGGATGCTGATATTGTAATGTTTCTATACAGAGATGATTATTATAATCCTGAAACAGAAAAGAAGAATATAGCAGAGGTAATTCTTGCGAAACACAGAAACGGTTCTACGGGAACAGTAGAGCTTGTATGGCTGGGTCAGTATACGAAATTTGCAAATCTGGAGAAGTTCAGGCAATAAATACAGAAAAAAGGAAATGGTTATGCTCAAACAGTTGGTTTTGGAAACCATTAAAAATAAAGAGCTTATTAATTATGGAGAAGGCGTAATTGTAGGCATATCCGGAGGATATGACTCAGTCTGCCTGCTCCATGTCTTGCATTCTATTTCAAACGAATTGGGAATAAAAATATATCCAGTACACGTAAACCATATGTTAAGGGGTGAAGAAGCCCTCAGGGACGAGAATTTCGTAAGAAGCTTTTGCTCCACTTTAGGTCTTGAGGCTTACGTAAAGCATATAGATATCGCAAAAAAAGCAAAAAACGAAAAAATATCTCTGGAGGAAGCCGGTAGAAATGCCAGATATGAAGTATTTAGCTTAATTGCGGACGAGCATGGTGCGTCAAAAATAGCTGTTGCCCATTCAAGAAATGATCAGGCGGAAACTATTTTAATGAGAATTTGCAGGGGTACAGGTTTGGAAGGCCTTAGGGGAATGGAGTATAGGCGGGATAACATAATACGACCCCTGTTGGATGTTGACAGATCGCAGATAGAGGAATATGTAAACGGGATTGGGATAGAGGCCGTTACAGACAGTTCCAATCTTCATACTGATTATTTCAGAAATAGAATAAGGCTTAATGTGATTCCTGCAATTAATTCTGCATCCGGGTCAGATATTACAGAAAATTTACTAAGATTATCAAAAATAGTTGTAGCAGAGGATGATTATTTAAGATATAATTCTGAATTATACTATCAAAAATCAGTTCTTTCTGAAAAGAGAATGTATACAGAACTGGATTTGAAGGTATTGACAGAAGTGCATCAGGCTGTCAGATTACGTGTGTTGAGGATAGCTGTAGGGAAAACCTGCGGAACACTTAACGGGTTTGAGTACATCCATATGGATAAGCTCAACAACCTTATCGAAAACGGAAGAACTGGTGCTCAGATTGATTTACCCCACTTTATGGCAGCGGTGAGGACTTATAATTCTTTGATTTTAAAAGAACAGGGGAAAGTACAGCGGGAACAGTTTGAAAAAGTTCTTCATATTCCAGGAGTGACTGAAATACAAAATGAAGGTATAGTTTTTGAAACTGAAATTTTAAAAATTGAATCCATTAAAAGCTGTCGGGAATTTATAAATTGTAACGAAAAAGCTCATACTAAATTTATTGATCTAGATAAATTGACTTCATCCGGGGAAAATGTCCTTCTGAGAAACAGAAGAGACGGAGATGTTTTCAAACCATTAAAGTCAAATGGTACTAAAAAGCTAAAGGAATACTTTATAGATAATAAGGTTCCCAGAGAGATTAGGGATATAATTCCGCTTATAGCATTGAAAAAAGAAATAGTATGGATAGTAGGAAATAAAATAAGTGATAATTATAAAGTAACTGACAATACTAAAACTGTATTGAAGATTTCTTGTATTCCAGAGAAAAAATAAAAAAGATTTGCTTATATCAAGGGGGATTAGCATTAAATGGACGTAGTAGAGAGAGTATTGATTTCAAAGGAACAGTTGGACAAACAGGTTGAAGAACTTGGTGCCAGAATTTCGAAAGACTACGAAGGACAGGAGCTAGTTATTATTGGGGTTCTTAAAGGAGGATTTATTTTCCTTGCAGACTTAGCCAGAAAGATAACCATTCCTGTTGACTTGGACTTTATGTCGGTGTCAAGTTACGGTAATTCCTCAAAATCATCAGGAGTTGTAAAAATAATAAAGGATGTTGATACAAATATTACCGGCAAGCATGTATTGATAGTTGAGGATATTATAGATACAGGCCTTACACTTAACCACCTGGTAGAACTTCTCAAAACAAGAGGGCCACTGAGTGTAAAGGTGTGTGCGGCACTTGATAAGCCATCAAGAAGAAAGGTTGACCTCAAGGTTGACTATAAAGGAATTGAAATACCTGATGAGTTTGTTATTGGTTACGGACTTGATTATGCGGGTAAATACAGAAATATAGCTGAAGTGTGCGTATTGAAAAGGGAAGTGTACACAAAAAAATAAAAATTTATTACTGATAATGGTGTTTATTGTGTTTTATATGTGTATATGCTAATATAATATATACTGTACAAATTGGAATAATAAGCTAATAGAATAAAGCAATAGTGTTGTTTTTGCAATATATCCAGGAATTGCAGCCGCGTTTTTTGGGGTGTTTGGACTAAAATTTAAATAATAACTCAGTGTGCAAAATGAAGCAAAAAGGCCTTTGAGTTATATTTGATACCTGGGTCTAATTAAGGAGGGAGATATTTGAAATATTTTAAGGGTATCAGTTTTTATATAATTATTTTTATACTTATTTTGGTTATAATAACCTTTTTTACTGCTACTGATAATCCACCTAAAATGAGTTATTCTCAATTATTAACGGAAATGAAGGCCGGGAATGTAAAGAGTATAGGTTTACAAACAGATACGGCTACAATTGAATTGAAGAAGCCAAAGGAAAATAACAGGACCAAATTTGTAGTTATTGTCCCTCCGGATGTAACATCTGCATCTGATAGATTTACAGCTGCATTGGATAGTAACCTTATTGAAGATTTTCATGTAACACAGCCGCCTCAGCCACCATGGTGGGTGTCTATGCTGCCGACTGTGGGTCTTGTAATAATACTAATTCTGATATGGTTCTTTTTCATCCAGCAGTCTCAAGGCGGAGGCGGGGGCAACAGGGTTATGTCCTTTGGAAAAAGCCGTGCAAAAATGACTGTTGACGATAAGAAAAAGGTTACATTCGAGAATGTAGCCGGCGCAGATGAAGAAAAAGAGGAACTGGCAGAAATAGTTGAGTTCTTGAAAGCACCAAAGAAGTTTGTTGAACTGGGTGCCAGAATACCAAAGGGTGTACTCCTTGTGGGACCTCCCGGAACAGGTAAAACACTCTTGGCAAAAGCTGTATCAGGTGAAGCCGGAGTACCATTCTTCAGCATCAGTGGTTCAGACTTTGTTGAAATGTTTGTCGGTGTTGGTGCATCCCGTGTACGTGATCTTTTTGAACAGGCAAAAAAGAATGCACCATGTATTGTATTCATAGATGAAATAGATGCCGTAGGACGCCACAGAGGCGCCGGATTAGGCGGAGGCCATGATGAAAGAGAACAGACCCTGAATCAGCTTCTTGTTGAAATGGATGGTTTTGGTATAAATGAGGGAGTTATTATACTGGCCGCAACAAACAGACCTGATATTTTAGACCCTGCGTTGCTAAGACCGGGTCGTTTCGACAGACGTGTTGTTGTTGGTTTGCCAGATATAAAGGGTAGAGAGCAGATATTAAAGGTTCATTCAAGAGGAAAGCCATTAGCAGATGATGTAAAGCTGGACGATCTTGCAAGAATCACTCCGGGCTTTACGGGAGCAGATATTGAGAACCTTTTGAACGAAGCTGCTTTGCTTACTGCCAGAGCAAATAAGAAAAAGATAGGCAACGAAGAGATAAAAGAAGCTGCATTTAAAGTAATGATGGGACCTGAAAAGAAGAGCCGTGTTATGAGCGAGCATGATAAGAAAGTTACAGCATTTCACGAAGCAGGTCATGCTATTGCAATAAAGCTTGTATCCTCAAGCCAGAAGGTTGATAGGGTATCAATCATACCGGCAGGAATGGCAGGCGGATATACCGCAAGTAGACCCCAGGAAGATAAGAGCTATCATACCAAGTCACAGCTGATCGAAGAAATAATTATTGCACTTGGTGGAAGAGCAGCTGAAGAAATAATAATGGATGAAGTTAGTACCGGAGCATCAAGCGACCTTAAAAAAGTTAATCAGATTGCAAGAAACATGGTTACTAAGTACGGTATGAGTGAAAAACTTGGCAATATGATTTTCGGAAATGAGAATGATGAAGTTTTCATTGGAAGGGATCTTGCTCAGGCTAGAAACTACAGTGATGAGGTTGCAGCAATAATTGACAATGAAGTTAAAAGTATCATTGACAGTGCATATGAAAGAACCGTATCCCTGTTAAAAGAAAATATCGCAAGACTCAATAGACTTGCCGAAGTACTTCTTGAGAAGGAAAAAGTCGAAGGTGCAGAGTTTGAAGAGATATTCGAAAGTGTCGTACTGGAGGGTTCTTCACAAACACCTCAGTTGGAAGGTTAACTTTAATAGTTTTAAATATTTGGGGGGTTGCCTTTACAATGGGCAAGCCCCTTAATTATACTTATTTTCACATTGGAGGATATTATTCACATGGAACTAGAGGTTGGGATAACAGGAAGTGCACAGGTACTTGTTTCGGAGGCTAATACTGCAAAAACTATGGGGAGCGGCAGTCTTGATGTTTTTGCAACGCCTGCCATGATCGCATTGATGGAAAAGGCGGCTTCATTGGCTGTACAGAATTATATTGATGAAGACAGCTCAACAGTGGGAACTATGATAAATATAAAACATATAGCAGCAACCCCAGTGGGAATGAATGTAACTGCAAGGGCAGAGCTTGCTGAAATTGATGGAAAAAGGCTGGTATTTACAGTGGAGGCTTTTGACGGAAAGGCCAAAATAGGAGAGGGACAGCACGAGAGGTTCATAATAAACGCTCAAAAGTTTATAGCAAGGGCTAACAGTAAATTAAATGAATAATAGTAATTAACTTCTATTGACTAATAGACCCATTTATGGTTAAATAAACTTAAAAGTAAATATTTAATCCTTATCAAGAGAGGTGGAGGGAATGGGCCCGATGAAACCCGGCAACCAGCATAATTTTGCATGGTGCCAATTCCTCCGGGGCTTTGCCTGGAAGATGAGGGGTGTTATTGATATAAAACATGACAAACCTCGAAAGAGGTTTTTTTATTTTATAAAAAAATCTCTAAATTAATTTATATTAAATAGGGGAGGTAGTATTGTATGACAAAAAGGCTTTTTACTTCTGAATCAGTAACAGAGGGGCATCCCGACAAAATCTGCGATCAGATATCTGATGCAGTATTGGATGCAATTTATGAAAAGGACCCTCAAGCAAGAGTTGCATGTGAAACAGCAGTTACAACCGGTATGGTATTAGTAATGGGAGAAATCACAACCAACTGTTATGTTGATATCCCCAAGGTAGTAAGAAATACTATCAGGGATATAGGATATGATAGAGCAAAATATGGATTTGATTGTGACACATGTGCTGTAATGACTTCTATAGATGAACAGTCATCGGATATTGCTATGGGTGTTGACAAGGCCCTTGAAGCAAAAGTAGGTGAAATGAGCGAAGAGCAGATTCAGGCTATAGGAGCAGGCGACCAGGGAATGATGTTTGGTTTCGCATGCGATGAAACGCCCGAGTTGATGCCAATGCCTATAATGTTGGCTCACAAGCTTACTTTGAAACTAAGCGAAGTAAGGAAGAATGGGTTAGTAAAGTATTTAAGACCTGACGGTAAATCACAGGTTACTATTGAGTATGATGGGGACAAGCCTGTTAGAGTTGATACTGTAGTTATATCCACACAGCATGGAGCAGACGTTGACCATGATACTATAGAAAAAGATATTATGGAACATGTAATTATTCCTGTAATTCCTAAAGAATTGCTGGATGAGGGAACAAAATACTTCATTAATCCTACAGGAAGATTTGTAGTTGGAGGACCACAAGGGGATTCCGGACTTACTGGAAGAAAAATCATAGTTGATACTTACGGAGGTTATGCTAGACACGGGGGTGGTGCTTTTTCAGGAAAAGACCCCACAAAGGTTGACCGTTCCGCCGCTTATGCTGCAAGATATGTAGCTAAAAACATCGTAGCAGCAGGGATAGCTCGCAAATGCGAAGTTCAACTGGCATATGCCATTGGTGTTGCTAAGCCTGTATCAGTACTTGTTGATACCTTTGGAACAGCTGTTATATCTGAGGAAAAGATTTCAGAATTAGTAAACAAACACTTCGACTTAAGGCCAGCTGCTATCATAAGCAAACTGGATTTAAGAAGGCCAATTTACAGAAAAACAGCAGCATACGGTCATTTCGGAAGAGAAGATGCAGAATTTTCATGGGAAAAGACCGATGTAGCTGATGCATTAAGAAAAGAAGCAGGATTATAAGAATTATATTTTTAAATAACATAAAAGGGGTACAATTTAACGGCTGTAGTTAAGCGGCTGAGAAATTGTATCCTTTTTTAAATTGCCTCTTTGTAACAAAACATACCGATGTATCATAAAATATGGTACGAGGAATGTTACAGGAGGAGTTTATGACAGATTTCAGCTACATAGTTCTGGGGCTATTTTCTATTTATGGTATCATCAGCTTATTTAAAAGTATTTTCAGATTGTTGGAAAACAAAAAGTATTATGTTGAAAAAGCAAACCTTGTTCTCTTGGTTAATGATCAGGAGGAAAACATTGAAAGAATAGTCCGCGAAGCCATGATGAGTAAATTTGTAAGAAATATCGCTATAAACGGAAGTTTTATTGTTATAGATATGAAGTCAAAAGATCAAACTTATAAAATACTTAAAAGGCTTGAAAAACAGTACCCTCTGGTTGAAGTGTGCAGCTTTGATGAAAGGGAAAGTATTTTTTATAAATGAAAATAGAAATAACACCAAAGTATCCTTCTTGTAGCAGTATACAAAATAGGTTAAGATATATATGTTACGAATAAAAGTAAAAGGGACAAGCACTTATTTTACAGTTTTGGAGGTTACCGTGGCATCAGGACAATTTCAACAGCAAAGATGGTCATTCGACAGTTACCCCGTGGGGACAACCCTAAGCATTATTGGCCGGTTTGACTATAAAATATATGAAAATGCAGACAATGGCTATAAAATTTATACTTTTGATATAGAAAGAATTGTTGACGAGGACGGATTTGAGCATGAAGCCCAGGATCTAATAAGTGTAACAGGATACTATGAGGTGAATTACCATTGTGCGGTTTTGCCCTGTAAAATAGTCGGTATCGTAGGAGTATACAAAGGTGAAAAACAGCTTAAGGCTGATACTGTAGAATTTATTGAACCTGCTACGGATGAAGGAATAATAACCTTTCTATCATGTGGAATAATCAAGGGCGTGGGAGAAAAAACAGCAAGAAATATGGTTGTTGGCTACAAAACTGCTTCAGGCTTCGTAGAGGGCTTTGGAAGCAACACATTGGAGATTATAAAGAACGAACCGTTATCTTTGGTGAAAATAAAAGGTATATCTGCTGATAAAGCGAGGCTTATCCACGATTCCTATATGGAAAACATGGAGTACCAGAACGTTATGATTTTCTTTCAAAAATTCGGGGTATCATCAGCTAAGGCTATGAAGATATACAATACTTTCAAAGGAACATCTATAGCTATTGCTGAACAGAACCCATATATGTTTACAAATATTAAAGGCTTTGGATTCAGAACTTGTGACGAAATTGCAAAAAAACTTGGAATTGATTCTCATTCCATATTCAGAATGGAAGCCGCCCTAAAGAGTGTTTTGGAAACCGCTGAAACAGAAGGACATTGCTACTTATACAGACAACAGCTTTTACAGGCAACTTCAAAAGCTTTAAGTGATAATGTTGATAAAATCAACGAGGATGAACTGGACGAAGCCTACAAGAGGATGATAAAAACAGGACTTCTTGTGAACATAACATATACAGAAAATGAAGACAGATGTGAAGCGGTTTATACAAGGGAAATGCACAAACTTGAATACGAGACTGCACTTGCCATTAAAAATATAGTGACATGCCAGCCTGACATTAGCGTGGTACATGTGGACAAGTTGATAGCGGAATTTGAAGAACTGAAAGGCTTTGAACTTGAAGCCATGCAAAAGGAATCAGTAAGAGCTGTTTTTGAAACAAACATGCTGATTCTCACCGGTTCTGCAGGTAGTGGAAAAACTACTACTGTAGAATGTATGATATATGTGCTGCAAAGAGTTTTTGAGAACCGTGAGGAAATGAGTTTTATGCTGGCGGCACCTACAGGAAAGGCTGCTAAGAGACTTACAGAAATAACGGGTTTTGAAGCAATGACCATACACCGGCTTCTTCAATTTTCCTATGAAAATAAAGGTTTTTTTTACAGACAAGGCAATGAACTTCCTTACGACCTTATAGTAATAGATGAAAGCAGTATGCTTAGCATAGATCTGGCTCATGCATTATTTACTGCGATTTCACCTGGGACAACCGTAGTTATGATTGGTGATACGCAACAGCTCCCTTCCGTAGGTGCGGGAAACGTGCTTGATGATATGATAAAAAGCGGAGTTATACCTACAGTCAAGTTGAATGTTATAAAGCGTCAGGCAGACGGTTCTGGCATTATTTCAAATGCCAACAGGATTATAAATGGCGAAATGCCGGAAATAATCAATCAAAACAAGGATTTTTTTGTGATTGAAGAGGATGACAAATTCAGGGTTGTCAAAAAGACTCAGGAAGCATTAAACAGGCTTATGACAGCCTATAATCATACAATAGACGATATTCAAATAATTTGCCCGCAAAAATCTTCTGAAATCGGGACATATGAATTAAACAAAGCCATACAGGAGATGGTTAATCCTGAAGCGGCAAATAAACAGGAAATAAAAAGAGGAAATAGTGTTTTCAGAGAAGGGGACAAGGTTATTCACCTAAGCAATAATTATGAAACTCCTCACTATCAGAGAGACCCTGAAACCGGAAGATATTTTGCTGAAGAGAACTGTGGAATTTTTAACGGCGATATTGGGAGGATTATTGAAATATCCAATATCAAAGAAATTGAATCAGAGGACGAGGATACAAACACACCTGAAAAGAAGGTGGCGGTTCAGTATGATGATTTTATAATAATTTATCATATAAATGAACTTGAGGAGATAGATCTGGCATATTGCCTGACAGTTCATAAAATGCAGGGCTCCCAGTGCGAAGCTGCAATTATACTATGTCATATGAGAAACTATGTTATGCTGAACAGAAATCTTGGATATACAGCTGTTACAAGAGCAAAAAAAATGGCATGTATTATAGGACAAAAGAAGGCAATAAAATTAATGGTTTCAAATGTTAAAATTAATGAAAGAAATTCAATGCTGTGTGACCTTTTAAAAATATAGTAGCCCGTGAGACATAATAAATTGCTGTTGGTTTGTCAAACATGTGTTACACAATTAGTAAAAAAATAATGGAGCGTCTCATTAGGCGATTTCCAGCCTAATGGACGCATAGGAAATCTGTTATATTTCCAATTATGTATGTAAAGCTGCCTTTTGAAATCCTTAAAAGAATAGAATTTATGTACTGCATAGAAATACTCATTATCCTTGCGGTGGCTTCGCTCTACTTTACCATTATGTCTTGGTGTATATGGCCTGATTAATTTATGCTGTATGTCAAACTTGGCAAGTTCTAGTTCAAATAGTGTTGGTTTGTTTTTGTGTTGATTTAATCTATTAGTAAATTCAAATCCATTATCTGTTTGAACACATTCAACTTTGAAATCAAATGCGGCAATCATATTCCTTAGAAAAAGCATTGAAGTGTATGTGCTAGCTTCCTCAAAGGCTTCAACATACCTGAAGCGAGAAAACTCATCAAGTGCAGTATATTGATAAAGCTTTTGCCCCTGAATTTCGCCTACTATACAGCTTGTCGGGACATGCTTTACATCTATTTGAACCCTTTGCCCTGGGTAAAGCATTTGCTCATACGGCTTGGGAATATATTTGGGATTAGGTGGTTTTACAGCCATAAGTGAGCTTTTTCTAAGGAACCTGAATAAGCCCGGAATGGATCTGGTACATCCTCGTTGTCTGAGCTTTACCCAGAAAACGACCAACCCTTCATGAGGGTTCCTTCTCCTCATATCAGATATGAGCTTTATTTCTTCTGAAGTATGCTGGTTCGGGTGGCTATGAGGCCTTCTGGACATGTCAGCTAAGGAATCCAGAGTACCGTCATAACGATTAAGCCACCGATAAATGTACTGTCTATTTGTTTTATACTTAATGGCAGCTTTAGTTACTCCAAACTTCTGAGAATATTTAACTAGACGATATTTCATATCTTGTGTTATGCTGTTCATGCGGAAATGTATCCTCCTAATGTATATTTTTGTGTGGTAACTTAAACATACACTATGGATGCACTTTCCGCATTATTTTTTTACTAATTGTCACACATCTATTGTAATCCTACAGTAGCCCGTGCAACATAATAAATTGCTTTGTTGCACAAAAATGAAAAATGATGTAATATTAAGATATACTGTAATTTTCTATTAAAAATTGGGGGAGGAAAGTATTATAGCATTTATCGAATACATCTTTCCTCCGAGGTGTGCATTCTGCAACACTATTTTGAAGGCAGGAGTGCCGATATATATTTGTGAGAAATGTGTCGGGGAGATAGACTACTATAAAAATTCAATCCTATCATTAAATCTTCCCGTGGGAATACAAAACTATTGTGATGGCATACTTTGTGTGGGCAGATATTCAGATTGTCTGAAAGAGGCTGTGAGAAAGTTTAAGTTCAGCAATAAGTCATCATATTACCGGGTGTTTGGAAAGCTGTTAGCTTTAAAAATAGAAAATACAAGGCAATTAGACAGTTTTGACATTATTATTCCCGTTCCATTATATAAAAGCAGACAGAAGCAGAGAGGCTATAATCAGGCAGAACTGATGGCGGAGCAGATTGCTGAAACATTAAAGATACCATGTGGGAAAAATCTTTTAATCAAGAGTTCTGCTACAAAGAGCCAAAGTATGCTGAAAAGAACCGAACGGTTATTAAATCTCGAAGATGCGTTTATGGTTGTTAATGATGGATTAATAGCCAACAAAAATATATTATTAATTGATGATATCTTGACTACAGGAAGTACTGTTAATCAATGTTGTAAGACACTAAAGCGAGCTGGTGCCGAAAAGGTTATAGCGGGAGTTATAGCAACTACCAGAAATTATTGATACTGGGTTTTCAGCTTCAATTTGAGTATAATTGTTTGGGGAGGGATAGACATGCCAGATTTAAGAAACTGCAGAAGATGTGGCAGAATGTATAATTATATCGGCGGGGCTCCTATTTGTCAGGACTGTAAGAATGCCGATGAAGAAGTCTTTAAAAAGGTAAAGGATTATTTGTATGATAATCCCGGTGCAACACTATCACAGGTAGCTTTAGAGGTTGATGTGAGTGTGGAAAAGATAAAGTTGTTTTTGAAAGAGGGACGTTTGGAAATTACAGATGATTCCAACATAATTCTTGAATGCGAAAGATGCGGAAAATCTATAAAGACAGGAAGATTTTGCAGGGAATGTCAGAATGAAGTCAGCATTGATCTTGAAAAGACAACTAGAACAATTCAGCCGGATACTTCGGAGCAATTCAGGGCGAATGGCATTGGAATGAGATATTTAAACAAAAAGATATAAAAACTAACTTACTGCGAGGGTATATTAATACCCTCGTTTTTTAATGCCTAAAATTACTTTAAATTTATTTAAAATTTAAAATTATATTTACAAATAAAAAGCAATACTAAATAAATTCAATAATCTGTCGATAATATTTATATAGGTTGGATTTTATTGTGCACTTTAGAAAGTAGGTGTTTTAGATGAAGATTTCAGGTGACGTTTACAATGTTTCAAAGGTATACAACACTCAGAACCATGTAGGAGCTGTTAATCAGGTGAACTCTGTCAAACCCAAAAAGGATGTTATATCTATTTCGGATAATGCAAAGGATCATCAGGTTGTATTCAAGGCCCTCAAGGAGGTTCCTGATGTTAGGCAGAACAAAATAGATGAGTTCAAAGAGGTGTACCATTCCGGAACATACAATGTAAGCGGACAGGAAATTGTAGAGAAGCTTGGAAAAGCGATGATAGACGAGAAGGCATAAAGAGAGTCTATCTAATGGGTATGCTAACGTTCGGAGGTACTAAAAATGGATACAGGATTACTAAAAGAGTTAACGGACATTCTTAACAAGGAAAACGATATCTACGATACTTTTTTAAAGCTATCAAATAATAAGACAGATTTAATTGTGAGTGGTAATGTAAGTGAGCTTGAAAATATTGTTAAGATTGAGCAATCGCTGATTATAAAGATAGCAAAATTAGAAGATCAAAGAGAAAAGATCGTTGAATCCTTGTCCACAGTCCTTGGTAAAAACCCGGAGGAAATAACAATATCGGAGCTAACCTTGTGTTTAGGACAGAAGGAAGCAGCTGAGCTTAAAGAATGTCAGGAAAAAATACTTAATAGTATAAACGGTTTGAAAGTTAATAATGAGCTTAATTCAAAACTTATAAAAAATTCTCTGGAGTATATTGATTTTTCTATAAATATGATGACGAGTGTGGGGACTGTTACAAACAGTTATGGCAGTTCAGGAAACGCAGACGAGGTAAAGAAGAGAAACTTGTTTGACGTAAAGCTTTAATCAGACAGAACAATGTTTTTAGGGGGACAGCAAAATGGCTGTAGGATTTTCCAGTTATGAGATAGCACGATCCGGATTGAAGGTTAGTGAGAGAGGATTATTTGTTACAGGGCACAACCTGTCAAACGTTAATACGCCAGGGTTTACCCGGCAACAGGCAATTATCGAGACAAATCCTTATATTACCGAGTATGGTAAGAATGGTAAATTATTTCAATATGGGTTGGGTGCCGATATTCAGGAAACAAGGCAAATCAGGCATACATTTCTGGATATAGTATACAGACAGGAAAATACTATTCAGGGCTACTGGGATACCAGAAGTAAAGCATTTCAGGATGTAGAAGCAATTCTGAATGACCCTATGGGAGATGGCCTGCAGGGAGTTATGAATAAATTCTGGGACTCTTGGCAGGAACTGAGTAAGGAGCCTGAGAGCCTCACTGCCAGAGCGATGGTAAGACAGAGAGGACAGGAACTGGTATATTATTATAACCATATAGGGAATCAGCTGGATAAGCAGCAAAATGACCTTAATTCGGAGATTCAGGTTCGTGTTAATGAGGTTAATAATATAACAAGTCAGATAGCAAAGCTGAACACACAAATAGCTGCACAGGAAATAAACGGCGATAAGGCCAACGACTATAGAGACCAAAGGAATCTTCTGCTGGATAGACTCTCAATCCTGTGTGACGCTGAAGTGAATGAGATGCAGGACGGTCAGATGGATGTGACTCTGGGTGGGTACTATCTGGTTACCCGTGGACAATCAAAGAACCTTTATGTTCAGGCAAATGCAGAAGATGGTGAGTTCTTCTATCCCAAACTTGAAGGGACTAACATAAAGGTAAACGTAAAGAGCGGAATTTTAAAGGGATTAATGGAAGCCAGAGGAGAGGTTCCCGGCATTAAGGGGAGCACTGAAAATGGCACACCTAATTATAAGGTGGATTTAACCTTTGCAATAGATGTTTCCGATGGAAACAATTTTAATAACTTAAAGGCAGCGTTAACTTCATATGTAAATGAACTTAAACAGTCCGGTTTGGACTATAATATAAGATTTATAACCATGGGAACCACGTCCGATGTTTATGGAAAGGTTTATGATAAAAGCAATATTGATAGTATGTTAACCGATTTGACCGCGGCTAATTTATTAGAAGCGGACACGACAGTAGACGATGGTAGTTTTAAAGGATTACTTGATAAATTGGCTGCCTTGGATAATGCTCCAACCGGATTCAGGGAGGATGCAAAGAAATATACTTATGTATTCACAAATAAGAGTATAAATGGGAACAGCGGAGCGGCGGATGCATTTATCGGGGATGCTGCAAACTACGTGAACAGCCTGAATGCCATGAATATGAAGGTTAATGTAGTAACAGACCCCGCTTATTATACCAACGGGGAACCTGATGCCGCAAGTAATCCTGAGGCCGGATGGTCAATTATTACATCAGGAACCGGCGGAAGTTTGGTGGATATAAATAGTGATTTGACAGGTTATGAGGGTATGCTTAAAGGCTGGAATGATAATTTGGTCCAGACAGTAAAAGATGCACTTGGAAACATACCGCCATCATTAAATATAGTATCTGATGTAAAAATTAAGTTGAATGCAATGTTGAATAGGATGGTTAACGAAATAAACGCTCTTCAGATTTCAGGTATGACTTTGGATGGTAAACCGGGGGTAGCATTTTTTGAAACTATAGACAGTAACTATCCAATGGAGATGGGAAATCTGAAGCTAAGCAGTGCATTATTAAGTGATAGCGGATTAAACAATATAACAGCTTCAAAGACAACTGCAAAAGGTGATAATACAGTAGCCAGACAGATTGCTAACCTTAGGGATGTAGACATACTGGTTAACAGTACTGGAAAAGTAAGTATTGACGAATATTACAGAAACCTTATTCTTGAAATTGGAAACGGAGGCATGGAGGCTGACAGGATTGCCACTAGTCAGGCAACAGTGGTAAATGCGGTTGATGCTCAACGTAATGCAATTTCGGGAGTATCTATGGATGAAGAAATGTCAAACATGATGAAGTATAAGTTTGCATACGATGCTTCTTCCAGAGTGCTTAATGTAATGGATTCAATGATGGAAACTATTATTACATCAATGGGTAAGGTAGGAAGATAAGTATATTAAATAAAGAAATGGGTGAAATGAAATGCAGCAAAGCTTTTTTGGTTTGAATATCGCACTAAGCGGACTTTACACAGCACAAAGAAATCTGGACGTTGTAGGTCATAATCTTTCAAATGCAACAACACCCGGATACTCCAGGCAGCAGTCCATACAAAGTGCATCTAATCCTTTGGCCGTTATGGATGGAACAGGTATGGTGGGTACAGGATCACAGGTGACCGGTGTACAGAGAATCCGTGATACTTATCTGGATTTCAAGTACTGGAGCGAAAACGTAGCTAACGGGGAATGGAGCAAGAAGGCTGAGCTTATGGGTGAAATTCAGGTTACTTTTAACGAACCATCCAACAGCGGATTTGTCAAGATAATGGATGGCTTTTTTGATTCGTTACAGGAACTGTCAAAAGACCCTTCAAGTGGGGCTGCACGTTCATTGGTTGTTCAAAAGGCTACGACATTGACAAAATATTTTAACAATACAGCCACTCATTTTGAGCAGTTTCAAAACGATATAAATGATCAGGTTAAAACTGATGTTGATCAGATTAATATAATTGCATCTCAAATTCAACTTCTGAACAAGCAGATTTATAATTATGAGCTTACAGGAGGCACAGCCAATGATTTAAGAGATTCGAGAACCTTATTGGTTGACCAGCTTTCAAAGTTTGCAAATATTCAGGCCAAAGAAATTTCTTACGGCAAGCTTCCAAATGGAGATGACGATATACATTTCCAGATTACACTGGGTGGCAAAACACTGGTAGATCATTTCAGTGCTACTAAACTTACAGTAATCCAGAGAACTACGAAACTTAATGAAGAAGATATAGGAAATCTGTATGATATAAAATGGGAGGACGGCAACAGCGTAAACGTTTCAGGCGGCGAACTCCGGGGATTGCTGGATGTAAGAGACGGTAAGGATGGTATAGACGGTACTCCAATATATAAAGGAGTTCCTTACTATCAGAAAAAGCTGAATGAATTTGTTCAAACTTTTGCTATAGCTTTTAATGAAGGATATACAAAAATAGATTCAGGATATGCCCATACAGGTGTAGGACACATTGACGGGTACGGCTACGACTCCAATTTAACAGATACTAATCCTGCACCTACTGACATAAGATTCTTCTCAATGTTAGGCGTGGGGGATACACCTATAAGCAGTGCGGACTTAATAGCGGGGGTTACTGTGGGCGAAACAGATCCGGATTATATAAATCAAGTTGTCGCACAGTATAACAAATTAACTGCAAAGAACTTTAGTGTCAGCAGTGACATAATAGATAATGCTAATAATATTGCCACATCTGATGCAGATGGTCAAAACGGGAATACAAATATTCTTAAAAAATTAATGGGTATCAGATCAAACCAGAGTCTTTACAAGGAAGGTGCTCCCGAAGATTTTATGAAGTCATTGGTGGCAGGTATGGGTATAGATGCACAGCAAGCGGAAACCTTTGCCAAAACTCAGGAGACCTTAGTTAAGCAGGTTGATAATAGAAGAATGTCAGTATCCGGGGTAAACTTAAACGAGGAAATGACAAATATGGTTAAATTCCAGCAGTCATATAATGCGGCAGCCAGAATGATAGTAACTATGGGTGAAATTTACGATACACTTATTAACAAGTTAGGAGTGGGCTAAATATGAGAATAACTAATAACATGCTGATTTCAAATATGTTAACGGCCTTGGGAAATAACGAAAGCCGTATGAGCAAGTATCAAAATCAATTAAATACCGGAAAGAAAATTCAGCTCCCATCAGATGATCCTATTGTTGCCGCAAGAGCATTGAAATTGAGAACAGATGTCTCAAAGATAGAGCAGTACCAGAAAAATCTGGGGGATGCACAATCTTGGGTAGATGCTACAGATGCTGCCCTGGCTCAAATCGGAGATATATTAAAGCGTGCAAAGGAACTTTCTACTCAAGCCGCAAACGGTACCAATTCAATAACGGAGACCAGAGATATAGGGCAGGAAATGAAGCAATTGAAAATTCAGCTTGTGCATATTGCTAATACAACGTATAGCGGTAGATATATGTTTTCGGGATTTAAAACAGATCAAAATTTAATCAACGATGATGAAGCCAGCGCTGATTTTGGAAAATTCGAAATTGATGTTAATACGGTATCGGAAAAAATTCAGTTTGAGATTGGTGCTGGTGATAATATAAATATCAATGTAGCCGGGGGAGATATCTTTAACAGTGGGGGAGATGCAGTTGATGGGGCTGAACCCGCCATGATGGCACTTTTTTCCGGTGTCATAGCTGATTTGGATTCAGGAGATAACGCAGGAGTAAGAAGCAAACTGGATCAGTTTGATGTACAAATTGACAATCTGTTAAGAGTCAGGGCAGATATTGGAGCAAGGCAGAATAGAATTGATTTATCTGCAGATAGAATGAGTAATGATCTAGTTAATATGACAGATCTGATGAGCAAGAATGAGGATGCTGACCCTGCAGAAACAATTATGAATCTAAAAATGGAGGAAAATGTTTATCAGGCTTCATTAGCTGGGGGAGCAAGAATTATACAACAAACACTGGTGGATTTCCTAAGGTAATTTTAAAACAGTGTGATACAAGGACGTGAGAAGTATGGGACTTTCTATCCAAACGACACCCGCAAGAATCTCTATTGAGACTGTTGATTGCAAAATAGAACGTAAAAGTATGATGGCAAGGTTGGAGTTGAAACAAAAGCCGCCGGTAGTTAATATTAAGACTGAGCTGCCAAGAGTTTTGATTGACCAATATGAATGTTTTGCTGAAGAAGGGCTGAAAAATAACTATGATTTGCTTAAAGAGCAGTCAGATTATGCATACCGACATGCTATGGAGTATATTGCCAGGGTGTCACAGGACGGAGATGCCATGGCTAAAATCGGGAATAAGGCAAATATAATGATTGATATTGCCCAAAGGAATTCCGTTACTACCCATGAATTCGGTATGGTCACAGTTCCAATGTCGAGGCCAAAAATAGATGCTGTGGGTGGCACTGTAGAATTTGACCCGGAACCAATTAATGATATCGGTATGAGAAACGGGGTAACAGGAACATACATTCCAGCTCAGGTGGATTTCAATTACACTCCCGGGAAAGTTAATACAAGAGTGGAATCATACGGCTCCATAGAAATTAAATATACAGGCAATAATGTAGATAGTTATATTTAGGCATTATTGCCTTTTTACTTATCCACAAAAGCTCGTTTGAGAGGTATAATAAGCTAAATAGAAAAATAATTTTGGAGGAGTAAATATGCTGGTGAAAACAACGCACTTTGGTGAAATTGATATAAAAGATGAGGATATAATTGAATTTAATGAAGGTATTGTTGGATTTGAGGATATACACAGGTATGGGATTATCAGAAATCAGGATTCTGACTCGCCATTTAGCTGGATTCAGGCCATAGAAAAACCAGAGCTTGCGTTTGCAGTGATTGATCCTTTTGCCATAAAGAAAGACTATGATTTTGTATTGAACGATGAATATGTTAAGGCATTGGAAATAGAAAACCCTTCACAGGTTAATGTATTTGCAATTGTAGTAGTTCCAGAGGATTTGAAAAAAATAAGTATGAACCTTAAAGCTCCTGTGATTATAAACAAGGAAAATAGAAAAGCAGCGCAGGTGATATTGGATACAGATGAGTATTCGGTCAGACATTATATAATGGATGAGCTCCAGAAGCAGGAGGTGTAGCATGCTGGTATTATCAAGAAAAAAAGACCAGTCACTAATGATAGGCAATGATATTGAGCTTACAATCATAGAAATACAGGGTGATCAGGTTAAAATCGGTTTAAAGGCACCTAAAAATGTATCCATATACCGCAAAGAGTTGTATCTTGAAATACAGGAAGAAAACAAAAAAGCTGCCACAGCAGACATAGTGGAACTTGATTCCATATTTAAAAAGTAGTATTAAAAACAAAAAAAGTTTAAAGTTTTTTAGTTTTAGCTATAAAGTATTTTTAAAAAAGTACGATATATTAATTAAGCAGGAAGGCTATACGCTGTATACCGGCCGGATAAGCGGAGGGCAGGCCTGCATACCATTCGGGAAAGGAATCCCGGAAATATATATAATCATGGAGGATTTATATTATGAGAATTAATCACAATATTGCTGCAATGAACACTTACCGTCAGTTGACAAACAATACAACTGCAACAAGTAAGTCATTAGAAAAATTATCATCAGGTCTTCGTATTAACCGTGCAGGTGATGATGCTGCTGGTTTGGCAATCAGTGAAAAGATGAGAGGCCAGATCAGAGGTTTGGATCAGGCATCAAGAAACTCACAGGATGGTATCTCAATGATACAGACTGGTGAAGGTGCACTGGCTACAGTTAGTAATATACTTGTTCGTGTTAAGGAACTCGCTGTTGAGGCTGCAAACGGAACCTACGATGCAACAAACGACTTGGCAAGAATAACAGAAGAAGTAGCAGAGCTTGGAAATCAGATTACTGATATAAAAGACAATACAAAATTCAACGGTATTTCTTTACTTAATGGTAATGGAACTAAGGATATTGTTCTGCAGGTTGGACAGGAATCCGCACAGAAACTGACACTTACATCGTCTAAAACAGATCTTAAAGATGTTGTAACAGCAGTTTCAGGTTATGCCACTGCTTGGACTACTTCAAGCGCTGCAAGTGATGATATTGACGATATTGAAACTCAAATTAATAACGTAAGTGCGATGCGTTCTTATTATGGAGCAAATCAGAACAGATTGGAATACAATATAAACAACCTGGATACTTATTCCGAGAATTTATCTGCTTCTGAATCACGTATCCGTGATGTAGATATGGCTAAGGAAATGATGGAATTTACAAAGCAGAATATTCTGTCACAGGCAGCTCAGTCAATGCTTGCACAAGCAAATCAGCAGCCACAGGGTGTTCTTCAATTACTCAGGTAATAAATTTTCTGCAACTGACGGAGAGCCGGGGGATATATGCCTCTGGCTCTTTATTTTTACATTTATTCGGAATTACTTTATGCCTTTGGAGGTAAATATGACAGAAAAAATGAAAGTATTTCTCACCCCACAGTATTTTAGAAAATTCAGATGTATTGGCTCTGAATGTGAGGATTCCTGTTGTAAAGGTTGGAGGGTTAATATTGACAAGGAAACCTATAAAAAATATAGATGTGTACAGGATAGTGAATTAAGGCCTCTATTAGATAAATATGTAACTCGTGAAAGAAAAAATGGAGGAGACATTGTAAATTATGCAAAGATTAAAATGATTGATGAAGAAGCACTATGCCCTTTTCTTAACGATAAAAAGCTTTGCAAGATACAACGGGAATACGGAGAAGGCTATCTTTCAAAAGTTTGTACAATTTACCCCAGAACTGCAAATAGGGTGGACAACGCAATTGAAATGTCTACTACTCTATCCTGCCCGGCAGCGGCAAGATTGGCTCTATTGAATCCGGAAATCATGGAATTTGACAAATATGAAGATATTCCAAACCCAGATTTAATGGGTTCTCCTGGATTAAATACACAGGATAAACAATTTGCAAATCGGCCTCAGAGATATTTCTGGGATATCAGGATATTTACCATAGATATTTTACAGAACAGAAATTATTTTATGTGGGAAAGGCTAATTATTCTAGGACTGTTTATAGAAAAACTAAATAAATGTGTGATTGAAAACAAGGTAAATGACATACCCAATATAATACAATCCTATAATAAGATGATAGAAGAAGGGACATTTAAAGGAGTTCTTGATTCAATACCGGCTGATTGTACAGTACAATTGCAGTTAATTAAGGATATTATTGATATTCGTGTGAACAGGGGAGTTCTTAGTAAAATATATATGGAATGCTATGAACAATTTCAAAAAGGCATTAATTATACTGAAGAAGCAACAAAGGAAGAAATTATAAATAACTACCAGAAGGCGTTTGAAGAATATTACAAACCATATATGGATCAACACGAATATATATTTGAAAATTATCTTGTTAATCATGTATTTGCCAGATTATTTCCGTTTACCGATGGATCGATTTTTGATGCATATATTATGTTGGTTTTACATTATGCGATTATAAAGGTTCATCTGATTGGGATGGCGGGGTATAATAAGGGGCTTAACGAAGATATGCTTATAAAGCTCATATCTACATTCACTAAAACGGTTGATCATAATACCGTCTTTCTCAAAGATTTAGCAAAGCAGTTAAGTGAAAAGAATTACAATACCCTAGCATATATGACTATTATGATAAAAAATTAATATTTACATAGAAAAATATAGCTAACTCCAAAAACTGCTAAATACATGGTTGGTTTTTTCCGATAGAATAAGAAGAAGAGTTTTGGAGGTGCAGGTATGAAAATAGATGGCAGTGAATTAATGAGTAATAGTATCAGTTCAAAAAGTAATAACGCAGATATTCAAAAAATAAGTACAATAGGCAAACCGGATAGGACATTGACAACCACAAAGTCAATATCCCAAATAAACGATTATGATAAAGACAACATGCCTGTCTCTGAGAGAGTAGTTATCGAAGCGATACAAAAAGCAAACAAGGCGATTTCAGGGGGAAATAGAAGATTCGAATTTTCTATTCATGAAAAGACAAATGAAATAGTTGTAAAGGTATTTGATTCAGATACAAATGAACTTGTTCGTGAGATTCCTAACGAAAAGGTTTTGGATATGGTAGCGAAGATGTGTGAGATGGCTGGCATATTAGTTGACGAAAGAAGGTAGAGATATGAATGTTAACAGTTCCTCAAATACAAGTGGAATGCAGGGTACTACAAATTACTCAAGACTGACTGGAATGATATCTGGTTTTGACACTGATGCTTTGGTGAAGGCAGCACTTTCAAAGGATCAGGCAAGGATCGATAAGGTAAAGCAAAGCAGAGAGTTGAATATGTGGATGATTGATGCTTATAGAGATGTAACATCATCGCTGCAGAGCTTTTATAATCAATTTTTTGATACTGTTACTTCAACCACCAATTTGAAATTGGTATCTACATTCTCCGGTTATACCGCTGCACTGGCCGCAGGAAGTTCCTCTGATGTCGTTAGTGTAACTGCAGGAAGTGGGGCTAAAGCGGGGGTATATTCATTATCAAATATTGTTGCAGCGACCTATGCTCGTATATCGACCGGAGCAAATGTTACTAATACTGTTGAAACAGGTATGATTTCTCAGGCAGATTTAGATACAATAAAAAGTTCCAGTTATAATAATATATTCAGAATAACCCTGAATGGTAAAACAGTAGATATAAAATTGGACAATGACTCCGGTCAAATTTCAAGTGTAGACGATTTGGTTTCTCAACTTCAAAGTAAATTAAACAATGCCTTTGGAACGGATTCTTTAGGCAATGGTAAAATAAAAGTTGAAAATAACGGGGGAAGGCTTAAATTTACTACCCTTAGAAACACGGATACTTTTTCAATAGGTACTGTCAATAATGAAGGAGCAGGGAAATTATTCAGCACAGTACCATCTGGTACTACCCCTTTTGAATTAAATGGTGGTAATAATAAATTTGAGCTTACCATTGGAAACAGCACAAAAACTATTACCGTACTGCCATTGGCCGGAAACTCAACTTTTACAACTGCAGATGATCTGAAAGCTGCCATTCAGAATGGGATTGATGCTGCGTTCGGAGCCGGTTCAGGTGTAACAGCAGATATAAATAATGGGAAGGTTGTACTAAAATCTGATGCAGGTGTGAATTTCTCCATAGGGTATACAGTTAATGGAGCAGCTAATGCAATACTTCAGATTGATAGCTCCAATACTTCAAATAAGGTTGATTTAAAAGCAATGCTTTCAAGGATAGGTGCAGGCTTTGCAATTGACCCATTTAAAAATTCCGACGGGACATCAATTAAAAATGCAGATGGTACTTTCTCTAAAAATATAGAGTTTACAATAACAAGTTCCAAGGGAACTTCCACTTTTTCATTTGACCCTGCGACTACATCAATAAATGATATAATGAGAAAAGTAAATATGGACACTACTGCTAATGCAACCATGAGCTATGATGTTACCACAAATAGCTTTAAAATACAGGCTAAGGATACCGGTGCTACCTCTAAGCTTGATATAGTTGATACTGCAGGAGGTTTCATGTCATCACTGGGGATAGCCGGTACGGGTGCTGTCGGAAGTGATGCAAGTGTGACGGTTACAGGTGAGGACGGAACCTCCATGACTATAGTAAGGCCTAATAATTCATTTACCTATGCCGGACTTACATTTAATATATTGAAGGATTTGCCAGCAGGTGCAGATCCAATAAAAGTAACCGTTGCAAGTGATACAAGTAAAACCTTTAACACTATTAAAAGTTTTGTGGACCAGTACAATGCCTTAATTGATAAGTTGAATACAGAAATAAGTGAGAAAAAGGTAAACTCGTAATAGATGAATCAAAGTTGAAGGAAGCACTGACTAATAATCCCGACGAGGTCACAAATCTCTTTACTGCGGCTTCGGATAAGTCGTATTATAAGGCTTCCGGTGATTCTGCAATCAAAAAGGAGAGGTATAAAGAATCCGGGCTTGCAGACAGATTCTCTGATATTATACAGGATGCAATCAGAACTACACCTGATGCCAAGAGCAATCTCGGAACATTGATAATGAAAGCCGGTCAGGTTGGTGATGCATCAGAATACACCAACTCCTTAATAAAGGAGATTTTGGGCTTTGATAAAACAATAGATGATTTAAATGAGAAACTCACTTCCAAGGAAAATACACTATATGCAAAGTATGCAAACATGGAGAAAATGCTAAGCCAGATGAGTTCACAATCTAACTGGCTTGCATCCCAATTCAGTTCCGGACAATAAATAGAGACTAGAGAACAGCAGGAGGTTGCTAATGATGGTGAACAATGGTTATAATCAATATAAAGAAAATTCGGTATACACGGCTACTCCAGAGGAACTGACTCTGATGTTGTATAATGGTTTGGTTAAATTCATTATGCTGGCACAGAGTGCTATTGACGAGAAGAACATTGAAAGAGCCAATAACTCAATTATTCGTGCACAGGATATAGTCAGGGAATTTCAGGTGACCTTGGATATGAAATACGAAGTGTCCAAACATCTAGATAGTATATATGAATACATGCACAGAAGATTGATTCAGGCAAATATAAAAAAGGATAAAGATATTCTGGAAGAAGTGTTGGGAATGGCAAAAGATCTCAGAGATACATGGACGCAGGCTATGAAGCTTGCCAAACGGCATGTTTCATCTACGGATCAGATTGCAAGGTAAGTATTGAATTGTAAAAGCACCTCGCACACAATCAGATTTAGTGCGAGGTGTATTTATTAATTACAAGGCTTTGGAGGAGAGAAATAATGGCACCTGAACAATATATTCAAAAACTTACTGAATTATCTTTGAAAAAGTCAGATAATATGAAAAAAATTTTAACCCTTACAAAACGACAGTCTGACGTAATAACTGAAGACAGTATAAATGAATTACAAAACTTGGTCGATGTTAAGCAGAAACTAATAGATGAAATTAACGAGCTGGATGACGCATTTGAGGTATATTATTCAAGGCTGAAATCTATTCTTGGAATAGAGAGTATGGAAGAAGTAAGCATATCTGAGTACAATGAGGTTGTACGACTACAACAGACTATCAAAACAATATTTGATACAATAAAAGAAATACAAGCTGCTGAAAATGAAAATAATATGAAAGCCAGAGGTGTTCTGGACAGTCTGGGAGGACAAATAAGGCAGGTAAAACAAGGTAAGATAGCAAACAACGGCTATAATATCGGAGGGAAACTGCCCCAACAATCATATTATTTTGACACAAAAAAATAAAATAATACGTTAAGATAAAGTACACCTATTTTTAATGGGTGTACTTTTTACATATATAGGAATTAATATTTCATTATACCCCTTGTTAACATAAATTACAAGACTGCACATTACTTGGATAATGGTGTATAATAATACAGAAATATACAAAAGACTGAAAGGATGGTAGTACAAATGAGCTTAAAGGACAAGTTAAAGATTTTTAGTGCAATGGTATTTATGTTAGTCATCGTAATTTCAAGCAGTATGGTATTTGCGGCAGACCCGAATACCTGGACAACAAAAGCACCTATGGCGACTGCAAGGTATCTCACTGATGCAGTAGTTCTAAACAACCAGATATACATGATTGGAGGGCATGGAAGTACTACATTAAACTCAGTGGAGCAATATGATCCTGCAACTGATATCTGGATCACAAAAGCACCCATGGCCTATTCAAGATATGATCATCAAGTAGTGGTAACAGGCGGAAAAATTTATGCAGTAGGTGGTGGAGGAGGCACCTATGGTTGCGATACAGCGGTAGAAGAATATAACCCTGAAACCAACACGTGGAAAACTATGGCAGCTATGAATACACGGAGGAGTAGCTTTGCATCAGCCTTAGTAAATGGGAAAATATATGCTATAGGCGGAAGTGGAGTTAATTCGGTGGAGGAATATGACCCTGCAGATAATATATGGAGATTAAAGGCTTCTATGTCCGTTGTTAGGCAACAGTTTAAAGCAGCTGTGATAAACGGAAAAATCTATGCAATAGGTGGGTATGATGGTAAGAATTATCTCGGTTCTGTGGAGGAATACGACCCAGCAACTGACACTTGGACATCAAAGTCGCCTATGCACAATACCAGGTCTAGATTTGAAATAGCTGTACTAAACGACAAAATATACGTACTAGGGGGTACCACTGTTGGTAGTGATGTTGCTTCTTCCATAGAGGAATATGACCCTTTAACAAACACTTGGACAACAAAGACATCAATGCCCGCTTATTCAGGTGCGTCAGGGAGAGCAGTAGTATTAAATGGGAAAATATATATAGTTGGGGCTAGCGGCAACAAATTAGTTGAAGAATATGACCCTGCCACTGACAAATGGACCTATGATGCACCTATGTTGGCGGGTAGAAATGACCCCGGTGTAGCGGTACTAAATGGTAAAATTTATGCTATAGGGGGAAGGTACGGAGGTGCTACTTTAAAATCAGTAGAAGAATATACACCCACTAGTACAGGCGGTACCGGTGATGGTGGCAATGAGAATCCACCGGTTATTACAGGAAACAGTGCAATACTTGAAATAACAATGGTTAATGGAGTGATAAAGGAATACGATTTAAATGGTGTTGAACTTGATAGCTTTTTAACTTGGTATGATAACAGCTCAAACGGTAGCGCACCGTCGTATTACATATTTAATAAAAAGAACAATATTAAACCTTTCCTAAGCAGAAAGGAATATATCGCATATAACAAGATAGCAAGCTTCGAAATTAAGGAATATGCAGAATAATTTATATTCCGGTTAAGTTACGAGACTTAAAACAAAAAAGTGCAATTGTTAAATCACGATAAAATGGTTTAACAATTACACTTATTTTTTTACGTTATTTCTGCACTGCTTTTTCAGCTTCCTCAACACATTCATTTGAAAATTCAACTACCTGGTCTATATATTTATCCTGTGCAGACAAATAGCTTTCACCATAACCGGCTGCACCTGAATTCCAATAGTGTGCCTGTACGGGACTTTTTCTTTTATACATCTCATAAATCAACTTTGCATTATCAGAGGTACTGGGAGTATCCTGTGCCCCATCAATCAAAAGTACCGGAGTTGGAATAATAGAAGATACTTTTGATATTATGTCCATTGAACTGTCAACCTTTGCAATCTTTTTAACAGCAAATTTCACAGCAGGTTTAAAGGGGATATCAGGGAGCCACAGAGACGATTCCACTATATAGTCAATATAATCATCTATATTTGAGTAAGGACTGTCTGCAATTACGCCAATAATACTATCTCTATACGGAGTCTGTGTTAGTGCGGACAGGCACGAAGATGCTCCCGTAGAGAAACCCATTAGAATAATCTGTTCAGTAGTCCGCTGGTTAAGATATTTTACAGCACTTAAAACATCAGCGGTCTCATTTCTACCGAAGGTTGAGATTGAACCGGATGAGTTGCCGGAACCTCTCAGATCATAGGTCATTACATTGAAACCTTCTCTATTCAGATCTGCAATAAGAGGGAAGGTTTGTTCCTCAAACTGCAGTCTGTTTTTTCCATAGCCGTGAACCATAAGTACAGTTTTTTTGGAGCCGCTGTATGGGAAAAACCAGCCGTTTATTTTTTCTTTGGATTCACCTACCGTAAAGCTTATATTATTATAGTCAGGTGCTATATTGGAGGATATCTGAGGAGTAGTAACCTTTATGGGATGGGTAATTCTCCATGCAGAAAAAAAGGAAATCGCAGCAACAGCGGCTAACAACAAAACCAATATATAGATTACTGCCAAAAAGATATTCTTAGGTAAAACACTTTTGCGCTCCGCATAAGCAACAGGAAAAAGCCGCATATAAACTATCCTCCATTATTAAATAATTTACCAAACCCCAAGGAATGCTTGTAGACTTACAGAAATACCATATTGACTTATGATTTCCCAAGCTTTATTATATTTTTATTTACAGGGAATGTAAATACAATATCGATAATTGTTAAAACATGTCTAAAGGGAGGGAATTGTGTTATGAGTGAGATTTGCAGCTGCTGTCCGAGACATTGCGGAGTTGACAGAAATTGGGTTACGGGCTTTTGCGGGGTGCATGAACTGCCAAAGGTCGCTAAAGCTTTTTTGCATATGTGGGAAGAACCTTGTATCAGCGGCATAAACGGTTCGGGAACAGTATTTTTCAGTGGTTGTAACTTAAAATGTGTATTTTGTCAGAACTATGAAATCAGTCAGAAGGGATATGGAAAGGTGATAACCATAAGCAGACTGCAGGAAATTTTCATGGATTTGATTGGAAAAGGTGCACATAATATTAATCTTGTAAATCCATCACATTACACAAAAGCCATTAAAGAGGCGATTCTACCATTGAAACAGCAGGGTAGGATTAATATTCCCATAGTTTATAATACAAACGGATATGATTCACCCGAAACTTTGCAGGATATGAAGGGGATAGTAGATGTGTATCTGCCTGATTTTAAGTACTCTTCAGAGAAAACAGCTGTAAAATATGCGGCAGCATCGGATTATCCTCAAGTTTGCAGGAATGCAATTATCGAAATGCATAAGCAGGTGGGTTCACCAGTATTAGACTCGTACGGTATTATAAAAAAAGGACTTATTATCAGACATCTGATTTTGCCGGGACATGTTAAAGAGAGTATAAGTATTCTAGATTGGATATCTGAAAATCTACCCGGAGATGTTTATGTATCCCTTATGAGCCAGTATACCCCTTATTACAATGCAAAGAATTTTCCGGAGATAAACAGGCCTATTACAAGAAATGAATACGATAGGGCAGTTAACCACCTATACAAGCTTGGGTTGGAAGAGGGATATATTCAGGAAAGGGAATCTTCAGATACACAGTACATTCCGGATTTTAATTTGGATGGGATATGAAATTTTGTAAAAAAAGATTGCAATTAAGAAAAATGTGTTTTATAATTTTAGATGTCATTTCTATATTTTTCTATTTTATCTAAGAAATATTTCACTAAAATTATATTATCGAATACAGGTGTTTTCAAAATGCAGGATAGTTATTTTCATTTTAAGTACAGATATATAAGATTGCTGGGACACGGGGGCTGCGGAGATGTGTACCTTGCCGAAAATACTAAGTTGGGTAATTTCTGGGCTGTAAAAGAAATTCCAAAAGGCAGGGATTCCACCATCAGTGGTTACTTGGAACCTGAGATATTAAAGAGATTAAATCACCCTGCTCTTCCGAGAATATGTGATGTTTATGAGGATGAACGATGTATATATATCGTTGAGGACTATATAGAAGGAACCTGCCTCAAACAGATACTTGATGAAAAAGGCAGTGTTGAAGAGAAAAAGGCAGCAGAATGGGGGATACAGCTGTGCAGCGTCTTGGATTATCTCCACAGTCAGAAGCCGGATCCTGTTATATATGGTGATATGAAACCCAATAACATCATTTTAACAAAGGGAGAGACAATTAAACTCATCGATTTTGGAATTTCCTCCACGCTAAACGAATCGCGAGGCAAACCTCCCGGTTTGACAGAAACGGCTTTTATAGGCACAAAAGGCTATGCGGCTCCGGAACAATTTATGTGCTGTTGCTTATGCCCGGCAACGGATATTTATTCTTTAGGAGTTACTCTGCTTCATCTTATCACAGGGGTTGGCCCTGTAAAGAATTATTCTTTCTATCAGAATAACAATTTCTCAGAATACCTTTCACCTCAAATCGATGAAATACTTAAAAAATGTATAAATCCAAAGCCCGATTTACGATACAGGACGGCAGAAGAACTCATGAAAGACCTTAGACAGTATCTTTTGGCAAGTTCCGATACTCTTATTCGAAAATCCGTTCATGAAATATCCCCATCCTACATATTTTCTAAAATAACTGCAGTAACCGGAGCCGGTGGAACAGGTGTTTCTACACTTACAGCTGCAGTGGCTGAACAAGCTTCAAAGTCTGGTAATTCCGTATGTATAGTTGATTTAAGTAAGTCAGGAGATTTAGCAAAAATTTTTGTCCGGGCCGGTGAAAATTCCCCTTCAACCTTTCCCCATAAAACTAAACCTAACATGTATTATCTAAGACCGACAATCGAAGTGTCTGGTGATTCACCGGAGAATGTGACCTTAAACAAGCTGTTAGGACAACTTCAGGAGAAATACAGATACATATTTATTGATGGGCCACCGGACGTTCTGAAGACTATAGAAATATATCTTGATAACATTTTTATTGTTTCCGACATGAATCCTTTCAACATCATTAAAATTTTTCAAATTCTTGAAAAGGAAGGTCTGGCGGAAAAAATGGTATCCAGAACTTCTTTTATTATCAATAAATTTTATAAAGGTGAATTAAGTTCGGATATACTTTTACAGGGTGTTTTTAATAACGAACCGTTTAGAAAGACAGAAGTTTTTGAGGTGACCTACAGTGAAAAGGTATACTTGAAATGGATGTACGGTTATTTTGAAGAATTTGCAGGATTCAATAGTTTAATATCTGATAATTTCAAAAAGTCTATATCAAATATTATTTTACATAAAATCATTCCCAATGAAAAGAAAAGTTTATTTAAAAAGGAGTAAAGTCTATGAGTAAAAGGCTTATTATAAAGACCGTGCTTATCTGTCTCGGTTTATTTTTGATTTTGGATTCTGCAATATTTGCATATATCTTTACAAAATATCCGATTAATACGGAAAAGACAGTATCTGTTGTTGTAGCGACGGCAGATATAAAAGAAGGAACGGTAATAGAAGAACATTTTCTAAGGAAAAAACAAGTAAACGCATCGGCAGTAAGTTCTAATATTGAAACGGAAGTTGGTAATGTTGCAGGGACAAAGGCCCTTACAAATATACACAAGGATGATTATATAAGATCATACGACCTTCTGGAAAGGAAGAACTGGTATAAGGATGATGAAAGAATTATTGTGCTGCCGGTTAGTATGGAGGAAAGACTGGCTAATCTAATAAGAAAGGGTTCGTATGTTGACATAAGACTACAGAGGGACACTAGTGAAGTTACCGAGGATGTTTTATACAAAATACAGGTAAAGGATGTACTGGACGATACAGGTACAGCCTTGGATTCCAAGTCTGCAGTGAACTCCAAAACTGCTTACTTAAAGTTGGTTTTAGGTAAGAAGGACAGACAAAAGATATATTCTGCGTCAAGAAGCGGAAAGCTTATTTATGAGCTGTACTGCGATAGTACACAAAAATCAGTAGGGGAGGTTAATTAATGGGTAAAACGGCAGCGGTGATATCAGAGGTCAAAAACTCCGGCAAGTCAGTATTTACGTTTATTCTCGCGAACCAAATCAGGGAAATGGTAACTCAGGATACTAAAATACTGGTTTGCTGTCTCAATTCAAAATTCAGCCTTCTATATAAGCTACTGGGTATAAATGAGGTTTCCCCCGGAATTGAGGAATTAATAAATCTACAGGAATCGGGATGTGAAAATAAAGCTCGGACTTTAGCGGATTTGATTCCAAGGTCAAATGGCATATACTTTCTGGGAAGCTATAAAACTACAAATTCTTATGTTAACCGTAATGTGGAGGGCTTTTCAACACTTGTTGACAGTCTTGGAAAAACCTTTGATTTAATCATATTTGATACTGTGTCCAGCAAAGAAAATACTCTCACTGACATAGTATTAGATAAATCATCTATGCTCATAAATCTTTTTGTTCAGGATGCAGAAAGTGTAAATAAGCTTAAATTGGTTGGAGATAAAATGATACATAAATGCAATGAAATTTATCTGATAACAAAGTATAGAGATATCTATCCCAGAGTAAGTGACATAAAGAGAAGGTTTTCTCTGGATAAGCTGTTTAAGATGGATTACTGTGAAACTTTACAGGAAATGAAAAACAGGGACAGCCTTCATCTTTATTTACAAAGAGATACAGAGTGCAACCATTCTGTAAGAGTTATTTCAAAGTATATAACTCAGATATTTGATCTTGATATAAAAAGTAATAACAAGGATGGCAAAAAAGTGAATTATTTAAAAAGTATATTTGACATACTTACATAAACTTATTTTAAGATTTCAAAGGGGGTAAAAGTGTGAGAACGTTACTAAAGTTGTGTTTAAAGGAATTAATGGACTATGTGGAGGAAGAATTAAGACTAAACGGACTTAATGGGATAAAAGAATATCAGGAAGATACGGCAGGTATTATTATGGAAAATACAAAACAGGCTCAAAAGCTTCTGGCAATGGACGGAAGCCCTAAAGCAAGGGAATTTATGCAAAACAGCATATATTTTTTACTCATAGAAAAGTCTGAAATCATTACCCAGGAAAATATTGATGGAATTTTGGGAGAGTATCACATAAATTATTATGAAAATATATATACAGGCGCCGACGCAAACTTTATATCCAAGCCTATTGACACAGAGCTTGCAGAGTATTTAAGTCGGTATTCTATCAGTATAGACGACGATTTCGATATAAAGCTGCAAAAGCTTACGCAAATCATTTATCAGGAGATATACGGGTACGGCATCCTTGATGAATTGATTTTCGACCCGGTGCTCAATGAAGTTGCATGTACAAGGAGCGACTATATCTGGATTCAATACAAGGGTATAAAAAGGCATATTCCCAATAAGGCCTTTTGCTTCAGATGTGAGGACAGTTACAGAAAATTGATAGAGAATAGGTTAACCTCGACAGCAAGAGAAGAAATGAACGCAGGAGCACCCCTTGTATATGCAGTCTTAAAAAACGGGGCGAGAGTAACTGCCCTGAGACCTCCCTTATCAAAATACTATGTTGTAAATGTACGATTGTTTGCACCAAAAACTCAGTTGGTGAATTATAGAGACAACTTTATTGAAAACAGGATTGCCCGTATTATTGAACTCCTTGCGGGAAAGGGAAGAAGAAATGTAGCTATAATAGGGGAACAGGGCTCGGGGAAAACTACTGCAGCTGATGAGCTTATAATAAAGCAGCTTGACCCGGATATAAGCATAGGTCTGGCAGAAAACATACATGAGCTGAATATTTCTTCAAACTATCCCGGAAAGAATATAGTTGAACTGCAATACACAAAGGAGTTCAAGCCATCGGATATCACAGAGGTTTTTTTCAGACTGAACAGGGATATTGTAATATATGGAGAGGTTAGAAATTCATACGAGGCCTTTGAAATGATAAAGGCAATGCTAAGACAGGCCAGAGGCAGTCTATTTACCTTTCATTCATCCAGCCCTAGACGTATGATCCATGACCTGAGGCAGTTGTTAATGCAAACCGGCTATTATACCGACTTCAGGGAAGCCCAGTTTGATGTGGCAGATGCGGTTGATCTGATAATACACATAAAACTGGACAGAGAAACGGGACAACGTTATGTTTACAAGGTTTCAGAAGTTTTGGCCTGTGAAGAAAACATGACCTTTCAGATAAACGACCTTTTTGTTTTTGACAAGGAAAAAGGGAAGTACATATCAAACAAGAACGGTCTGTCAAAGCATCAATTACTATCCTGTCTGGAGTATGAATTTACCCAATCGGATGCAGAAGAATTGAGTAGATTGTTCTGCCAAAGTAATTCAGACAATGACTCTGGAAGTTTTGTGCCGGAGGTTGATAACATATGACGGTGATAGAGAGATTATCAAATTCAATTATAAATTTAATAAATGACTATCAACCGTACATTATCATGATTCTATCAGGACTGCTGCTTCTTTTAACAGGCATAGGAATTTCTGTATATAAGGGAGTTTTGAAAGAAAGTAAATACAGAATTAAAAAAGCCGCGCCGGGAAGCTTTGTTGAGTGTTTGGAAGTAATTACAGAAAAGTTTCCATTAAAATATGTTTCAAAGAGACTTGATAAGGCGTTAGGATATCTGATTCTGGACAACATTACCCAGAGAAAGCTTGTGGCAATAACCTCTATTTTTATACCCATAACCGGCCTTTTGCTCTATTGTACAATTGAAGCAATTATGAAGCTTTGGTATACAAAGCTGGTTGCACTTGCCTTATGTTTTATGGTACCGTACTATACCTTTACACTAACTCTTGATTATCTCAGATACAGTATAAAGCAAAGAATACCCTCTTTTATTGATTCCTTCAGAAGCTCCTTTGTTTCTCATAACAGAATAAAACCTGCGTTACAGGAATGTTGCTCAAAGGCCAATAAACATCTGGGAAGGATAATGTTAAGGGTATCGGACAGCTCTGATATTAATTACAGCCTCTGTGTCGTAAGAGACCGGATAAATGATATCTGGTTCAATATATTTGTGACACTTCTTATAAATTACAGAGAGAACGGAGGAGAACTTATTAGCCAGCTTTATAAGCTTAATAAGACAATAACCCGCTACAACAACATTGAGAAAAAGAAAAACAGGAGGCTTATCTGGTATGAATTTTTTACACTAGGTGCAAGTATATTCAGCCTGCCTGTAATTATGCTGATAAACAGAATGATTCTTGGGTCGAATATGAGGCTGTATTACAACACTGCACAAGCTGCGGGAAAGATAGCAATTTATTCTCTTTCGGCTTTAATAATAGTACGTGTACTTAGAAGACTATAAAAGTGAAAGGGGGATAAAAAGAGGATATGTTATTTATTCTGTTGATTATTGTTGGTGTTTTAGCAGTTTTTTGTGGATTAAGTTTCAAGGTTATTAAAATATCTAAAAATACTAAAAGAAAAAATATCACAGGTGTAATTGAAAGTGTGGAAGAAAATATCTTTGTAAAAACATTTCTTGATGTTCTTACAAAGAACAAAGGCCTGTGGTTGAACAGGTTTGAAGCGCGTGTACTGGAACTTAGCGAAGTTGGAATTAGTTTAAGAAGACTGTATCTGATTAAGGTATTATGTTTTTTATTATGTATTGTTGTTTTCTCTGCTATAAGATGTACAAATATGGGTTATGAACAAAGACTTGTCATTGAGAATACTGAGAAGGAGAATTCACTTTTTTACAGTACAAAGTCACAGGATAACCGGCAATACCGCTTCTACAGGGTAGTTTTAACAAAAGTAGGAAAGGATGTGCTTGAAAGCTCGGATGATACAGAGTTGTACCATCTGGTTGAAGAAAAAGTGGCTGAGGTTCTGAATTCATCAGATAAGCAGGAGATTGATGAAAATACAAGGTGGTTTATAGATAAATGGGAGGATACGCAAAAAATAGGGTTTTTTAAATCTGGATATATGTGGCTTATATTGATTTCGTTGTTCCTTCCGGACATATTTCTTGTTATTCGGTGGCTTGTAAAGGGTGCATTATATAAAAAAGAGATAATCAAACTTGAATACATATTTGAACTCCTTGCCAGAATAGATGGAATAAAAACACTTGACATAATCTACGAACTGGAAAAATCCTCAAAAACATATCAAGATTGGCTTCGGCAATTTGCGGTAATATTCAGGTACGATAAAAGGAAGGGTTTTGATTACCTGAAAAACAAAAACGTAAAGAGCCTGTCTAAATTCACTGATATTATAGAAATATACAGTCTCCATGACAAGGAGGTCGCACTGCAAATACTGGACAGAGAGGCTATAGAGAGGGACGAGGCAATAATCATGGTGGCAGATGAAACGCTGGACTTTATTGATTTAATAGCTTTTATCAGCATTGTACCTTTAGTATATGAGCTGGCGAGACTTATGCTGAATCCGATGCTGGATATCGTTTATAAGGCATTTGAATTCATTTAAAGGAGAGAGGTATGAAACAGGTAATCATAACTATAATAATGATGGCTATAGCACTGGCACTTGTAATAGGCGTGATAGTTCCATTAATAAGGCATGGGGCAGAAACGGGAAACCTTGCGGTAACCAAGGGGTACAGTGTACTTCCATGTATTGAAAATATTTTAAATTAATATAGAAAGGGTAGGAAAAATAATATGAAAAAAATAATTATCTCTATTGCAATGTTTGCGATAGCAATGGCACTTCTTGTTGCTGTAATTGTACCTCTTGCCAATCATGGCAGGGAGAACGGCGTTAAGGTTGAAGGGCAGTTGGATACCGTAGATTCGCAGATAAATACACTAAGCGGTACTATACGTTAATCGGGGGCATGTATGAAAAATATAATAATTGCAATAATCATGTTTGCATTATGTGTGGCTTTAGTGATAGGAACTATAGTTCCAACATCAGAGCTGATATCGGATACAGGCGAAAAGGTTTATCAGTCTGTGAAAAAACTTAACGATAATATTAAGGATGATTGATTGCACTAAACTTGGGAGGATGGATGAATAAAATATATGCGTTTCTTATTATTATTCCATTAATTGCAGTTCTCTTTTTTAAAACCCTCACATTTTATGAATATGACACCAAGCAAAGGTATGTAAAAAATACGGTAGACAGTGTTGCTCACAAGGTTATGATTACAGGGGTTATGACTGTCAGCGACCAGGAAGAACTCCTTGAAAAGCTCGGAGAACTGGGGACTTTCCTGGCCGGTAATATAAGTATCAAATGTGCAAATGTACAGCCGGATGGAACGGTTGGCGGACTTGGCGACTATGTTTTGGGAAGTGTTCTGGACAGGGAAGAAATATTCAGTATATATGTTGAATCGGAGAATGAGAGCATTTTTTCCGAAACGGAGGTTATTTCTGATAATGAAAGCAATAAGTTGCACTACAGGGCAAAAGCTACTTGCAGGGTTGAAAAAAACAGTGGGGTGGATTAAAAATCGGAGAGGTGGAGGCTTGGGTGTACTTTTCATAGGTATGGCTGTGACTTTTCTTGTATTGTTTGTATTTGTAAGTGTAGCAGACTATGCAGTTTATACATACAAAAGGAATTCTATTTCCAAGGCAATGGATTATGCAGTGACTGCGGCAGTTCAGGATATTAACAAATATAAAAGCCTTGAAGGACTGTCAGAGGGATTTAATGAAAACACGGGAACAAAAATTACAGACGGTATTGAAATAGACATTGACAGGGCTGAAACAACCTTTCTTTCAGTGTTTGAATCAAACTCAAATCATGAACAAACAGATATAAAAGGAAATTTACTTATTTGTGCTACATCGGTCAGTGGGGAAAATGTAAACTATAAGATTAAAACATCATCAGGAGAGGTATCAGATGGGACTGTTGAGGATCCTTACTTAATTGAAGACAGAATTAATGATACAGCTAAGAGTTGTTGGCCGGATTCATATGAGGACAATAGCAGAATATCAATAAACGGGAATCCTAAAACAAATATGGTTGAGAAAGGTACATATCTATTTGCTTATATAAAGGGTATAAGAATTACCGGGATATTTACGCAAAGAAAATTGGCTCTTTCATGCTTTGGGGGGGCAAAGCTTGAAAGAGCCAATGTGAAGAACTAAATAACTTACACTAATTGTTGTAACAGTTTATGGAGAGATTTTTGAAGCTGGACTATCTCTTCCATAGGCAAGTCAATACAGCTGCCAATTCTGTTGGGAATATCGAGTGCCTTATCCCGTAGATTCTTTCCCTCTTCGGTTAACCTTATATAAACATTCCTTTCGTCATCAGAACTTCTTTGCCTGACAACCAGCTTCTGCGACTCCATTTTTTTAAATAATGGGGTTAATGTGCCGGAATCAAGAAACAACTTTTTGCCAAGATCCTTTACGGTTATATTATCCTCTTCCCAAAGGGCCATAAGAGCTATATATTGAGTGTACGTAATCCCTAAGGGGTCAAGATAAGGCTTATATTTTTTTATTATTTCCTTTGAGCACGCATACAGAGGAAAGCATAGCTGATTTTCCAATTTTAGTTTATCGTACGGCATATAAATTCTCCTTAAAAAGTCATCTTTAAATTAGAATATCATACAATTCAATTTTATAAAACCATATCGAATCAACGGTATTGAAATCAGCCACAAGCAAAGAAATTAGCTCTCTAATAGTTCCTTTATTTTTGATTCCATATTCTCAGGTTTGTAAGTTGGAGAATATCTGCCTACAACGTTACCATTACGGTCAACTAAGAACTTTGTAAAGTTCCATTTAATGTTTGAACCTACAATACTCTGGCCTAAATCTTTAAGTACTTTCATAAAGGAAGAAGTCTCCTCGTTCTCCTTATCAGCAGGAGTTGCCTTTTTCAAAAATGTATATAAAGGGTCTGCATTACTTCCGTTAACATCAATTTTTGAAAAGGTTTTAAAAGAAACTCCATATTTCAACTGACAAAACTCAACTATTTCTTCATCAGTTCCGGGAGCCTGATTCAAAAACTGGTTGCAGGGAAAATCAAGAATTTCCAAGCCCTTATCCTTATATCTTCTATACAGGTTTTCCAAAGCTTCATATTGCGGTGTAAATCCGCAGCCTGTTGCCGTATTAACAATAAGAAGAACCTTGCCTCTATAGGAATCCATTGAAATCTCATTCTTTTGCGCATCTTTTACCTTAAAATCATAAAGTGTCATGTATATACCTCCTATTGAATAAAATTAAATTGTTCACAATTAGATTATATAATATTAAATTTGCAATGTCAATCTTAAATTTATTGTTATTGTTTACTGTTTACTATATACATATAACATGGTTTTTAGTGTAAAATAGCAATAACAATCTATATGGGGTAATCAATGAAAAAATTTAAAAAGGTATATATTGAGATAACTAATGTATGTAACCTTAAATGCAGCTTTTGTCCCGTCTCCGGAAGGCTGCCGGGATTTATGGATATAAAGGGGTTTACGCACATAATACGTGAAGTGAAACCGTTTTGTGATTATGTTTATTTACATCTTATGGGAGAACCATTATTAAACCCGAATCTGGAAAGTTTTCTAAAAATATGTTATGACAGCTTAATTAAAGTCAACATCACGACAAATGGAACCTTGTTAAACAGATGCGATGAGTTGTTGCTGAATTCAAAGGCATTACGGAAGGTGAGTATTTCACTTCACAGTTTTGAGGCCAATGAAGGAAATGAATTATTGGACAGCTATATAAATAACACTGTAAGTTTTATAAAGAAGGCTGTTGAGAAGGGCATTATCTGTGAACTAAGGCTTTGGAACATGGACAACGGCCCAATAAAAGGAACCAATGACATGAACGATGAAATTATAAGGAAACTGGAAGAGTCCTTTCAGCCCGATTTTGATTTATGGCTTGCTGTTAAGAACAAGCCAAATGTAAAACTGGAGGACAGACTGTTTATAAGCGGGTCGGAAATCTTTGAATGGCCGGACATTAGCAGAGATATTATTGATGAAAAAGTGTTCTGTTATGGGCTGAGGGACCAATTTGGAATTCTAGTGGACGGGACGGTTGTACCATGCTGTCTTGACAGTGAGGGGAATATCCCCTTGGGTAATATTTTCAAAGAGCCTCTGAGTGATATTCTAAATTCAGAACGGGCCCTACGAATATATGATGGTTTTTCAGGAAGAAAGGCCGTAGAAGAGCTTTGTAAAAAATGCGGATATGCAATGCGTTATAAATGATTAATAAAGGGGTACAAATAAATTACAGCAATTGTACTTCCTAAATGGTATAATAACACATAAGATAAAACAAGTAACGAAGGAGAATCAGGCAGTTGAATATTTTATCCGCTGAAGGTATTTCAAAAAGCTATAGTGAAAAAATATTATTTAATGATATATCGTTGGGCATAGGAGAGGGAGATAAAATAGGGCTTATAGGCGTCAACGGAACAGGTAAAAGCACTCTTTTAAAGGTAATAGCAGGTATTGAGACTGTTGATACAGGAAATATAATAAAGTCCAACAAAATACGAGTAGGCTATCTTGAACAAAGTCCTGCTTTTGAGCCGGGCACAACGGTGCTTCAACAGGTATTTAACGGACATTCCCCTGTTATGGTGCTGCTGAGGGAATACGAAGATATACTTTTAAAAAGCAGTCAGAATCCGGCAGATAAAAATCTTGAAAAAAGACTTCTGGATTTAATGCATAAGATGGATACAATGAATGCCTGGACTTTGGAGAGCGAAGCGAAAACTATACTTACAAGACTGGGAATCGATAGTTTTGAGGCGGATGTGGCAACTTTGTCGGGAGGACAGAGAAAGAGAATCGCAATGGCAGGAGCATTAATTAATCCCACTGAGCTGCTTATATTAGACGAGCCTACTAACCATATTGACAATGAAACTGTTGACTGGCTTGAAAAGTATCTGAATACCAGAAAAGGTGCTCTTTTGATGGTTACACATGACAGGTACTTTCTGGACAGGGTTGCAAACAGGATAATAGAACTGGACAACGGGAAGCTTTATAGTTATCAGGCTAACTACAGCCGATTCCTTGAAATGAAAGCCGAACGTGAAGAGCTGGAACAGGCTTCTGAGAGAAAAAGGCAGAACCTTTACAGAAATGAATTGGAATGGATCAGAAGAGGTGCACAGGCACGTTCTACCAAGCAAAAGGCCAGAATAGAGAGGTTTGAAAAGCTCAAAGAGACAGATGGACCCAAGCAGGATGAAAGTATTGAAATTCAGGTGGGAGCTGCGAGACTCGGAAGAAAAATAATTGAACTGGAAAATATAAAAAAATCTTATGGCGATAAGACGCTAATCAGCGATTTCAGTTATGTACTGCTAAGAGATGACAGGATAGGAATCATAGGGCCTAATGGAATTGGCAAATCTACACTTTTAAAAGTACTTTCAGGACAGATTGAACCTGATTCGGGAAGGGTCGAAATCGGCGAAACAGTAAAAACAGGATTTTTTACTCAGGAAAATACAGATATGGATCAAAGCCTTAGGGTTATTGAATATATCAGATCAGTGGCAGAGAATATAGAGACTGCAAACGGAAGCCTTAGCGCCTCCCAGATGTTGGAGAGATTTTTGTTTCCCCCAAGTGTTCAGTGGACGCCTATCTCAAGGCTTTCAGGTGGAGAAAAAAGGAGGCTTTATCTTCTCAGCATACTTATGGGTGCTCCAAACATATTACTTCTGGATGAACCTACAAATGATCTGGATATCCAGACACTTACCATTCTGGAGGCCTATTTGGACGAATTCCCGGGGGCAGTTATAACTGTATCCCATGACAGGTACTTTCTGGACAGAACGGCAAACAGGATATTTTCGTTTGAAGGTGATGGAGAGATTATCAAGTATGCCGGAAACTACTCGGATTACAGAGAGTATATAACCGGACGGGAAAAACAGGATGGTACAGGAAAGTCGGCTGACCCGGATAAAAAGAACGACGGTTCACAAAATAAGACAGAGTGGCAAAAGAATAAGGAAAAACCTCTCAAATTTACTTTTAAAGAGCAGAAGGAATTTGATGAAATAGACGATGTGATAGCCACTCTAGAGTCTGACATAGAAAAGGTAAAAAAGGATATAGATAAATCTGCAACAGATTTTACAAAGCTTCAGGAGCTTCTTCAAAAACAGCAGAAGCTTGAAAAGGAGCTGGACTTGAAAATGGAACGATGGACTTATCTGAATGAGCTGGCTGAAAAGATAGAAAACAACAAGAAAAAATAAAATGCGGTGTGTAAAGGAGAACGGCATGGAGCAGTTATTTGAGGACATGGAGCTGGAAAAGTCCCTTGTGGAGGCATTAAAAAAGGAAAGCATAACAGTACCTACCGATATACAGCAAAAAGCTATACCGGAGGAATTGAAGAACAGAGATGTAATTCTTCATTCTTCTACGGGAACGGGAAAAACACTGGCATATCTGCTGCCTCTTTTCATGAAACTCTCTGTTGATAAAAAGGAAATGCAGGCAATTATACTGGTGCCGACCCATGAACTGGCAATACAAGTTGAAAGACAGATAGAACTGCTTTCACAAAACTCTGAAATCAAGGCCACATCAACTCCTATTATCGGCGATGTTAATATTATGAGGCAGATAGACAAACTAAAGCTTAAACCCCATATAATAGTAGGAACAGCCGGAAGAATACTGGAATTGATTCAGAAAAAGAAGATTTCGGCACATACCATTAAAACAATTATTATAGATGAAGCAGACCGCCTCCTCGATGATTATAATTTAGATACAATAAAGGCTGTTATTAAGACAACTCTTAAGGAGAGGCAGATAGTAATGTGTTCTGCAACTATCTCAAAAAAGACAGTTGAGCGTGCCATGCCTTTAATGAAGGAACATCTTGTCATAGAGAGTAAATCTGACATGGGTGTTCCGGACGCGATTGAACACCTGTATTTTGTCGCCGAACAAAGAGAAAAAGTAGATGTGTTAAGAAAGCTTGTTCGAATGATAAATCCCAAGAAAGCAATTGCATTCTTTGCTAACAGCGAGGATATTTTTGTTTCGGAAGAGAAGCTCACATATCATAAGCTTAAAGCCGGGGGTATTCATGGTTCACACATAAAATCCGACAGGAAGAAAACCATGGACGATTTCAAAAATGGAAAGCTGCAGCTTCTCATAGCTTCTGATATTGCTGCGAGAGGTCTTGATATAGAAGATGTAACGCATATTTTTAATGTTAATATACCTGAAAGGTCAATGGACTACCTTCACAGAGCAGGCCGGACCGGTAGAAACGGGAAGCCGGGAGTGGCAATATCCATTGTCACCGAAAAAGAAATAGAGTTGATGAGGAAATTTGAAAAGGAACTCAAAATTAAGATAATTCCTAAATCCATGTATAATGGAAAGATTGTTGAATATAAAAAGGAAAGAAGCAAGAGGACACCGGACAGGGTTAAATCCGGAAGTCCAGCGGGTGCGGGAAAAAGTAAAATCAGTAATTTTAAGCAAAGCCTACCGGTTGATAGAAAAAAGTCTTTTGGAGATAAGAAAAAGTCGGGTAATGGAACTAAAGTATTTCGTAGACCGAAAAAATAGAAAAGCCTTGTCCTAAATGGTGTGGACTATCTAGGGTTGAAGGGAGTTGGGTAATATGGAAGCAACGACGCTTCCCAAAGCGTGGGAAGGTGTGCTGGGATCGGCAAGCTTTATTCCGGTTACCAGTGTAAAAGCCATTGAACGATACCATGATGCTGAGTGGTCAAAGGGACTAAGTGTACATGAAACCTTTGAAATGGTTTATATAAAATCAGGAAGCGGTGTTTTTGAGATTGGAGAACAGAACGTCTCTGTAGGCTCAAATGATATTGTAATAATTAAGCCAAACCAGAGCCATAAGCTAAGTGTAGATTCCGAGGACGGATGTGACTTTATAGTTCTGTACTTTAAGTTTATGGATCAGACGGAGCATACCCTTTCAGAGGTATCACTGGGGGATTTTATAAACTTCGTAAGCGGCAGGGAATCAGGTTCTTTTATTAAGCTGAAAGTGAGCCAGAAGAATGATATAATCGTTCTTTTAAACAGGATTCTCAAGGAACAGACAAATGACCAGTTGGGCAGCGACCTGCTTAACTATCTCATGCTGATGGAGCTGTTTGTACTCATATCCCGTGCCCTAAAGGCTGAATGGGAAAACAGTATAAAGAACAAAAGCCCAAAGATAAAAGAACTGATGCAGTCTGCAATACAGTTTGTTCACAATAATTTTGAACGGGAGATATCAATAACGGATATTGCAAAATATGTTTTTCTAAGTCCGAGTTACTTCACAAGGGCCTTCAAAGAGAACACAGGACTAAGTCCCATGCAATATCTGTTAAACATAAGAATCAAACGGGCATGTGAACTGCTTCAGGAGACAGATCAGAAGGTTGGCGAAATAGCTCTTAGTGTAGGGTTTTCCAACCAGCAGAGATTTAATGATATGTTTAAGAAACAAACCAACATGACTCCAATGCAGTATCGCAATTCGTCAAAAAACATTCATAATTGAAAAAATAACGGTAAATAACAGGAAGAACACTTTTTAAGCTTATTATATAATTGCTTTAATATTAAAAGCTTGAAAAGAGTTCTTTTATTTTACGAAAAAACATTTAAATTTATATATTTATATGACAAAAGGGGGATATAAAAATGGGAATGACAATGACACAGAAGATTCTTGCAACCCATGCGGGAATGGATAAAGTAGTACCCGGGCAGTTGATAAAGGCTAAACTTGATATGGTTCTGGGGAACGATATAACATCTCCCGTAGCTATCAAGGAATTTGATAAAATCGGTCTGGATAAAGTATTCGATAAGAATAAAATAGCTATAGTACCTGACCATTTTACTCCCAATAAGGATATTAAGTCCGCAGAACAGGTAAAGGTTTGCAGGGAATTTTCAAAAAGAATGGAAATAGTAAACTTCTTTGAAGTAGGACAAATGGGGGTTGAACATGCACTATTGCCTGAAAAAGGTCTTGTGGTACCGGGAGATGTAGTTATAGGGGCTGATTCCCACACATGTACTTACGGTGCACTCGGGGCATTCTCAACTGGAATAGGCAGTACAGATATGGCAGCGGGAATGGCAACAGGAGAGGCCTGGTTCAAGGTTCCTGAAGCAATTAAGTTCGTCCTTAAAGGTAAGCCTCAAAAGTGGGTTGGAGGAAAGGATGTTATCCTTCATATCATAGGGATGATAGGTGTTGATGGTGCACTTTACAAATCAATGGAGTTTACAGGTGACGGAGTAAACGCTCTTTCAATGGACGACAGATTCTCAATGGCAAACATGGCTATAGAGGCCGGTGCAAAAAACGGAATATTTGAGGTAGACGAAAAAACCGTTGAGTACGTAAAGGAACATTCTATCAGATCATATACCGTATACAAGGCTGACGAAGATGCTGAATATTCGGAAGTTTATGAAATAGACCTTGCTGAAATAAAGCCTACAGTTGCATTTCCTCATCTTCCTGAAAATGCACGTACTATTGATAATGTGGGTGATATTAAAATCGACCAGGTTGTAATCGGCTCATGTACAAACGGACGTATAGAAGACATGAGAATAGCGGCAGAAGTTTTAAAAGGGAAAAAGGTCAGCGACAATGTAAGATGTATTATAATTCCTGCTACTCAAAAGATATGGAAGCAGGCTATGAATGAAGGTCTGTTTGACATATTTATAGATGCGGGAGCTGCTGTGAGCACACCTACCTGCGGCCCATGTCTTGGAGGCCATATGGGGATACTGGCAAAGGGAGAGAGAGCAGTTGCAACTACAAACAGAAACTTTGTAGGACGTATGGGACATCCCGAAAGCGAGGTTTATCTTGCAAGTCCGGCAGTAGCTGCGGCTTCTGCCATAGCAGGCAGGATAGCCAGCCCTGATGAAATTTAAAAAGAGAGATTGACATAACAAAAACAGGCACGGATATTTGATTGGTATCTTGTCCGTTGTCGGAAAAGGAGATAGATATGAATGTTAAGGGTAAGGTTATAAAGTACGGAAACAACGTTGATACAGACGTTATAATACCTGCACGGTATTTGAACACATCAGACCCTACTGAACTTGCCAGTCATTGCATGGAGGATCTTGATGATAAATTTACCCAGAGAGTCAAAAAAGGAGATGTATTGGTTGCCGGAAAGAATTTTGGCTGCGGTTCATCAAGAGAACATGCACCAATTTCAATCAAGGCATCGGGAATATCCTGCGTCATAGCAGAAACCTTTGCAAGAATATTCTATAGAAATTCTATCAATATCGGACTACCGATTTTAGAGTGTCCCGAAGCAGCTAAAGATATCAAGGATAATGATCAGGTTGAGATAGACTTTGACAAAGGACTGATTAAAAATCTGACAACAGGCAAGAGCTATCAGGGCCAGCCGTTTCCTGGATTTATGCAGGAGATTATTTCTTCCGACGGGCTGATACAGTATATTAAAAATTCACTTTAATAGACTGCTGGAATGGAGATGAAAACATGAATTATAAAATAACAGTGCTTCCGGGCGACGGAATAGGCCCGGATATAATAGCGGAAGCCTTGAAGGTTTTAGAACTGATAGGTAAAAAATATGGCCACAGCTTTTTATTTACAGAAGCCGATTTAGGCGGTATAGCTATAGACAGGCATGGAGAGCCCCTGCCTCAAGCTACGGTGGATACATGTAAGGGTAGTGATGCAGTTTTACTGGGAGCAGTAGGAGGCCCTAAATGGGACACATTACCAGGAAACAAGAGGCCTGAAGCGGGGTTGCTGGGGATAAGGGCGGCTCTCGGATTATACGCGAATCTGAGACCTGCGGTCATATATAATGCTTTAAAGGATGCATCCCCTCTGAAATCAGAAATAATAAGCAATGGTATTGACATTATGGTTATACGTGAATTAACCGGGGGCATATATTTCGGCAAGAGAGGCAGACTTGATACAGAAGGCGGAGAGGCTGCATTTGACACCGAAATGTATAATGTATCTGAAATAAAGAGAATAGCAAAAGTAGGCTTTGAAACGGCGATGAAGAGAGGTAAAAAGCTTATGTCCGTTGATAAAGCCAATGTACTTGAAAGCTCAAGACTCTGGAGACAGGTGGTTGAAGAGGTGGCAAAGGAATACCCGGAGGTTGCCTTAAGCCATATGTATGTTGATAATGCGGCAATGCAACTGGTAAGAAACCCTGCTCAATTTGACGTTATACTTACAAGTAATATATTTGGAGATATCTTATCAGACGAGGCTTCCATGATAACAGGTTCAATCGGAATGCTGCCATCTGCCAGTCTTGGTTCAACAAAGCTGGGGCTTTATGAGCCAATACATGGGTCTGCCCCGGATATTGCAGGGCAGGATAAGGCAAATCCTATTGCCACAATACTTTCACTGGCTATGATGCTAAGATATTCACTTGATTTGTCCGGAGAGGCAGATGCCATTGAAAAAGCTGTTGCAGATGTTTTAAATACGGGCTACAGAACTGCTGACATAGCATCTCCGGGTACTAAGATTGTTGGTACCAAGGAGATGGGAAAGCTCATAAGGGAGCATATGTAGTTAAACATATATACAATTCCTAAAGCTGTTGCAGACTATTTAAAATGGTTTACAACAGCTTTTTTTTAAAAGCCTCACAGATTTTTGAGCCATTCATCGGAAGAGAGAACTTTACTGAATCTTGCTGCTTGTGTAACCAGAATAGCTTTATGAAGATCTTCGGCTGAAATAGTTCCTGCATTATTTGAAAATTGGAGTGTTCCTGTAGCATCTGAGAGGAATTCTACAGAATAACCCATATGCATTGCCTGTCTTGCAGTTGTATCACAGCACATCTGAGTCATATAACCTGTTATTGTAACAGTATCAATGTCTAGTTCCTTCAGCACGGACTCCAGATTAGTATTTGTAAAGCTGCCGGGTAGATATTTTTCGACGATATAATTATATTTCCTAAGTAAGAGGTCAGGATGAATATCCCATTCGCTACTTCCTTTTTTGAACGTGACTGCATTTTCACCGGGAGAGGTATGCTGAATCAGAATAACCGGTATATTTTTATCGTTTGCAGTATCAACAACTTTTAGAATATTGCCGTAGCTGTCCGAAGGATATGTAACAGGTAATTTTCCAGTAAAATACTCGTTCTGAACATCAATTACCAGCAATGCTCGTTTCATAAAAATACACTCCTTTAGAATCAATTTTAACCGCAATGTAATTATACACTAAGAGAAGGAATATATATATTAGATTACGGTAATATCTGGAATTCACGGAAAACCTCAACGTTAATAATTAGCAGTTAAGAGCAGCAGGTCTTTTTTTACAGGTTCCAGTACAATAGATGTATTTGTACTGCCACTCCAATAGACCTTTTGACTTCGGTCAATCTTCATAAACAGGCAGTCTTTGCCTTCCAGAATATTGCCGGAGAAAATTTTCCCGTAAAATTCTTCAAGGCACAGGTCTTTTGAAAACAGGAATGTACTAAGAGGGATTCCTGTGTATCTAAAATGCCAAGGCTCATAGGTAGCTCCCGTAACTGCTGTCTTGTTGCTGCCATACCTTAGTATAAAGCCGTATTTATAGGCATTTGAGTCCAGCCATATCTGTTCCTTGGTTCCTTCAAAATTACTTCTATGCCGCCCCTTAATACTGAATAAATCCACGGCAAGACCTGTCTGATGTTCGGAATAACCGGGCATCGCTACCAGTAAACGAGTTTTTTCAAGGGCTTCCATATTGGTCCTACTGGTCTTTTTAAAAATGCTGAGATTGTAATCAAATATTTCTTTTTGAGAGGCCTCTGACCTATAGGCACTGTTTAAAACAAACCCCTTAACACCGTCCCTTCGGGCTGAGTCAAGCATGGAATACAAGGCCTTGGCAGTGGAGAAATCCAGCTTTAGCCCCGGGTTTTCAAGGACTATTTTATTTGAATCAATATCGACAAGGTCAATATTCATATTATTCTTATCCAAGGGAGTATCCTTGTTAACCAGAACTTTTGTGTTAGATGACTCAACAGCAACTTCACTGAATTTTTTTAAATCAAAGTTATGGTTTATATCCGTAATATATAAATTATTGTTAAGTATCATTATTTTTAAATAATTTGTGTTTTTCGAGATATATAAAACTGTTGGTGAAAGGACTGACTCTGCCTGTCCTGCTTGGTTAGAATCTTTTGCCCAATTCAGTTTTATTTCCGACACAGTAATGGGATTGCAAAAAACCAACACTGATACAAGCACTGCGAACATAAGGAACTTTTTCATTGTAGCCTCCTATTTTTTAACAATTATTATTATATGCTAAAAATCAGCTTCAAATAATAATAAAATGCTTTTATTTGTATTTATTAGTTAAATGAATAGTAAAGTTACATTTTGCAAATAATAGGCTATGAATTAACTATAAACAGCTGAAAAAATGGCTTATGGAGGCAGTGAGGATTATGAGTGTTCACGAAATATCACAACATAATGTAGATTTCAGGAAAGGTTTTATTTTATTAGGAGGTTGGATTTCCGCCGTGTTATCACTTTTCATTTATCCGTTTGTTTTCGGAATGGTAGGAGTGATTTCGGGGATTCTTGTCGCTAAAGATGAGAAAAGCAGAGTCGGAGTCATGCTTGTTGCAGCCTCAATTATACTCATGGGAGCAGGACTAGCTTTTAGTAACAGACTTTTGGCTACAACCATGAGCTATTTTGGATTTTAAATTTAATTAATAATATACCTTTAATATATTTGGAGGAAAACATGGAAGACTTGGTTAACGGCAACCTGCTGATAATAGGAGGGGCTGAAGATAAATGGGGCCAGAGTAAGGTACTCAAGCATGCCATTGAGATGTGCGGAGGACCGGAATCAAAAATCATGGTTTTGACAACAGCTACACAAAAACCGGAGGAAGTTGGCAAGGAATATAGGACTGTTTTTTCAAGACTTGGAGTAAAATCCATAGACGTTTTAAATGTAGACAGCAGAACAGATGCAAACAGCGACTCTGTGGCCCAAAAAATATCAGGTGCTGCAGGGGTTTTTTTTACAGGAGGCGACCAGCTGAGGATTACAAGCATATTAGGCGGTACAAAGACTGCCAAGGTTCTTATGGATATGTATAAAAAGGGAATACCTATTATAGGAACAAGTGCAGGTGCTTCGGTAATGAGCAGTGTTATGATAGTTGACGGTAATGGAAATTCAGCTGCAAGAAAATGTACCCTCGGGATGTCTCCCGGACTTGGATTTATAGATCAGGTTATAATAGATCAGCACTTTGAGCAAAGGGGAAGACTAGGCAGACTTTTGATAGGGGTTGCCCAAAACCCTTCAGTTCTCGGTATCGGTATAGATGAGGATACTTCAATAAAGGTATATTCAAATGCATCCTTTGAGGTAATAGGGACAAATTGTGTTACGGTAATCGATGGAAATACTATTCAGGAGTCAAATGTTTCAGAGCTGAAATCAGAAGAAATAATTGCATTGTCAAATGTAACCATACACATATTACCCGGTGGATACGGATATGATATCAGTCAGAGAAAAATAATAAGGCCTAAAGAAAACAAACACAATTAAATGTTGTAATTTCAACTTATCAGGAGGTTTTTCAAGGTGCAGATTCAAAGCATTTATTGCTTTAAAGGAAGGAATATATACAGTCACCAGCCGGTAATCCGTATGGTAGTGGATATAGGAAAGTACGAAGAGGGCCCTACCAAGGATATACCTGGATTCAATAAAAAACTTCTCGAATTTTTCCCTGAAATAGCAGAACACACCTGCGGAGTGGGGTATGTAGGAGGATTCGGTGAAAGGCTTATTGAAGGAACATACATCGGACATGTAGCTGAACATTTGATAATAGCAATACAAAACAGGTTTGGTTACTATGTAAAATATGGTAAAACCAGACAAATAGGTAATACATCTAAATATTATATAATTTATGAATACAGCAATGAGGCTTTTGCCGTTGAATGCGGCAGAAAGGCAATTGAAATAGTGGAAGCCTTTGCTGAAGGTAATCCCATAGATTTAGAAAAAATAATGAAGGAATTAAAATATATATCCTCAGATACCGACATGGGCCCCAGTACAAAAGCTATTTATCTGGCTGCAAAAAGAAGAGGAATACCCGTAACAAGAATCGGCGACGGAAGTATTCTTAGGTTGGGCTACGGAAAGTACACAAGGGTAATTCAAGCATCACTTACGGATGGGTCAAGCTGTATAGCGGTAGATATTGCATCAGATAAACAGATGACAAAAAAACTTTTAATGGATAATAACATACCGGTTCCATACGGAGTTGTTGTAAGAACCGAACAGGAAGCCTTTGAGGCTGCTGCAAAGGTAGGCTATCCTCTTGTAATTAAGCCGATAGATTCCAATCAGGGAAAAGGAGTTACTGTAAATATCTGTTCTGAGGATAAAATCAGGGTGGCTTTTACAGAAGCACGAAAATATTCGAAAAAAGTTATAGTTGAAAAATATGTATGCGGCAAGGATTACCGGGTGCTTGTAGTAGGAGAAAAGGTCTGTGCTGTTGCTGAACGCAGGCCTCCCCGTGTCACCGGGGATGGAATGAGTACTATAGCACAGCTTGTAGAATATGAAAACGCTAATCCTCTAAGGGGCGAAGATCATGAAAAACCGTTGACCCTTATTAAACTCGACGATATATCATTAAATTATCTTAAAACTCAAGGATATTCTCCTGACACCATTTTAGAACCCGGACAGACAGTTAATCTCAGGCAGAACGGAAATCTTAGTACAGGAGGAACAGCCAAAAACTGTACAAGAGAAATTCATCCCAAGAACGCACAGTACGCATTGGCTGCTGTAAAAGCCATGGGACTTGATATTGCAGGGGTAGATTTTTCTGCTCAGGATATTTCAATCCCTATTGATAACAACCGGGGTGCAATTATAGAAGTAAATGCGGCGCCGGGACTGAGGATGCATCTTCACCCAAGTGAGGGTGAGTCGGTAAATGTTGCTGATGCTATACTTGATATGATGTATCCGCAAAATAAACCGGTCAGCATACCTGTTGCCGCGGTTACAGGTACAAACGGCAAAACCACTACAACAAGACTCATAAGACATACCCTTTCACTTATGGGATACAATGTAGGTATGACCTCCACAAGCGGCATTTATATAGGCGATAAATGTGTGCAAAAGGGCGATAATACCGGCCCTGTCAGTGCAGAAGTCATATTGGCAAACAAGGAAGTTGATATAGCGGTTCTGGAAACGGCCAGAGGCGGAATAGTCCGTAGGGGATTGGGGTATGATCTGGCTGACGTAGGAGTTCTTATTAATATAAGTGACGACCATCTTGGAATAGACGGAATAAATACAATTGAGGATCTTGCAAAAACAAAGGCTCTTGTGGTAGAAGCTGTAAAGCATGACGGATATGCGGTATTAAATGCTGATGACGGGATGACACCTTATATATTGGAGAGGACTCGCAGCAATGTCATAATGTTCAGCAGAGGTGTATCAAACCCTTTATTTAAAAGGCATTGCAAAAACCCTAAAAATATATCTGTATATGTAAGGGACAGTTATATTTGGATTCAAAGAAATAACAAAAAGATTCCCCTTATAGGCTTGGACGATATCCCTATTACTTTCGGAGGAATAGTGGACTGTAATATAGAAAACTCTCTTGCTGCCATATCAGCGCTCATCGGACTCAATGTCCCGCTGGATATTATAGTAAAAGGTATGAGTACGTTCCAACCTGATACGGAGCTTAATCCCGGTAGATTTAATATTTTTGACATGGGAACATTTAAGGTTATGATAGATTACAGCCACAATATAGCAGGATATTCTGCTGTAGTAAAGTTCATGCAAAGGGTAAAGGCAAAAAGACTGGTAGGGATAATAGGTATGCCGGGAGACAGGCAGGATTCAAATTTAAAAGAGGTTGGGGAGCTTTGTGCCAACTCCTTTCACAAGATTTATGTAAAGGAAGATATTGATTTAAGAGGACGAAGACGAGGAGAAGTAGCGGATATATTTGAACAGAGCATAATTAACGCCGGAGCAAAAAGAGAAAATGTAGAAATTATATACAGTGAAACCGAGGCGCTCGAAAAAGCCATGCTCGATGCACAACCCGGCGATTTGATAGCATTGTTCTATGAAGAATTTGATCCGGCAATTCAGGTTATAAACAGGTTTAAACAAGAGCAGGAACATGCAAATGAACTGCTGGAAGGTAGTTTAAATGCATCTATTAAAAATATGGAGCAATTCAGTACAAAGTCATAGTTGTTTAAATAGGGGCTGTAGCAAATCAAATTGGTTTTGCGGCGGCCCCTATTTGATAAAATATCCTTCCCTTAACAGAACGTATATGGTAGAATTTAAAAAAATGTAATAATAATGGATTGATCTTTTCGTTTATTATATGGAGGATAAAATGCCTGAGGTTTATTATTATGTGAACTCTGATAAAGTATCGGATATACTCGACTGCGGTCTGAAACTGTCTGCTTTCTTTGATAAGGAAGTAATGATTGAGGGGGACATACAGCAGTGTTTTGCAGGTCTTATAAACCCAAGGGATGACATGAATTCATATAATTCGGAATCTCTTACCTGTATAAAGATAAATGTTAGAAGTGACAAATGTTACGTTGCAGACAGATTTGTTTACGAAACTATAAAAGAAAAGCCTGAGAACCTTGAATTATATAATAAATCAGTAATTCCGTTGGAGAAATATATTTTCGGTACTTACCGTAAACCGGAATGTCTTATTACCTCTACTATATTGGCGGGAGAGGCGGCCAGACTTGACAGGTGCATGGATTTACCTGTTATTTATGAAAATTCCGAAACCCTGTACATAAATAATATAATAAATAATTTCAGAGAACAGTACGATAAATTTGACGACTATCTTTTATACAGTTTTTTCAGCAGGCTTGAAGAAATGGGTAAAGTTAATACGATAAAAAGCAGTGACGGTGGAAAAGCTGTATTTACAACCGAGTCTGGGGAAATCTATTGCATAAGAATGCCTGAATTAAACAAAATATTTTAGACAGAGGTTTCATGTGAAAAATCAGATTTTAAAAATATTAAAAGAAGGATATAAATATATATCAGGCGAAGATATCAGTAAAGCTTTGAACGTCTCCAGAACTGCAGTTTGGAAACATATAAATGAATTGAGAAAAGACGGGTATATTATAGAGTCATCATCAAAAAAAGGATATAGATTTCTTAAAGCACCAGATATACTGGACAAGAGGGAAATTAATATTCCGCAGGGACAGTTGATAGGAGCTGATATACAGCACTTTGAGGAAATAGATTCAACAAATAGTTATGCAAAAAAAATTGCAAACGAAGGCTGTGCTCATGGAACGGTTGTTGTAGCGGACAGGCAGACAACGGGTCGGGGTAGGATAGGAAGGCAATGGCAGTCTGATACATCAGAAGGAATATGGTTCTCCATAGTTTTAAGGCCGGAAATGGAACCTGAAAATATACAGGTAATAACTCTTGCGGCATCAGTTGCAGTAGTTGAGGCCATTAAGGAAACTCTGGGAATAGTTTGCGGAATAAAATGGCCTAATGATATAATAATAGATGGAAGAAAACTAGGCGGCATTCTCACGGAGTTAAGTGCCGAGCCGGGCCATGTTAATTATGTGGTTGTTGGTATAGGAATAAATGCAAATCAGGATTCTGAGCATTTTGATTATGAGATAAGGCAAAGGGCGATTTCATTAAAAATGTTCGGAGGTAAGACCGTATCAAGGTCGAACTTGCTTGGCGGTATTCTGACCAATTTTGAAAAAATATATAAAAGCGTGCTACTTGGAAAAAACAAAGAGATAATAGATAGGTGGACAGAATATTCGGTCACTATAGGCAAAGAAGTAAAGGTTGCTTACAGAGATGTAGAATATATTGGAACGGCCCAATCCGTTGCATCTGACGGAAGACTTATTGTACAATGTAATGATGGAGTGACAAGAGAAATATCAGCAGGTGAGATTCAGGTTAGGGGCTTGCTGGGATATACATAGTGCTTAGCAAATATGGCAAGGAGGATTTTATCAGTGGTTAAGAAGAATGAATACCCGAGAAAAAATTATGTAGGGGATGACGGACAGGCCGGGCAGCAGACAACTCAACCTGCACCGCAACAAAAGGTATATCAGAAGGACGGAGAGACACATCACAAGGAAAGTCATGTCAGAAGTACCAGACCTCCCAGAGACCAGCAAAAAGAAGGTTACCAGCCCAGGGAAAACAATCCGCAAAAAAGGGACTTTACCCCCAGGGAAAATAACCAAAAAGATAATACAAGCAGGGAATCATCAGCTTCGAAAGATACTCAGCACAGAGAAAATAACCACCAGAGGAATTACCACCGGGAGAATTTTCAAGGCAGAGAAAATAGAGAGCCATACAAACAACATTTCCAGAGACCTGCTATCAAACCCCGTGCTGAGGAAACTGTAGAGGATATTGCTAATGATATAATAAGGATACAAAAAGAAATAGACCTTGAGTTAAAAGAGATAAGGAGTATGAGGCTTGGAGTTTAGGCCTTGTTATCTGGAGGTAATATGGTTTTAGTAGTGGATGTAGGGAATACACATACTGTTCTGGGTGTATTTGAAGGAAAAAAATTGCTTGCAAGTTGGAGACTTGGCACAAATAAAGAACGGACATCGGATGAACTGGGAATGATGATACTTGGATTGTTTAACCATGAGGAGCTTTCAGTAGATAAGGTTGAGGCAGTGGTTGTTGCATCCGTAGTACCACCCATTATGTATACGTTGGAACACGCCATAAAAAAATATATAAATATTCAACCCATGATTATAGGCCCCGGTACAAAAACGGGAATAAATATCAGGTACCAGAATCCCAAGGAAGTTGGTGCCGATAGGATAGTAAATGCCGTAGCCGGTTTTGAACTATACGGCGGCCCCCTTATTATTGTTGATATGGGTACAGCTACTACTTTCTGTGCAATATCGGAAAAGGGCGAATATCTGGGCGGTGTCATATGTCCGGGTATGAAGATAAGTGCGGAGGCATTGTATCAAAAGGCTGCAAAGTTGCCAAGAATTGATTTGGTAAAACCTGAAAGCGTTATCGGAAAGAATACGGTTTCAAGTATGCAGTCAGGAGTTTTTTACGGTTATGTAGGTCAGGTTGATTATATTGTTAATAGAATTAAAAAAGAAATGCGGGAGGATAACATTCGGGTTATTGCAACAGGAGGTCTTTCAAGACTTATAGCCGGGGAATCAATGACCATAAATGACGTTAATCCCACTCTTACTTTAGAAGGCCTTAGATTAATATACGAAAGAAATATATAAAAAACAAAAAAAGACATTTTAGGGTGTCTTTTTTTGTTAAAAACATTATTTTGTATACAAATAGAGTAATTAGGTTTAAAAATGCTTGATTTGGCCACAATAAATGATGTATTCTTAAAAATTCGTGATTAATTGGAATAGAAATCTAAAAAAAAAGGGAAAATTATGTTTGTATATTAAAACATATTGTGTTACGCTAATAGCAATTGTGAAAAATATGGAGGGATTTTAATGGGTTTTAAAGTTGCGATCATAGGAGCAGGATTTGTTGGAGCATCAGCTGCGTATGCGATGTCTATAAACAACTTGGTTTCTGAATTGGTATTAATTGATGTAAATAAAGAGAAGGCTTATGGCGAAGCTCTTGATATCAGCCATGGCTTATCATTTGCAGGAAATATGACAGTTTATTCCGGTGACTATTCAGATGTTAAGGATTGCGATGTTATAGTTGTAACTGCAGGTGCAGCAAGAAAGCCAGGCGAAACACGTTTGGATCTTGCAAAGAAAAATACTATGATAATGAAGAGCATCGTTACTGAACTTATGAAGCACTACAATACAGGTGTAATAGTAAGTGTATCAAATCCTGTTGACGTATTAGCGTACATGACTCAGAAGTGGTCAGGATTACCAGCAAACAAAGTTATAGGATCAGGTACAGTGCTTGACAGTGCTAGATTAAGAACTCACATCAGCCAAGCATTGGATGTAGACATTGCCAACGTCCACGGTTATATAGTTGGTGAACATGGTGATTCTCAGTTACCATTGTGGAGTGCAACTAATATTGCAGGCATACCATTTGATGAATATGTTAAAATTAATGGCTTAAACATTGATAAGGATGCTCTTTTCAGTGAAGTTAAGGTAGCAGGAGCAACTATTATAAAGAATAAGGGAGCAACTTACTACGGTATAGCTCTTTCAATCAACAGAATAGTTGAATCAATTTTGAAGGACTTCAATACTATCATGCCTGTTGGTACTGTTCTTGACGGACAATACGGATTAAAGGATGTTTTAGTGAACGTGCCTACAATAGTTGGCGGTAACGGAGCTGAAAAAGTTCTCGAATTGAACATTTCAGATGCAGAATTACAACTTCTGAAACATTCAGCTGAACAGGTTAGAGCAGTTATTGACGAAATTAAAGATATATAAGTTTTTAAAACCAAATAAGTATCTTTAATAAAAAGAATCAAAAATAGGTTGTGAAAGATTTCACAATAGTGTAAAATTAAGAGGAACAAATAAACATACTTAATCCTTTCGATAGAAGTATCGTTTATTTGTTTCTTGCATTAAGAAAAAACCAGCATATTTACTATTAAACGTTTGGAGGAATATCAAATGGGTACCATTTATGAGGATTCACTTAAAGCCCACGAAGAGTGGCAGGGAAAAATAGAAGTTGTATGTAAGGCTCCTTTAAAGGATAAAAGAGATCTTTCATTAGCTTATTCACCAGGAGTAGCTCAACCATGTCTCGAAATTCAGAAAGACGTTGAGAACTCATACAAATATACTAGAAGACACAATCTTGTAGCAGTTATCACTGACGGCACAGCTGTACTTGGCTTAGGAGATATCGGACCAGAAGCAGGTATGCCTGTTATGGAAGGTAAATGCTGTTTGTTCAAAACTTTTGGTGATGTTGATGCATTCCCTCTTTGTATAAAGTCAAAAGATGTTGACACTATAGTTGAAACTGTTAAATTGCTTGCAGGAAGCTTCGGCGGCGTAAATCTTGAAGATATAGCTGCTCCAAGATGCTTTGAAATAGAAGAAAGATTAAAGAAGGAAACAGATATTCCTATATTCCACGATGACCAGCATGGAACAGCTATTGTTACTGCTGCAGGTCTTATCAATGCATTAAAAGTTGTTGGTAAGAAGATGGAAGATATCTCAATAGTTGTAAACGGAGCGGGTGCTGCGGCTATAGCTATTACAAAGCTTCTTTTCTCAATGGGCTTAAGAAAAGTTGTTCTCTGTGATACAAAGGGTGTTATATATGAAGGCAGAGATAACCTCAACCCAATTAAAGCTGAAATGGCTAAAATCACTAACCTCGAAGGCAAGAGAGGCTTATTAAAGGATGTTATGGTTGGAGCAGACGTATTTATAGGAGTTTCAGCAGCAGGAACTGTAACAAAGGATATGGTTAAGTCTATGGCAAAAGATCCAATAATATTTGCTCAAGCTAACCCAACTCCTGAAATTATGCCTGAAGAAGCTCTTGAAGCAGGTGCTGCTGTTGTTGGAACAGGTCGTTCAGACTATCCAAATCAGGTTAATAACGTTCTTGCATTCCCTGGTATCTTCAGAGGTACTTTTGATGTAGGAGCTCGTGAAATAAATGATGAAATGAAGATAGCTGCTGCATATGCAATCGCTGGACTTGTTAGCGATGAAGAAAGAAATGCAGAGTATGTAATTCCAGCTCCATTTGATCCAAGAGTTGCAAAAGAAGTTTCAGCAGCAGTTGCTGAAGCAGCTAGAAAATCAGGTGTAGCTAGAAAGTAATTTTGTACATGAAAACAAAAAGGCTGCCTTTTTAATAAGGCAGCCTTTTTTATATAACGGTGGGAAATACAATGCTTCCCGCTATTTATTTTACTTATTTAATTAAAAATTATATGGTCTGATTAAAAGTGAATATTGATTGAAAAAGGTATATTACCTATAATGATGACGAAGATGTTGATAGCATTTTTTAAATATGGCAATAACCTAAAGTTAAATATTATCCCTGACGAATTTTTAGCCAAAGTTCTGTTTGGGATATTTTATTAATGTTTTTTTGCCTGCTAATAAACTGCTTTAATGCACCGAAAATATTAAATAATTTTATACTTTGCGGGGGTGGAAATACAACATGAAATTAAATAGAAATGGAATAAAGGATTATAGTGCGTGGGAAGCAAACCAAGTAGAAGTGCCTAAATTTGATTATGACGAGATGCTGAGAAAGACCAAAGAAGAGCCTAGATGGGTTCATTTTGGTGCCGGTAATATATTCAGAGGATTTATAGCAGCATTGCAGCAAAATCTTCTGAATTCGGGAAAAGCGGATTCAGGAATAATTGTTGCGGAAACCTTTGATTATGAAATTATTGATAAAGTATACAAACCTTTTGATAATCTCAGTTTATTGGTTCACCTTAATCCCGATGGAAGTCTGGAGAAGAAAATTATTGGTAGTGTTTTCGAAAGCTTGGTGGGAGATACAGCCAGAACTGAGGATTGGGAGAGGTTACAGGAAATTTTCCGTAAGCCGTCTTTGCAGATAGCCAGCTTCACAGTTACAGAAAAGGGCTATTCACTGACAGGAATGTCAAATGAATTCCTGCCTGATGTAGTACACGACATGGAGCATGGATTCAAGGATCCAAAAAGTCTCATTGCAAAAACAGCGTCATTGCTTTACGGCAGATTCTTGGCAGGAGCATTTCCGGTTGCAATGGTAAGTATGGATAATTGTTCGCATAACGGAGATCTTCTTAGAAAATCTATCCAGACACTTATTCAAAAATGGGTTGATAATGGAATAGTTGAAAAGGGATTTTTTGAATATATCAATAACCCTTCAAAGGTTTCGTTCCCATGTTCAATGATTGATAAAATTACTCCGAGGCCTTCTGAAACAGTAAACAAGGCTTTAGTGGAAATAGGACTTGAAGACACTGAAATTATTCGTACAAACAAGAATACATATATTTCACAGTTTGTAAATGCTGAGAAACCGCAGTATCTGGTAATTGAAGACCAATTCCCCAATGGCAGAATGCCTCTTGAGGATGCTGGAGTGTATTTCACAGACAAAAGTACAGTTGAAAATGTAGAGAGAATGAAGGTTACAACATGCTTAAATCCTCTGCACACTGCACTTGCCGTATTCGGATGCCTTTTGGGATATACACTGATAGCTGATGAAATGAAGAACCCACAGTTGAGAAAGCTGGTAGAAAATATAGGCTATAAAGAGGGAATGCCTGTAGTTATTAACCCCGGAATCATTGAGCCTCAGGCTTTTATAGACGAAGTAATAAATCAGCGTTTTCCTAATCCGTATATCCCTGATACACCACAAAGAATCGCTTGCGATACATCGCAAAAAATACCGGTTCGTTTTGGTGAAACAATAAAGACATATGTTAGCCATCCCACATACGATGTAAAAAGCTTAACATATATCCCCCTTGTAATTGCAGGCTGGTGCAGATATCTAATGGGTATAGACGATAACGGAAATGTAATGGAGCTAAGTCCTGATCCGATGCTAGATCAGTTAAAAACGTATCTTGAAGGCATTGAGCTGGGAAAGGCCGATACAGTTGGAGAGCAGTTAAAGCCTTTGTTATCAAATGATAAAATTTTCGGAGTGAATCTGTATGATGTAGGCCTGGGTGAAAAAATTGAAGGATATTTCAAGGAATTTATTGCAGGCAAAGATGCAGTTAAAAACGTATTAGAAAAGTATGTAAAATAAAACGGAGTATTAAGGAGATGATACTTATGAAGATGACCTTTCGATGGTTTGGTGAAAAGGACGACAGCATAGGTTTGGAGCAAATAAGACAAATACCCGGCATTACGGGAGTTGTAGGAGCTTTGTATGATGTACCTGTGGGCGAGGTTTGGCCCATGGACAAAATTACTGCGCTAAAGGACTCTGTTGAAAAGGCAGGCTTAAAGCTTGAGGTTATCGAGAGTGTAAATGTACATGAAGATATTAAACTGGGATTGCCAAGCAGAGATAAATACATTCAAAACTACCGACAGTCTATAATTAACTTGGGAAAAGTGGGGGTAAAGGTTATATGTTATAACTTTATGCCTATATTTGACTGGCTGAGAAATGACCTTGCATATCCATTGCCTGATGGCTCCAATGCACTTTGCTATGACCATGATATAGTAAAGGGTATAGACCCGGTTAAATTGGTAGAAGATACTGCAAAAAGCTCGAATGGTTTTGCTCTGCCGGGTTGGGAACCTGAAAGATTAAGTGAATTGAAAGATACCTTTGAAAAATACAAGAACGTAAATGAGGATAAATTATTTGACAACCTTAAATATTTTCTTGAAAATATTATGTCCGCATGTGAAGAGGCCGATGTAAAAATGGCCATACACCCGGATGATCCGCCGTGGCCTCTTTTCGGTTTGCCAAGGATTGTTACATGCAAAAATAATCTTGACAGACTTGTAAAGCTTGTTGACAGTCCATATAACGGATTAACTCTTTGCAGCGGTTCTTTAGGCGCAAATCCCAATAACAACATACCTGAATTGATAAGATACTTCGGTAAAATGGGAAGAATACACTTTGGCCATGTTAGAAATCTCAAGTTCTTCGGAGAAAGAAAATTCCATGAGTCTTCACACCTTTCATCAGACGGTTCTTTCGATATGTTTGAAATCATGAAGGCTTACTATGATATAGGCTTTAAAGGGTATATACGTCCTGATCACGGCAGAATGATATGGGGAGAAAAGGCGAGGCCAGGCTATGGTCTTTATGACAGAGCATTAGGTATAGCCTACCTTAACGGATTGTGGGAAGCTATAGATAAGATGACTATCGGGGGTAAATAGAGTGTCTAGAACAACCATAAACACTGAAATATGTGATGTGAAAGGATATAACTGCTGGCTTGGATACCATTTACTTGAAAACTGTCAGTTAAAACAAGCCTATTCAAAGTGGGCTTCCAATATAGTTGTTTCCCAAGGAACAGAAGATACCGGAATTGCGATAGATGAGCTAAAAAGGGGTTTTAAAGGAATACTGGGAGTTGATGCTGCTGTATCATGTGAACCGGAACAAAGCTCTTTTATTACTCTGGGGGTACTTGGAAGGGGCAACTACATAGACTCGTATGTAAAATATGATGAGGTAGTTCAAATCGGTAGTGAAGGCTTTATAATCAAAGGAACTAAAACAGGTAATGGTGAGGCAATAGTTGTAGCCGGTACTACCATAAAAGGGTTGATTTACGGAGTATTTGACCTGTTGAGGCTATTGCAGACTGAGACAGTGATTGAAGGAATTTTAAAGATTGAAAACCCTGCAAATCAGCTTCGTATTGTAAACCACTGGGACAATATAGATGGAAGTATAGAAAGGGGTTATGCAGGTAAATCCATTTTCTTTACAGATAATAAAATAACTGATGACCTTGACAGAATAAGAGACTATGCCAGACTTCTGTGCTCAGTGGGGATAAACAGTATTGTTATAAATAATGTTAACGTCCACAAGTATGAGAGCATGCTAATTACAGACAGATATCTTAACGATGTTGCAAATCTGGCTAAAATATTCCGGGATTATGGGATAAGGCTGTATCTTAGTGCCAATTTTGCTAGTACTATTGAAATAGGAGGACTTTCCACCGCCGATCCTTTAGACCCTCAGGTAGGAAAGTGGTGGAAGAAAAAGGCTGATGAGATATACTCGCTGATACCTGACTTTGGAGGTTTTTTGATTAAAGCTGATTCAGAATTCAGGCCAGGGCCTTTTACCTACGGACGTACTCATGCTGACGGTGCAAACATGCTTGCCGAAGCCTTGGAACCACATGGCGGTCTGGTTATATGGAGATGCTTTGTATACAATTGTATGCAGGATTGGCGTGATCTTACAACTGACAGGGCAAGAGCTGCCTATGACAACTTTATGCCTCTGGATGGATTGTTTAAAGAAAATGTATTACTCCAGATAAAAAACGGGCCTATGGACTTTCAGGTGCGTGAGCCCGTATCACCGTTATTCGGAGGATTACAAAAAACAAACCAGCTGTTGGAGCTTCAGATAACTCAGGAATACACGGGTCAGCAAAAGCATTTATGCTATCTGGTGCCAATGTGGAAGGAGATACTGGATTTTGATACAATGGCACAAGGTAAGGACACAAGTGTTAAGAAAATTATCACAGGGTCAGTGTTTAATAATAAATTATGCGGAATGGCAGCTGTAACAAATATCGGAAATGACCTGAACTGGACGGGACATCAGATGGCCCAATCAAATACTTATGGGTATTCACGTTTATGCTGGAATCCGGATTTGTCGGCAGAACAAATTACTGATGAATGGGTTCGAATGACTTATTCAAACAACGAAAAGGTTGTAAGTACCGTAAAACAAATGCTGATGGGCTCATGGAGAACCTATGAAAATTATACCTCACCTCTGGGAATTGGATGGATGGTTAATCCTAATCATCATTACGGGCCTAACGTAGACGGATATGAATACGACAAGTGGGGAACATATCACAGGGCAGACCATAAGGGAATAGGCGTTGACAGGACAGTCAGGAACGGTACGGGTTATACAGGACAGTATCATAAGGATGTTGCCGAGATTTATGAGAATGTGGAGAAGTGTCCGGAAGAGCTGCTGCTGTTTTTCCACCATGTACCATATGATTACAGACTAAAATCAGGTGAAAAATTAATTCAATATATCTATAACACCCATTTTAAAGGTGTTAAAGAGGTTGAAGAATTAATAAACAAATGGAGGAGTCTAAAAGGGTTGGTAGGCGAAGAAATATTCAGGCATGTATCGGAAAGACTTGATGGACAGCTGGAACATTCCAAAGAGTGGAGAGATGTAATAAACACATATTTCTACCGCAAAACAGGAATACCTGATGAACTAGGCAGAAAAATATATTAAAACATACTATAAAAACAAAACAGGCCGTCTAACGGCTTGTTTTGTTTTGACCATTTATAATTAATTTGCTTTTATACTTCTGTATTCTCCAGGGTTAATACCAACATATTTCTTAAAGAACCTGTTGAAGCTCTGTTTATTGTTATATCCGAGACTAAGTGCAATATCATTAATATTCATGTTTGTTTGACGCAGCAGACGCTGTGCTTCTTCAATTCTCATATTGTTTATATAGTTAACAATGTTCTCACCGGTCTCGTCATTAAATATCTTTCTTACGTGGGAATAGCTAAGTCCCACATGTTCTGCAAGAGTATTAATTGCAATATCCTTCTTGTAATTTTTATGAATATAATCCAAAATCTTTACTATGTGGGATTTTCCTTCAACCTTGAACTTTTCATTGTACTCAATAATCTGCAAATATATATTTGACAGGAACAAACCTGCTTCGTCCAGAGTTTCAATCTCCGCAAGTTTACTGTATATGTTAAAGTCATTTCCAAAAACCTTGCTGACACTGATGTTTAAATCCAGCAAATACTTAATGGTGTTTCCGAGTAACTGGTTCAGTATAAGCATAACATTGTCATAGCTGAGATTTTTATTTTGCTTAATTTCATCGAAGAAGCAGCTTAGGGAAATCAAAAGTGCGTCTTTTGAACCGATATCAATATTGTTGAATATCTGTTTTTCTATATTAAACGGGTAGAAATACTTGTTGGTGTCAGCTATGTCTTCCTTTTGACATATAAAAGCCTCGTGTCCCATCATAAATCTTTGCTTTATGAGATTCTGCGCCTCATTATACGAGTTCCTTATATTCAGAATGTCATCGTAAATGCCCCCGAGACAAACAGATATGGTTGTTTCTATTACTTTTGCCGCTTCCCTCTGAACAATGGAGAAAGCATTTTTCAGTACGGAAGTAACACTTATAATGTCCTCATCGGAGATATTAACGATAAGAACTACCTTATCTCCATCTAAAACAACACCTGAACACTTAAAAGATTCACCTACCTTTTCTTCGGACAGGTTCAATATTACTGATTTAAGGTAATACTGATGCTCATATGAGAAGTTTGATACGAAATCATTGTACTTATCTATGTATATTACACAACACAGCGTGCTCTTCAACGGGAAAAGATTCATTTCATCTTCTGTGATTGAGGGCTTTCCCCTTAAAAGGCTGAGCAAATAGTTTTCACGGAAATTTTTATGATCCCTTTCAATGGTACGGAATAACTGATCCTCTTGCTTTATCATGGCATCAAAGGTTTTAGACAGAAGTGTAAACTCATTTCCGTTTCCAATAATGTCAATACCCTTTCTGGATTTGATTTCCTGTACCAGTTTTTTTACAGGGTTGAACAATCTGCGTGAAATTATATATGACAGTAGTACAAAAAGTACTAATAAGAAAATTGATATATAAATTATGGACATTTTTAATGAATTTACCTTGGTAGTCAAGGTATTCAGGGAAAAAACGCCTACATATGTCCAATTTTCAGCTCCAGTTTTCAGATATGTAATAAGAAATCTTTTACCGTTAATGCTTTCTATAAAATGTCCTCTGTCAATGTTACTGTCTAAAACCTTAGAAATATAGGAAATGTCTGACAAATTCTTGTTAAGGATGCTCTTATCAACTGAAGATATTACATCGCCCTTGGAATTTATAATACTTATAAAGTCGCTTATATCGTAGTTATTGCTGTTTATTAGTGTGCTAAGTCTGTTTTCATACACATTTATGGTAATAGACCCTTTGAGATTTGTGGTATAGGTTAAAGGGAATATGTATGATATAACAGAGCTGTTTCCGTTGGTATCGCTTGGTCTGGGATTTGTCCATGATAACGGTGCTCCCATCTCCTTACTTTTTATATATGATTTAAGCCAGGTATCATCTGGAAAGTTATCCTTGGGATAAACGCCATTGCTTGTTGCTACATAATTTGAATTATCTAAGTACAAGTATACGGAGGAATAGGCATTGTTAGTTTTAACTATGTCGGATAGCTTGGATACAAACTGATACAGCATTAAATTGTTATCGCTGTCCTTAATTGCCTGATGTATGTCATCCATTCCATATAATTTGTTAAGAGTTTCATCCAAAGACAGATGAAGGCTCTCATTACTTATAGTCTGAGCCAAAAGATCAGTAACGCTTCTTGCAGAATCAAGCTTACCAAGACCAGAACGACCTATTTCATCTTCTGAGTACTTCATTATCCCATAATTGAAAATAAAGGTAATAGTAATAATAGGTATTATTATAAAAAGAGAAAGGATAATCATCAATTTCACAATTATTGAATAATTTTTCATCATTACTGCACCCCATTGTGTTTTGTGTCTTAAAATATCATAATCACTATTATATATTAATATTTAATTCATTACCTCTTAATTAATATAAAATTTTTTTGGAAAAATCGAGTTAAAACAGTTATATTCCGAGAGAAAAATTAAATGTAATCCTTTGCAATTAATCCGGTACAGGGTTAATATTTAATATTAATTATATGAATCAAAATTGATTATTGTACAACCAATATATGTCCTTTGGACTCCTTTTGCCCCTAAACACAGACAAAATGATTAAAATTGAAATACTTAAAAAATTGTCATTCTTGAACTGAAATTTCCTAGTGATAAAATAATTCCATCAGCAGATCGAACCAAAGCTTTTATCTATTACAATAGATTCCAAAAAATTAAACCAGGGGGGTTGCTGTTTGCATGGGGAAAACTAATACTGCTGTTTCAAAAGCTTTACCAAATAAACTTCCTAAAAAGGGGTTTGGCCATTACTTAAAAAGAGATATATATCTTTATTTATTGTTGGTGCTTCCGGTTGCATACTTTATATTATTTAAATATGTACCGATGTATGGCATCGTTATAGCCTTCAAAGAATACAACATATTTCAGGGCGTATTTGCCAGTCCATGGATTGGGTGGGATGCCTTCAGGGAAGTTTTCAGATCCGATGATTTTTACAGAGCACTTAAAAATACATTCCTGCTTAACGGATTTGATATGATATTCGGATTCCCGGCTCCAATTATTCTAGCAATTATTATTAATGAAGTTAGATCCGTAAGATATAAAAGAATTTCTCAGACAATGCTTTATCTTCCGCACTTCTTGTCATGGGTTATTATCGGAGGTATAGCACTTCAGATATTTGCACCGAATTTTGGTATGATTGATACAATTATCAAATCAATGGGATTTAAAACAATACCTTTCTTAACTGAAAAGTGGCACTGGTTAGCAACGTATACAGGTATCGGTATATGGCAGAGTGCAGGTTGGGGTATGATCATATATCTCGCAGCTATAACCGGAATACCCTCAGAATTATATGAAGCTGCAGATGTTGACGGAGCGGGAAGACTCAGAAAAATATGGAGTATAACATTGCCGGCAATTAAGCCTACAATAATTATCCTGTTTATATTGAATATAGGTAAGATTTCAATGATAGGGTTTGACCGTCCATATATTCTCGGGAACCAGCAGGTTAAGGACTTTTCAGATGTTATCAGTACTTATGTATACAGGGTAGGCTTGCAGTCCTCCAGATATAACATAGCAACTGCTGTAGGGTTGTTCCAGTCGGTTGTAGGATTGGTATTCCTGTCAGTAACTAACTGGATAGCAAATAAGAGCGGCGAGCAAGGTATTTGGTAGAAGAAAGGTGGTATAGAGAATGGTTTATAAAACCAGTGATAAGGTTTTTAATATTTTTATAAATGTAATAACTTTGATTTGTGTAATACTGTGCTTATTCCCGGTATTAAATGTTGTCGCTGTTTCATTGAGCTCCAATTCTGCAATACTTGCTTCAAAGGTATTTGTTTGGCCTGTTAATTTAAATTTTGAATCGTATAAGGCTATTTTGAAAGATTCAACAATGATTTGGTCACTTGTGTATACGGTAATTATTACTCTTGTGTACACTGTAATCGGTATGTTCCTGACAATTTGTGCAGCATACCCTCTTACTAAGCAGAGGCTTAAAGGAAGAAATGCCATAATGCTGATGATTATATTTACGATGTATTTCAGCGGTGGACTTATACCCGACTATATGTTGGTTAAGAATTTGCATATGCTTGATAGCTCATGGAGTTTGATATTGCCGGGGGTATTAAGTGCATTTAACCTTATAGTTTTAAAAACATTTTTCACATCATTACCTGAGAGTCTTGAAGAATCAGCAATCCTTGACGGATGCAACGATATAGGTGTTCTTTTCAAGATAGTACTTCCGTTATCAAAACCTGTACTTGCTACATTGAGTTTGTTCTATGCAGTTGGAAAATGGAATAGCTTCATGGACGCTCTCTTTTACATTACTGATTCAAAACTATATCCATTGCAGTTAAAGCTATATCAGATAATTGTTAACAGCCAGACCGTAGATGCATCCATAGGAGACGGGAATATGTCACAGAACCTCCTGCCTGAAAGTCTTAAGGCAGCTTGTGTAGTATTTGCGACGTTACCAATAGTTCTTGTATATCCAAAGCTTCAAAAATACTTTGTCAGCGGCATAATGATAGGTGCTGTCAAGGGTTGATATAAGGTCTTCGGATAATCTGAAGATTTATATATAAAAATAAAGTAATGGAGGAGATATTAATGAAAAAACTAAGTACCAGAATTGCAAGCTTGGCACTGTTGACATCTATGAGCATTACTCTATTTGCAGGCTGCGGTTCAAACGGCGGAACAGACGCAGATAGTTCAAAGAGTGCTTCATCATCCAATGCGGCAAAATCAGGTCCTGCAGTAGAATTAACCGTAGAAGTTTTCGACCGAGCTACACCTGGGTATAAGGCAGATGATAATTTCCAGACAAAATGGATACAAGAGAACTTCGGTAAGCCGAACAACATTAATGTAAAGTTCGTACCTGTTTTAAGACAACAGGAAGTAGAAAAACTGAACGTTCTTATGGCATCAAACCAAGCTCCGGATATCAGCTTTACTTACAATGATGGTATTATATACAACTATGTTAAGAGTGGCGGACTTACGGATTTAGGAGATTTGTTAAAAAAGAATGCTTCAAATCTTACATCATACCTTGGAGAAACCCTTCTTAACTATGGTAAATTTGATGGAAAGCAACTTGCAGTTCCTGCAAAGAGAGTTATAGAAGGTTGCTTCTCGGCATATATCCGTAAAGACTGGCTGGATGCAGTCGGAATGTCCGTTCCTACTACTACAGATGAGTGGTATCAGGTAATGAAGGCATTTAAGGAAAAGGATCCAGGAAAACTTGGTGACAAGAACTATCCTTTCAGTACATTTGTTGATCCAAACAACATTAACTGGACTACATCAATGTTGTTAGAATCCTTTAAGAAACCTATTTCAGAAGAACAAAGAATGACATTGCCAAACTGGGTAATTCCGGGCTTCAAGGATGGTATGAAATTCTTGAACAAGTTATACAACGAAGGTATATTGAATCCTCAGTTTGCCCTTGATAAAGACGGTAAACAATATGAGAAAGACGTATCACAAGGAAGAATCGGATTCATGATACATAATTATGACTATCCTATAAGAGTTACTCCAGGTTTGATAACTGAGCTTAAAAAGCAGGTTCCTGGTGCAGATATGGTTCCATGTGATCCATTTACAAACTCAGAAGGCAAACATCCAAAAATGAAATATAATCCTAACGGATTGTATATAATAGTTCCGAAAGCTAGCAAACATGCAGAAGAAGCAATTAAGTACCTTGAATGGCAGTCAAAACCTGAAGTAATCAAATTCCTTCAAAATGGTATTAAGGGTGAACAATACACGGATGAAGTTGATGGTATCCCAGCTAACTTCATACAGAATGACCAGCTTCCTGATGCCAAGAAAGCAAACTACACTGACTTGTCATTAATAGTTAACGGAAAAGAATTCGGAGATCCAACTAAGAACATTCAAGCTGCTTCTTTCGGATATCCCGGATTTGAAGATACATTTAAGAAAGCATATGATATTTCACTTACAGATGCAGGTTATATTCCTCACTTTGATACTGTTATAGAATCACAGGCAAAATATCAGAAGGCTCTTACTGATAAGGAATCAGAAATATTTGTTAAGAGTATTACATGTAAACCTGCCGATTTCGATAAGACTTATGACAAACTCGTTGATGAGTACATGAAGTCAGGCGGACAGGAAATTGTTGATGAAAAATTAGCTGCATTGAAGAAGTAAAAATTTAAATGCATTATGAGCTTAACAAAAAACCCACTTGGACTTGTTCCAAGTGGGTTTTTTGTACTACGATAAAAACCATGTAGCTCATGCGTATAATAAACAACATGGTAGACTTATTCCATGGTGTTTTCGGGCGGCAAAGTAGGGAGATACCTATTTAACAGTACCTTTGTAACAGCAGTAACAATACTTTTAACTATAGTAGTTGCAACAATGGCTACATATGCTATGATAAGAATGAAATGGAAGTTTCAGAAGGTGTCCATGTCACTTATGCTTTTAGGCCTGATGATACCGATACATGCTGCTTTGCTTCCTGTATTCTATATGATGAAAACTTTACATATAATTAACACCCTATGGTTCCATATTTACTTTTTTGCAGGCTTGGAATGAATTGATGTTTGCAGTAGTATTTATAAATAAGGATTCTGCAAAAACCCTGATTGTCAGAATTCAATCCATGTCCGGACAGTACCAGACATCCTGGGGTCCTATAGGAGCGGCATTGGTAGTTGCTACTATTCCGACACTACTTATTTACCTGCTTTTAAACAAACAGGTTCAAAAAGCCTGGTGGCGGGAGCTGTAAAGGGTTAATTGTTAAAACATTTTGTCGAATAAAACCAATTGGCTTTTTGCTTATTGTGTTGTAAAATGAAAGAAAAGGACGATTAATGACATGAGATATGAATTTTATTATCCTCAAGGCAAAAAAAAGGCATTAACATTTAGCTACGATGATGGTCAGATACACGACCGACGGCTTGTAGAAATATTCAACAAGTACAATATGAAAGGAACTTTTCATATAAATTCGGGAACCTTAGGAACCGATGGATTTATTACAAAAGAGGAGATCGGAAGCCTGTATAAGGGGCACGAAGTATCCTGTCACAGTGTTACTCATCCTTATCTTACAAAGTTACCCAAGGAACAGCTTGTGGAAGAGATAAGAGAAGACAAACGGTGGCTTGAAAAAGAAGTAGGTTATCCTGTAAGGGGGATGTCATATCCATTTGGAGAATATGATTCCAATGTGGTGAATACCCTGGATGTATTAGGTATTGAATACTCACGTACGGTTAATTCAACCGGCGGTTTTTTCGTGCCATCAAGTTTTTTGGAATGGCACCCTACATGTCATCATAATAGTGATATAAAGGATAAGCTTATGGACTTTAAAAATCCATCACCTTGGCTAAAACTGCCGTTATTCTATATATGGGGGCACAGCTTTGAGTTCTACAGGGAAAATAACTGGGAGGTTATTGAGGATTTCTGTAAGGAGGCTGCTGATGACCCGGTAGTATGGTATGCTACCAATATAGAAATAAAAGATTATATATGTGCTCTAAAGGGATTGGTATTCAGTGTTGATCAAACAATAGTATATAATCCGAGTGCTGTTTCGGTATGGCTTTCAAGAGGCGGCGAGAGTGCAGTTGAATTAAAAGCAGGACAAAGCCTTACATTCTGCTAAAATATTTGAGAGGATAGTGAATTTGCCATTTAAATTGCATAAATAATTATATAAGGAAGGTTGCATTAAATGTTGAAAGTACTTCTTGTAGATGATGAACCATATGTTCTTGAAGGGCTGAAAGTTATGCTGGATTGGGAAGCACATGGCTTTAGAATTTGCGGTGAAGCATCAAATGGTGAGGATGCACTGGAAATTGTGAGAGTATGCAACCCCGATCTTATAATTACTGACATAAGCATGCCCGGTATAGATGGTCTGGAATTAATAAGACTGTCCACTGAAAAACTCAAATCCACTGCAAAGTTTGTTATACTCAGCGGTTATGATGATTTTTCATATGCAAAACGGGCCATGCTGTACAATGCAAGCAACTACTTGCTCAAACCATTGGATGATGTTGAACTGGATAGTGTTGTTACAAAACTGGCAGAACAGATCAGACAGGAACGGAAAAAAACCGAGAATATAAATAAACAGCTTTCATTCATTGCAAATCAGAGCATTATGAGATTGATAAACGGAGATAATAAACCGTCTCTAGTAGGCAGAGTAGGTATGCTTCTGAATATTGCAGGGGATGAGGAGGTTCGGTGTATTCTTTTTGAGATTGACTCAGCTGACAGCTGGGCTCAGGGAGAAGAAAAAATCGGACTGAATATGAATAGAATACAAGCCGGAAGGGTCATAGAAGATGCTCTTGGTCCGGCTTTTCAGTTTCATATTTTTGAAGATGGAAAAGGAAGAATCGGCATAATCGCCAGTGAAAAAATGCCGTTCTTCAATTCCCTTGAGGAGTTGGCCCAAAGCTTGCTTCTACAATTAAATAAAATTTTTGGAGACGTGGTTTACGCCTCTATAAGTGATTCTGAAAAGAGCCTATCATTGATAAACAAGGCATATAGACAGGCTCTTTTTGCCATTGGCTTTAAATTTTATTCGCCTGATAACAGCCTCATAAATTATGTAAATGTTAAGGGCTTAAATATTAATTTTGAAATGTGTACCGAAGATTATACTACTTTGTTAGAGCTAATAAGATCAAACCGTGCTGAGGAGATTGAGCCGGTTGTATGCAGACTTTTCGATAATTTTTCAGAAAACCACAGTGCACCTCAGATAATCATTTCATATCTTATGAGCTTCCAGATGGAGCTGGTAAAGGTTATAATGGAAATAAGCGGGGACTTGAAGGAGTTTTTAACTCTTGCATTGGAGTTTCAAAAAAACGCAGAACACATGAATATGTCAGAGCTCCGGGGTGAATTCCTGAAGCAGTGCTTGAGTGCGGCTTCGCATATAAACGGATGTAAACAGGGAAACCCTCAATACATTGTATGTGAGGTAAAAAACTATATTAAACAGAATTATTGCAAGGACATTAAACTGAAAGAGGTGGCACGGCATTTTTACATGAACTCTGTGTATCTGGGGCAGCTGTTTAAAAAGTTTTCCGGTATGCAGTTCAACGATTACCTGAATACTGTACGTATAGAAGAAGCCAAAAAGCTTCTTCAGAGAACGGATATGAAGGTGAGCGAAATTTCAAATGCCGTGGGGTATAATGATCCGAAATACTTTTTAAGTAAATTTAAAGCCATTACCAATCTGCCTCCATCAGCATTTAAAACAGGGAAAACTACTTAATTCGGAGATGAATCTACCATGAAACCTATGCCGAGAATTTTAAGCAGAGTTAACGATATTCCGTTAAATATCAAATTTCTTATAATATACGTAGTTTGTATATTAACACCGATAATAATAATTAATGCGGCATTTCTTGATAAGTTCTACACGGTAGTCACTCAAAGAGAAGAAAATAATTATAAAATTTCCATGCAGAGGGCAAAAAACGATATCAATACCTTGATAGAGGGAGGTATTGCCGTCAGCCACTCCATATCTACAGATGCAATCATATATGATTTAATGGACGCCAGATATGAAGATGCAGGGGAGTATTATGATATTTATAACAGTACCCTAAGAAACAGACTGTCAATTTACACTGTAGCATATAACTATATTACAAACATAGGCTTATATATTGACAACCCCAGCATCAGAGCAGGGGGAACATATTACCATATCGACCATAACGTTAAAAACACTCCATGGTACAGGGATTTGGCAGAATCCAATGAACAGGTTCTTATCAGAACATATCTGGGAAGTACCAACAGTGCTCCTGTAAGACAAATACAGTATTTAAGTATACTGAGGAGCTCAAAAAACAACCCTTCTTTAGGCAGCCGTGAAAAAATACTAAAAGTTGATATAAGTCTGGACAAGGTATTTACTATTTTCAATCGTGAAAAGGATTTTCTGAGTTTATACTTGTTGGATCCCCAAAATACCATAGTATGTTCAACTACAGGAAGATATGGACAGAGTAATATTGATGTTCTCCAAAAACTTAACAATCGTTCTCTTGGTCAGGAGAATATGATTCTTGAAGCGTATCTGGGGAATTCATCATATTTTAAAGGCTGGAAGCTTATAGGTGTTACAAATAGAGAGCGCATATCTGATTCTGTTGGGGATACCCTCAGTTTTGTATTAATTTTTGCTTTTATAAGTATTCTCATTTCATCACTGCTCATGTTCATTATTGTACGGTCATATAACTACAGATTGAAAAAACTTTCTAAGCATATGCTAAAATTCAGAGACGGAAAGTTTGATCTGATTGAAATAAACGAAGGGGAAGATGAAATCGGCGGAGTTATCAGAAACTTCAACCTAATGGCAGCAAGAATAAATACACTTATAAACGATGTCTATAAGTTGGAACTACAAAAAAAGAGTCTTGAATTGGAACGGGTCAGGGCGGAAATAAACTTTCTTCAGAGCCAGATGAATCCCCATTTTCTATTTAATACTCTAAATGCCATATTGGTAGTCAGCGTAAAAAATAACTATACAGAAATCGTAGACGTCATAAAATACCTGTCAAAGACATTACGACGTCTATTAAGCTGGAAGGACGATCTGGTAACAATCGAAGAAGAACTGTCATTTACGGAAATGTATCTTAAAATCGAAAAATTTCGTTTCCGTGATAAATTTCATTATGAAATAAATGTAAATGAAACCCTGCTTGATTACAAAATACCCAAAATGAGTCTTCAGCCTTTAGTTGAGAATGCCTGTAAGCACGGTATCCAGGCAATAAAAGAGGTAGGCATTATAAATATCAATATTGAAATGTGCGAATCAGGTCTTCTGGTAAGAGTGAAGGATAATGGTTCAGGCATGGATCAGTATACCTTGAAAGAGCTACTTCAAAATATTAAAAGCGAAGTAGAACTCAGTACAAGTATAGGCCTCCGAAATGTGTACAGGCGCCTAAAACTTTATTACGGAGAAGATGTATCTTTCAATATTGAAAGCCATATCAATGCAGGGACAACTATTTATTTTACGATACCTTTTGAAAAGCTATAGACCCCAGAACACAATATTTGGTATATATTTATAGAGATTATTATGCAATTTTCATGGAGGAGGCTTTTTAATGTTTAAGGTTTTACTTGTAGATGATGAGCCTATGGCACTGGAAGCATTAAAGATTGTTGCAGATTGGGAAGAACTTGGGTTTACCATTTGCGGTGAATGCGGAAATGGAGATGAAGCATTAAATAAAATTAAAGATATTAAGCCTGATTTAGTGGTAACAGACTTAAAAATGCCTGGAATGGATGGTCTGGAATTAATAAGGAATGTAATGGAACATGTAAATCCTGAGACAATATTTATAATTGTAAGCGGCTATGATGAATTTGAATATGCAAAAAAAGCAATGCAGTATGGAATCCGCTATTATGTTTTAAAACCTGTCTTCAAGGATGAATTTTCGGGAGTACTTTTAGAAATAGTAGACAAACTGGAGGAAAAATATCAACTCGGAAAAATGACCATTAATAACATAAGTGCCGATATAGGGAATCTACTTGGAAAGTTCCTTCTAGGAAATTTGGATGAAGATGAACTTAAGAGCAGAATGCCGGGAGATATATGGAAAAGTGATGCGAAATGGTTTTATGTTTGTATAGGTACGCCACAGGTATGGGATACAGTGAACATAAAAAACGATGACATCAGCGAGGACACCCTCGGCATACTAAAAGAAATAATGAATACAGGTCTTGAGGGTATATATATCTATCCGATATTAACAAATACGGTGCTGGAAGGTATTGTAGTCTGCACAATATGTGGAATGCAAACAGAGAAGGTAATAGAAACATTAAAATCAAATGTATCCTCAATTTTTGGAGAGGGCTTTTATTTAGGAGTAGGAAACACGGTAACTGAACTTTCGGAACTTTCCGAGTCTATGTCTCAGGCTCATAAGGCAATAGACTATAGATTTTTCAGTCCTCAGGGCAATACAATTTACTATCAAAACATAAAGGATTTTACATTAAACTACACCTTTGAGGGAATTTACAAGATTGAGGATATGTATAATGCCCTTGACAGTCTGGATGAAATGGGAATTAAAAAAGCAATTGAAGCAGTTTTTTCGGATTTCCGTCGTGAATTTACAGCCCCGGAAATAATCAAGATGTATGTGGTTAATATTATATATAAAAGTATAGCTATTGTATCCAGCTTAGGCGGTAATACAGATCAGATACCGCTACTTGATTCAATTACGGGAATACTGGCAAGAAGCCTGATAATAGATGAAATGGAGAACATGGCATATGAGTATTGTACCAAATTCGTTATATATGCTAAAAGCTTAAAAAACAATACCAAAAATTCAGATATGAAGCTTGTGGAGGAGTATATAAAGAATAACTACACAAGAAACCTGACAATCCGGGAGATTTCCAAGAAACTTTATATACACCCCAACTATCTCGGACACCAAATAAACAAGTGGTTTGGATGCAGTTTCAATGAGTATCTCCATGGACTCAGAATGGAAGAAGCAAAAAACCTGCTAGAGAATACCAATCTAAAAGTCCACGAAATAGCTGAAAGAGTAGGATATAGTTCATACAGCAATTTCCTGGATCAGTTTGTCAAAAAGTTCTCCATAAAGCCCAGTGATTATAAAATTATGTTAAATAACAAGAACTAAAATTTTTAGGTAGTAAATCTTTATTTTTGCAAATTGAAATATACCGCTTAAAAACTGATAATAAATGTGTAGTATCACTACTTTTTATGTGATTCTGCTTATAAAAATATATAAGGAGGAGAAAAAATGATGTTAAAAAAGAGAAATTGGCTAGTAGCACTATTAACAGGTTTATTGTCAGTTAGCTTTGTATTAACAGGTTGTGGCGGTTCCGATAGCAGCAGCTCTTCTACTTCAACTTCTGGATCAGCAACAGCTACAGGTTCAGCATCAGCTGAAAAGCTCGATCCAATAGAGATAAGCTTCTTTATTGCTGACCCAGGTCAGGCACCAACACCTGATAACAAGATTTACAAGAGAATTAAAGAAGAACTTGGAGTTACTTGTAATTTTGAGTTCTTAGTAGGTGACAAAAACCAGAAAATAGGTGTTATGATTGCCGGCGGCGAATATCCTGATGTAATAACTCTTGGATCAGATACAGTTAGTAAGTTTACTGGAGCGGGTGCTTTAGTTCCTTTAGAGGACATAATCGAAAAGGATGCTCCAAACCTTAAGAAGCATTTTGATCCTTATAAGAATAAAGTAAAGGACGTTACAGACGGACATTTTTATGTAATGCCTGGCTACGGTGTATATTATAATGATTTTAGTATAAATGTTAATGAAGGACCTGCTTTCTTTATGCAAAAAGCAGTACTGAAGGATGCTGGTTACCCAAAAGTTAAAACTCTTGACCAGTACTTCGATCTTATAGAAAAGTATAAAGCAAAGAATCCTACAATCGACGGGCAACCAACAATTGGATTTGAAGTTCTTTCAGAAGGTTGGAGAGATTTCTGTCTAAAGAATCCACCTCAACATTTGATTGGTCATCCAAACGATGGCGGTGTTGTAGTTGATAATAAGACTAATACTGCAGAATTCTTCTGGGATAAGGATTATGCAAAGAGATATTACAAGAAACTTAATGAAGTAAATGCTAAGGGCCTACTTGACCCAGAATCATTTACAATGAACTATGACCAATATATAGCTAAGCTTTCAAGCGGTAGAGTTCTTGGTATGTTCGACCAGCACTGGAATTTCAGCAATGCTGAATTAACATTAAAGACTCAGAAGAAGTTTGAAAGAACATATGCTCCATTGCCTGTAGTATTCGATGAAGGAACACAGGATTACTACATGGATAGACCTGTTCTTAATGTTAACACAGGTTATGCTATTACAAAGAGCGCAAAAGACCCTGCAAGAATAGTTAAATTCTTCGATGCATTACTGACAGAAAAATGGCAGAAGATCCTCGGTTGGGGAATCGAAGGTGAAGATTACAAAGTTGACGATAAGGGTTCATTCTACATGACTCCTGAACAACGTGTAAATTACAATGACCAGACATGGAGACTTGGAAACATGGCTCATACTCTCTGGTACTATGCTCCTAAGATGGAAGGTACATTCAGCGATGGAAATGCTACCGGCCCAGGCGGACAGCCAAAAGAATACTATGATGCACTTGACCAGTACGACAAAGATTTCTTAAAGGCATACGGATATGATCAACAGTCTGATTTCTTCAGCCCAGCTCCTGAAAACAGAATTTCATACCCAGCATGGCAGATAGATCTTGTTGACGGTTCACCTGCAAGCATGGCAAACACAAAAGCTGGAGATATTGCAACTAAGTTCTTACCAAAGGCAATACTTGCTAAACCAGATAAGTTTGACAGTGTATGGGATGAATATGTAAATCAACTCCACAAAGAAGATATTCAAGCATATGTTGATAGAATTAATGATCAACTCAAGTGGAGAGCTGAGAACTGGAAGTAAGAGATAGTTAAAGTCCATTGGAGCATATTAATTATGCTCCAATGGATATTTTAAAAAATCCAATGACTTGATTTACTGGGAGGCAGTATGGCTAATAATGTAACAGCTTTAGCTGATAATAAACTACAAGGCAAGAAAATGACGGGACATAAAATAACCTGGAACACGCTTGTAAAGCAAAAGCAGCTTATATTCATGTCCGTACCGATGCTCATTTATATTTTAATATTTTCATATGTACCGATTTGGGGCTGGCTCATGGCTTTCCAGAATTATAAACCGGCAAAAGGCTTTTTTGAACAAAAGTGGGTTGGTCTCCAAAATTTCAAATATCTTTTTAAAGATGATAATTTCATAAGAGATTTCAGAAATACAATTAGCATGAGTTTTATAAACCTGATTCTAAGTTATGTTACAGCAATAGTACTTGCATTACTTCTAAACGAAATTAAGAACATTTTCTTCAAGAGAACTGTTCAGACTATATCTTATTTACCGCACTTTTTATCTTGGGTAATTGTAACAGGTATTGTGGCTACTTGCCTTTCAACCGAGGGTGGTATTGTAAACATAGTACTGGTGAAATTAGGTATAATTAATTCTCCAATTAATTGGTTAAGTGAAGGAAAATACTTCTGGGGAATTGTAGGTGCCACCAACGTATGGAAAGAACTTGGATGGAATACTATAATTTACCTTGGCGCAATAACTGCCATCGACCCTGCTCTATATGAGGCAGCGGGCTTGGATGGAGCCGGAAGATTTAAAAAAATGTGGCATGTTACACTTCCGGGAATTAAAGCTACCTTTGTAGTACTTCTGATAATGTCTATAGGTCATGTTATGGAAGCAGGTTTTGAAATTCAGTACCTGTTAGGAAAGGGGCCTGTTTTAGACTGGTCTGAAACTATAGATATTTATGTTATCAAGTATGGTATTAACCAGTTCAATTATTCGCTTGCAACAGCAGCTGGTATATTTAAGAGTGTAATTGCAATTATTATGCTATTCCTTGCCAATAATGTTGCTAAGAGATTAGGCGAAGAAAGGCTTATCTAAGGAGGTACTATGATTAATCAACGAAAACCCGTAAGGATAGGAGACGTAGTTTTTAACACATTTAATTTTGTCTTCATGGCTACACTTATGATTGTAACTCTCTATCCATTTTTAAATACACTTGCAATATCTTTTAACAATGGTGTTGATACTTTAAGAGGTGGAATATATCTTTGGCCTAGAGAATTTTCACTGCAGAATTATAAGGCTATATTCATAGGAGGCAACGTATTTCATGCATTTTTGGTATCAGTAGAAAGAACAGTACTTTCAACATTGGCAAATTTATTCCTTACAACAATGCTTTCCTTTACGTTAAGCAGAAAGGAATATGTATTCAGAAAGCCTATAACAATAATATTTGTATTAACAATGTACTTTAATGCAGGTATAATACCGAATTACTTCCTGATAAAGAACTTGCATTTGTTGAACAGCTTCTGGGTATATGTACTGCCGTCAATGATAGCAGCATTTAACATGATTGTTATCAGAACCTTTATTATAGGTATACCTGAAAGCTTTGTTGAATCTGCAAGAATCGATGGAGCAGGAGATTTCAGAATATTCATGCAGGTAATCTTCCCACTTTGTAAACCGGTACTGGCTACAATTGCATTGTTCGTTGCAGTTGGTGCATGGAATACATGGTTTGATACCTTCCTGTATTGTTCATCGAAGCAGAACCTTAGCACGCTGCAATATGAGTTGATGAAGCTGCTGAGTTCGACACAGAATTTTAATTCAAATCCTGCTTTGGCAGCAGGTGTAGGTGCAAATTCGCAAACTGCAGATACTATGGTTACGTCCTTATCTATAAGGGCAGCTATCACAATAGTAGCAGCTGTTCCGATAATTGTTGTATACCCATTCCTGCAAAGATACTTCGTAGTAGGTTTGAATGTTGGTGGAGTTAAAGAATAATCCCATTTCCGTGAAGGAGAAGGAATAATGAGTATAGTTAGTAACAGCAAGTATAGCCATAGAATAGCAACAAAGACCATTAAACTTTCGGGACCAGACGGTAGCACTTTAAAAAATACAGAAGTTGTTGTTGAACAAACCAAGCATAAGTTCCTATTTGGTTGTGCACAATTTGATGCGATTCCATATGTTAATAATATATTTAAGGATGAAGAAAAAGAACGTGCAGAACAACGATTTGAGAAGTTTTTTAGTTTGTTTAACTACACGACCGTACCTTTTTATTGGGGTTTATATGAACGCGTAAAAGGTCAGCCCATGATAAATGAAACAAAGAAGGCAGCTCAGTGGCTGGCTTCACATGGACTTCTGTTAAAAGGGCATCCGTTGTGCTGGCACACTGTCACAGCACCTTGGCTGCTAGATATGACAAATGAAGAAATACTTGCGACTCAGATGAATCGTATTAATCGTGATGTTTCAGAGTTTAAAGGCTTAATAGATATTTGGGATGCAATAAATGAAGTTGTTATCATGCCTGTTTTTGATAAATATGATAATGGAATCACAAGGATTTGCAAGGAGCTTGGACGTATAAAGCTGGTTAGTAAAGTGTTCAATGAAGCCAAGAAAGCAAATCCGGGTGCGACACTGTTGATTAACGACTTCAATACTTCCGAATCCTATGCGATTCTGTTGGAAGGGCTTATTGAGGCCGGAGTACCTATTGATGCAATCGGAATACAATCTCATATGCATCAGGGCTACTGGGGTGTGGAAAAGACTTTGGAGGTACTCGAAAGGTTCTCCAGATTTAACCTCCCGCTTCATTTTACAGAAAATACTTTGGTTTCAGGAAAGTTGATACCGCCTGAAATTGAAGACTTGAATGATTATCAAGTAAAAGAATGGCCTTCAACAGCTGAAGGTGAGGACAGACAAGCCAGAGAAGTTATATCGCATTACGAGACACTTTTGGCGAATCCAAAGGTTGAATCCATTACTTGGTGGGATTTTGCAGATGGAGCTTGGCTTGGTGCACCATCAGGCTTTATAACTGTTGATAACAGGGTTAAGCCTGCATATGATGAATTACACAAACTTGTAAAAGGTGAGTGGTGGCTGAAACCTACTACGTACATGACTGATGAAAACGGAGAAATTAAGGTTTCCGGATTCCTTGGTGATTATGAGGTTTCCTGCCATGGGATAAAGATTGGTTTTACTATTGATAGCTCAAATGAGACTGTCAAATTAAAAATTTAAGAGTAGTAGTGTAGTGTTATATAATATTACCGGACGATTGACCTTCTCAAACTTCGATTTTGTCCGGTAATATTTTTTTATTCTTTTTTTCATTGGGGTTCAATAATTAAATCTTTGCACATACTAATTTTGTAAAGTTGATAAAATCGGTTACAGTAATTAGAGTTATAATTTAATTAAAATACTCCAAGGCTTAGGCTGTAAACCAAACCGTAAAGGATTGTGAAAAAATGATAATAAAAAATTATTTTGAAAACCCTAAAGAACTTCATGTAGGGACGATGGAAAAAAGGGCATATTATATACCTTATCCGCCGGGGGATATCAATAAGAACAGTGACAGAACAAATTCAAAAAGATTTCATTCAATAAACGGAGAGTGGGATTTCCTTTATTTCAAAAGCGTCTACAATATAACAGATGAATTCTACTTACCCGAATATGACCGCTCAGGATTTGGCAAGATACCTGTTCCTTCTGTATGGCAAAACCATGGTTACGACAAGCATCAATATACAAATATAAAGTATCCTTTTCCATATGACCCTCCATATGTTCCCGTAGATAACCCGTGCGGTGCATATGTCAGAGAGTTTAATGCAGACAGCAGTTGGATGGGAATGAAGAAATATATTAATTTTGAGGGAGTCGATTCATGCTTCTATCTATGGATTAATGGTAATTTTATAGGCTACAGTCAGATTTCTCATTCTACCAGTGAATTTGATATAACTGATTATGTACATGAAGGAACTAACACAATAGCAGTCCTTGTACTTAAATGGTGTGATGGCAGTTACTTTGAAGATCAGGATAAATTCAGGACATCAGGTATATTCAGAGACGTTTATATTATTCTTAGACCGGAGAATCATATAAGGGATTTCTTTGTAAAAACTTCACTGAACGAGAACTATAAAAGTGCTGAAATAAGGGTTGACATGGATTTCACAGGAAGTGTTCCCAGCATAGAATATAGGCTTGAGGATAATAGCAATGGGAATATTGAAGCCCGGGGAAAGGCACAGGGAAATAACCTGAGTATTAAAATAGATAATCCAAAGTTGTGGAGTGCTGAAATCCCCAATCTTTATACTCTTGTACTGGAGTCAGAATTTGAGACTATTTCAGTTCAGATAGGAATTCGTGAAATAAAAGTTGAGAAAGGTATTGTTTACCTGAATGGTCAAAAAATAAAATTCAAGGGTGTAAACAGACATGACTCTGATCCTGTAAAAGGGCCGGCGGTAGATGTTAAAGATATGTTGAGGGATTTAATGCTAATGAAGCAGCACAATATAAATGCTATTCGTACAAGTCATTACCCAAACTCTCCTCTGTTTACCGAATTATGCGATAAATATGGATTCTATGTCATTGCCGAAGCAGATATTGAATCTCATGGCACAACTGCACTTTTTGGAGGCTGGCAGGATGGAAAAGCATTTCCCATGCTGGCACATGACCCGGAATTTGAAGAAGCTATTACAGACCGGGTAAAAAGTTGTGTTATAAGAGATAAGAATCACCCTTGTGTTGTTATATGGTCTCTTGGAAACGAGTCCGGATATGGCAGGAATTTTGAGAGTGCGTTAAAGTGGCTCAAAAGTTATGATATCAGCAGACTTACCCATTATGAAAGTGCTTTGTATCCGCCGGAGTGCTATGATGCTGATTTCAGTGGTTTGGATTTGTACAGTCGTATGTATGCCTCATGTGAGGATATAATTGAATATTTTCAGGAGAATGTCACCAAACCCTTTATTTTGTGCGAGTACTCTCATGCTATGGGTAACGGCCCGGGTGATCTTGAGGAATACCATGAACAGATAGAAAAATATGATGGCTTATGCGGGGGATTTATCTGGGAATGGTGCGACCATGCTGTCTATATGGGAAGAACTGAAGATGGCAGGAAAAAGTATTTTTATGGCGGAGATTTTGGTGAATTTCCTCATGACGGAAACTTTTGTATGGATGGTTTGGTTTATCCTGACAGAAGAGTTCATACAGGGCTGCTGGAATATAAAAATGTTCTTAGACCGCTAAGACTAGTAAGTGAGAATTCTAAAGACGGCCAATTTACCTTTAGAAATATGCTTGATTTTATTAATGCAAAAGATTTCTTGTATATTTCCTATGAAGTAACCAAAAACGGAGAGGTTATATCGGAAGGTATTATAGATGATCCCAATCTACTGGATATACCACCCCATGAGAAAAAAGTCATAAGCATTGGCCTGCCTGATGGGGAAGAAGGCGACTGCTATATAAAATTTGATTATATACAAAAGACGGATACACAGTTTGTTAACAGCGGTTATCAACTTGGTTTTGATCAGGTTAAGCTGGAAGTTGACAAGGTTGGACTACAGGAGGATAAGATAACAGATATTTTGGGAGAATCAAATTCAGAGAGTGGAGAACTATCCTTGGTAGAATCCGACAGGAACGTCGTAATAATGGGGAAAAACTTTAGATATACCTTTAATAAAATGACTGGTGTGTTTGATAAAATAGTATACGACAATAATGTAATCCTTGAGAAGCCAATGAATTACAATATATGGAGGGCACCTACGGACAATGACAGAAATGTCCGGCATAAATGGGAAGAGGCCGGCTATGACAGAACTTTGTCCCGATCATACAATACTCATGTATTTAAGGAAATTGGTAATATAAGGATAATTACAGAACTATCCCTTTTGGCGGTTCACATACAGAGAATACTGAGTATCAGTACAGAGTGGAATATAGCAGAGAATGGACTTATATCAGTTAACATGCAGGTGGAAAGGAATATGGAAATGCCGTTTCTGCCCCGGTTCGGCCTGAGATTATTTCTTCCGGAGTACATCAGCAATGTTGAATACTTTGGATACGGTCCGTATGAGAGCTATGCAGATAAAAGAAGGTCGTCATTTATGGGAAGCTTTAAAGCCAATGTGGGGAGAATGCATGAAGACTACCTGAAACCCCAGGAAAACGGAAGCCACTGGGGGTGCCATTATGTAAAGCTGGTATCAAATTGTGGTCTCGGGTTGCTGATAACCGGAGATGAGCCTTTTAGCTTTAATGCATCTCACTATACTCAGGAGGAGCTGACAAGTAAGCTTCATAATTTTGAACTGGAGAAGTGTGGAAATACTGTACTATGCATAGATTATGCACAAAGCGGAATAGGCTCAAACAGCTGTGGGCCTGAGCTTATGGAGAAGTATCGTTTTAATGCACAGAGATTCCATTACACTATGTTTATAAAACCCTTTACAGAGGGGTCTTAGGACTGCATATTGTAAATAAAGCCTTTAAAAAGTAAAATAGATATATGAACCGGGTTATGCAGGCCGGGTGTTGGCGGAAACAAGTCATACCCGGCTTGAAATACGTAAACTGCGGTTTAACATGGAAAAGGGTGCAAAAGTGAATAATTTGCCAATATATAATTATTTGAGAAAATATGAAAAAGAAAATATAAATATATTTCATATGCCTGGTCACAAGTTGTCAAGAGGAGTTCCACAGGAACTTGCTACGGACATTCTCAAACTTGACGTAACAGAGATTGACGGAACAGACAACCTTCATTATCCCGAGGGGATAATAAAAGAGGCTCAAGAGCTTGCAGCGAGGGCGTTTGAAGCAGACAATACTTTTTTTCTTGTAAATGGTTCAACCTGCGGGATTCAGGCTGCGATTATGAGTGTTTGCACAAGGGGCCAAAAAATAATAATAGGAAGAGATTCACATAAATCTGTAGTGTCAGGGCTGATAATGTCCGGGGCAGAACCGGTATTTATATACCCCGAATACAACAGTAAGTTTGGAATAAATGAAGGAGTAACAGCACAAAGTATAGAAAAGGCTCTTCGTATGCACCCTGAAGCAGCCGCTGTACTCATAACAAGGCCTAATTATTACGGTATATGCAGCGATATTGAAACTATAGTAAAAATAGTTCATTCATACGGAAAACCATTGATAGTGGATGAGGCTCACGGAGCGCACCTGGTATTCAGCCCTCTGCTACCTCCTTCAGCAAACCAATACAAAGCAGACATTGTAATACAAAGTGCTCATAAAACACTTCCGGCTGTTACACAGGGTGCGTATATGCACATAAACGGCTCCCTTATAGACATTGAAAAAATCAGATTTAACTTAGCCATGCTCCAAACTTCAAGTCCTTCATATATTATAATGACGTATCTGGATATTGCAAGAGAGCTTATGCAAACGGAAGGAAAAGAAAAACTCTTTCATTTGATTGAAGAAATCAATGCTTTTAAGAACAGGATTGCTGAAATACATGGTTATAAGGTTTTAGAAGGCAAGTATCTGGGTATTAATACAATACAGGACCCAACAAGGCTGGTATTGAATACATCAGGGCTTGGTATAAGCGGATATGATGCAGAAGGAGTGCTAAGAGCTGAGTTGTCGGTTCAGGTAGAAATGGCTGATTATGAAAACCTTGTTTTAATTACAACAACAGCTGATAAAAAGCAGACTTTTGACAGGCTTAATGAAAGTTTGTCAAAACTGGCTCAAATACCTTTTAATGATGAGTGGGGAAGGCAAGCAGAAAAAATACGAAGTTTGACAGGACAGAAACCATATGATGCTTTACAGGTATTAAGTCCGTATGAAGCCTATGCTGCACATAAGGAGCAAAAGGAATTAAAATCCTGTTTGGGAAGGATATGTGCAGGAGTAGTCACTCCATATCCTCCGGGTATTCCGGTTCTTTACCCGGGAGAAATAATTGACAGTAATAAGATAAGCTACATAGACTCCATTATCAAACTAGGCGGAAAGGTTAATGGTGTTGGCAATAATAATAGTGTCCAAGTTGTAAAATAATGTGTTATAATTTTTGTATCAGACAAAAGATAAAACAGTTGGAGGTAAGATAATGCGTAAAGGTTTGTTTATAACTGTTGAGGGAACTGACGGGTCTGGAAAGACAACTCAGATTAAGTTGATGGAAGAATTTCTAAAGGCTGCCGGCATTGACGTAGTGTTGTCCAGAGAGCCCGGGGGTACCGAAATCAGCGAGATGATCAGGGATTTGATACTTGATCCACAAAATACTGATATTTCCCCTTTAACAGAAATGATGCTTTACGCTGGAGCCAGAGCCCAGCATGTCTTTCAGGTCATAAGGCCTGCATTAGAAAGTGGTAAATATGTTATATGCGACAGGTTTGTAGATTCAAGCTATGCATATCAGGGGTGCGGCAGAGGTGTTGACCTTAAAACTGTGGCGGATGTCAATAGAGCCGCAGTTGACGGTGTAGTACCCGATATTACATTTTTTCTTGACATTGACCCGCGTTTGGCAATAGAAAGAAGGATAAAATCTACGGGGGCAGACAGAATAGAACAGGAAAAAATGGACTTTCATATGAGGGTGTATGAGGGTTACAGGAAAATGTCATTATTATATCCCGACAGGATTAAGACAATAGATGCTTCAAAATCAATAGAAGAAATATCTTCACAAATAAAGATATTTCTGAAGGAAATACTTTAAAAACCAGACTATATTTAAGGAGGGATTATGATGAAACTGGTGTTTGCTATTGTACATGATGAAGACGGTCACAGGGTGATGGAGGAACTTAACAAAAACGGCTTTAGTGTTACTAAAATGTGTTCATCCGGAGGTTTCCTAAAGGCAGGAAATACCACTTTACTTGTAGGTGTAGATGAAGATAAGCTGGATGATGTGATTGCCATTATAGAAAAGAAGTCAAAAAGCAGGAGACAGGTTATAAATACGCCGGCCTCATCCGGAGGTATAAACGGAATGTTTATGCCATATCCCGTTGAAGTAACGGTAGGCGGAGCTACAATTTTTGTAGTTGACGTAGAAAAGTTCCACAAGGTTTAAAATAAGCTTAAGAAGGTGATTCCGATTCCCATTAAGATACAGGATTCGTCCGATAACCGCACAAATATTTCTGCTTTGGCTGGCAGAGATGAAAGAACTATAAGAAATGAGAGGGATGCAACTTTTTCATCTCAGCTAAGAAAACTTGAAACCAAGAATTATGAAGAGAGGGTTAAAGTACTTGCTGATAAAATAGAGAGTCAGGGCAAAAAGCTTGGAAAAAAGACTGACATCAGGGAATTGAAGGTTTACAAGCAATTGATTTCTGAATTTCTTGATGAGGCGGTTTCACATTCACATAATTTTATGAAGAAAAACTTCCTGGATAGAAGAGGTAGGCACAGGGTTTATGCAATTATAAAAAAAATAAATGAAGAACTTATTGAACTGACAAATGAAGTACTTAAATCACAACAAGACAACATTAGCATACTTAAAAAACTTGATGATATCAGGGGATTGATACTTGACTTGTTTTTATGACATTACGGAGGCAAAATGTTAGGGCACCAAAGAATACTATCCGCATTAGGAGCTGCAGTACAAAAAGATAATGTAAGTCATGCATATATTTTTGAAGGCCCGGATGGAGTCGGAAAAAGAGATACTGCACTGAAATTTGCCTCAATGCTAATGTGCAGTGAGGAGCAATTCCCGTGCGGTGGATGTAAATCATGTCAGTTATACAAGGAAGCCTCAAATCCGGATTTTCATGAAATAATTCAAAAAGATAAAAGCATCAGCGTCGAGGAGATAAGAAATATATTAAAGGGACTTGTTATAAGGCCTCTTTATTCCAAATACAAGGTAATTATCATAAACGATGCTGATGCTATGACTATTCAGGCACAAAATGCACTGCTAAAATCTCTGGAAGAGCCGCCCCCCTATGTAGTATTTATATTAACAGTCCAATCTTCGGCGGCAGTAGCACAAACTATACGTTCCAGATGTCAGAGAATACTATTTAACAGATTGTCCCGTGAAGACGTTATGGAAATTCTTGAGTCAAACTATGGGATTAGAAAACCTGACTGGGAATTTATCGTTTCATATGCTGACGGTGTGGCAGGTACAGCTTTGGAGCTTGCTGAATCGTCACATTACCTTGAATTACGTGAAGAAGTACTTGAATTTACTTCAAAGCTTGTATCAGATGGAGACGCTGACCTGTTTAAGTTTTATGAAACGTTTGAAAAAAATAATGACAGGGTAGGCTATGTACTGCATGTAATACTATTGTATTTCAGAGATTTACTAATTTACAAGGAGACTGGTGATACAAGTCTATTGATAAATTCAGATAAAAAAGATATGATTATTAGGAATGTGGGAGTATCCTTTTCACATGTTTTAAAATGCATACAGGCAGTATGGGACGCCCGTAAGGGCTTGGACAGTAATGCCAATTTCCAGCTGGCCATAGAAGTTATGCTTATGAAAATTAAACAGGCAAATAATACGTAAACTTTTTATGTATTGTAGAAAGGAACTTTATAGATGGTAAAGGTTGTAGGAGTTAGGTTTAAAAAAGCAGGCAAGATATACTATTTTGATCCCGGCGAATTAGTGATAGATCTGAACCAGAATGTCATAGTTGAAACTGCAAGGGGAATAGAATTCGGATTGGTTGTTGTTCCCAACAGAGAAGTGGACGAGTCAGAGATAGTTGCTCCCCTGAAAAAGGTTATCAGAATAGCAACCGAAGAAGATATTGTCCATGCTGAGGAAAATGACAGAAAAGAAAAAGATGCATTCAACATATGCCTGCAAAAAATCAACGACCACAAATTGGAAATGAAGCTTATAGACGTAGAATATACATTCGATAACAACAAGGTCTTGTTTTATTTTACAGCGGATGGAAGAGTTGATTTCAGAGAGCTTGTAAAGGATTTGGCATCAGTTTTTAAAACCAGGATAGAGCTTCGCCAGATTGGTGTAAGAGATGAGTCGAAGATGATGGGTGGAATAGGAATATGCGGCAGAGTGCTTTGCTGTAATTCATTTTTAGGAGAATTCCAGCCTGTTTCAATAAAAATGGCAAAAGAACAGTCCTTGTCCCTGAATCCAACCAAGATTTCAGGCACTTGCGGAAGACTTATGTGCTGTCTCAAATATGAACAGGAAGCGTATGAAGATTTGCTTGCCAGAGTTCCTAAAGTTGGAGCAATAGTTGAAACTCCTGAAGGTCAAGGAACTGTTGTGGAAGTAATATTATTAAAGGAAATTCTTAAAGTCAAACTGGACATTGGTAATGAATCCGACTTGAGAGTATATAATTTCAAGGATGGAGAAATAAAAGTAATAAAAGACGCAACAACCAGCGACGACAATGATATAGACATTGAAGCCCTTAAGCAACTGGAAGATTAAAAGAGATGGCAAAATAGTTTGTCAATCAGTATAATAGGTGGTAAAATAGTAGCGAAAAGCAAATAGTAAGATATTTGTTTTCCTTAATATTTAGGAGGTGTTAAAAAATGGCATATTCAATAACTGATGCTTGTATTAGCTGTGGAGCATGTGAATCAGAGTGTCCAGTATCATGCATAACTGCTGGTGATAGTGTTTATGTAATCGATGAGGATACTTGTATAGAATGTGGTGCATGTGCAAACGTATGTCCTGTTGATGCTCCTCAACAGAAATAAGTCTCGGGTAATAAGGGTCAGATAAAGGGTCATCCTTTATTTGGCCCTTTTTTCGGGAATAAAACTATTATAAGGGGTGTACTTTTGGTTACTATCAAAGAAAAGGAACGTATTGATGACCTTCAGCTCAACGGACTCAAGCTGATACAAAATACAGAAAAATTCTGTTTTGGAGTGGATGCAGTACTGTTGTCTGATTTTGCTGATGTTAAGCGAAACAACAAAGTTCTTGATATAGGAACGGGAACAGGGATAATACCGGTACTTCTGGCAGGGAAAACAAAGGCGGCCAAGATTGTTGGACTTGAGATTCAGGAAGAAATGGCTGAGATGGCGTCCAGAAGTGTACTCATGAATCAACTTTCAGACAGGCTTGAGATAGTTCAAGGGGACATAAAACTTTATCGGGAGTATTTTGGGAAATCCAGTTTTGATGTTGTAGTTTCCAATCCTCCTTACACCAATAAGGGCTGCGGATTGGTAAATCCCATGGACAGCAAGGCAATTTCCCGACATGAGATTTTATGCAGTCTGGAGGATGTTGTAAGTGCGGCTGCGGCATTACTGGTGCCGGGTGGACAGCTTGCAATGGTACACAGGCCGGAAAGACTGGCTGATATCATATGCAGCATGAGGAATAACGGAATTGAGCCAAAATATTTAAGACTGGTACATCCAAAACCCGGCAAGAAACCAAACATGCTGCTTATTAAGGGAAACAGAGGGGGCAATCCTGAACTTAAGGTATTGGAACCGTTATATGTATATAACTCGGACGGAACATACTCGGATGAGATAAATAAAATATATGGAAGAGAAGAGGAAAGACAAATTGAGCGAAAAGGGTAAACTTTTTCTGGTAGCAACACCAATTGGTAACCTGCAGGATATAACTTTCAGAGCAATAAACACCCTGAAAGAAGTTGATTTTATAGCAGCAGAGGATACCAGACAGACAATCAAGCTTTTAAATCACTTTGAGATAAAAAAACCTCTTGTAAGCTATTACGAGCATAACAAGGTAGTAAAGGGCAACTATCTTATAGAACAGCTGCTTCTTGGCAAAAACATTGCTCTGGTATCTGATGCGGGAAGTCCGGGAATATCAGACCCCGGAGAGGATTTGGTAAAGCTTGCAATAGAAAACAGTGTTGAAGTCACAATGATTCCCGGGCCTGTTGCAGCGGTTACAGGGCTGGTTATATCCGGGCTGCCTGCCGGAAGGTTTGTATTTGAAGGTTTTCTTCCCATGAATAAGAGGTCTAGACAGGAAAGACTCCAACAGCTGAAAAATGAAACCAGAACAATTATATTTTATGAAGCTCCTCATAAACTGCCATATACTTTAAAGGATATGTACAATGCATGGGGAGACAGAAGGATAGCTCTTGCACGAGAGCTTACCAAAAAATTTGAAGAGGTCATAAGATGCAGCTTATTCGAAGCGATGGAACGATTTCAGGAAGAAGCTCCAAAAGGTGAGTTTGTTGTCATAATTGAGGGACAGGATGAAGAATTCCTTGCTGAGCAGGAACGGGACAAATACTCTGAAATCAGCATAGAAGATCATGTAAACAGATACATTGAAGAGGGTCTTACAAAAAAGGATGCAATAAAAAAAGCCGCTGAGGACAGGGGTTTAAATAAAAGAGACGTATATAATGTCGTTATGAAAAAATAAAAAGAACCTGTGAAAACTTTCACGGGTTCCTTCTACTTTTGTTTTTCTGTAATAATAATTTATTACTTCTTTAGTTCTTTCATACACTCAGGGCAGATATTCTTACCCTTGTATACGATTACATCCTTGGCATTACCACAGAAGATACATGCAGGCTCATATTTCTTCAATATAATGGTTGCCTCATCAACGTAGATTTCTAAAGCATCCTTTTCTGCGATGTCCAATGTTCTGCGGAGCTCGATTGGAAGAACAACTCTTCCCAGCTCATCAACTTTTCTTACAATACCAGTAGATTTCATCAAAATTGACCTCCTCATATGCACTACATATTTCGACAAACTTCGAATTTATAATACCATAAATTCCAATAAACGTCAACTCATAAATTTTCAAATTTTTTGTTATTTTTGTTATTTAAATACTTTATAACCCAGTTAATTCAGGGCTTTTAATAAAAATGAATAAAATACTTAAAATGTTACGAAATTGTTAAAATTTTAGTTTGTTTCAATTTTTACAGAGATTGAAAAATAATACTGGAAAATTATTTGTTAGTTTAGAAGATATTCGACAAAAAAAACTAAAATTCTGTTTCATAAATGAATGTGTCCAGGCATATATAACTAGAGGTAACGTTTCCATTTAGCGGCCAGAAAAGAGGTATTTATGCTTAACTATATTTGGATTGGGCTGTTAATGATAGGCTTTGCATTCGGGATTGTAAACGGCAGACTTGATGATGTAACAAAGGCTGCAATGGATTCTGCCCAGACTGCTGTCACTGTTTGCATAGGCTTGCTGGGAGTTATGTGCCTTTGGACGGGGTTAATGAAAATAGCCGAAAAAAGCGGACTTATCAGAATAATAGGACGTGCAGTAAGGCCGGTTTTAGGGTTCCTTTTTCCTGAAATACCAAAAGATCATCCGGCTTTAGGCGCTATAGTAATGAATCTTGTTGCAAATTTTCTTGGTTTGGGAAATGCCGCTACACCATTAGGGCTAAAGGCTATGAAGGAATTGCAGAGTATAAATAAGGATAAAAAAACAGCTACCAATGCAATGTGTATGTTTCTGGTCTTAAATACAGCAGCGATTCAACTGGTACCTGCAAATATAATTGCACTCAGAACCTCTGAGGGCTCAAAAAAACCTGCTGAGATAATCATATGCATATGGATAGCATCCGTCTGTGCAACTATCATGGGTATTATAGCTGCAAAGATGCTGTCGGCAGTATGGAAAAAAGACAATTAGAGAAAAGTGGTGGAGTATGGGTTTAATAAGACACTTGTCTGACTACGCTGTTCCGGCAATATTTGTAGTAATACTTGGGGTGGCAGTATTAAAAAAAGTAAAAGCTTATGATGTATTTGTAGAAGGTGCAAAGGACGGAATAGACACAATAATAAAAATAATTCCCTCACTGGTAGGACTTCTGGTTGCAGTAGGAGTTTTCAAGGCATCCGGCGCAATGGATAGTCTGATACTTCTGCTGAGACCTGTAACAGATTTACTGGGAATGCCTCCGCAGGTTGCGCCGCTGGCATTACTACGTCCCATATCAGGAAGTGCGTCCTTTGCTTTTGTAACGGAGATTATCAAATCCTTTGGGCCAGACTCCTATGCCGGAAGGGTTGCAGCTACAATGATGGGTTCAACAGAAACAATTTTTTATACCCTGGCGGTTTATTACGGTTCGGTAGGAATAAAAAATATCAGGTATACCCTTATCGCTGCCATAATGGCTGATATTATAAGTGTTATCGCATCAGTGTGGGCCTGTCAGTTTGTATTCGGTTAGAACTTATTCAGAGATCTAAGAATTTTAGCGGCTAGGGAATATAGCCACATACCTTTTCCGCCTGACTTATACAATCCTTTGCTTGTAATTTTGTTCATACCTTCGCTTGCTTTGGGGTCTGTGATAAACAAGCTCAAAAGGATTTTGAGCACCGATTTTATATTGCTTCTGTACCCGGTTCTAATAGACAGAGCTTTGTCGGTAAAGAATTCAATTCTGTCCTCGTATTCTTTGAGACTCCCGTAATAAAAAACATAGTTCAGGCTACCGGAAGAAAGATCGTCATTATATTTAAGGTAGCATTCCAAAATCTTATGTATGCAGCTTACCCAAGGGAAGAAAGCGGTATTAATATTTTCGGCATCCTCCTCACTCAAATTGGGATTGGTTGCAAGTGATAGAAGAAGCAGTATATCAAGTCCTGAATCTATGCACATACAAAATTCCCAGTTGGTCAGGTCAGGATACTTCTGACCGTGCGCTGTACTCCACCTAATCAGGTTTACTTCCTTTTCATTATCGTTAGAGGAGTATTTTGTTACCTGCAGGTCTATGTACAATGCAAGATATGCAGATATGGAGTCTCTGACAATATCATATGAAGGTAGAAGCTGAATTTTTTGACGGCACTTTTCAACAAGAATACTAAGGTAGCCATTATCATCCTTTGAAGGGAAAAAGGTAAAATATTTCTCAAAGGATTCATTACGTATATTTGCAGCATCCTTTAATGAAGAAAATGCCACTCTGATAAAGGCCTCCGTTATTACTGATGAATTTTCACAGATTTTATTCAGGTAGCGTATAATAGCCATAAACGAAAAAATAACCTCTGAAGCAAGCTTGACATTAACACCCGGCCAAAAAGTGCAAACCGATGAAATGGCCATATCAAAACTACTTTGTTTCAAGGCTTCCACAGCATTTTTTTTAATATTGTATTTTACTATACGCCCGGTGTAATTGTAATACTCTTCGGACTTTTCCTCAACGATGGGATTTATTCTTTTAACGTATCTGTTTATGAAACGCATAGAGCCTATGATGTTTCTCATAATTTATCCCCTAAATAAAATATTCCAGACTAGATTTTTTCCATATGCCTTATTGTTTAAACAGTTGTATTCTAATCATGGTGCTTGAAAAATTCAATACAAATATGTATAGTAGTATCAGTAGCAATACACAATTTTCGGCTTAAAATGATAAAGCACCGGATAAATTATACCATGTTTGCACAAAAAGATTCAAATTGACAGCAATCTTAATAAAAATCGAGCAGGTGATAGTTTTGATATTTGATACACATGCACATTATGATGATGATAAATTTGATGAGGACAGGGACAGTCTTCTTCAGGAACTTCACAGCAATGGGATAGCATATATCCTAAATGCTTCTGCCGATATTAATTCTCTTGATGCCTCCATAGCGCTTTCCGGCAAATATGATTTTGTATATGCTGCTTTGGGTATACATCCTCACTATGCGGAAGAGATGAATGAGGAAGTAATTGAAAATATAAAAAAATTAGCCCAGAACAGAAAAGTTGTGGCAATCGGAGAGATTGGACTTGATTATTATTACGATAATTCACCAAGAGATATCCAAAGGTATTGGTTCGAGAGACAGATTGATCTGGCAAAGGAGCTTCAACTGCCTATAATAATCCATGACAGGGATGCACACGAAGACACTGTGAACATTATCAAAAAAACAGATGCACAGCAGGTGGGGGGCATATTTCATTGCTTTTCCGGAAGCAGGGAAATGGCTTTGGATATGCTAAAACACAATTTATATATTGCGGTTGGCGGTGCAGTAACCTTTAAGAATTCCAGAAAAATAAAAGAGGTTGTTGAGGCTGTTCCTTTAGACAAGCTGGTTGTTGAAACAGACTGTCCGTACCTTACACCGGAACCTTACAGGGGCAAACGCAATAATTCCGGATATTTGGTTCACATAGTAGAAAAAATTGCTGAAATTAAAGGTGTAGGCATGGATGAAGTAGCTGAGACTACACTCATTAATGCAAAAAAGGTTTTCAAAATAATATAGAATAATAGAATAAAAGCCCTTAATGTTAATTTAATATTTAAGGAGAAAAATTATGAAAAGATTTATTATTATTATTGTATTTCTATTTCTCATAGCTTTACTTATATCATTTAATTATCTGCTTTGGGATAGAGAGAAGCAGCTTGAAAACTTTCAGGATTTAAGAGAGGCTAAAAACTTTACAATAGATACTCTCGGAGAAAAAAACAATACTCTTGATAAAAAGAACAAGGAATTAACAGAAAAAGTTGAATCTTTGAATTCTGTTGTTTCAGACCTTAGGGAGGAATTTAACCGTATTTCGTTTGAAAATACAGATTTGAAGGCCCAAATAAGCAATTACGCAGATTTAATTATTCAATTCAAGAAGAATATGAATACTGCACCTATAAATGAACTTATAAAAAGTTGGTTTGAGGCAATTAACACAAAAAACTTCAAAGTAGCAAGTGCATTGGTAAGCAAGACTTCACAGGATGAGGTTATAAAGAATCCTGCTAGTTTCAGCAAAACGTATCAAGAGGAAATTAAGTCTATTCACCTTAAATCATCACAGATTTTTACCGGGTTGACGGATCAGGAACATCTGGGAAAACTTCAGTTCAGGGTGATTGCAGAGGTAGAAAAGCCTGACCAGCTTCAAGCTGAAAAGCTTTATAAAAACGGTGAGAATGAAAAGTATATAACGGTAGAATTCAATACACAATCTAAAGAATGGCTTATACTGGAGGTATCAGATAAGCCGTAGTCTTACAAATATTTCCTTTTTAAAACCCTCTTTATTAGCGGGCTTCAGCAATATGGTTGTTAAAAGTGAACATAAATCTCCTTACTGAATAGTATACTAACATCTAGTTAATAATTTATTACAAGGGATGAATTTGTACAAATCTATTTCCATAAACAGGTAATAAATTTGACAAAAAAATGGGTATGGAATAAAATATTCACAGTCCCTTTGAATATTTCTAACAGGAGGTTGGATTTATGATACCGATTGCGAAGAATATTAAAAGGTATTTTTCTAAACTAAAAATCAGATCATTGGATGTTGCAATAATATGTATTGTCGTTGTTATATCCGTTACAGCGGGGTTCGTAGTTTTTAACGGACTCAATAGGCACGTTGTAATCAACGATAATGGGCATACCATTGCAATAAAGACAATGAAAGTAACAGTGAAAGAGGTATTGGAGCAGACAGGCATCAAAGTTGACAAAGCAGACTACGTTAGTATGCCGTTTGACGCGAAGCTCACAAAGATTCATCAGAATGTCATAAACATAAAAAGAGCGGTACCTGTTTCAATTAAGGTTGATGGGAAAGAGCTGGACGTAAAAACATATAAGGATACGGTTAGTGAAGTTTTAAGGGATAATAATATCAGTGTAGATTCGGATGACAAGTTTGTAGGGTCTCAATTAGGAGACAAAATCGTATCAAATATGAATATTTCAATTGTCCGTGTGGAGGAGAAAACAATCACGGAGACATCGTCTATTCCATTTAAAACCATTACAAAAGAGAGCAACCGATTAGATAAGGGAGTACGAAATACAGTCAGACAAGGAAAAGAAGGCATCAGAGAAAAGTTATACAAGGTAGTTTATGAGGATGGAAAGCAGACCGCTAAACAGCTTGTAAAGGATTTTATATCAACAAATCCTTTAAATTGTATTGTTGAAGTCGGTACGGTTTTAAACTACGAGACATCTAGAGGCGAAACAATAAGGTTTTCAAAGGTAATGAATATGAGGGCAACCTCGTATACAGCTTCTTTTACAGACACAGGTAAAAGGCCCGGTGAACCCGGGTTTGGTATTACAGCAACAGGCGCGAGAGTAAAAAGGGGTATAATAGCAGTAGACCCCAGTGTAATACCCTTGGGAACAAGAGTATATATAGAAGTTCCCGGGAAGGCAGCCGATTATGGATATGCGGTTGCGGCAGATACAGGAGGAGCAATAAAAGGCAACAAAATTGATGTTTATCTTGAATCAGGCAGTCAGGTTGATGCCTGGGGTGTAAGGAAAGTAAAAGTTTATATACTGAAATAGGGCATTTGCTTTAAAGTATGTAAACAAAATAAAAAAGTATTAAAGGGACTGTTAGAGCTAATCCAAGTTTATTGGATTGGCTCTTTTTCTATGAATCTCGTAATAATTTCTCTTTGAAAAGTCGAATATATTAATTGATGCTATTGTGTTATAATATTTGACAATGTGTTAATTTAAAAGGTTAAGGAGTACCTATGATTAAAAACAATACGTCTGAGATAATAAAAAAACACGGGTTAAAGCTTACAAAGGCCTTGGGCCAGAACTTCCTCACTGACTTCAGTGTGGTGCAAAGAATAGTTGACGCATCCGATATGGATAAAGATACACTTGCAATAGAAATAGGGCCGGGTGTAGGAAGTATGACCCGGGAGCTGGCAGCAAGGTCTGCCGGGGTAGCCGCAATAGAGATTGACAAAAGGCTCATTCCTGCCTTAAATGACAACTTAAGCGATTATTCAAACGTCAGCATAATCAACGAAGATATAATGAAAGCGGATATTGACGCAATTATAAAGAAGTACAGAGAATTGTATAATGCAAAAAGCGTAAAGGTTGTTGCAAACCTGCCATATTACATTACTACGCCAATAATTATGCGCTTTCTGGAAGAAGTAAAAGGCGTTGACAAGATGGTTTTCATGGTACAGAAGGAAGTTGCAGAAAGAATGGTTTCAGGCCCCGGTACCAAAGACTACGGAGCTATCTCGGTAGCAGTCCAGTTCTATTCAAATCCCAAAATAATATTTGATGTTCCTCCGCACTGTTTTATTCCTCAACCGGAGGTACATTCAACAATAATAGGGTTAGATATATTAAGTGAGCCTCCTGTAGAAGTTGCTGACAAAAACCTTTATTTCAAAATAGTAAAGGCATCCTTTGGTCAAAGAAGGAAGACTCTTGTGAATGCATTAGCCAATTCGGGATTTTTCAATAAAAGCAAAGAGCAAATAAAGCGAATACTTGAAGAAATGGGATTAAATGAAAATATCAGAGGAGAAGTTTTGACGGTTGCACAGTTTGCACAGCTTTCAAACCTGATTTTGAAATAATAAAGGCGAATTAATAAGGCTATCAAAAAAGATAGTCTTATTTTTTTATTTATATCATATATTTTTACTGTTAGGAGTAATCTGCTTAAAAAAGGAGAAATCTGCAATGGGAAATGCATATGAAAGACAGTTTCATATATTTAAGACAATGGATAATAATTGGGAAAACCCCGGCGGATTTATAAAAGTGGAAATCAACGGCGATAATACTCGTTTTCAGCTTTCTCTGAATAATTTATCCGATAAAAAAGATTCAGCCTATAGTTTGTACGGTATACATAAAGATGGTGATATGCTCAAATATAGTGATATATGCCGGATACAGCCTATCAACGGAAGAATTGATATGAAAACAAATTTCCCTTCAGAGGAAATAGGTTCAAATAAGCTTAATGTGCAGGAAATAAATATTTTTGCAGTAATATGCCGTAGTACTGATAATAAGGCCTCAGGGACGGTTAAGTGTCCTTTAGTAGCATATACAAAAGGGGAGCAGGTGTGGAAAGAGCAATTTGAAAGATTGCTGGAACAGCCTGCTGCGACAAAAAACGAAATAGCACCGGAACCCAAGGCTGAGGATAAAACTATATATCAGGCAATACCCGAAGAACCTGAAACGGAGGCTGCCCTGACAGAACAAGATGGGGTAATCGATGAGACAGAGATAATCAATATACAGCCATGGACCGTTATTGAGGAAGAGGGATGTGAAAACTACTCTGAAACGCCTGAATCCGAAAGTACAGAGCAGGAACGGGGGGACTTTGAAGCAAATAAAGATGCAGAGGAAGACAATCTGTCTGCAAAGGATGCCCCTATACCTGACTTGTCAAGTAAATTTCAGGAGGGCTTGTCAAGCGTATATGAAAGTTCTTATGAAGAAGAAGAGAGGGAAATAGAGAAGCCTGAAGAATCGGAATCAGTGGAACCAGAGGAATCCGAGGAAGCTCAGAATGTATGGAAAAGGATTCAGGAAGATTTTAACGATATCTCATCTATTAAGGTAGATGAATCTGAGGAAGGGGAACAGCAGGGAGAAGACAGGGACCGTTCATTCAATATGCAGCTTTTAAAACAGGAGCTTGATAACAGCTTCGAGGAATATAACCCTTTCAGAACAAGGAACAGGAGCTTTAGGTGGTGGAAGATCAACAGCCCAGGCTTTCTTAACAACATTCTTTTCAGGAATAACATTAAGACTTATCTTTTATTTAATCCAAAGGTTATGCTTGCACATTATAAGTACAGGTATATTATCCTTGGAATAAGGAATACCAGACAGCCCGGCAAGGAAAAGCTAATATGCGGAATACCCGGTGTTTATAGTATAGATGATAATCCTTTTAATAATGTAGGCAGTTGGGTACAAATGGAAGGATTCAGACCCAAATACGGAGCCTTTGGATATTGGATTGTAATGCTTGACCCCAGAACCGGTAAAATATCAAAAATGAGGTAATTATAATTGTTTTAAACCATTCTAGCAGGGTATATATTAGACATACAAATTTTGATAATATTGGAGGCAGGAAAATGGCTATAAAATGGAGAGACAGCCTTGCTATAGGAATAACTGAAATAGATGACCAGCACAAAAAACTTTTTGAAGCTATTGATAAGCTTTTTACGGCATGCATAAAGGGAAAAGGAAAAGAGGAAGTTGTCAACACCATTAAGTTTCTTGAGGACTATACAATAGTTCATTTTACTGATGAGCAGGAAATGCACAAAAAGTACAACTATCCTGAAAGAGATGCCCACAGAAAAATACATGATAATTTTCTTAAAAATTTTGAAAATCTAAAGGAGCAGTTCGAACGGGAAGGTGCCAGTCCACTTTTTATTTCGACAATAAACAAGCAGGTGGTTGATTGGCTTATACAACATATTGGTAAAGCTGATAAGGCATTTGCGGCATTTGTAAAGGGTTAAGTAAAAATAATGGAAATTTAATACATATATTCAACAATATTTCAACTTTCCATAAGAATTTATTTGCCGAATTATGGTGCTATATAGTATAATTAGGGGTGTGGTTAGCAATTTGAAGGAGCTGATATACCTTGACTGCAAAAAACAAAGTTGTTATACGTATAGCCGGCAAGGATTATACTCTGGTTGGAAGTGAACCTGACGAATACATACACAAGGTTGGCCTTTATATTGATAAGAAGATGAACGAGATAATGCTGAGAAACAGCAGCTTTAGCACGTCTTTGGCTGCGGTGCTTACGGCAATCAACGTAGGTGACGATTATTTCAAATCCAGGGCCAGGGAGCTTTCCCTTGAAAAAGAGAAAGACGAGCTTGTCAGTGAAATGGAAAAACTTAAGAGTGAAGTTGAACAACTGAGAGAGCAAAATGAAGAGTTGGCTGCCAAAAATACATCTTTGCAGGTTGAATTGGCAAAGAGAGAGGCTGAACTTGGAGAGGTAAGAAACTCCATAGGCAGGGATAACCGGGTAATCGCTCAGAAAAGCCTTGCAGGATATGACATGTAAAAATATTTTGACTAATTGTAGGCCGGAGGAAATATTAATTTCTCTGGCTTTTTTAATGTTAAAATCCCTTTTAGCAGGAAGGGTAATGTCGAACAAAGAATTATATAATATATATGCAAATAATTCTTCAAGGAGAAAGACATGAAAGTAATTTTTACATTTTTAGACGGTGTGGGAATAGGTGAAAAAGATAGGATGGCAAACCCTGTGTATGCTAGTGAACAACAGGTACTTGCCCGACTTATAGATAATGCCAGATTTCAGGCTGATGCTTCAATGGGTGTGGAAGGTCTTCCCCAAAGTGCTACGGGACAGACAACCATATTTACCGGAGTAAATGCCCCTGAGGTACTCAACAGGCATTTGAGCGGACAACCCACCATTTCTCTTAAAAAGGTTATATATAAATCAAACATATTCAGCGAACTTATAAAAAGGGGCTATAAAGTTACCAGCTCAAATGTTTACCGGGATGAGTATCTGGAAAACATGCTGAATGTAAAGGACAGGAAACACAGGCCTTCGGTAACATCTGTTATGAGCATGGCAGCCGGAATCAATTTCAGGACAGTAAATGAATTCATAAACGAAAACGGAGTATACCATGATATTACAGGAGATATACTAAAGGAGTCAGGATACAGTGTTGATACCGTCACTCCACAGAAGGCAGCCCAAAACCTGTACAGACTTAGCAGAAATTATGATTTTACTTTGTACGAACATTTTTTGACAGATATACAAGGCCATAAGGCTGATTTTAATGAAGCAGTAAAATTAATAGACAGACTGGACAGCTTTTTTGACGAGTTGTTAAAACAGATGGATTTTGAAGAGGATGTTTTAATTATAACCAGCGACCATGGAAATATTGAGGACATGAGTGTTCATACCCATACCATGAACAAGGTACCTGTGGTAGTACTGGGCAAAAAAGCCGAAAACGTAAAGACAGAGGTTCACTCACTGACAGACATTATGCCCTTTGTGCTTGAATTGTTTTCAAAAAATGGACTGTGAAATGCAGCAATTTAATGGATATTTGGAGGTAGCAGTTTGGCGAAAAAAATAGAACTATTGGCACCGGCAGGGACATATGATGCCTTTTTGGCTGCAATAGAAAATGGGGCAGACGCAGTTTACCTTGGAGGAAAACTGCTTAATGCCAGACAGTTTGCGGGAAATTTTGATGAGGAACAGTTGGAAAGGGCATTGGACTATGCTCACACCAGAGATGCCGGTGTTTTTTTAACAATGAATACTTTAGTTTTGGATTCGGAAATGCAGGAGGCTGTAGAATATGCCGCAAAGGCATACGAAATGGGTATAGATGCCTTTATAGTACAGGATATGGGCCTCGCTTCCAATTTAAAAAAACTGATACCCGAAATTACATTACATGCCAGTACTCAGATGACAATTTACAGCATGGAAGGCATAAAAGCCCTTGAAACACTTGGGTTTCGCAGAATAGTACTTGCAAGAGAGCTGAATCTCGCAGAAATAAAAAGAATTTGCGGACAAACCCCTCTTGAAATTGAGGCTTTTGTCCACGGTGCTTTGTGCATATGTGTTTCAGGGCAATGCTATATGAGCAGTATGATAGGAGGAAGAAGTGGAAACAGGGGAAAGTGCGCCCAACCGTGCAGAATGCCGTATTCCATAAAAAGGGATGGCGGTGACATTGGCAGCGGATACCTTATTAGTCCTAAAGATATATGTTATATAGATCACCTTTCCGACCTTATCGATGCGGGAGTAACCTCACTAAAGATAGAGGGGCGAATGAAAAGCCCTGAATACGTGGCTTCTGTAGTTGGTACCTACAGGAAATATCTTGACTTGATTTATGAGGAAAAAGGTATTGCTGACAGTAAAACAAGTAGACATAAAGTATCGCAGGAGGATAGACACAAACTGCTGCAAAGCTTTAATCGGGGTGGGTTCTCTAAAGGTTACCTTTTGGGTAAAACAGGGCCGGAAATGATGGCATATGAAAAACCTAAAAACTGGGGAACCCCTTTAGGAAGTGTGGTTTCACAGGACAAAAGTACCAATTCCGTTTTGATAAAACTTGATAATATGCTGGGAATGGGTGACGGGATTGAGATATGGTCCGGCAGTAAGTTTCAGGAAAGCCCAGGAGGGATAATAACAAAAATCGTAAAGGAAAAGAAATTGGTCAGAAAAGCTCACAAGGGTGATACTGTATGGGTTTCAGTTATAAAAGGAAATGTGCAGAAGGGAAGCAGAGTTTACAAGACCTCGGACAAGGAAATGCTGGAGCAGGCTGCTGCAACCTATTCAAAGGGAAGCAGAAAATCCGGCATAAAAGCAAGCTTCACCATGAAATACGGACAGGTACCGGTACTAAACTTGCAGGATGCTTATGGAAACAGTGTTTCGGCAGCAGGAGAGCAATTACCTCAAAAGGCTGTAAATAAGCCTCTTACAAAGGAAAGAATAATTGAACAATTGAAAAAGATGGGTTCAACACCTTTTGATATAGAGGACATTAACCTTGACATTGACGAGGATGCAGTCATTCCGATAAGTGAGCTTAACAACATAAGAAGAAGTGCAGGTGAACTCCTGGAACAAAAAAGGATATTATCCTTTAAAAAGGAATCAGCTAACTTTGATAAAAGAACATTTAATTCAATTTCATATTTCCCGGGAAATGTTCAGAAGATAAATAAAGATAAAAAAATATCTGCAATGTTTTATGATTACCCTGACAGAATGGACTTTAAAGACTTGGACGTTGACAGAGTGTATCTGACCTTTACCGAAATAATGGGAAATGAAAAGCTGCAAAGTGTAGAAAATATTCGCCGGGCCGGGAAGGAAGTATATGCATATATCCCTGCTGTAATAAGGGGGAATTACACGGAAATACTGAAAAAAGGCCTACAAAAGGTTTCTGCTGACGTGGACGGATTTTTGGCCGGAAGTCCTGCTGTTTATGAAATAGTACGGGAAAAGTTGGGTAATAGGGTACCAATAGTCGGCGACTATACAATAAATATATTAAACAGTTATTCTTTGAATAAGTTAAAAGAACTGGGATTCACCGGAGGGACACTTTCCTGTGAACTTAATCTGTCCCAAATAACTGAAATGAAATATCCTCAGGATTTTGATACTGAACTTGTGGTATACGGAAAAATCCCCGTTATGACCAGCGAGTATTGTCCTGTAGGAGGAAGCGTGGGAAAATGTGAACCCCAAAAGTGCGGCAAGCTTTGTAAAAACGGCGTTTATAAGCTTAGTGACAGAAAGGGTGCGGAATTCCTTGTTAAAAGCGATTGTATTGACTGCCGCAGTACAATATTCAATTCAAATGTACTTTTTGCACCTGAGCTTTCAGAGCAGATAAGCAAAACCGGGATTGAGCATATAAGATTGAGTTTTGTTGATGAAACTGAAAAGGACTTACACGATATATGTTCCTTATATAGAAGTTTGCTTAGACATGATAAAATAACATCTAATATGGAAAAATTGGTTGAAAGGATTAAAGTATCAGGCTTTACAAGAGGGCATTTACAAAAGGGAGTATAAGTATTCAGAAAACGGTTTACATAAAACAAATAAGATTTAACTACTGGGGAGGAAATAGAATGTCTGTTGAGATATTTATAGAATTGTGCAGGGAAGATGCAATTTTACCGAAATACGCCAATCCGGGAGATGCCGGGATGGATGTCTATGCAGCGGAGAATGCCGTAATTGCACCCGGAGAAACCGTTGTTGTACCTACGGGGTTAAAACTGGCAATACCTGAAGGTTATGAAATTCAGGTAAGACCCCGCAGCGGAATATCCTTTAAAACACCTTTAAGAGTCCCAAATTCACCGGGTACAATTGATAGCGGGTATCGGGATGAGTTGGGCATAATAATTTCCAACAGCTCGGATATGGAGGTTCCAGACAATAGCAAGTCTCCTTTTACGCTGGATGAAAAAGAAAACCGTAAGGGAACATATATTATAAGAAAAGGTGATAGAATTGCACAGATAGTTTTACAGGTTGTTCCAAAAATGGAATTTACCATTGTTGATTCTGTCCGGGAAATAGGTAGTAACAGAGGCGGGGGATTCGGCTCAACAGGAATTACAAAGTAGGCTTTTATATTCTATAAAGGAGGCTGATTTTATTAAAGTTAATGGTAATATACAATCAATAAAGGACAAGATTCTTCAGGAATTGGAGGACTTATACGATAAAAAGTACGGTTCAATGGACTTGGTTCCTGAGGAACTTGCCGTGACTATTTCCAGAATTTCAGCAGAAATAAACAGGGAAATTTCCGTGCTTATTAACAGAAGGGGCGTTGTAGCATACATAAGCATTGGTGACAGCGGAACAGTTACTTTGCCACAGGTAGACGGCAGACGGGGAACAGCGAGACTGTCTGCGATAAGGTGTATTCATACCCACCCCAGCGGAGGAGGAATGTTGTCTCAGGTAGATGTAAGCACACTTCAGAAGCTGAGACTGGATACCATGATAGCCATAGGTGTTGTGGACGGACAGCCTTCTGAGATTTATACAGGCTGCCTGAACCATGAAGAAGGCGTTGACATTTATGGGCCATTTAGCATAGGAGATACTCGTCTCAACTATATCTACAGAATTATTGAAGAGCTGGACGCATCTGCAAAGAGCGAAATTTATGAAAATGAAGAAGAAGCAGAGACCGCAATACTCGTAGGTTTGGAAACGTCTCAAAGCAGACTGGAAAATATAACTTCAAAGGATGCTCAGGAATCTCTGGAGGAGCTTGAGGAGCTGGCAAAAACGGCAGGGGCAGTAGTTGTAGACAAGGTATTGCAGAAAAAGCAAACTGAGGACTCTGCGTATTACATTGGAAAGGGAAAAATAGAAGAGCTTTCTTTGATGTGTCAAGCCAGAGATGTTCAATTGCTGATTTTTGATGATGAACTTTCAGGGGCCCAGATAAGAAATATCGAGGAAATGATAAAGGTAAGGGTAATTGACAGAACAACCCTGATACTTGATATATTTGCACAAAGGGCTGTTTCAAAAGAAGGTAAGCTTCAGGTAGAACTGGCACAGCTTAAATACAAACTTCCGAGACTTATGGGTATGGGAACTCAGCTTTCAAGGCTTGGAGGAGGTATAGGAACCCGAGGCCCCGGTGAAAAAAAGCTGGAGGTAGACAGAAGGCATATACGCCGGAGAATCACAGGTCTGGAGCAGGAATTGAAACAACTGGAGAAGAGAAGAGAGTTTTTGCGTAGCAACAGAACCAGCAATAATACTCCTGTAATAGCAATTGTGGGGTATACCAATGCAGGGAAATCAACGTTATTGAACAGGATGTGCGGTTCTTCGGTACTTGTTGAAGACAAGCTTTTTGCAACCCTTGACCCATCCGCCAGACAGCTTACAATGAGCGACGGAAGGGAAGCAATACTCATTGATACGGTTGGGTTTATCAGAAAGCTTCCCCATGACTTGATTGAAGCTTTTAAATCAACACTGGAAGAGGCAGTTCACGCAGATATGCTTTTGCACGTGGTAGATGCTTCAAATGAGAACGTTTCAATGCAAATATCCGTTGTAGAAAAACTCCTTGAAGAATTGGGTGCTTCAACTAAAAACACCATACTGGTACTTAACAAGCAGGACTTGATAAAGGACGGTAGGAGAATCAGTACTGTGGGATATTCGGCAGTTTGCGAGATATCGGCTGCTACCGGATATGGCATAGAACAGCTGTTGGAAAAAATAACAGAAGGCTTTATGCATCAGCTGAAGGAGGTAAACCTTCTAGTGCCGTATAATGACGGATGGGTTATGCCGTATATATATGAAAATGGACAGATAATTCATCAGGAATATGAGGAAGGGGGGATAAAGGTAAAGGCTCTGGTTAAGGTGGAAAAAGTTAGCAGGCTTGCGGATTTTATGGTTGTATAAATTCACCAGTTAGAGTATTATAATAGTAACAGACAACTAAATAAAAACTAAATTCTATCAGGAAGGGGTTTTGATTATGCTTGTTAGAAACTGTGCAGGTGGAGTGGTCTTTTCTGGAGAGAAAGTGTTTCTTTTAAAAAATGAGAAGGATGAATGGGTACTTCCAAAGGGAGTCATCAGAAGTGGAGATTATCCCGATGAGGTAGCCAAAAGGAGAGTAAAGGAAGAAACGGGAATTGATGCGGAAATTATTTTAGCAGCAGGCAATACCAACTATGAATTTTTCTCTGTAACACGTCAGCGTCCGGTTTGTAACAAGATTACCTGGTATGTAATGAAATCCCTTAATGATAATTTTGATATTAATAAAGAAGATAATTTCAGTGAAGGCGGATACTTTTCCATTGAAGAGGCTTTGGAGAAGATTACTTACAGTCAGGACAGAGCACTTATAAATTTGTCTTTTGCGAAATATAAAGAGCTGGCTTAGCAGTAAGCTTAGAGTATTATAATGCAGTAAGTATCAGCACTCCCGGTTTTTGGGGGTGCTGTTTTTAGATATAGGATAGAATTAAAAAAAGTTTACATAATCAAAAGGTAAAAATATACTGCTGGGAGGTTAATTTGTTACCTGAATACAAAACAATACTAAATACCGCTGAAGCGGAGTTTGAGGAAAAAAAGTCCAGATTTATTGCTAATGTCCGTCCTGTAACATGTGAAGAAGAAGCACTGGAGTTTATCGAAACATTGAGGTCAAAGTACTGGAATGCAACTCATAATGTATATGCCTACAGTATAAAGAATGAAACCTTAATCCAGAGATACAGCGATGACGGTGAGCCTTCGGGAACAGCCGGAATGCCCACACTGGAAGTAATAAAACGTATGGGCTTGCAGGATGTTGTGGTGGTAGTGACCCGCTATTTCGGAGGGACATTGCTTGGGGCCTCCGGGCTTATCCGCGCATACAGCAAGAGTGCCTCCTTGGGACTTGAAGCAGCTGAAATAGTTACCCGTAAGCTCTGTTATAACTTGAATATTATAATAGAATATACTATTTTTGGACGACTGCAGAATATGCTTATTTCAAATAATAATATAATAAAAGACATCAGATATGAGCAGGATGTTGAGCTTTGCGTTCTTATAGAGGTAGGAAATGAAGAAAAACTCATGAAGGATATTGTAGAGGTTTCCAATGGTAGAGCTATCCTTGACCTTGGTGAAAAAACTTACATTACATTAGGCAGTGATGGAAGGTTGATTATTTAACAAATAACTATTATAATTTATAATGGATTTTAATTGTAAAATAAAGCTTAAGCTTTTAAAAGAATATAAATAGGATTTATTAGGAGGTAAACATGTCAGGGCATTCAAAATGGGCGAATATTAAACGCCAAAAAGGTGCAGCAGATGCTGTCAGAGCCAAGATTTTTACTAAGCTGGGAAGAGAAATCCAGATAGCTGTAAGAATGGGAGGAGCTGACCCAAATGCAAATTCTAAATTAAAGGATATTATCGCTAAGTGTAAAGCTAATAATATGCCTAATGATAATATTCAAAGAAGTATTAAGAAGGCATCGGGTGAAGCCGATGGTTCCAACTATGAAGAAATAACATACGAAGGCTACGGCCCGGGCGGAGTTGCTGTTATATGCGAATGTACAACAGATAACAGAAACAGAACGGCAGGCGACCTGAGACACTATTTTGATAAATTCGGCGGAAACCTTGGACAAAGCGGCTGTGTTTCCTTCATGTTTAATAAAAAAGGTGTTATAGTTATCGAAAAGGATGACAAGGTTAACGAAGAAACCTTGATGATGGAAGCATTGGATGCCGGAGCGGAAGACTTTGATTCAGATGACAACTGCTATGAAATAGTAACTGATCCTGCTGATTTTTCAGCTGTTCGCGAGGCACTTGAAGCAAAGGGCTACGAATTTATTGAAGCAGAGGTTTCAATGATACCAACAACTACTACAAAACTTACAGAACCTGAACAGATTAAGTTTATGGACAAGCTGATAGAAGCTTTGGAAGACCTTGACGACGTGTCAAATGTTTACCACAGTTGGGAACAGGAAGAGGAAGAAGAGGAAGAATAAGATATTAATGATATTGCCAATTTTTTTCAGGATTTCAAATAAACCTGATTAAAATTGGCAATTTTAATTTTCAAACCTCATCAACTGGCTTTTGTCAAAGTCCCATTCAGGTGTCTTCAACGTATCACCAAAATTAGTTGAGTACCAAGGACTTAGGGTTTCATTTTCCGGGTTTTTAAGAATATGAATGCTTTGTGCAGGCATGTAACTCTGTGCTGTCAAAAAAATCTTTTCTCCCGTTTTTTCGTTTTCTGCCATGTCCAGTACGATAACAGCGTGGCCGGGAGTAGCACCCTTTAGAAATACATCTCCTATTTGCATGTTTTCTATAGGTTCATTTTTCATCTCATTTGAAAGAGATAAGGTTCCTGCGTATGCAAAAACTACATCCAGATACTTTCTGAAACTACTGTATTCTTTTGAATAATTTGCATTATTAACCCAATAGGTGCTAGTACCCTTAACTACAATTCTGTTTCCATTTATCCATTTCCAATAATCAGCGTTAAATCCGTTTGTAAAATTAAAGTGTATTCTTTTATAAAGTCCTTGACTGTACAAATATTCAGCTCTTAATCTGATAACTGCATCAGCACATTGCTGTAAATCCCTATTGCCCACATCAATATCAAGCACTGCAACATGAACATTTTTTTCCGTTACGTCGCCATTGTAAAGCATTATTTTCGTACCATCGGGCTTTACGGGTAAATCCCTTAGGTACTGACCAAATGAGTTGTTTTCTACGTTTATTCTTTCAAAGCCTTTAGGAACCCTGATTCTTTCTTGTACCATTTGTCCATTGGCATTAATAAGATTCTCGGGTTTTTTGATTGTATGAGAAGGTTTGCCGGATGTATGCATTGGTTCAGTGACAGTGCTTTTAGTGGTTTGGGCAGGATTTGTATTTGAACATGCCGTAAGTAAGAGTAGTAGCATGGTAATTAATAATTTTTTCATTGGTTATCCTCCTGAATTCATTGTACCAAATTTTAAAACTAATGGATACGTGAGGCTATATTTTTGGAAAAAAAGTCGGACAGCTAAAATTCTGGTATGATATTATATTCTCATCTTAAGAGACCAAAGGAGCGCTTCTTTAATGAACTACTATGAAAGAATTCAGAAATCCGTTGATTACATTGAAAACAACCTTGAAAACAAAATAAGCATAGATTTTGCAGCACAAACAGCATATATGTCTTTGTCAAACTTTTATAGAATGTTTTTTGCACTAACCGGCTACTCGGTAAAAGAATACATCAGGCTTCGCAGGTTTAATCTGGCGGCTTTTGAGCTACAAAGCAGCAATACTTGTTTAATTGATATTGCGATAAAGTTTGATTTTGAGAGCGGAGACAGCTTTTCGAGGGCTTTCAAACGTGTGACGGGATTTCTGCCAAGAGAGTATAGGAAACAGAAGAACTTGTACAACTTTGAGAGGATTGATATTATGGAAAAGTATTTTGATATTCAGGACAAAGAACTTATTGAGAATTATCCTGACATAAAGGTTTTGAAAGAACTGGAGCCAACTCGTGTAGCATATTTTTGCTATTATGGAAAACAACCTGAGCACCATGCTTTTACTGTAATGGCAGAATGGCTCAATACGAATGGTCTTAACGTAAATGAACAGAATTTACGTATTTTCGGGTACAATAACCCGAATCCGTCTTCTCCTGAGGAAGAAGAATACGGGTACGAAGTTTGCGTCACTATTGCAGATAATATAGTTGTAAATGATGACCTTGTGAAGGAAAAAGTTCTAGACGGAGGACTTTACGCTGTTACAAACGTTAAACGGGGGCAGGATGGTGATATAGGGGATGAAATCGTCAAGGCATGGAACCGTTTTAAAAACTGGCTTTCGGACAGTAAATACGTTTACGGCGGACACCAATGGTTGGAAGAACACTTGGGCTTTGATGATAATGCCAACCATATCGGAGGAATAGACTTATATATGCCTATAGCCGTAAAATCCAGCGAGTATGACGTAACCAAAACATTCGATTACGTAGAACCTATGTTGACGGTAACATATACTGCAACCGGGAAAGATGCAGCTGAAAAAGCACGTGATTTCTTTTTCAAATGGGCAGATTCGCAAGGCCTATTTAGTGGTAGCAAGTCACACAGGTTTTTTGCTTACTATAACCATGAGAAAATAGGGCATAAAGACTTTTTCTATAAAATCCATGTTACAGTTGATGAGGAATTCAGAACTGATAATCAAAATATTAAGCTGGAAGAGTTTAAAGGCGGTTACTATGCCATAATGAAAGCGAAATACAGTTATAATGGTTGGGCATGGGGCGAGTTTATAAAGTGGTTATCTAAAAGTACGGAATTCGACTTTGGAGACTACTGGTTTTTTGAAGAATATAAGCTTAATAAACCTGAACTTGACATGGATACAGAGGTAGTTTTACATATGCCGGTAAAACAAAAAGAGTAAGGGAAGTACATGGGAAAAAGGGGAGAGGTACCCTGCAATATAGTGCATGAATTATGGTGCTAAACCCACATCAGCACACGATATGGCATACAGTTAAAAGCCTATGCACACATATCCTCTCATGTCTCTAATTTATTTTTTCATCGAACTCGAAGTAATGTTTTGTATCAGTATCAAACAATATAGTATTTTTGACTTGTGAAGGACCTAGTGCTTTCCCTTTTTCCTTATCCATAAAAATATAGTCATCTTGTATTTCCAGTACTCCTACTTTACCATTCTTAAATAAATCTAAATTGCTTTTGCCTTTTTTTATATTTAAATCAATTATATCTGACTTAATTATGTATTCTGAACTAAAATTGGGAGGATTAAGTCTATCATGGATGAAATCCTTGAACCTATCTTGCAGCTCCTTAGAATTATGTTCAATATACAAACTATTATAAATCAAGATATATTTATTTAAGTCCGGGTTTATAATTAAAAAACAGTCATTATCAGATTTATCAACAAATGATACATGGTAAGTAAACTTTCCTCCCAATATTGGAGGAACTGTCTCATTTATCGACTTTATAGTTTTACATTCAAAGTTTTTTGAAATATAACTATGAATGTCTTTTCGGGGTTGCTGTGCGCAGCTGACCAAGAATACTAAGACAAGTAAGAATACTAGGGTTATTTTTTTCATCTAATTACCTCTTATTTATTCAAAAATTTAAAAACCCTCCGGCAATCAAAAAATCCTTGCTTATAGAAGAAGGTTTGATTGTCGGAAGATAGCTTCCCGTTTATGCTGTCAAGCTCCAGAACCAGTGCAAAGGTTTCAGAAGGCAGTATATTGGCCAGCTTCTTTAAGATGTATTGATACTTATTATATAACTCCGGACAATCAGCTGAATTGATGAACTCGTCGCTCAACTCATCAATTCGCCTATCCATGCAAGATAGAATGAAACTTTCCCTGCTCTTAAAAATATCATTTTTTTTATTAAACATATATTTTCCCTCCAAAGAAAAAATGGAGGGAAAATTAAAAAGTGCGGATAGGTGTGACCCTACACGCACTTGTTTGATTGCAAAAAGAAATAAAACCAAGTATAATAAAAACTGGTTGCTGTGGTGGACAAAAGTCCATACGTGTGGGTGGTCGTAACACCTGCATGAGTTACTAAGTGTTTGCGTCACTTAGTAATCACGGCAACTATTTAATTTTCCCTAAAAAGATTATATCCATTATGTGAGAATTTTGCAAGAAATTTATATCCCCGTAAGCTTATGCTGATTTCGGTATTCAACAGGTGTTATATGCATTAAAAATTTATTTATGGAGAAAAGATTATGAATAAAAATATGTTTGCTGTTATGCCACCCATGGGTTGGAACAGTTATGATTACTATGATACTACAGTCAATGAGGAACAGGTTAAGAAAAATGCGGATTATATGGCTGCAAACCTGAAGGAATATGGATGGGAATATATAGTTGTTGATATATCCTGGTATAGCCATGAGGCAGGCTTGAAAAGAGATGAATTTCAATATGTACCCTTCGGGAAAGTGGAAATTGATGAATATTCCAGACTTCTCCCATGTCCGGAGCGTTTCCCGTCCTCTGCAAACGGTATGGGCTTTAAGCCTCTGGCTGATTACGTACATAGCCTTGGGCTAAAGTTTGGGATTCACATTATGAGAGGTATTCCCAGAGTCTCAGCCCACAATCACATGAGGGTTTATGGAACTGATAGAACAGCAAATGAGATTGCCGACCCATATTCTATATGCATGTGGAATCCTGATATGTATGGGTTAGAGGTCAATAAACAAGGAGCTCAGGAGTATTACAATTCCATTTTCAATTTATATGCCCAATGGGGAGTGGACTTTATAAAGTGTGATGATATATGCAGACATGACATGAAATCTGCTGAAAAAGAAATTGAAATGCTTTTTAATGCTATACAAAATTGCGGACGTCCGATGGTTCTAAGCTTGTCGCCGGGGCCTGCTCTTATAAATAAGGCATGGCACTATGAAAAATATGCGAACATGTGGAGAATTACAGATGATTTCTGGGATAGCTGGCCACTGTTAAAGAATATGTTTGAGAGATGTGAAATTTGGCAAAATCATGTTTCAGAAGGTTGCTACCCTGATTGTGATATGCTCCCTCTGGGATATATCGGTAAAGGCTTCGGGGAAGAAAGATTAACAAATTTCACTAGGGAAGAACAGGTTACTATGATGACCCTTTGGTGTATCTTCCGTTCTCCTCTTATGGTTGGGGCGGAATTAACCAAACTGGATAAGTGGACACTGGAACTTATGACGAATAGGAAAGTATTACGTCTTCTGACCCACTCAACAGGTGCAAAACAGATTTCAGGGGATGCCCAGCAGGCGATATGGTTTTCAAAAGATACGGAAGAGGAGGTTTACTATCTTGCCTTATTCAATCTCAGTGACCAAGTGAGGAATATTCAAATTACTCCTGAGGAGCTAGGGCTTGACTGCTGTAAAGGGTATGTTTTTGAAGAATTGTGGTGTAAGGATAGCATAAATAACGTTAATGAGAAGTTGGAGGTAGCTATTTTGCCGCATGGAGCGAAGTTGTTTGAAATTTCCATAAATATCCTTTATACTGATATTTAAAGGGGATATCTTATGATTAAAAAATCAGTGGTTGTACCTATACTGTTTATTCTTATTACTCTTGCGGGTATTAAATTTTTCATACCTTTGGATAATCCCGTTCATAAAGAAATTAAGAAAGAGGATGTCCTAAGCATAACGAGTTGGAGTGCAAAGGTAAATGGCCAGACAGAAATAAAAGACCCTGTCCTATTTGATAATATAATTAAGTGGTTTAATAACTCATTTGATATAAGAGAAAATCCGGAGTTTGCAGGTACGACTCCGGAGGCTGGCATTACTATAATATTAAAATCCGGTAAGGGAATAAGTATTTTAGAGGGAGCCAGAGACTTTGAGGTACAGAGAAATGATGTGAGAGATAAAAATATATCTTACTTTGCAAAACAAAAAGATATCGCCGAATATATAGATAATTTATGTTCAGGGGGAAATAGATGAATGAAAAGAGGCCCATCATAATAACGATAATTGCCGATTTAATTATTTTGGCTGCAATGTTTTCAATAGGAGCAACTATTTTCCCCGGATATTTTGAAAAACTGGGATTTCACATGAATTCTATGCCCATTTTTTCAAACAGTGTTATGAATATATTACTTTCATTAGTTCTTACAACTGCGGCAGTTGGATTGTTACTCCTTAAAAAATGGGGCTATAGGCTAATGATTATTTATAATATTTTCTTTATGCTGATAAATGTTATATGGTGTTTACAAAATGGAAAAGTACCTCTTAACTCAGGTATCATTTTTTCATTTATAATACTTGCTGATATCATACCTTATAGAAAGTGCTTTATGCAGGGTGTGGGAAGTGCCGGAGTTGAAAGAGGTCAATGATGTTGTATGAACGAATGCTGGACAAGAATATTAAGCCCACAATGGATGAAATATTTCGTACTATTGGAGATGAAGGTAGAATTAAAACAAATACTAAATGCTATTGTTAAAATACTTGAAGGAGAAGTGCCGAAACATTTAAGTGCACAAATAGATTGTCATGGGTTCATGTCCCTGCTTTATATTGTTTCTCATGTAATGGGATACTTGAATAGTAACATGATTTTAAATATTCCATAAATAAATGAACGGAACACTACTGCCTTCTGTATGTTTAAGGATTCGATGGTGCTAACACCTTGATGTTAAAAAATTACTTATCTGGCCCAAAATAGTATTGGAAAAAATAAATGCAAAAGCTATTCCAAAACAAAGTTTCTTTTTTTTGATGAAATGTCCTTTTTAAAGCTGGTGTACACTTGATTATCATTAAGATATAAAAGAACTATAATTGCTATAGCCGAAATATATAGGATGTTTAAAATAAAATCAAATTCACGCAAAAAAGTGTGTCCTCACCAATTCCTAATACAAAAATTTTAGTATATAGACCAAATAGGAAAGTAATTATCTTTTGTATTAATAAAAATAAAAAGAATGATACACTCAACCACCATGACCAACTTTTCAGTTTTAGGATACCAATTCCTGCAACAATGTTGGTTAAAATTAAAATTATACAAATCCCCAGAGAGATATATTCTACTGCATCTATTACGGCTTTATTTATAAATTAATTATTAATAAGCATACTATTTCTTATATTAATAATCTGTTGGATTATATAGAAGACAGCAATAATAAAGTGTGCTATTGCTAAAAAACTATTTGGTAATTTCGACTTTTTTGACAAGTTAATTTCTGTGTAAGTATTCATTTACATTTGCCCCTTTTGTATTTTATTTTCTACAAATGAATTTATCATATTATATGACATCTTTTGACATATACTCATAATTATAATGGAGTAAATTAATCCATGCAATAAAAGTAATGTAGTGTAATTTTAAAAGTTACAAATCTTTGATAAATTGGAGTGTAAAATTTCCAAAAA
>NZ_ATAY01000005.1 GCF_000421965.1 Ruminiclostridium papyrosolvens C7 | reverse complement strand
CAGTTTTCCACTGCTTCCAATGTCAAATCGAACTTGGACGACTTGCTGTTTATGTAATGCTGATTAAATTTCAAGCCTTGAATTTCAAACTTTGGTATGTCCATATTTTGCATTACAAGCATAGCATCAAAAAGAGGATTTCTGCTAATATCCCTTCTTATGTCCAACTTTTCTACCAACTTATCGAATTGATAGTCCTGATACTCAAAAGCTTTTAATGCGCCTTTTTTTACTTCTTCAAGAAAATATAAAAACGACTTATCTCCTACCGGAAAATTTCTCAACGATAAAGTGTTTACAAACATACCTACAATATTTGATACATCGGGATGCTTTCTACCGGCTACAGGTGACCCTACAACAATATCTTCCTGTCCTGAGTACTTGGAAAGCAGCACATTGTAGGCCGCCAGAAGAACCATAAAAAGGCTCGCCCCACATTTATCTCCGAGCTTTTTCAGTTTCTCTTTAAGATTATTTTGTATACTAAACCTTATGGAATCTCCACTAAAGTCTTTAATTGCAGGTCTGTTGTAATCCAGTGGCAGTGACAATAATGGTAATTCTCCCTTTAATCTGTCCAGCCAATAATTTTCCTGATTCTTCAAAACATCTGTCTCTGAAAAATCATTTCGCCATTGTGCATAGTCCTTATATTGAACTTTTAATGGATTCAAATTTTCGCCTCTATATAAACCTGCAAAATCTCTTATTAGAATACCCATGGATGTTCCGTCAGAAATAATATGGTGTATGTCCAATAACAGGATATGCTTCTTATCCGATAACTTTACAAGTTTGACCCTCATAAGTGGTGCTTCAAATAAATTAAATGGCCCAATAAACTTTTCAGCTAAAGATTTTATTATTTCATTAACATTTTCATATGAACTCACTTGCAGGGTATCTGTTTCAATACTAAAATTAATACTCTTATGTATCTTTTGAACAGTTTGACCTTCCACAACCTCAAATGAAGTCCTCAAAGATTCATGTCTCTGAACCAAGTCATTAAATACTTTCTCAAGCCTTTTGCAATCAAGATCTCCCTCAATAATCATAACGACCGGAATATTATAACTTGTCCCTACTTCACCAAGCCTTTCCAGGGAAAAGACTCTTTTCTGTGCAGGAGTGACCGAATAATAGAGTTTTTCAGAAACAGGTTCTATACATTGATATTTTCTACTATCAGCTTTTTTTATGTATGACAAAATCTCATTTAAAGTACCATACTCAAATAACTTTTCAATTGGAATCTCTACATTAAAATGCTTTTGAATTCTTGAAGCCAGAATTGCTGACTTTAAGGAATCTGCCCCCAACTCAATAAGATTTTCATTTAACCCAACGCTTCTAAGCCCTAACACACCGCAACAAATATTTTTAAGGGCTTCTTCCGTAGTATCCCCGATGTTGCCAATATTTTCAACGGGCTCATTATTTGTTAATTCTTTAAGCTCACTAATTAATTTGTCAAATTCTCCATTTTGGTACATCTCTCCAAGTTTGTACCTTTGAATTTTTCCGCTTGTAGTTTTTGGAAAGCTTTTAACAGGAATTACATTTTCTATTTCCAGCCCCATGTGCTTATATATGTGCTTTTTCAGGTTAGTTGCCAGTTTAACAAAACTATCTGTTTTCTTTTTATACACAATAAATAGTATTATGTCATCTTTTTGGGAAGTTCTATTGAACACGCCACATGCAGCAGCCTTCCCAAGTTCTACACCGTCAATACCTTCCGAAACCCTTTCTACATCATGAGCATAATAATTCTGACCATTTACAAAAATAACGTCTTTTGCTCTCCCGGTAACAATCAGCCTTCCGTTTTTAAAAAATCCCAAATCTCCGGTATCAAGCCAATTCTCTTCCCTAAAGGCTATTAATGTAGCATTTCTGTTATTATAATAACCCGAAGTTACATTATTACCCTTTATTTCGATATTACCTACTGTATTTTCACCCAGAACTGTACCGTTATTGTCACAAATCCTAACACTACAGTCTGTTACAGGATAGCCAACATCAGCAAACTCTATTGCACTTATGTAATCTTTTCCGTCAAATTCCTTAATACTTTGTCCTATATACAAGAATTCACGGTCAAGTTTAATAGACGCAAGTTCCTCACCATGTGGAGGAAATGTTACTGCGAGACTGGCTTCAGCCATTCCATATACATTAAACAAAACGTTTGATTTTAATCCGTATACTGATAACTCATCTAAAAACTTTTTACAAAGTTCCACAGAAATAGGCTCTGCGCCATTAAAAATTATTCTTACATTGGACAAATCCCAGTTTTCAGCTCGTTCAGCCTTATAAAACTCAAGAAAGTACTTATACCCGAAATTAGGTGATGAAAGTATGGTAAGCCTATGTTCATTAGCTTTTTTAATCCAAAGAATCGGGTTGCGGATAAATAGTGAAGTATCCATTATATACTGATTTATACCAGCTGCCAGAGGTGCTAAATGAAACCCGATTAAACCCATGTCATGGGTTAAAGGCATCCAACTAAGAGAAGTATCTTTTTGTGTTACACATATGCCCGAAAGTATTGCACTAACATTTGTCAACAAATTACCGTGAGTAAGTATTACTCCTTTCGGATCTCCGGTTGAGCCCGACGAAAATTGTATAAAAGCGATATCCTCAGGAGTTGATTTATACAGTTCTCCCATACCGTTGGCCTCTGTTATATCTTCTATAAAAACAGTTTTTCCTTTGACTTCTTGTATTTTATCTTGCTCTATGCCGTCTTCCAGGGATTTTTCAAGGATATTTGTTTCTTTATCTGTTAAAAGATATGCATTATTTAACACTTCCCATATGTTAAATAATTTCTGTCTGTGTTCGCTTTTGTTTCCCACCGCTACAGGAATAGGTATTATACCACCCAGTATACATGCCCAGAAACAGCAAACAAACTCATAATTATCCTTTATTTGAAACACCAACTCGTTTCCACGGCGTATTCCATTTTTCTGAAGGTTATACAATATTCCGAGAGCTTTTTCATATAAATCGTAATATGAAATAAATACCTCATCAAATTCACCCGAAATAAAAGTAACCCCTTTATTAACAGGTTTGTTTACAATCAAATCAACCAGACTATTGTATAAGCTCATACTTTATACATCTCCCATTTTTTAATTGTGATTATAAAGTCTTTATACTGCCGGAGTTTAGCAATATAACTCTAATAAATCCAATTACATTCGATAATCATAAATTAAAGAGTTATATAAAAATCAATATTAATATTTTTAAAGCTTATTGTATTGATAAAAAAACGAATGACAAAGTCATAATAATGCTTAATCTGCATTATGTAGTATTATTTGAACTTGTATGAATTGTGTAATAAATAATGAAATTTTATTTAACATGAAATAAGCTGCGTATATTAAAAGTTAAAAATTATCGTATACTTTGTCGTTATTTTATATGTAATATGTTACTATATAATGGTTATTTTGTCAAATAAAGAATTTATCTGTAGTATTATTTGAAAAGGAAAAATATTTGCTGTAGCTTAAAATGAATTAATAATTCCTATTCTTTCTAGTTTAAGTGTTTGCTGTTGTAAATCTCCATTACTGATAATGCCCAATCTATATCCTGAAAGTTCATGTAGACACGGTGTAACATCTTCAAAAGCTACCCAGTTTTCTTAATACTTAGTTAAATAATAGTTAAACTTAATTTCCGCATCATTACTTGAAAGATTAATATCAAAATGTGTATTTATTTCTTTCATTCTTTTGAACCGTCGCTATTCAAAAGTTATCTCCCCTTTTAAATATTTATCAAAATATTTATCAGAAACTTGGTTCCATAACATATAAAATTTATCTTCATTAGCATGAATTTCATGTTTATATCTGTTATAAAATGCTTTTACACCAAGATACCCGGACTTACTGTGATCTATTAATGTATTGTCTATATCAAAAAAATCATTTTCGTTCTCCTTGAAAAACCCTTTATTATATAAAATACTATATTGGATAAATTATCTCAAGATTTAAAGCCATTCGTGTTATAAATAAATTAAAGGCTTGCTCTATATATGAATCATAATAAAAGCAAGCCTTTAATAATTTACATTGTTTTATTATTCGTTATAAGTTATTGTTGGTGAATCTTCCCTATCTAGGCTTTTGTCATTGTAGAAATAATTCAGAGAACTGAAGAAATCAATAGGCTTTCCTGTATTTAAATCAAACACAAGAATATGATTGACATTTACAAAGTCAGATGAGTCAAGATCTCTAGGAGTAATTCTTCCATTAGGATCCACAAAAGATTTGGAATAATTTAAAGGATTAGAATTTTCAGTAATTGTTTCATAATATGTATATCTGGTACCTTCATTTAAATATAACAATATTGCATTATCAGAAGATGCATATTGTGATTTATACGTAACAGGGGCGGAAAGTGTCCTAACTTTAACATTTTCTAAAATCATCTTCTTGGTTTCTGTAACTAGCTCCTTCACAGCCATAACATCTCTTTTCCAATTTAAATGACTGTTAGATGCTGTAGTATCCCAACTAAACACATATGCTCCATTTGCATAAACTTCTTGATTTGCATATGATATAACCAACTGTTGTAAAGAAGGAGTAATTGCATTGATGCTGCTAAATTCACCTGCCGGATTAGTAGCATTGATTTGCAAATCATAATTATCCCCAACGGAATCCTTAGAAGATATCAGAAATAAATAATCGCCCTGTTCCAGTCCACTATTTGCTATTATGCTGTTTGAACTCTCTACAATATCAGTAGGTAAAGCTTGACCTGTTATATCATCAATTTTATAAAGGCTTATTGTGTAATCAGCATTACTTGAAGCTAATTTAGCCCAAATAAAGGTATCTTTCGTTACAGTAAAGTAAACGTAATTTGTATTATTCTCAGCTGTTAATATTCCATTTTGAATCAATCTTGGATTATTTTGTAAAAATACGGTAGTTGAAACTACGTTTGATGTCATATATGCACTCGCACCGGAAACTACTTTTGCTACTTTATTTGCCTTTAATTTTATTGCCGGCTTACTATAGTCTATATTTACATGGCTTTTTATGTTTACATTTGCGATATTAATATTTGCCGTATTAGCATTATCACCACTTTCAGCAAAAGCAGTCAACGAACTACTTAGCAATACCGCTACCATACAAATTGATACTATAGTTCTAAAAATCGTTTTCATAAAATTTCTCCTTAAGTTTTAAATTTTTGTTAAACACAATTAGGGGAATTTATGATTTTTAAATATACTTAACCTCCCTCTTTAAACATCTCCCTAAGCAAATATCCCCATGCGGTCACAAGTAAATAAGCCCTATTTGCTTAGGGGAACAGAACTTACCAAATATCGAGCCTAATGGAAATAGAAATTCTAAGACAAGAACGTGGCAAATTATTACATTTATTGTATATTATGTTTCCAATAATGTCAAAGCGAATATCAAAATTTTTCAACAATATTAGAATACTATGTCCTTAGCTGTTTAATTATTAGATAAAGTAAGAATTTGTTAAATTCATTTTGTAACATTATGTAAAAATATTTTGTTATATTTTGTAATACAACTTTACACTCTTACATATCAGCTTTATAAGTTTTTACTAATTAAGAATAAAATGTAACTTCCCATTTAAAAAGAGATATTCAAGAACAAATTTGAAGCAGCAAAAAAAGACCCTTATAGGATC
>NZ_ATAY01000004.1 GCF_000421965.1 Ruminiclostridium papyrosolvens C7 | reverse complement strand
AATCCTGTATAGACTCAAAAAAGAACTTTAATATTTAACTTCTTTTGTTTGTTGCGCTCAAACGTGCCATTGCCCTCGCAAGAGCGGTCTTTGACCTCATATATTCTAATTGACTGAGTTTCTTCTGAAGCCGTTCCTCAGCACGCTGTTTTGCAGCCTTGGCTCTGTTAATATCTATTTCTTCCGGGTATTCGGCTGTATCGGTAAGTATAACAACCTTGTCGGGCATAATCTTTGCAAACCCTTCGGTAACAACTGCCTCAATCCATTTACCCTGTGCATTGATTCTGAGAGGTCCGACGCTTACAGCTGAAACCGTGGGTGCATGCTTTGCCAAAACGCCCATCTCACCATCACTGGATTTAAATATTACACACTCTGCCTCTCCTGAAAAAAACGTCCTCTCAGGTGTTAATACCTCTAAAAAAAATGTGGCCATGTCTTTTTTAACCTCCATAAGCCGTATATCGGCTTAAAATGCATTAAATCAGGGGATTATGCTTCCATTTCCTTTGCAGCTTCATAAACTTCTTCAATAGCGCCCTTCATATAAAAAGCTGCTTCCGGTATATTGTCCATCTTACCGTCGATAATCTCTTTAAATCCTCTAATAGTCTCCTTTAAAGGAACATACTTACCTTTATATCCTGTAAACTGTTCTCCTACAAAGAAAGGCTGTGACAAGTATCTCTGAATCTTTCTGGCTCTGAACACAGTCAACTTGTCTTCTTCCGGCAACTCATCCATACCGAGTATAGCAATAATATCCTGAAGTTCCTTATTCCTTTGAAGAATTTCCTGTACCCTTCTTGCAACAGCATAGTGTTCTTCACCAACAACCTTGGGATCAAGTATTCTTGATGTTGATTCAAGAGGATCAACTGCAGGATAAATTCCCATTGCAACGATATCTCTGCTTAAAACAGTAGTTGCATCAAGATGTGCAAAAGTAGTTGCAGGAGCAGGGTCAGTCAGGTCATCGGCAGGAACATATACTGCCTGAACGGAAGTAATTGAACCCTTGTTTGTTGATGCTATTCTCTCTTGCAGTGCACCAACATCCGTTGCCAGCGTAGGCTGATAACCAACCGCCGACGGAATTCTTCCCAATAATGCAGAAACCTCTGAACCGGCTTGGACGAACCTGAATATATTATCTATGAACAGAAGAACATCCTGTCCCATTTGATCTCTGAAGTACTCAGCCATTGTAAGTCCTGTAAGACCAACTCTCATTCTTGCTCCTGGTGGTTCATTCATCTGTCCGAAAACCATGGCAGTCTTTTCAATAACTCCTGAGTCATTCATATCATGCCATAAGTCATTACCTTCTCTGGTTCTTTCTCCAACACCGGTAAATATTGAATATCCACCGTGCTCTGTTGCTATATTTCTAATTAATTCCATTATGAGAACTGTCTTACCAACTCCGGCACCGCCGAAAAGTCCAATTTTACCACCCTTTGCATATGGTGCCAGCAAGTCTACTACCTTGATACCTGTCTCAAGTATTTCTGTGGAAGGCCTTTGTTCTTCCAATGATGGTGCTTCCCTATGTATGGGAAGGTAAGCAGTTGGTTCAACCGGTCCTGCTTTATCAACAGGCTCACCCAAAACATTAAAAATTCTACCCAGAACTTCCTTACCAACAGGTACAGTAATTGCATCACCCGTATCTTCAGCATTCATGCCTCTAACAAGTCCGTCTGTAGAAGACATTGCAACACATCTGACTGTATCGTTTCCAAGATGTTGCATTACTTCCGCAGTAACAGTACCAGAATCTGTAGGAATCTTAATAGCATTATATATGTTAGGCAAAATACCATTTTCAAATCTTATGTCAAGTACAGGACCTATAACCTGTACAATGACTCCGGAACTTCCAGCCATTTCATACACTCCTTTCAAAATTAGGAGAACTTTTTCATAGTAAATTTTTGTCCTCTATTTCTATTTTAAAGCCGAGGCGCCGCCAACAATTTCGGAAATCTCCTGAGTTATAGCCGCCTGTCTTGCTCTGTTGTAATACAGATTCAACTTTTGCAGCATTTCATCTGCGTTTTTAGTTGCGTTATCCATTGCAGTCATACGTGCATTCTGTTCACTTGTAAAAGCTTCAACAAATGTGCCGTACATAATACCTTTTATATACTTGGGAATAAGGACATCAAGAACTTCTTTTTCAGACGGTTCATATTTGAACTTCTGATCCAATACAATCTCATCAGCCTTTACATCCTCACGGAGAGCACCGATTTCAATTGGCAGAAGCTTTAATACCCTTGGCTCCAAAGATATAGCAGATATCATTTGAGTATAAACTATATAAACTTCATCTACTTCCTGCTTATTGTATAAATCAAGTATTATCTCTGTAATTTCCCTTGCCCTGAACACCGTAGGATTCTGAACTGCATAATCGAATTCAGTGTGGACATGGTATTCTTTCCTGGTAAAGTAAGACCTTCCTGTGGTACCTGCCACCAAAAGCAAAACGTTTTCTTTATTATCACCGATTTCACGTTCTGTAAGCTTGAGAATATTACTGTTGTATCCTCCTGCAAGACCCTTGTCACCGGTCATAACAATATATGCTTTCTTTTTGCCTTCCTTCTCGTCCCTTATGTCAAAAAATTTGCTTTCAACCTCCGCACTATGTGCAAGAATATCGGCTATGGTTTCTCTGACCTTGTTAAAGTACGGAAGTGTCTCTTCCAACTGCGTTCTGGCTTTTTTTAGTTTTGACGCCGATATCAACTTCATGGCCTTAGTAATTTGTCTCATCTGATTTATACTTTTGATACGTGATTTAATTTCACGCATATTGTTTGCCATATGATAAACCGCCGTTTCTGTCCCACAGCACGACAAAATTATAATCATAACGCTTATCTGCTGTGTTATTGTTTAGATAAGCTTTAATTAGTTTTAAACAAATTGAGCCTTAAACTCATCTGCCGCAGTCTTCATAAGCTTCGATATTTCATCGCTTATATCTCCTGTTTCAGCAATACTGGTCAGGATTTTAGGGTACTTTTCCTTTACATATGCCACAAATTCCTGATTAAACTTTCTAACCTTGTTAACAGGTAAGTCCATCAGATAGTTATTTGTAGCTCCATATAGTATCAGAACCTGTTCCTCAACCGGCAATGTTGCATACAGGGGTTGTTTCAGCGTCTCAACAAGACGTTCTCCCTGATTAAGCTTATCCCTTGTGGATTTATCAAGGTCAGACCCAAACTGAGCAAACGCTTCAAGTTCCCTGAACTGTGCAAGATTAATTCTCAAAGGCCCTGCAATTTTTCTCATTGCTTTTATCTGTGCAGAACCTCCAACCCTGGAAACTGATAATCCAACGTTAACAGCAGGTCTTTGTCCTGAATAGAACAATTCCGACTCTAGATATATCTGACCGTCTGTTATTGAAATAACATTTGTTGGGATATATGCCGAAACGTCTCCTGCAAGCGTTTCTATGATAGGAAGTGCGGTAATTGAGCCACCGCCAAGTTCATCACTAAGTTTAGCTGCTCTTTCAAGCAGTCTTGAGTGTAAATAGAAAACATCTCCGGGATAAGCTTCTCTTCCCGGCGGCCTTTTCAGCAGAAGAGACATTGCTCTGTAAGCAACCGCATGCTTGGACAAATCATCATAAATGATTAAAACATCCTTATGATATCTGTACATAAAGTCCTCTGCCATAGCACAGCCTGCATAAGGTGCAAGATACTGAACTGATGAAGGATCACTTGCAGTTGATGATACTACAATAGAGTATTCCATAGCTCCGAATTTCTCCAGAGTGTTTACAATACCCGTAATTGTTGATGCCTTTTGTCCTATTGCTACATAAACACAAATGACATCCTTGCCTTTTTGATTGATTATAGTATCAATAGCTATAGCTGTCTTACCTGTCTGTCTGTCTCCGATTATCAGCTCTCTTTGGCCTCTTCCTATTGGAATCAAGGCATCTAGTGCCATAATACCTGTTTGAAGCGGCTTGTTAACGCTCTTTCTGTCAATAACACCCGGAGCTGTAAAATCAACAGGACGATATTCTTCTGCTACAATATCACCCTTTCCATCCAACGGTTTTCCAAGCGGACTGACAACTCTCCCGATAAGACTTTGTCCAACCGGCACCTGAACAGTCTTTCCTGTTCTTTTAACAGTTGAACCTTCCTTTATCCCTCTGTCATCTCCCAGAACAACACATCCCACGTTATCTTCTTCGAGATTGAGAGCCATACCAAATACATTATTTTCAAACTGTAAAAGCTCGCCGGACATACATGATTTAAGTCCGTATATTCTCGCAATATTATCTCCGGACTGAAGAACGTATCCAATATCATCAGTCTTAACAGCAGTATCATAATTTTCAATCTGCTGTTTTATAATCGAGCTTATTTCTTCTGGTCTAAGACTCATGTTTCTCACCCCATATGTTCCGATACCATCAGCTAAACACTGACTATCTCAGTTAATGATTCTATCCTGCCTTTTACACTTCCATCGTAAACCTTGTCACCTATAATTACCTTTATACCGCCAATAAGTGATTCATCTACGATTTCAGTGGAATTTACAGCTACTGCATTATATTTCTTTTTAAACTTTTCCCTTATAGTCTCCAATTGAACTTCATCCAGTGGCGCAGCCATTATTATCCTCATATCCAGAACATTCGCCCTTTCATTTGACATTTGAACAAATTGGTTGAATATCCCGGGTATTTCGGTTGTCCTCTGCTTTGAAATAAGAAGCAACACCATATTCAGCATATTTTTGCTTAATCGGCCTGTAAATACATTTCTTATAAGAGCTTGCTTCTTATCCGTTTTAATAGTAGGATTATTCAAAAAATCTCTGAAGTCCTTATCGGAATTGTATAAGTTGGTAAAATCTCCAAATTCCTCTTTTACCCAATTAATATCTGAACCTGACAATTCCAGCAGTGCCTGTGCATACCTTTTTTCTACAAGTGGCATTAAATAGCACCTGCCTCGTCTATAAATTTATCCACCATCGCTTTATTAGCATCAGTATCCATATTAGCTTGCACTAACTTTGTTGCTGCTGCAATTGCAAGGACTGCAATCTGTTGCTTTGTCTGACGAAGCATCTCTTCCCTTTCACGTTCAACCTCTTCGCGGCCTTTTTCTACCACTGCTAAAGCATCTCTTTTTGCAGATGCGAGTATTTCATCATACTCACGCGTGGCTTTAGCTCTTGCTTCATTCATTAATTTGTCACCATCTAATTTTATGTTCTTTGTTTGTTCATCATATTTCTTACGTGCTTCAGCTGCTTCTAACTTCGCATTTTCAGCATCCTTTAACCCCTGTTCTATGGAACTTTTTCTCTCTTCCATTAGATTTGTAATAGGTTTAAAAAGGAATTTTCTCATAAACAAAAATAAGATTATTAGGTTTATGGCGACAAATATAAATGTATATCCATCAGGCTTTAACATGTACTCACATCCCCTTATTACTACCCGTATTTTTTCTATTTCAACTCAATAAACAATTATTTATATATAATTATATTACTAAGCTTTATTATTAAATTTACTTACTAATACATATCTGTGAAAGATATTATTAACATCTCTCACAGATATGCCTAAGTACAAAACAATATACTGTTCCCTCTTAAAAACAATTTGATTATTACATTTTTAAGAAAACCAGTACCAAAGCTACTACCAAACCATAGATAGCTGTTGCTTCTGCAAGAGCTGCACCTAGAAGTAGAGATGTTCTAATTGAACCTGCTGCCTCTGGTTGTCTGGCAATTCCTTCAACAGCTTTGCCTGTTGCCAAGCCGATACCTATTCCTGCACCAATACCTGTAAATGCTGCAATAGCAGCTGCTATCGCTATTATACCTGTCCCTGTCATAATTTCACCCCCTTATTCTAATGCCTCTGAGATATATATAGAAGTCAAAAACATAAACACATATGCTTGAAGAATTCCATCAAACAAATCAAAATAACAACTTAATAATGCTGGTGCAAATATCGGCAATGCCATATAAATAAGCTCCATAACTATAAATGCACCTAATATATTACCAAAGAGACGCAGTGCCAACGATGTAGGTTTTATTAAATAATCAAGAATATTAAAAGGAAGCATTACTGGTGTTGGCTTGACAAAGCTCTTTATCCAGCCGCCTACCCCCTTATATCTTATTCCTGCATAAATTACTACACAAATTGACATTACTGCCAAGCATATAGTAACGTTTATATTTCTGGTAGGAGGTCTTAATTTGAAGCCTTCTTCTCCTCCAGGAATAATATTAAATATTGAAACCGTATTGGCTAAAACCAAGAATAACATAACAGTACCTAGATATGGTGCAAATGCTTTCCAGTGATGGGGAATTGCATCCTTAACCATATTGTTGATAAACTCTACTATTATTTCAGCAATATTCTGTCTCTTATTTGGGATTAAAGAAAGTTTACGTGTTAAAAAAATAGCAAGAACAATCATTATAGCCATTATAATCCACATAGTAACTACAAGATCAGAAACCGGAATTTTAAATCCAAATAGATTTATAATAAATGCAGTGTGTGATTCCATTGCATGAGTAAGTTTTTCTCCCATTATATCACCTTCTCTCCAAACTGATTTTTTGTAATGCCTAAGGTTTCTGTTATAGTATTGAGCACTATAACTATCATAACCGATAAAGTACCAGTCAATGCAGCCAGCAAAGCGTATACACCAAAGCTCACTGCAAGGACAAATGTGATAGTAATAATTCCTAGGTTAAATAAATATATCACTAAATTTAGTACAACTGCAACTGTTTTATTGGCACCTTCGCCCAAATGCTTCAGTACAGACTCAAGCACAGCTAATCTCAACAATGAAAATATCACACTGACAGTGAGTATGATTATTATTGGTAGTCTATGATGTTTTACAAAAAAACATACAGTAAGCAACACCAAATATACAATTAGAACCCTTTTAATAAAAAACTTTATACTATTACTCATATTTATTATTTTATTGTGCCACTCTCCATAAAAAGTTGTTAAGTTTTCCGCCAAAATTTACGATATCTATTTAGGTTACTTATCTGCGTACAATGATAATAACCACTGGTTGGCAAGAAATTAGTTAAATAATAGCACAGTAAAAAAGGTAAATCAATGGTTCTTTGACGAAAAGTGCCATTATGGGGTTAGTGAATTTAGTAAAAATGCACAAAAGAAATTCAAAAAATTCAGGAGTGGTCATTCTATGGATATTACAACCATTGTAGGTTTGGTACTGGGTCTTGGTGGGGTTATTGCAGGATATTTGGAAGAAGGAGGCCAATTAGGCGCCCTTTTCAAAGTAGCTCCGTTTCTGATTGTTTTTATCGGGGGTTTTGGTGCGACACTGGTTGCATTTCCCTTATCAGAAGTTAAGAAAATGCTTTCTACAATAAGCATGCTGTTTGTTCAGAAGAAATATAACGAAATAGATATTATTAACGAGCTGGCGGATTTATCTGAGAAGGCCAGAAAAGATGGACTTCTTAGTCTTGAGCAGGATGCCCAGACTAATAAGAATGACCTTATAAGAAAAGGCTTAGCCCTTGTTGTTGACGGTATAGAAACAGAAGTAATAAAGGACATACTTGCAAGAGAGACCGAACTTCAGGAAGAGATTTACGAGTCAGGTGCAAAAATATTCGAGTCTATGGGCGGAACATGGCCGGCCATGGGAGTTTGTGGAACGGTTATGGGTATGATTAGTATCCTTAAAGATTTGTCGGATTCCGCAGCACTTGGACCTAAGATATCCAGTGCCTTTATTGCAACCATGTACGGTGTTGCCTTCGCTAACCTTGTATGGCTGCCATTCGGCTCAAAAATAAAGGCTAAAGCTGCCCGTGAAACAATGATTAATGAAATCATAATAGAAGGTCTGTTATCCATACAGGCAGGAGAAAATCCACGTATTATCAAGGAAAAACTCAACCTTAACTTGATGGAGAAGTTAAACGGTGCTAAAAACAAATCAGTAGCTACTGCGGAAGAAGGAGCTGAAGCATAAGCATGGCAAAGGAAAAAATTATCAAGGATAATAATGAGCGTTGGCTCTTGACTTACGCCGACCTGATGAACTTGTTGCTAATACTCTTTATAATATTGTATTCCATGAGCCAGGTTAACACTGAAAAGTTTCAGCAGCTCTCACAATCTCTGAGTTCTGCCTTTGGCAATGGAGAACGGCCATCTGTAGTTCAGGGTGGCAGTTCAGGAAATTCTTTGATTGATTTTCCGGCTACTATGCCGTCTCCCGTAATACCGTCAAAGATTGAGGATCAACAGATGGAGGCATTGCAAGAGGAAATAAACGGCCTTGTGGACTCTGAAGGTTTAAAAGGAAACGTAGCAGTAACCATGCAGGAACGTGGTATAGTTGTTACTATAAATGAGAAGATACTGTTTAAGAGCGGAAGTGCTATAATAGAGCCAAAAGATCAAGACACGGTAATAAAAATAGGCAAAGACATTCTGAGTAAGATTCCAAACAAACATATCCGTGTAGAAGGCCATACTGATAATATCCCAATGAAGAGTGCCTTATATGCATCTAACTGGGAATTGTCTGCGGCAAGAGCAATAAATGTTTTGAAGCTTTTGGTTGATAAAGGCGGTATTAACCCAAAGATGATTGCTCCTGTGCCATACGGTGAATATTCACCGTTAGTTCCAAATACTACAGATGCTAACAGAGCAAAAAACAGAAGAGTTGATATCGTAATACTTAGGGATTCATCAAGCAAAGGTGAAGCTGATACAGATAAAGAAGGCTCAATCGCTAAATAATACGAATAATATAAAACCTAAAAGGGGCTGTTGCCAAATGAATATCAATTATTCATTTGACAACAGCCCCTTTAAAATAGCTTATTTATTTAATTTTATAGAATCAAACACTAAACTCCTGAGGTATTTCATCTGTTAAACCGAAGTGATACAGAAGCACTTTAACAATTCTTTCTGAAGCATGTCCATCACCATATGGATTTACTGCCTTTGCCATCATATCATAGTCTTCCTTGTCATCAAGAAGCTTTGAGGCATGTTCTATTATTTCGCTTTCGACTGTTCCGGCAAGTCTAACGGTACCTGCTTTAACAGCCTCCGGCCTTTCAGTTTCTTTTCTTAATACAAGTACCGGCTTGCCCAAAGTTGGTGCCTCTTCCTGTATTCCGCCGGAATCTGTCATTATCATGTATGACCTTGCCATAAGGTTATGCATATCCTGAACATCCAATGGAGGAATTAAGTGAACTCTTTCTTTGCCTCCAAGTATCTCCTTGGCCGTTTCCTGTACAACCGGGTTTAAATGAACTGTATAAACCAGTTCAACATCGTCATACTTATCAACAATTGCAGCAAGTGCACGACAGATATTGTGAAGTGGTTCCCCAAGGTTTTCTCTTCTGTGGGCAGTAACAGCAATAATTCTTTTATTTTTAAAGTCTATATCTCTGAGTTCTTCGCACTGGAAGGTGTAGTCTTCTTTTACAGTTGTTTTTAATGCATCATTTACCGTATTACCCGTAACATATATTGAATCCTGACTTACACCTTCTCTTAAAAGATTTTCCCTGTTTGTTTGAGTTGGTGCAAGGTGAATATCAGCCATTGACCCGGTAAGTTTCCTATTCATTTCTTCCGGATACGGAGAGTACTTGTCAAATGTCCTCAAGCCTGCTTCTACATGTCCGACAGCTATCTGCTTGTAAAAAGCTGCAAGGCTGCCCACGAAACATGTTGTAGTATCGCCGTGCACCAGTACTATATCAGGTTTTTCCTGTTCCATAACCTTCTCAAGTCCTTCAAGAGCCCTTGTTGTAATACCTGTTAAGGTTTGTCTGCTCTGCATTATATTCAAATCGTGCTGAGGTGTAATTTCAAACATTTTCAATACCTGATCAAGCATCTCTCTGTGCTGAGCTGTTACACACACAATGGAATCAATTTTATCGCATCTTTCCAATTCCTTTACAAGAGGTGCCATCTTAACGGCATCAGGTCTTGTACCGAATATTGTCATTACCTTTAGTCTGTCCAACTTTCTACCTCCTATTATAGACATTCTTGACGGGTTGTACAGGTAGTGAACCTCTTTTGCCCTACTGGCACTGTTCACTTCACTCATATACATTGATCCGCCTACTATGAATATAGCTACCGCTATTACCAATATAATGGCGCTAACGGGCCCTTTATAGTCAAGTACTACAGCACATAACCCCAGTGCCGCACTTGCAACATATATAACCAAGACCGATTGTTTCTGGGTAAGCCCCATATCAACAAGTCTGTGGTGCAAATGTCCTCTGTCCGCAGCCATCGGTGATTTACCGCTTGCAACTCTTCTGAGAATCGCAAAAAGTGTATCAAACAAAGGCAGTGCCAGAACCAGCAGCGGTACGGCTATAGCTATGGCCGTATAAGACTTGTATGTACCTTGAATGGATATCGTCCCCAGTACAAATCCTAAAAATGTTGCTCCCGTATCTCCCATAAAAATCTTTGCAGGATTGAAATTATAAGGCAAGAAACCCAGTACAGATCCTGCAAGAATTGCAGCCAGTACCGCTGTACGAATATCGGGATCACCCCTCATTACAGAAACAAAGAATAAAGACATGGAAGCAATTGATGATACACCTGCCGCCAGTCCGTCCAATCCGTCAATAAAATTGATAGCATTTGTAATACCTACTATCCATATTATAGTCAAAGGGTATGAAATCCATGGCCCAAAGGTTGATATTCCAATGACCGAAAAGGGATTGGTAACAAATTCAATTCTGGTACCGGTTAATGCGACTATAAGAGCGGCTACTATCTGAATAGGAAATTTAAGTTTTGCGCTTAATGCCAGTTTATCATCTATAAAACCCAATACTGCAATAATTAAACTACCTGCAATTAAACCCAGAAAACGCTTGTCAAAAACCAAAGCAGTTCCTACATTTAATAATTTGGAGCTGACTATACTAAATAGTATTGAAACAAAAAATCCCGCAATTATAGCCAAACCGCCCAACAATGCGGTTGGTTTCTTATGCATCCTTCGACTGTCCTTGGGAACGTCAACAACCCCTAATTTAAAAGCAAGGCTTTTTACTGCCGGAGTAGCTGAAAAAGCAACTATAAATGCAAGGGTGAAAGAAATAAAATACTCATATACACTCGACATTTAAACACCTTCTTGTATTATAACCATAGACAAAACCACACTAAAACATACCATCCAAACATCAAAATAGAGGGAGGCAGTCCCCCTCTGTTTATTATCATGTTTTAAGTGTCAATGCCCAAGGTCATAGTTCTATAATCTAACAACCTCTATACCGGCTTCACTGAGAAGCGTCATCGCCAGTTCATCAGGATATTCACCATTAAATACAATTCTGATAATGCCCGCATTGATGGCCAATTTGGCACACAGAACGCAAGGTTGATTTGTAACATACAACGTAGCCCCGCTTACACTGGTTCCGCTGTATGCAGCCTGAACAATGGCGTTCTGCTCTGCGTGAATTGCTCTGCATAATTCATGTCGCTGCCCCGACGGGATATTCAACTTTTCTCGCATGCATCCAACTTCAGAGCAGTGCTTACAGCCCACAGGAGCACCATTATACCCTGTAGCAAGAATTCTCTTATCCTTTACGATAACGGCACCCACTTGTCTCCTAATACAGGTAGACCTGGTCTTAATCAGTTCTACAATCTGCATGAAATACTCATCCCAAGACGGCCTCATAAAGCACCCCCTAAAGTTAAACTTTTGCTAAAAATAAAATCCACAAATATAACTGATTAATTATTTTGTTCCGAATAATCTGTCTCCTGCATCTCCAAGTCCCGGAACGATATATGCATGATCATTAAGGATTTCATCAACCGCTGCGCAGTAGATTTCAACATCCGGATGATCCTTATGCATTCTTTCAATTCCTGCTTTTGCAGCAATAAGGCACATAAGCTTTATATTCTTTACGCCTCTGTTCTTGATAAACTGGATTGCTGCTGATGCCGAACCACCTGTAGCGAGCATTGGGTCGAGAACAACGATCTCTCTCTCCTCAACATCAACAGGCAGCTTGCAGTAGTATTCAACCGGTTCTAATGAATCAGGATCTCTATATAACCCGATATGTCCTACTTTAGCCATTGGGATAAGTCTCAGCATACCGTCAACCATTCCCAGACCTGCTCTCAATATCGGAATTATTCCAAGTTTCTTGCCTGAAATAACCTTGGTTTTAGCCATTCCTATAGGAGTTTCAATTTCCACTTCTTTTAGTGGCATATTTCTGGTAACTTCATAACCCATAAGCATTGCTATCTCTGCAACTAATTCTCTGAATTCCTTTGTATTTGTGTTCTTGTCTCTAAGCAGCGATATCTTATGTTGTATGAGCGGGTGGTCAAAAACAAATACATTCTCCATTTTTTAAATTCCTCACTTTGTAAAATATTTTTTTTCAATGTCTGAAATTTTGTCAAGCCTGTTCTGGTGTCTTCCACCAAGAAATTCTGTTTCCAGCCATGTTTCAATTATATCGAGAGCAAGTCCCGGTCCTACAACTCTTTCGCCTATGGCGATTATGTTGGCATCATTGTGCTGTCTGCACATTTTTGCCATATAGCTGTCGGTACACAATGCTGCTCTTGCACCCGGAACCTTATTGGCAGCTATTGATATGCCAATCCCGGTACCGCATATTAAAATACCTTTTTCACATTCCTTACTGGCTACAGCCTCTGCTACAGCCCGTCCATAATCAGGATAATCAACTGAGTCCGGACAGTTTGTACCAAAGTCCTTTACCTCAAGCCCCTTGCTTTCCAAAAACTTTATAATATCTGCTTTTAACAGATATCCCGCATGGTCACTTCCTATTGCAATCATAATTCCTCCAAAAATTGACAAAATTACTCTACAGCTATAACCACATCTTTAATTATTTTATAGTATAAATTATTACATGTCAAAAAAAACTCAATTTGTTTAAAAGTAGTTTTATACATTCCTGTAATTCCTTGGCACAAGCCTCGTATACGCCATATGGCATTCCGTAGGGATCACTAATATCAGCCGCACTGCCATCGGGGTTTAAATCCAGATAAACATACTCTTTTAAGGTAAAAATCTGAGTTTTTTTCTGGGGGCATAATCCTTTTATAATATCCCTGTGCTGTCGTGTCATTGTCAGAATCAAATCTGCCTGTTCTGCATCTGTGTTGGTGAGCATTTTTGCCTGATGGGAAGATATATCTATATCCCACAGGCTTTTCAGTGCTTTTATGGAGTGTCCCGAAGCCGGCTCACCGTCAAATGCACTTATTCCTCTTGATGCGGTTATTATCCTTCGAGAATCCTGCAGGTCTTTTAAAGCCTCTTTCATTAATCCTTCTGCCATACAACTGCGACAGGTATTACCGGTACAAACAAATATTATCTTTATAGCATCTGCTAATGAGTTACTTTCCTTCATTGTCAACCTCCAAAATAAAACTAAACAAGGTCTGCCTTGACAATATCATATCCGGCTGCTTTTACCATCCTATTCATTATTGCCAATCCTACACCGTTTTGATCAACAGCTTCTGCCAGAATAATGTCCACTCCCCTGTCATCAAATTCTCTTAAAATTGAAAACAGGCTGGATGCAATAGTTTCAGGGTGATTTCTGTCCCCCATTGAAATCGTCTCATAGAGATGATACCTGTCAAAGGTCTGATCTGTAGAACATACTCCGACTTTTTTGTCTTCCTTTTTATATTTTTCCGCCAGATTGCACACTACTTCAGCCTGTTTGTCCATATCACTGCTTTCAACTATAATAACATGGGCCTTGGGTGAATAGTGTTTGTACTTCATCCCCGGTGACCTTGGCACATTGTCCGCAGTCACTTTCCCCATAATCGTCTTATCAATATCTATATGTCCTATAATTTCTTCTATTTGGCGTGGTGTTATTCCTCCCGGTCTTAAAAGAACCGGAGGGTCTACCGAAACATCAAGAACAGTGGATTCAAGTCCTACGCTGGAACTGCCTGCCTCTACTACTATCTCTATTTTTCCGTCAAGGTCATCCAATACATGCTGTGCCGTAGTGGGACTCGGTTTGCCCGAAACGTTGGCACTTGGGGCGGCAACGGGGATTCCTGCCAGTTTTATAAGCTCAAGGGCAACCGGATGTCCCGGCATCCTTATGGCAACCGTATCCAGCCCTGCTGTTATCTCTCTTGGAATAACAGAACTTTTTTTCATTACAAGGGTAAGGGGCCCTGGCCAAAGCTTGTCCATTAATGCAACCGCCTTATCAGGGATAAAGGAAGTCAGCTCCGAAACCTTCTCTCTGTCTGCTATATGTACTATAAGAGGATTATCGGAAGGTCTTCCCTTAGCCTTGAATATTTTGCTTACAGCAACACCGTCAAGGGCATTGGCTCCCAGGCCGTACACAGTTTCTGTGGGAAAAGCCACAGTCATGCCCTGTTTCAATGCTTCAGCAGCCGGCTCTAATGCAATTTTGTCTATATTTTCTGCATCTATTTTAATAACCTGTGTTTTCAAACATTTCACCTCTAATATGGTATTGGTACTAATTGAGCATCGTTACTATTATACCACATACTATTCCCAATATATTGCCTACCGATGACATTCTCCCCAGATAAATCCTCTTGGATTCAGGGATAAGTTCACCGAAGACTACATACAGCATGGCTCCTCCGGCAAATCCAAGGCACAGTGCAATAAATTGCTGTGAAACATGGCCAAGGACTGCTCCAATAAAAGCTCCCAAGCCCATTGGCACCCCTGACAGTACAGTCAACAGAAAAGCCTTTTTTGCAGAAAACCCACCAATTTTCATCGGAAGTGCCATTGCAATACCTTCGGGTACATCGTGAATGGCAATTATAATAGTAAGAGTAAGCCCTAGTTTAACAGAAGCTTCAAAACCCGAACCAACGGCGAATCCTTCAGGAAGGTTATGAAGTGCGAGACCTACCGATACAAGTATTCCCGCTCGCAGTAAACTAGAGTTTCCTCTTGTATTTTTCACGCTATCAAGCCTTTTTACCATATCGTCAAGGATTATTACAATCAGTATTCCCAAACCCATTCCTATGATGGTTAAATTCAGTCCTGCAATCTTAAACGCTTCGGGGACGAGTTCAAAGCATACTACAGCAGTCATCAGTCCTGCTGAAAATTCCAAAATAGAGCTAAGCAGCCTGTTGCTTATGCTTTTATCCACAAAAAAGGCTATCAATCCGCCAATACCTGTTCCGGTAATGCCTGATATCAAGCCTACAATTGTTATCTTCAAAATATGTTCCACAGCAAAATCCTTCTTTTTATATAGTATGTCTACTAAATACTATTCCGGTTATCTGTGAAATATTATTAAATTGTCCTACTTTTTATTTACAATCATTAATCCTCATCATCAGCACCGCTTCCGAGCTTCTCGGATTGGTCTGTAGTTATGAGAGCATCTATTAGTTCGTCAAGGTCTCCGTCAAGTACCTGTTCCAGCTTGTACAGTGTAAGATTGATACGGTGGTCGGTTACTCTTCCTTGAGGATAGTTGTAGGTTCTGATTCTTTCACTTCTGTCACCTGTCCCAACCTGACTCTTCCTGTCCTGAGCAACCTCGTTTATCTGCTGTTCCTGCGCTATTTCATAAAGTTTTGAACGAAGTATCTTCATCGCCCTATCTTTATTTTTGTGCTGTGATCGTTCATCCTGACAGCTTACAACTATCCCTGAAGGCATATGGGTTATTCTTATTGCAGAATCAGTCTTGTTAATATGCTGTCCTCCTGCACCACTGGCCCTGTAAGTGTCTATCCTCAAATCACTTGGATTGATGTCTACATCCACTTCCTCAACTTCCGGCAAAACAGCAACCGTTATAGTTGAGGTATGAATACGTCCGCTTGATTCTGTGGAAGGTACTCTTTGAACCCTGTGTACTCCGCTTTCAAATTTAAGCCTGCTGTACGCACCCTTTCCTTCTATGGAAAACACAACTTCCTTGAATCCGCCCAATTCGGTAGGATTGGAGTCCATTATTTCATACTTCCAACGTTTTTTTTCGGTCATACTTTGTCATAGCTCTGAAAAGAACTCCGGCAAATAATGCTGCTTCTTCACCGCCAGCCCCTCCACGAATTTCAACGATAACGTTTTTATCATCATTTGGGTCTTTGGGGACAATCAATATTTTCAACTGTCTTTTTATCACCTCAAGTTTTTCCTGAGCTTCTTGGAACTCCTGCTGAACCATTTCCCTGAAGTCCTTGTCCAAAGTCTGATCAAGAAGTTCTCTCGCTTCTTCAATTTCTTTTGTTACTTTTGTGTATTCCCTGTACTTCTGAACAATTTCTTCCAGATCAGAATACTCTTTCATATATTTTTTATACTCATCCTGGTTGTTAATGACATCGGGGTCACTAAGCTTGTGGCTTATCTCCTCATATCTGTCTTCTGCAGCCTGAAGTTTGTCAAACATAAATTCCTCCGTAAAACAACAGTTTCTATTTTTTGGCTTTCAAGTAATAGTTTTATATATAAATTGGCTAATATGCATTAATTTGCATAAATGCTGAATATACAGTAAAATCCCATACGCAATTCAATATTATATCATGAACAATTAATTTTATCTACAGAAAATAAACAGTCTGAAAAGCATAGCTTTTCAGACTGTTTATTTTGGTGGAAAATATCTATTTTATAGTATGGGTAAGTTTACGGTGGTTATTTGTACTACTTTACAATCTCTACATGGCCGTTCATGGTTTCTACGGTTATATTAACCTTGCAGAGTCCTGACTCATAATTCTTGCTTTCCGCTTCAATAAAACTTCCGCCTGTGCCCTGACGGTTAACATTATGATATAGAATTTCCGGAACCAGCAGATTGATAGTTCCGTTGGTTGCATGGGCCTTTACTTTGTAAACCCTGCTGTCCATATCATTCATATTCACCTTTATTCCTCCATTTGAGGTTTTAAGGTACATATCCATATCAGTTTCCCCATCAACATTCTGGGCATTTTCAATGCTAATTCTGCCGTTCTTTGTAACTGCATTAACAGATTTCGCTTTTATGTGTTTTATATCTATAACAGCATTTGATGTATTTATATCTATTGTGTCTCCGATAATGTAATTTAACTGAATTCTACCATTTTTTGTGTTTACGGAAATCTTGTCACTATTTACTCCCATTAACTCTATATGTGCATTTTTAGTAACAGCTGTGATTTCTTCGGAAATAGAATCTTCAATATATATTTTACCATTTGAGTTCTGAATTGCAATTTTTTTAAACTTAATGTCAGGAATAAATATTTCATGAGATACACTAACATTGAAAGCAGTACTGTTAACGTTTATAGAAATATTAGCCGGATCATCGGAAAACGTAACAACTCCCTCTCCGTCCGGAACTGAGCTTTTTATTCGTGATATAATAACAATCTTTGAATCTAGATGTTTTTTTATAGTTATTGCTCCATTTACTCCTGCTATTTCGAAGGTTGCATTCTCCGAAGGGTATACCTCAAAGTTCTTTTGAACCGTTTGGCAACTTCCGAAAACATTAAAGGAATTTGTATCAACGAAGCTTCCTACATAATCTATTACCTTGTCTACAATTCCAAATGTTGTTGAGGCTACATTTTTACCGATTTTTTCAGCCTTATTGGCAAAATCATCAATCATATTATCAAAATCAGCCTGATTATAATTGTTTTTAAATCCTTTTTTCCATTCATTAACCTTTTCTCTTACTTTTGCAGCCTCTTCGGTAAAACCGTTTGCTTTTTGATTACCTTTATATCCGTTAGCAGATTCCTGTTCTGCCTTTTCATCAAGAGCCGCCAGTAATTTTGCAGCCTCTTCGCTTGTAATTTTCTTTTCTTCAAGCATCTTTAGTATTAATAATTTTTCTTCGCTTATAGACATTATTTAAATCCCTCCTAAAATTCAGATAGAAAAATGTTATTCCTTCATCAGTTCTATTGCTTCTTCAACACTAATTTCTCCGCTGTTAAGCTTATCAAGTATTTCCTTCTTTCTACCTGGAACTTCGGGCTGCGGTTCACCTTTATGTCCAAGTGCTGCCGCTACATCTTCCAGCTTATTCTTTACTGTGGGATATGACACGCCCAGCTCTTTTTCAACTTCCTTTATATTTCCTCTGCACTTTATGAATACGTCTAAAAATGCTCTTTGATCATTTGTAAGCTTGCAGAACTTGCATAGTTTAAAATGCCCTTCAATAACAGTATCACAGCTGTTACATGTTATCCTTGTTACTTCAGTCTCGTTTCCGCAAACCGGGCATTTGCCGATAGCTTCTCTTGCCATAAAATCACCTCTTGAATTTAATTAAGTTAAATTTGTTTATATTCGCCAATGTTAATTTTCCCAGACAATTAATTAATTTTTTTAATCCGTCAATTAATATTATTAATCTTATATTAATATATTATGCTCAATCTTATATAATGTCAATATTATTTTTAATTTTTTTAACTAATTTATTAATTTTTATGAAATATGGATTAAAATAATTAATAATGAGAATATAAAAAACTGCCTCAACAAGATTCAATAATCTGTGTGAGACAGTCTAATAACTCTTTTTTAAACATTTTCCTTTTTACTGGCCTGTACCTTTACTATTCTCCTACCTTCCATTTCGGTTACTCTAAAAACTATATTTTCATACTGGACAATAGGTTTCTCATCTACTTTTGGTATTCGACCCAGAAGCTTTAGAATAAAACCTCCCAAGGTATCAAATTCGTCTACGGGAAGATCCTCATCCAATACTTCCTCAACCCTGTCAAGATCGATTGCACCACCGAACACATAAGTGTCATTTTCGAGATATTCTATATCTTTTTGTTCTACATCGTATTCGTCAAATATGTTTCCAACTATTTCTTCCAGCAAATCTTCTATAGTAACTATTCCTGATGTACCACCGTACTCATCTATTACAACTGCCAGATGAACCTTGTTCTTCTGCATTTCTTTGAATAACTCGTCAGTTCTCTTTGATTCCGGAACGAAGTATGCACTTCTTGTAATTTTTTTCAGACTAAAATCCTTAGCATTATTTTGTGTGTACTCCAATAAATCCTTTACATGCAATATGCCCACAACATTATCCAAATTTTCACTGTAAACAGGAACTCTGGTGTATTTGTCCCGGTTCATGACGTATAAAACATATTCAAGGTCTGAATCCACAGGGATACCATCGATATCTGTACGATGCGTCATTATCTCCGATACGTGTTTATTATCAAACTCAAATATATTGTCAATCATTTCCTTTTCAGAATCCTGTATAACGCCTCTCTCTTCGCCGACTTCCATCATCATCCTGATTTCTTCCTCGGTTACTTTTTCATCGTCCCCGCCTGCCGGATTTCCGCCAAAAATCTTGATAAAGAAGTTTGTTGAAAACGTCAGAAATCTTACAAAAGGATTTGTTACTCGGGATAGGAACATCAATGGGCCTACTGCAATGTTAGCTAAGAACTCAGCCTTTTGCATAGCCAATCTCTTAGGTATCAACTCACCAAAAACCAATGTAAAGTACGAAAGGATTATAGTAATCACTACTAGCGAAATACTTCTGATAACAGATTCAGCAACCGGCAAACCTGCCTTTACTAATAATCCCGTTAAGTCGTCCACAAAGCTTTCCGTTGCAAATGCACTTGCAAGGAAACCTGCCAATGTTATACCTATCTGAATGGTTGCCAAAAACCTGCTTGGCTCGCTAAGAAAGCTATAGAGCTGTTTTGCTTTTTTATCTCCCTCTTCCGCCTGCTTCTTAATTATTTTGTCATTCAAAGAAATGAGGGCAATCTCAGACCCCGAAAAAAATGCGTTTAACAGTACAAGAACCACAAGCAGTAAAACTTTAGTTAACAAATAATCCAACCTCCACGCTATATATATGCAAAGTTTATTTACGCAACCGTCTCGTATAAACCTAATATACTAAAAAGCAAATTTTGTGTCAACTCATGGAAACAGTCCCAAAACCTTGTTTATTATAGCTTTTCTCATTTTGGCCAGATATATTTATCAACTGCTTTTTCTACGTTTAAATTTTATGACAAACAACAGTCCCACTGACATAAATAATAAACAAACCCCCAATACCACAGCATCCTCACCTGACATTCGGGTTGCTGACTGCATATTATGAGTTCCTATATCATTTTTGCCATTTGGTGGCTGAAATCCGCCTCCCCTCATGCCTCCATTTCCAAAGGACATATTTTTGACAAAATTTATCTGTTCGTCAGTCAATCCTAGTGCTTTTAACTGCTGTAGTTGTTCATCGGTCAAATCTTTTCCGTTGGCGGATTGTATTATCTTCATCGCCTGCATCATCACATCCCTGTCAGGCATATCCCCGAAGCCCTGCATATTACCCGGCGGCATTTGACCATCACCTTGCTGTTGGTTCCCTTGGGGTGGTTTCATTCCATCTTGGGGCATTTGATTATCACCCTGCTGCTGATTTCCTTGAGGCGGTTCCATGCCTCCCTGTGGCATTTGACCATCACCTTGCTGTTGGTTCCCTTGGGGCGGTTCCATGCCTCCCTGTGTAAATTGACCATCACCCTGCTGCTGATTTCCTTGAGGCGGTTTCATTCCATCTTGGGGCATTTGATTATCACCTTGTTGCTGTTTTCCTTGCGGTTGATTTGCACCGTCTTTGCCCATTCTGCCGCCTCCGCCTTGTGTCCCCATAACTGAAAGGTTTATTGCAGATGCATCCATTAATTTGTCAGAAGCCTTTGACTGTCCTTGGGTAGTTGATGGAATACTTCCGCCAAGCTGTCCCTGAATACTTTTTGCTCTTAGCTTGCCGAATTCTTTCAGCATAGCTATACCTGCGGTATATTTGTCATATGAAAAAAATGCCGTTGAATCATTTTTAACATACTCCCCAATCAATGAATTCAGTTTATCCACTTTTTTGTCAAATTCTCCGTTGTCAAAATACCCGTTAAGTATGTCCTGCAGATAATTATGATATTTTGCCTTATACTCATCAACTTCAAGAAGTTTGTTCAAAATCGGCCTCTCAGACATTTCAATTCCTGATACGGGCGTGTCTATAGGGAAGTTTACCGCTGCAGACGCCGACCCCGACTGAAATCCTGCAAAAGCAAGATTATAATCCCACGGGAGCATTGAAAGCTGACCGTTGTCCTCATAGAGATAATAGTTATGCTTCATATTGCTGAAATAACTGTCCAGATTAACTACCACTGTATTTACTGCAAAATATCTAAGGCATTCATCAACATTGATATATTTTTCAAGTTCTGTTCCGTTGTTTAAATTCTCAATGGCTTTTATAACTCTTTTATAGTCTGCATCAGTACCTTTAAATATTTCCCCTTCAAATATGTTTGAATAACTGCTTATTTTATCATCAATATATTTCAGGTCTGCCCCTCCGCCTTGATTATTTCCAAATCCGCCGAATCCCGGCCCTCCCGGGAACCCTCCGGGACCTCCCTGATTTGCGCCCTGATTCTGATTCTGATTATTTGCGCCTTTTTGTTGGTCTTGATTATTATTTTTTGTATCAGCTGTTTTTGTTTTGCCATTCATTCCATCGCCTTTGGCAGTGGCACCTGAAACTGCTTCTGATTGTTGCTGCTGATTTCCGTTTTCCCGTTTAATATCCTTCTGACCTTCCTGATTGCCCGGAAAATCCTTCATCATTCCATTTCCCCGGTCCCCCATAGTTTCGGGCTTATACAATTTCCCGAAATCGTCACCATAATTTCTCTCGGCGAAGGATTCCTCCATAGCCTCAACTGCAAGATAGAAGCCCCACTTTTCTCCGTTTATAGTTACATCTGTGTAGGCAAACAAAGGAGTAGTAACACCTATATAGGACATCATATCAAGAGAAAGGTATTCCTTCATATATGTGGAATCTGCCTGTATATTGTTTATAACCATTTTGTCCATCCCCATACAAGTTTGTCCTTTTATATAGTGGTCGAACTCCAATTTAAAGCTGTATCTGTCTGAATCGCTGTTTGCTACCATGGATAAGCTCGAATTACCTTTAGGCCTTATACCCACTGATTTATAGGTTATACCGTTGATAGTTGCATCACATTGTATATACTCTTCACCTGTTGCATTTTTCAGCATGTTTTCCCAATCGTTCTTATCCGCCTTTATATCAATAGAAATTATCTTATCCTTATTAAACAACTTTGTGACATATTCAGGCTGGGAATTTTCAGTGGCTATTCCTATTGAGTCAGGAACAGTCATAAAAATTCCGGTAAATACAACCACCACGAGCAGAACAACAGCAATAAGTATATTTATATATTTGCTGGTTATCATAAGCTGCCTCCAAATTTATGACATGTACTCCCCGTTATAGCTTACAAGTACTGTGTTTGTTACTCCTCCGATATCTGAAATTCTGTTTACAAACTCAGTCGTACTGTCTTTTAGTCTGACTTCTACAGTGAGTTCAATTCCGCTTGTGGTAACAGCCTTTGATTTAATCATGTGCTTTTTAACATTATCACTTATGGCACTGTTGACCAGCTTTTCTGCTTTTTCGTCAGTACAATTTACTACCAAGATGTACGGATTATCAGTGGTTTTCTTGTTTACGAACAATACCATAACCACTCCTATGAACAATGAGCCGAATACACCCAGTGGTATAAGCCCTGCACCTGTCACAATACCTGCGGAAATGGACCAGAACAGGAATGCTATGTCCATTGGTTCCTTTATAGCCGACCTGAAACGTACAATTGACAATGCACCAACCATACCAAGGGAAAGAATAACGTTGGATGTTACCGCCAGTATTATCAGCGTGGTTATAAGTGTCATTGCCAGTAGGGAAACTCCAAAGCTTGCGGAGTACATTACACCATTAAAGGTTTTCTTGTAAACATAAAATATAAATAGTCCAAGTGCAAAGGAAACCGCCAATGCGATTACCATATCCAAAGGTGAAAAAGATGAAACCTTTTCAATAAAATTAGATTTAAAAATATCATTAAAATTCATTTACTTAATCCTCCTGATTTTAGATTAGCCAAATATCCTGCAGGCTGCATATTTTGAAAACGCTGAATTCTGCCTCTGCCCTAGCTGAATGACGTCCCTGATAATTTCCGGCAGAAATTCATCAAATTTTACTTCCAATATGATTTTGTTAAGGTTGTGAACATTCATTCCAGTAGATTGTTGATTAAAAAGCTCTTTAGAATTGAGACCGGTCTTTATGCCGCTGTCAAAAGTAATTCTTACGTTACCCGGTTTATAAATATACGGTTCCCTGATATAATCCACCAGAGTTCTCGGTCTTAACTGTTGAAAATTCATTTTGGTATACAATTCAACCAACAGCGGATTCCCGGAAAATCTCATCCATTTTATGTCACCGTTAATTATTTGTTCACATTGTTCCGTTGTCAATGGAGTTGACTTTTTGTAACACAGTCCGTTTATTTTTCCTTTCTTTTCAAGCTTGATATACCGGGTGTCACCATTGTAATAACGGATTCTGAATTTCTCTCTGTTATTCAGGCCTATAATCTTTTCTTTAAGTGCTTTATCATCAAAATTATCAAAATACAAACTTCTGATTTTATATCTGCCGCTTTCATCAACATTTGGGTCTTTTTGGGCTATAAATTTAAGCCGGTGCTGCAAGGCAATGTAGTCAGTTGTTGAAATTTCATGCTTTATTTCATGCCTTAATTTTAATTCTTCCATGTTTCACCTCCCGAATTTTTTAAAACCCGGCATTACAATTACATAAAAATATTATCTTTAAAATGTGATGATTCTCTGAACATTAGATGAATTCTGGAAGTAGAATTGTTACGAAATTGAAAACAAAAAGGTACCAGTTATACACTTATGTACACTGATACCTTGTTATTAAATACGGTTTTTAAATGGATTCCCTTTGAATGGTACTTGAAATCTGTGGAACAACCTGTTTTTTCCTGGAAACTACACCTTTTAGGAAAGCACTGTTTTCCCCTGATTTTATATTAAAGGCTTTTTCCATCAGGGCAGCGTGGTCGTCTCCTACAAACAGAAGTTCTGAGCCCTCTTTTATTATATTCGTAACCAATAGCAAAATGAGGTTATAATCCTTGTTTTCCAGAACAGTTCTCATATGCTTCAGCAATTCGTCCTTTATCTTTTGAAGACCCTCTGAGTCGTTGGAATTTATTTGTCCTATTCCTATTTTATATTTGTTGAATACAAAATCCTTAAAGTCGTAATCAAGGATTGTCTGAGGAGTCATTCCCTGAAGGGATGCATTTGCTTTAAACAAAGATGTTGCAAATTCGTCTATATTAATGTCCGCTATTTTTGCAAGCCTGCTTGCAGCCAACTCGTCTGCATATGTGCTTGTGGGGGATTTAAATTTCATAGTATCTGATATAATGGCTGCACATAAAAGACCTGCTACACTTTTGGACGGATTCATACCGTTTTCAAAAAACATATTGGCAATTAATGTAGAAGTACTTCCTACTGCATCATTTTTGAAGAATATAGGGTACCCGGTCTGAATATCGCCTATTCTGTGATGGTCTATGATTTCAAGTATGTCCGCCTGGTCTATACCGTCAATGGTCTGTGCTCTTTCATTATGGTCAAGGAGAATTACCTTTTTTCGACGTTGTGTAATAAGATGATATCTTGAAATAAAACCCTTGATAATACCTTTATCATCAACTACAGGATAACTACGGTATCTGGTTTTAAGCATTTTATCCTTGATATTGTCTATATAGTCATTGATATTGAAACTGATTAGTTGTTCCTTAGTCATGATATGACTGACAGGAATACTTTGGTTGATAAGCCTTGCAGTAGTAAAGGTATCGTAGTAGGTATCCATTACTATGCAGCCTTTTTCCTCGGCATACCGTATTACTTCCTCATCCGCCGTTGCACCGCAGGTAATTATCAGACTGCTTGCACCAATCTCTATGGCCTTAAGCTGACTGTCCTTTCTGCTTCCCACCAGAACAATATCTCCTTTGTCAACGAAAGGTACCATATCCTCAGGTGCCATGGCCGCTATAACAACCTTACCCGCAGATTTAAATTCTTCTTCATTTCCGCAAACCAGCTTTGCAGCAAGTGTATCCATTATATTCCTGCAAGGTGTTCCACTGGCGCATAGAATATTATTTTCAAGTGCATCCAGATAACTTCCGGTAATATCAGACAGTGTAATTATACCGGTAAGCTTCCCCTTAACATCTGCTACAGGGAGAACTTTTACATTATTCTTTACCATTATGCTCCAAGCTGCCTTAATAGATATATCCTCCGAAACAGGACTTATTACGTCAATATCAAGATCTGATATCTGTGTTCTGACGGTTTCACGGTATTCCGGTACCTCTACTCCAAAATATTTTAGTACGAATTCTGTTTCCTTGTTTATATCTCCTATTCTAATGGGAACTGCATGGGCAGCATGTCTTTTTTTTAATTCTGCGTAGGCAATAGCTGAACATATTGAGTCTGTGTCCGGATTTTTATGTCCGGTAATATATATTATATCTTTCAATTATAGCATTCCTCCAAATTACCGATATTTGCAGTTTTATTGTACACTAATAGAATTTTCACTGCAATAAACTTATGTAATCTCAAACTCAATGTTTTTATTTAATGTCAATTCAAACCAAAAAGTGCTTCCCTTACCTAACTCACTTTCCACTCCATATTCGGCCCCGTGCATATCCAGTATTGACTTTACTATCGAAAGTCCCAGACCCGTTCCGATTGCTGCTCTCTTATGAGCCTTGTCAATCTTGTAGTATCTGTCCCATATAAGTGGAAGCATTTCTTCGGATATACCTTCTCCTGTATCTGTAATTTCAACCTTCACGCCCTTGGGAGTACTACTTTGAATAATAGTAACCGTTCTATCCGCCCCAGTGTATGTTATGGCATTATTAATCAGGTTGTATATTACCTGTGAAATTTTAACCGAATCAGCATTTACCCATATATCCTTATCACTTTTAAAATCTATCCTGTAGCCTTCCTGTTCGATAAGCTTATTATACCTTTGAAGTATTCTCCTAATACTTTCCGTAATATTGAATGTCTCAATATTGATTTTACGGGTACCTGATTGAAGCTGGGATATATCCAGAATATCATTTACAAGGGTGGTAAGCCTTTTTGCTTCATCGATTATTATCTGAACATTTTCTGGTGTATTTTCTCCGGGAAGATCCCGCATAACCTCGCCATACCCCGTTATCATAGTAAGAGGAGTTCTCAAATCATGGGATATATTTGCAATTAACTCCCTGCGCAGCCCCTCCACCTTTGAAAGTTCTTTTGCCGCGTAATTGAGAGTGTCGTTAAGCTCAGTTATTTCCAGATACCCCCGACCAGGAAAGGAAGTTTCATAGTTCCCTTTTGCAAGTTCCTTTGCTGAGCTGTTAATTTTGATTATAGGGTCAGAAACTTTTCTTGAAATGAAAAGCCCCATTAACAAAGCCAGCAGCAAGGTTATTCCGGTAACCCATATTAACTGGATTCTCAATGTATTTACGGTGGCATTTACGGGAGTTATAGTTGAATTCAACATTATAATGCTATGTGAACCGTCACCTGTGCTTACTATTTTAACGTAAATTATATTACCCGGTAGGTTTCCCAGAGGTGCAAAGCCATTAGTAAAAGGATAACCTGCAGGACCACGCTTTTCCATTGTCTTATCCATTGAGAATACTTCCAGGTATGAGCCGCCATTTTGTTCTGCACTACTGTAAAGCCTGAATAATTCAGAGGGTGGCAGCTTATGTATAATGCAATTTGGCTGCGATTCTACTGAATACTTTGTTTTTCCGCTGTCGTCCAATATTTTTATGCAGGCGTCTTCCTCTCGAGATAATGAAGAAAGAAATTCCTGAAAATTCTCGGTGCCTACGTTATTTTCGATAGTCTCAGCCATTGACTTAATACTATGAATTTTAATCTGCTTGTAGAAATCATCAAGAAAAACTATCTGAAACAGCCATAGTAATATGAGCATTACTGCGACAAAGGCTGTAAGGTAAAGGAATATCTTGTATTTTATGCTTACTTTGTCACGTCTCAAATCTATAGCCCACCCCTCTTAGGGTAACTATATTTTTACTGTAATCACCCAGACTTTTTCTTAAAAGCTTTATGTGAGTGTCAAGTGTACGGTCATCTCCGAAAAAATCATATCCCCAGACATCTGTTATAAGCCTCTCTCTAGTGAGTGCAATTCCCCTGTTTTTAACCATATAGAAAAACAAATCATATTCCTTGGGAGACATATCAATTTTTTCGTTATCAATATATACAAGCCTTCCCGTAAAATCCACTGTCAAACCTTCAAAAGTAAAAATATCTTTTTTGTTTTCTGTTTCAGATGTACCCCTGCTTCTTTTCACAATCGCATTTATTCTCATCATAAGTTCTTTTGGAGAAAAAGGTTTTACTACATAATCGTCTATCCCAAGTTCAAAGCCGTGGATTTTGTCATACTCTTCTCCCCGCGCAGAAAGCATAAGGACCGGGGTCATACAAAACTTTCTTATTTCCTTACAGGCGGAGAAACCATCAAGTTCAGGCATCATTACATCCATCACAATAATATCAAATTGCATTTCCCTGCACACCTGAATTGCTTCCATTCCGTCCGCCGCTTCCACAACCTCATGTCCCTCGAAAACCGCATATTTTTTAATAATAGCCCTTATTCCGGCCTCATCATCAACAATCAGAATTTTATACATGCATCCTCCATTAAACAAAACAGTACAATATACTAATTATACATCATTATGCCATTAAAAGGATGTCCTTGATTCATTGCCCTTATTTCATTTTAAATTTTGATACTGTTTGCAGAAGGCTACCCGATAATTCTGCAAGGGATTCGGCAGATGCAGTTATTTCTTCCATTGTAGAGGTTTGCTCCTCTACAGAAGCTGTCACTTCCTCCGAGATAGCTGCATTTTCTCCCGAAATATCCGAAATGGAATTTATAGAGTTTACTATCTGTTCAGTCCCCGCTGACATCTGCTGTGCCACCGCAGAAACATCCTGTACTCTGTTTGAAATTTCGCTTATTCCTGCCAGAATCCTGTCAAAGGAGTGGTTTGCCAAACTTACTCTTTCCAATCCTGCTTCTATATCCTTCTCTTCTTCTTCAATCGCTTTAATAACATTCAATATGTCCTGTTGTATTTCAATTATAATAGCCGAAATATCCTTAGTTGAGTTTCCAGACTGCTCTGCCAGTTTCCTTATTTCATCAGCTACAACCGCAAATCCTTTTCCCTGTTCTCCTGCACGTGCTGCCTCAATGGCTGCATTTAATGCCAACAAATTTGTTTGTGCTGAAATATTTGTTATTACTTCAATTATTCCCTGTATTGATTTTGATTTTTCCTCCAGATTTTTAACACTATCTACAGATTCCTGAGAAGTTTTGTTAATAACATTCATCTGGGATATTATCAAATCCAAGTCACGTTTGCCGTTATCAGATAGCTTATTTACATTGCTTACCTCACTTGCAATATCCTGCATATTCACAGCTGTTTGTTCAGCACCTTTTGAAAATTCTGACATTGTGTGGGCTACATCCTTTAACCTGTTATTCTGGTTTTCTGCCCCTGCTGCCACTTCCTGTACTGAATTTGCAATTTCTTCAGATGCTGTGGTTGCCGTTTGAGTTCCAGCCATCAGCTGCTGGGATGAGGATGCAATAGTAGTTGCACTTTCTGAAGCCTGAGAAACCAACATTTTCAGATTATTCAACATTGTCTTGAAAGATACCGCCAATTTCGTTATTTCGTCTCTCCCCTTAAGCTCCTTTTTATATTCGATTGTTAAGTCACCATCAGCTACACGATTCACCAGCCCATTCAACAGATTAATAGGTTTAGTAATACTCAGGGTAAGGAAAATTGCTACCAAAATACTCACAACTATTGACGCTGCTAATAGAATAAATATGAAAATTCTTGAAGCCTGGTTTGTATAAGAAATTTCATTGTTAAAGCTTTCGGCATCATGTTTAGTAACTTCAGTCAAATTGTGAACATAATCTTCTATTTTTTTTATTTGTTCTTCACTGTTTGTCCTGCTATTCTCCACAGCTTGATCCTTGTCCCCTTCCTTTGTTAACTTAATTATTTCATCACGAATAGCAGTCCATTCATTAAAAGACTTTACCAGACCATCTACCAGTGATTTGTCTCCAGTAAATGCTTTTTGTAAATCTTCAAAATTTTGTTTGATTTCTCCAGTATATTTATCTATATCATTAATTGCTGTTTCAAGCTGCTCTGTATTATCAGATAACACAACATCCTTCATTGATCTGTTAATTGCAAAAATATTTCCCTCTGCTTCCAGTGTCGCTACCCTAGCTGCAAAGGAATTAAAGTAAATTTTATCTGATAATTCGTCCATCCTCTGAAGTGCCATTAGCGACAGTATGACTAAAGTAACAGAAATGAGTATTATTACTACATATCCCAATGACAACCTAAGGCCTATTTTAACTTTATTCAACATATGTAATCCCCCACGCAGATTTTATTTTGGGCAGTTTAAACCCATTAAAGGAAAGTAATCGAAAATATCATAATTAGTATATCACCATGTTATGTTAATTAAAATAGGATTTTGTTGAATTTTGTAAAAAAATAGAGGTTTTCAATCTTCGGATAACTCGGCCACAAAAAAATCATGGTCGGAAGGAATTTCTATTATCCTTCTAACCACGATTCTATGATACTTACATTATTTTACATATTATATTTCCCGCCGACCTTCCAGAGCCTTTGCAAGTGTAACCTCATCGGCATATTCTAAATCGCCGCCTACAGGTATTCCATGTGCTATCCTGGTGGCTTTTACCCCTAAAGGCTTTATAAGCTTTGATACATACATTGCAGTTGCTTCGCCTTCAACATTGGGATTGGTTGCAAGAATTACTTCTTTTACTTCTCCGCTGCCCAATCTTGAAATCAATTCCTTGATACGGATTTCCTCAGGCCCGATTCCCTGCATTGGAGAAATAGCACCATGTAGAACATGATACAGCCCTTTGAATTCACGTGTCCTCTCCATAGCAACAACATCACGGGGGTCCTGAACTACACATATAACCGATTTATCTCTCGAAGTTCCGCTGCACAGTGGGCAAGGATCAATATCGGTAAGGTTGCTGCAAATCGAGCAGTATCTTGTCTTTTGCTTTGCTTCCAGTATTGAATCGGACAGCTTTTGAACCTTTTCCATGGGCATATTTATTACATGAAAAGCCAGACGCTGTGCCGACTTGTGTCCAATGCCGGGAAGTTTCTGAAATTCCTCTACCAACTTTGCAACGGGAACTGCATAATATTCCATTTATTAACCTCCACAGGGGCATGCCCTGAATGACCGCATTTTTAAAACATTCCCGGTAAACCGCCTAATCCGCCTGTTATTTTACTCATTTCGGAGTTAGCCAGCTCATCGGCCTTTCTCAGTGCCTCATTAACAGCACTCAGAATCAAATCCTGAAGCATTTCAACATCATCAGGATCAACAACCTCAGGCTTGATAGTAATTTCCTTGATTTCCTTTTTACCTGTAGCAACTATATTTATTGCTCCTCCTCCAACTGAAACCTCAACAGTCTTGTTTTCCAAGTCCTGTTGTGCCTTCTCCATATCCTTCTGCATCTTCTGGGCCTGTTTCATCAGGTTGTTCATGTTTCCGCCCATACCGCCTCCGAAACCGCCTCCTGGGAATCCACCTCTTGCCATCTGCACTTCCTCCTGTTATTTTAAATTTAATAGTTTACAAATTTATCAATTTATATTATATCCTATTCATCTATTATATCAAGCGGGACATTCAATCTGTCTGAAATTTCCCTTGTCAGCTTTACCAATGGGTTTTCTTCTGAATTCTTTGCAGAAGAAGGTTGACTTTGAACCATGCTTTCCAGTGATTCCTCATCTACTACCTTTACGCGGATATGTCTCCCGAGTCTTCTCTCCAAAGCATTTTCAAGTACATCAATATGCTCGGCCTTTGATACAATTTCCTTCAGTGAGACTACTGCAGGCGGGAATACCACAAGAACCGTAGACTCATCAGCAGCTACTGCTTTCGTAGATGTAAGATACGATAACAGCATCATCCTCCTGTTGGCTTTAAGGTCAGACAGTACATTGGCCCATTCCTCCAGTTCACTATAGGAATTACTTTTGACTGAAGCTTTAGAAGCTGAACTGCCGGATACAGGAGGCACGTTGTCCAACTTTTTCCCAGCTGAAATAGGGCTGCTATTCACTGCCTTCGTTTGAACCGGTACACTGCTTCCGTCTTTGGCAGAAGGTGCTAAAGCCACAGCCCCTGTTCTAACTGCACTTTCAAGATTAGCTATCCTATCTGCCAGACTATTATCGCCGCCGCTCTGGCCGTAACTTCCTACACTTATTGAAATAAGCATAACTTCAAGGAATACTCTTTGGTTTAACGCATATTTGAGCTGTGTTTCAAAGGAAGACAGCTCCTTTATTATTCCAATCAGTTGCTCCTTTGAAAAGGCCTCTGACTGTGCAAGCATTTTGTCGAGGTACTGTTTTCCGATATCCAGAATGTTTTCGGGATTTATACTAAGCTTGCAAATCAAAAGATTCCTGAAATACAGCACCAAATCCGATGCAAACCGTAGAATATCCCTTCCGCTGGCAGAAAGCGTTTCCACATCTGCAACAAGTCCCTCAACATTCTTACTCTCTATATTGTCCACTATTTCCGATATAAAATCATCACTTACTATCCCTATTGCATCAAGTACATTTTGATAGGTTATAGTGTTGCTGCCTTCCGCAATACACTGGTCAAGAATACTAAGAGCATCTCTTAACGCACCGTCTGCCAGTCTTGCAATCAATAATGCACCGTCATCGTCTATCTGTATACCGCTTGCCTGGGCAATAACCTTTACTCGTTCGGCAATACCTGCTGGTGTTATTTTCTTGAAATCAAATCTCTGACATCTGGACAAAATTGTTGCAGGCAGTTTATGGGGGTCTGTTGTTGCCAATATGAATACAACATGCCCCGGGGGCTCTTCAAGGGTTTTCAGCAGTGCATTGAATGCACCGGAGGAAAGCATATGAACCTCGTCTATTATATAAACCTTATATTTTGCCTGTGAGGGAGCATAAACAACCTCATCCCTTATTTCCCTTATGTTGTCAACACTATTATTTGATGCAGCATCTATTTCAACAACATCCAGAATTGATTCATCCAGAATTCCTCTGCAAACCTCACATTCATTGCAAGGGTCCCCTTCTTTGGGGTTAAGGCAGTTTATGGCTCTGGCAAATATTTTTGCCATGGTAGTTTTACCAGTACCTCTCGTACCGCAAAAAAGGTACGCATGAGCTATCCTCTCGGATTTTACGGTATTTTTAATTGTTCTGACAACATGCTCCTGCTCAACAACATCTTCAAATACAAGAGGCCTCCACTTTCTATAGAGTGCCGTATAGGACATATCCTACCTCCTCCTTTTATGTACACTGCAATTCAAGGATCCTCGGTGTTCTACCTACAATATAATACAAGCCTGTTCATTTGAACAGGCTTGATTTTTTATAAATTGAATGGCCGTACACCCATTATCGATAGAAGCATATAGCCGTTACCTTTACAGTTAGCTCTAATCAGGTAACCCAGCGGCACACAGAATTTGCTGCTTATCGCTGCTTCCTTCCGGATCTGACGAGGTTCACAGAATTCTATTGCGCAAGACCCAATTGTCATTGCCACTTGTAAAGGGCAGGCACTACACACTAAAACCTCAAACGGGAATTCAACCCTGCTATAGCGGATTGCAGGTACAGGGCACCGCTGCCTCCCCGTCTAGTACGGCCAAAACTGGCTTTTTTAATGTGTTCCCAAACTCATAAACAAATAAGTTCAGTGCACTTTTAACATTATAACTTAAATACTGTCCCATATCAAGAGATATTATTTTTACAATTTATGTATTTATTGTAAGTAAATTTCAAGCAAATCTATTTATTTTAGGACAGAAAAAAAGCACCTCAGTATATAATTTATAATAATTCCTGATAAATGGGTGCCCTATGTAAAAAAAAAATAAAATCAATATGTTTAAAGGAGGAACAAAATGAAAAAGCTTTTAATGGCTTTACACTTAGTATTATACCACTATTTTCTACAACTGATTATTAAAATTGTATAACAAATATTAACAATGTGTGAATGTATTTTGCTTACTTTGTCCCACCTACTAAAATGTTTATTCTACATTATGAAATTCACTATTATCATTGCAATTCCAACATAAAGTGCAGCCTGTCCCAATGCTGCTCCCACATTATTCTGTTCGTATATTTCATTCCATACATCCACCTTTACTATGGCTGTAAAAATCTTTTTAAACAATACGGATAATATACCGTATATCACAAGACAAACAGCTATTACCAAAGCTACTGTAATTAAATCAAAGTCAGTTGTATATGCATCAATTATTCCTGTAATAATTGTCTGTACCGCAAAAACAAACCCCAAGAGTCCGATACCAGCAGCTGCATTATTATCTATAAATATTTCCTTAAACAGAGTGGTCTTTCTCCTTAAAACCATGCTGTAGCACACCATTGCAACTAAAACAAATACTATAAACAGCAAAATCTTTATTAGTATGGATGCTCCAGCCCCTTCAATTATATCTATAAAATCTATGTACTTTATAATAGACACGAATATAACTGAAAGAGTAACGGAAAACAAAGCTGCACCAATGTTTTTCTGCTCACATATTTCTTTATTCAGGCACACCTTGCCATGCCCGTCTTCAGCATTTATGAGACTTACTATTGATTTGGATAGAAGTCTTAATAGCGTTAATATTACTACGTAAAAAACAGTATATCCGGTACAAACCGCAAGATCAACCAGTATATTATCGCTGGCAGCTCCCTTTATGGCATGTGACGACAGATAAAGCACCGGAAATACAAAAGCCCCGATGAACTCTATCCATGCTGCAAAATTATCCTTGTTAAAAAGTGCATCTTTTAGTGAAACATCTCTCAGAACCAGATTATTATAAATAACCCACCCCAATATAAAACCTACCGTCAATATAACAAAACTAAATGACAAGTCTTTCAAGAAAAAACTAAAGTATTCAAACATCTCATTATCCCCCTAAAAGCTATTTTTCTTCCATCCCTTGGTAAACCTTGTATAGTGACCCTTCAAACCTCTGGCCTATAAAAATTCTGAACATCCCGTTAGTTTTGAGCATTTCTATATTAAGATACTCTGTAATCCCTTCTGCATCACGCTGATAATCCCATACCTCAACTTCCGATTCGTACTCTATTTTTTCCGAGTTCAGGTCATAAACCTTCAGCGAACCCTGCACACCGTCTATCCTGTAATCATATTCCGGCATAGTACACCTTTCGTACTCTGTGCCGTCAGGAGTGGTTATACACTTCTGACCCACAACATCCAAAAATTCTTCTGAGAACGGAACTGTATCATCCAGAAAGTAAAGGTATGTTTCCAGCTGGCCTTCCTCTTCACCCTTGTATACCTCAAAAACATACTCTGTCTCTTCTGATCTGGAATAAACAAGGTATCTGGTAAAAGGCCTCTGGCCTACGTCCATTTGTATAATTTTACCGAAAGTAAAAAAACCCTGTTCCTCAAGTTCCTTGAGTTTAAATTCAACCATTGAGTTTTTATTTATATTCAATGGATTCAGTATATCCTGACCATCTTTTTTTTTGAAACCGAACATCAACATCACGTCCTATTCCATTTAAAGTTTAAAATTCTAATATATCCTGCTATGGCGGGAGCTTTTAGGCTTTGGCTTTGATAACTTTCTTATTACGATTATCAGTGCTACCGACGTTATAATGATAACTACCACAACTGCTCCGGTATTTCTTGATGAATTTGTAGGATACTTATCCGTATAGTATACGTTATCAGGATTCTGTTCCTGATATTGCTGTGAAAGCTGTAAATCAGGGTCAACCCCTTCTTCCATGTAATTAGGGTCTCTCTGTACTCCCTGTTTCTCCAACTGGTCTACCCTATTTTCCAATTGCTGATACTGATTCTGGTCAAAATAGCTCCTATAAGGTGATATTTCATTCCAATGATGATACCAGAACAAATCCGACGCCCTCATCAGAAACCACAAATCCCACGGGCCTACATATGCATATCCGTAAGAAAAAGGACTTCCGAACATAGATCTGTTTACATTGATAAATATAGGCCTGTTGTTGAAAACATTTATTCTCGATGTCCGGGTTCTCATTGCATCCTCAAAATTCATTTTTCTTGAACTTGAGCCATAGCTCCTTTTCATGGAGTCAGTATAAACCTTTTGCTGTTGGCTATTGAGTTTTTGCTTATAGGTTTTGTAACTTTTACTTGAAACCTGACTCTTGTAGGTATCCTGCATGTAGGATTTCTTTTTTGAGGCTGCCTTTGCAGTAAATCCCGAGGTGTTGGCTTTCTTACTTGATGAGCCTGTATAAGATTTTGAACCCGGTACACTTCTTGAGCTGCTGCTTTTAGATTTTGACGACCCGAATAAGCTGAAGCTTTTTGAGCTGCTTTTAGAAGTGCTGCTTTTCGCCTTAGACGAACTAAAAATACCGGAACTCCTTGATGAAGAGCTCTTATAACTGCTGATAGATTTTGAAAACGACTTGCTGCTTCTGCCGAAAGAACGCGCTCCTTTTGCATCAACTCCCATAAATGAAACAGAAACAAATGCAAAAATAAGCAGTATGGCTAATATTCTTTTTTTCACACACTATCCCTCACATTTTTAAAATGTATTTACATGTAAAATTAGTATTATTTTTAGTATTATACCATGAACACTTTTTAGAATATATATATTCTTTTTATTTTAGAAGAAATGTATAAGAAAATGTAAATAAGGCAATAACTATAACTGACCCCACAAAATACATTTTAACCCCCTAAAAATGCTCCGGCTTTGCGCCGGGCATTTTTTTTATATATAAAAAAGAGTCTGCTGATATTAATAC
>NZ_ATAY01000003.1 GCF_000421965.1 Ruminiclostridium papyrosolvens C7 | reverse complement strand
CTAACAAATTTTATAATGTCTATTATTGTGGATATTGCCATCAAAACTGCTATGGGCAATCCTATGTAAATAACTGCACGTAACAGCTTGCTAGGCGGCTTATATTCCGATTTGTATCCGTAAAACCTAAGTTCAAACAGTTTATTGGTGAAAATTCCTTTGTTTCTTTTTTCTGCATCTTCGTGAAGCTGGATTTCTGCTTCAGTCATTTGTCTTAGAAAGTTCTTCTGTATTTCATTCTTCATAGATGTTAACCCCACGATGTAATTTTATCATCTAGATTATATATTAAATTGGAATATATTTTCAATAAAATATAGGATGATTTTAGTATTAAATACATTTAATGACTATCATGTATATGATTATGATAAAATATTCTTGTACATATCCTTTGATGATAATTATTTGTAGAAATAGAAGCTCTCTTGGAATTCTTATGTTAACTAATAAATTTTAGGAGGAAAGCAAATGATTAAAATGCGTATTTTGTCGTGTCTGCTAATTACTTCAATTCTTTTAGGACTATTTTCATTTATGCCTGCAAATAAAGCAAATGCTGATACTAGTTTGATACTTTGGTACAGGTTTAACGAGGGAACCGGAACAAAAGTTGCCGATTCCTCCGGTAACGGTAGAGATGGTATTTTGAATGGTAACTGTAGTTGGATAACGGCTCAGAATGGCTCGGGTGCGGTAGTATTGGATGGAAGTTCAGGGTATATAAAGATGCCCAATGGCCTACAATCAGGACTGACAGAGACTACTGTAAGTGTCAAAGTGTTTGTTGACCCGACTAATATCAACCCATCATGGGTATTTAATTTCGGAACAACTACAGATTCAAAAAGTGACGTCAATGCACATTATTTTGGTTTTTTAATGGAATCAGGAGCATACAGGGTTATGCTTGCAAAAGCGCACTGGACTGACGAACAAAACACTAAGGTGAACTCAGCCTTTGGTACCGGAGTATGGAAGTACGTTACATATACTCAAAAAGGGACTTTAGGTACACTTTATGTAGATGGGGTTAAGGTTGCCGAGAACACAAATGTCGCATATACCCCCAAAGATATTGAGTCTACGGTAGCAAATTTTATTGGAAGGGCACCTTATACTGCTGATAATTATTTCAAAGGCAAGGTTGCGGATTTCCGTCTATACAACAGGGCACTTAGCGCCACAGAGGTATTAGAATTAACTAACGGAGGAGCAGTTGATATTGTTGCAATGGACAAAGCAGCACTAACCCTTGGAGATTTAAGTCAGGTAACTTCAAAAATCAACTTACCCACAACAGGAGAAAATGGCAGTTTAATTACCTGGGTATCATCTGACACAAGTCTCGTTTCTTCAACCGGGTATGTAACTCGTCCCAAATACCCTGAGACAGATAGACAGGCAACACTTACCGCAACGATCACAAGGGGAAGTATAAGTGATACAAAAATATTTCAAGTTACAGTTAAGGCATTGTTGCAGGGACAGGATCAGGCAATTGAGGATGCAAAAAAGCAGCTTCTTATTCGTAATGCAGATGATATACGTGGAAATATTACATTGCCTACTTCAATTGTTGCTGATGGAGTAACTGTTAAGGTAACCTGGTCAACGGACAAGCCTTCTATTGTCAATGTGAATGAAGTAGTGAATTCAGGCTATGACAATGCACCTCCGGGTATTGTTACAAGACCTGATACAGACACTAAGGTAACCTTAACGGCTCACCTGAATAATGGAACTGCAACGGGTACGGCAGATTTGACAATTACTGTGAAGGCAAAACCAAAAACAATAAATGAATCAGATTATAAGGGATATTTCTTTACATATTTTAATGGTACTGCCAGATCTGATGCAGAACAGATATACTTTGCTTCAAGTACCGATGGGCTTCATTGGAATGAACTGAACGGAAACAATCCGGTGATGACTTCAACCGTTGGAGATAAAGGAGTACGTGATCCATTTATTTTGAGGTCTCCTGATGGGGATAAATTCTATATGGTTGCAACTGATTTGAGAATATCAAATGGTGCAGGTTGGAGTGCGGCTCAAACAGCCGGAAGTAAATCGGTTGTTGTTTGGGAATCAAATGATTTGGTAAACTGGTCTAAAGAAAGACTGGTTAAGGTTGCAAGAGATGATGCAGGCTGTACTTGGGCCCCTGAAATTGTATTTGATGCAAAGACAGGAGAATATGTGATGTTTTGGGCATCGCGAATTGGAGCAGATAACTATGGTAAGCAAAGGATATACATAGCAAAGACAAGAGACTTTTATACCTTTACAGAGCCAAAGGTTTATATTGACAGAGCTTCTGATGTAATAGATGCAACTATGATTAAACATGAAGGCATCTATTACAGGTTTTCAAAAGATGAGGTAAACAAGAATATCATTATAGATAAATGTGACCAATTGCTGAATAAGGATTTTGTATCGGTAGCATCAGATAGTGTTGGTAGCCAGAAAGGTGTTGAAGGGCCGGCAATCTTCAAATTTAACGGTCAGAACAAATGGTGCCTGTTATTAGATAACTATGGAGGCGGTGGTTACTATCCAATGGTTTCCACAGATATTTCTTCGGGAGTGTTTATAAAGCTGGGGTCTTCTGAGTATAAATTGCCGTCCGGGCCCCGCCATGGAACAGTAATGCAGGTAACACAGGCGGAATACAATGCCATTATGGCAAAATGGGGAGGCTCGACACCTGTTGAAGAACCCAAGACAACGCCAATACTGGAATACAAATTCGATGAGACAAAGTCAGGCAATACAATCGTTGATACGTCAGGTAATAACCTTAACGGTACCTTGAATGGAAATGCAACTTATGTAAAAGACTCTGAAAAGAACTCTCAAGTGTTATATCTGGATGGTACAACAGGTACCTTTGCTGGATTCCCACAGGGATTCTTTGATGGCAGGAATACTGTAACTATATCGATGGATATTAAGCCGGTGACAGTGTCCGGGGATTTCTTTACTTTTACTGTTGGGAAAGATACAAATAAATATATGTTTTTGAGAACACGGGATACTGAAAGCAGAAATGCAATTACAATAAATTCTTACTCAAATGAGCAGGAGGTAAAAGCCACTACTGTGTCCACAGCAAACAAGTGGATGAACATCAAGTTGGTAATAACACCTAGAAGTATGGCTATTTATAAGGATGGCTTAATGCTTGGCAGAAATAGTAATGTGTCAATATCAATGTCGGATTTGGGTACAAGCCTGCTGGCTTATTTAGGTAAATCCTTCTACTCCTCAGATCCTTACTTCAAGGGCTATTTTGACAATGTAAAAGTGTACAATCGTGCATTTACTGAAACAGAAATTGCAGATGAATTCGGTATCGCTAACAAGCCGGTAAAAATAGTAAGTGCTGAAGATGTTATTGTTGCCGCAAAGGCAGGTCAAACACCTGAATTGCCTTCAAAAGTGAAAGTTAAATACAGCAATGGTACAACCGGAAATGCTAAAGTATTATGGGACGATATCAGTCAAGCACAGTATTCTACGGATGGAACCGCTACAGTTGAAGGAACAGTATATGAAAATGAGTACGACAACCCTTTAATATTGAACAGGGCAGATCCATGTATCTATAAACATACCGACGGAAATTACTACTTTACTGCTTCATACACAGATGGTTCAAACGGACATAACAATGTAGGCATGTACCAGTATGACCGGATAGTACTTAGAAAAGCATCAACAATTCAGGGCCTTTCCACTGCGACTGAAAAGGTAATATATACAAAGGCTCCCCTTGAAGGAAACAAAAGCCCACATGTCTGGGCACCGGAAATACATTTTATTAACGGAAACTGGTACATTTACTATACCACGACCATATCCAGTACCGACGTTTGGCAGATACGTCCACATGTTCTAATTTGCCCGGGAAATCTTGACCCAATGGTAAAGGAAAACTGGCAGGACAAAGGACTTGTTAAGAAGACTAATTCTTCAGACATGGCTTTTAGTGGTTTTTCATTGGATGAAACTGTATTTGAGCATAATGGAAATATGTATATGGTCTGGGCCCAGAATGACCCGAATTCAAACTTATATATTGCAAGAATGAAAGATCCATACACAATTGATACTAATGCAGTCAAGATCGCCTCGCCTCAATACGATTGGGAGATTCATGCCTACAAGGTGAATGAAGGGCCAAGCGTTATTAAGAGAGACGGCAAAATATTTATTTCATATTCCGCCAGTGGTACCGATGCACTGTATTGTATGGGACTTCTTACAGCCTCGGATACAAGCGATTTGTTGAATCCTAATTCATGGGTGAAGACACCGCATCCGGTAATGACCTTCAATACGGCAGCAGGCCAATTTGGCCCGGGTCACAATACATTTACGGTGTCAGAGGATGGTAGTGAAGATCTCCTTGTATACCATGCCCGTCAGGAAGAAAAGTATATTAGCAGCAGCTATGAACCACTATATGATGCAGGCAGGCATACCCGTGTTCAGAAATTGTTCTGGAATAGCGACGGCACTCCCAACTTCGGAGCACCAATGGCAGACGGGAAAGTATTGTCTACTGTAAAGGTTAAAGCAAAGATCATAGAAGATAACATTATAAAAGGTGCATCTGCAGCTGGCTACAGTATTATATCAACTAAATGTGATTCGGCAAATAAAAAGGCTACTATATACTTCAGCCGCAGCAACAGTACTGTAAAGGAAATCTCATCAGTGCCTTTAACATATGAGTTGTCAAGCGGTTGTACAATTGATGGAACAAACGGACAACCGGTAAACTTGACGCAGCCTGTTTTCATTAGAATCAAAATGCCGGATCAGAGTGTACAAGAATGGACGGTAGAAGGAGTTCTCTGCAATAATCCGGTTTTGGGAGGACAATTTGCTGACCCAGACATCAATGTTTTTGGAGATAAATTCTATATCTATCCTACCACAGACGGATATTCAGGATGGAGCGGAGCGCAGTTCCATGCATTTTCATCATCAGACCTGGTTAACTGGAAAGATGAAGGAATTATTATGGATGCCGGAGTGGGGAAGGATGTTCCTTGGGCGGTAGGAAGTGCATGGGCGCCAACTATTGAAGAGAAGAACGGAAAGTATTATTTCTACTTCTGTGCAAAGCGTTCAGATGGTAAATCCTGTATTGGAGTTGCAACCTCGGAAAGTCCGACAGGGCCGTTTATAGCAGAGAAATCGCCTTTAATCACACCTGACAATCTGGAAAATGGTGTTACAGTAAGTCAGACAATAGACCCGTCAGTCTTTACTGATGATGACGGAAATTCTTATCTGCTTTTTGGCAATGGCTCACCTGCTGTCGTCCAGTTGAATAGTGATATGATAAGCCTCAAATCAGGGTCTATGAAAAATCTGAGTGGTGCTACTGATTTCAGAGAATCTATTGCAGTGATTAAGCGAAACGGTTTGTATCATTTCACATGGTCATGTGATGATACAGGCAGTGAAAACTATCATGTAAACTATGGTACATCAAACAGCCTGTATGGGCCTATTCAATATCAGTACACGGTTTTATCAAAGAATCCAGACAACAATATTCTTGGAACCGGACATCAATCAATAATAAAGCTTCCAAACAAGGATGAGTATTATATCGCTTACCACAGGTTTGTGACCCCATTAGGGCAATATAGTAGTGGACTTGGATATCATAGGGAGACCTGTATTGATAAAGTTGAGTTTGATACCAACACCGGATTAATGAAGGTAGTCATTCCTACATTAGAAGGGGTGGTAGAAACACCAATTAACGTAGAAATAGTAGGTGATTATAACGGAGACAAAATAGTTGATGCCATTGATTTTGCATTTTTAAAACAATACCTGCTGGGTAAGATAGAGTGTTTTCCAGTACTGAATAAAATGTTTGTTGGAGATTTAAATATGGATGGTGAAATAAATGCTATTGATTTAGCAATACTGAAAGGGTATTTGCTAGGGAAATTTGATAAATTACCGTATATTAATTAGATAATTTAGGGGTAAAATTGCAAGAGCAGAGCAGCGTACCAGTGGGTTTTACTGCTGGTGCGGGATGCTGGTAATAGGAAAATAGATTGTTTAAATGATGAGAAAAAAGTCGCTATTTATGGGTTTAAGAATTTATAAATAGTGGCTTTTTCTGTGTTGTTGAATGTATATGATTGAATATCACCATAAACTATGAAAGGATCCAAAGTGTGATGTTAATAAAATTTTAACTGTTCTAAAAAAATTACAATCAGTATGTGCTATAATCTTTGCGGTGATAGCAGTTGTATCAGTAACCTACTGCAACCTTTACAACAGAATTATATCAGCAAGCCCAATTGGATAATATACAGCTTGAATAATAAAAAACTGTATTTGGATATAAAAGTAAAAATATGTACCAAATACAGTTTTTGTTTTATCAGTCATCCAGAATATTCTTCTTGTTGGCTCAAGGAGTCAAGCTATGTTAGCCAAGGCTGTTTTTCCTCCGGAAATCAACTGTGCATTTATTTGAAGTTGATCGTATTTATATAGAGGAACCATATAAGATGGACTAAAAATGTATATTTATTCCTTTGTTTCGACAATATGCTTAAAATCATTGCAATATTATAGCATATTATGGTAACATGTATACGTAATTGTATTAATATGGGTGATTTGGTTATTTGAATTTCTTCATTCAACGATGAAAATATCCTTAGAAGATCTAGATAAAATTGGTTTGTAAAATTGATAAAATAAGAGAGTGATTTTATTATTAATGGCTATATTCGCCAAGAGCGAAATATATAAGCAAAAAGGAGATATTAAACATGAAATTAAAGAAAAGAGTATGCTTATTAAGTATTGCTGCAATTATGTTATTATCAATAGGTGTGTATGCAGGAAGTAACACTCAAAAGATAACAGCATATTTGAACAAGGGACTTACACTAGAGGTAGATGGTGAAGTACTAAAACCTACTGAGGATGATGGTAGTAGACTTTATCCAATCGTGTATAATGGCCGTACATACGTACCAGCAAAGGTAGTAGCAAATGCATTAGGAGCATCAGTGGATTATGATAGTTCTGGAAATGGAACAGTTATAATAACTAGTGGAAACTCTAATGATAACGAAGGACAACCAACCAAAGATGGTGAAAATAGCAATAACAGTAACACTAATACTAATACCAATACCAGTACCAATTCAAATAGTAATATAAAATCTGTGGGATATGACTCATCTAAACAATCTACATGGTTGAAGCTAGTAGATGTAAAAATATCAAATTTGCCTGGTTCCTCATCAAGTAATCATAGATTACTTGAAGTAACCTTTAAGAACGTATCAACTAATACTGTAAAGTATTCATCATATGGAGACTTAAGGATATATGGTATAGATGACGAGGAATTTACATCAATAGTAGGAATAGGATCAAAGTATCCGTCAAGTGGAACAATAAAACCAGGTGAAACTCAAACTTTTTATAAAGGCTTTGTAGCTGATTCAATAGATGATCTTCGTAAGTTAGAGTATTATCCATTGTCAGCTAAAAAGGGTGACAGAACAACAATATATAATAAATAAAATGTAAGGCAACTATTATTTAGCAAGGCCGTCAGCATAAAATGCTGACGGCCTTCTATTTTGCTCATACTCTAGGTTTGGAAAAATACCTTGACAAGAATGGCTATAGCAATCGTTTTGATATAATGAGAAGGCATATCTGCAAACACTAATGATGAACACCCCATTCTGGAGCCTTTGAAGAAAAGTCTGTAAATGCAGTCGGTAGGGATTCAAATGTTCCAATCGAAGGCGGGGGGCAATTATGGTATACAAGCCGCCGGAACTGCATTGATATTAATACCTGTAATTATACTCAAGATTTTATGAACATGTAGAATTTAGAAAACATGGACTCTGATGAGTCCGATTTCATATCAGGTTAACTCATTTCTACCATATGGCTGAATCTAAATTTTCGAAAAAACTTTATGGTACCTTTATAATAAATAGAAAAACGTCGCATTTGCGACTTTTTTCTATCTTAATATTATTTTTTAGCTCGTATTTTACCAATATAAATAGAATATGGTAAAATACTATTTATATAGATGAAGTCTCATTATAACATGCGTACATATTTAACGAACGTTCTACTCCTATTTTTGTCTCACTTTTTATCACAAAAGAATTATTTTAGGAGGGTATTTTAATGAAAAAAATCAAACGCCTTATCGCCTTGGTAATTTTGACAGCGGTGTTTATCTCACCATTCCCGTCATCTGTCCAAAATGGCAATCAAGTGCTGGCACTGAACAACAATCTGGGTTTGACTCCACCCATGGGATGGAACAGCTGGAACATCTTTGGAGGGGACATCAATGAGGAAAAGATTAAACAAATTGCAGATGCTATGGTTACATCAGGAATGAAGGATGCAGGCTATGAATATGTCAACCTTGATGACAATTGGATGGCAAACCCTGCCCGTGATGCAAATGGAAAACTTATTCCTGATCTCAAACGTTTTCCTAGCGGAATGAAAGCTTTGGCAGATTATATTCACTCGAAAGGGTTAAAGTTTGGAATTTATGGTGACAGGGGAGTGACCACATGTTGCAATATTCCCCAGAGTGGAAGTCAGGGGTATGAGGAACAAGATGCGGAAACTTTCGCTTCCTGGGGTGTAGATTATTTGAAATATGACAACTGTGCTTCAGACAGTAATCTGCAGGCAGGTTACGAAAGAATGCGGGATGCTCTTTTGAAAACAGGAAGACCTATTTTTTACAGCATATGCTGCTGGTACTTTGTAGGTCCGTGGATGGTAGATTGCGGTAATTCTTGGAGAACTACCGGAGATATTAGTGACGACTGGGGAAGCATAACAAAGAATATAGATGTAAACTCAAAGTCAGCCGCTTATGCAGGTCCGGGCCATTGGAATGATCCGGATATGTTGGAGGTTGGTAATGGTAAAATGACAGATACGGAATACAAAGCTCATTTCAGTATGTGGTGTATGATGGCAGCTCCTCTTATTGCTGGAAATGATATTAGGAATATGACTACTGCTACCAAAGACATTCTTACCAACAAAGAAGTCATTGCTATTGACCAAGACGCTGCAGGAGTACAAGGTACCAAGGTAAGTTCTTCAGGAGAACTTGAAGTGTGGTGTAAACCTCTAGGGACTGATGGTACAACCAAGGCAGTTACACTCTTGAATCGAGGAGGTACTTCGGCAGATATCACAGTCAATTGGAGTGATATAAAGCTTGCCGATGGTCCTGCAACTGTTCGTGATCTGTGGGAGCATAAGGATTGCGGTACGTTCAATAGCGGATATACAGCCAATGTTCCTTCCCATGGCGCGGTGGTATTAAAAGTTCAAGCAGGCTATACTGATCCGACTATAATGTATGGTGATGTTGATGGTAGTGGCGTAATTGATGCACTGGACTATTCATTAATTAAACGGTATCTGTTGGGCCAGATTTCCGAATTTCCTGCTTCAAACGGTAAACTGGTTGCCGATGTTGATGGAGACGGTCAAATAACAGCACTGGATTTTTCATTAAGTAAGAAATATTTGCTGGGGATTATTAATAAATTTCCTGCGCAAAAATAATTAGTGGGGATTAGCCGCAAAATACATTCATTATTTTTCAGTCCAAAAATTCTAATTAGGAATTATCTCATTAAACTAGATTCAAAAATAACATTCTTATTTTGCGGTTACCTACAATATACTGGATAGATTTTGTAAGGGCATTTAACTTTACTTATAGAAAAGGAAATGCCCTTATGTTCGATTTTAAGTCCCATCTTACTTTAATGACAAATTTTCTATTATCATTTCTAAAGCTACTTTCTCATCAACAGCTATCTGTCTTATAAGATTTATTGCATTCTCTATTTTTCCCATATTCCCTGATACAAAAATTTTCAATATTATATTATGAAGTGTTTTAGTATTCTTTCGTATTACTTCATATTTCATATAAATATTTTTCCAGTTTTTTAAATAGCCATTTACACCAAGGTACTCAATTCTCATAAGCATTAATGTTTTGTGATCAACAAGAACATTGAACGGTCGGTAATCCTTGCATGAATTTCCGCATGATACTAATGTAAGGAATTCCTCTAATAGCTTATAAACATCCATTCCGAAGCAAAACTCAGTACTGTTTTGTTCGACATCATGTCGATAACCATCAGTGTAGCTTTTTAAGCCTGTTTCTGAGTTCAAAAAATCATTAATGAATGAAATTGTGCGCTTTATGTTAAAATTATATTTTTCATATTTTACTGGTGCCACTAAAACAATGCCTTGCAAGAAGTCATTAATATTGCTCAAGTTGGTTGTAGAGAATGCTTTTTCCATTTCTGTAAAATTGACTTTTGCATGTCCATATTTATGTTTGTAAAAATCAGCGGTATAAAAAACTTCTTCTTGAGCGTCATAACCAAAAACATATGTATCGTGCATAAAGTTCTTAGTTTGGTAAGCCCACGGAAAGTCAGAAATATAGAATTGATTTAAGTATAGAAAGGCATAGTAACCTGAATCGATAGAGTCAACCAAAAATTCACAGATTGAGGACCACTTTTTTTCAATAAATTCCCTGTTTATTCTTTGATAATGAATCCATGGACAGCATTTCCATGCAATAGGTGCAAAGAAATCAACATAACAATATTCAGATAAATCTTTCCCGCCAAATAGTTGTATATAATAATCATAGAACCATATTATTGATTCATCATTTATCAATGCTGTTGAAAGAATATTAGCATGAGTAGGATATGATGTTATTGGCGGATAAATTGTTTTTAATATTTTCTTTTTCTCTGATTTGATATTCATACTCGATCACCTAGCCTTTTTATTGTTTACTTAATTTAACGGAACATAAGCAAATATTTAGTCTAAAAATAATGTAATTTTCTACTATTTAATATTTTACCATAAAAAGGAAGATTTTAAATTTGTTTAATATAGTTATTTATTTTAAATTATTAAATTTTTAATGTTATAATACCATTTATGTATAACTTTTACTATCATATACCTGTGTGCAGAGATATGCTTTAACAAAGCAGATGCAAGTAATGATTTCACCATGTGGATTTGGTTTTGCCGAATACAATTATGAAGCCGTAGAAGAGCATTTTGATATTAGTTTTGATAGAAATTATACTAAAATTATTTGCTCATTAGGAGAATTACTTGGACTTGAAGATGCTGGTCTATTGACAGAGCTATCTTAAAGATGTAACACTGAAAGAGTTTATTTATTGCCGGAGATGTTATGAGAAAAGCTGTTCCAGAAACGGCTGAATACTCGAAAGATACAAATGAAACCACAAAGGTTATAAAGCGATTTAATGACAGTGACTGGAAAGTGGTCGACGGGCGGAATGTTATAACGTATACGGTAAAAAATGTGAATAAGGATATGTATTTCCGACTAAGAGGAACAAACTTGGCAGTGAATACACTTAATGAAACAGATGCTGATGGAAATCCACTTGCAGACAAATTAGTTGGCGATAACAATGCTACTAAAGCTTATGCAGACGTTTGCATTATCTCTCAAATTCAGAATAGCTTCTGCCATTTCTATAAGCTCGATTAAAAGGTTTACGTGTACCGGAATTTTTCTTGAGTTTATACTTAATTACCGTGGCAAATCAATATTTCTGGCAGTAAAAACACCTTGTTCTAAATATTTATACAGAGTGCGTCTAGAACAGCCCATTTCCTTAACATGTAAATATGGCTTATTGACTGACCTTTAAGAATTAAAGGAGAGATTAATGTATCCAATTCCTGCATATCTTCGGCACTTTGGTTAATTGCTTCTCTTGAAGAACTGAGCAGTTCACGATAGGAATAATCTGCAAACTTAGCAACATAAATCCAACGGTAATAAAGACAACTACCAATGCTGCCACATGAGTTGCAAACGAAGGGGGCTTTGTGGGCGGCCATATTCTTTTGGTTTGTATTGTAGACATATGTCACGGCAAAATTTGCAACCTCTATAATTTAAAACAACGTTTTTGGCTGCATAAACCATGTACGAAACATGCCTTTTCGTTGGCACAATGAGGTTTTTTGTTCGTATCTTTATGGTCGATGCTTTCTTACTTCCTTGGAAACAGTAGTAGGGTCTTTACCGATTAAAGAAGCAATAGCTATTATATCCTCATTAAGCCAATGTGTACCACTAAATTCCACTTCAATAGGACACTAGAATTTAATCATGCAAACTGGACGTTACTCTTTCAAAACCGGAATTTACTTTTTATTCAAGGAATATTTGGAAAATCTGGTAATAAATGTTGACATTTGAAAATTATGTAATATAATGGAACAAGAGTAAAAAAATGAAAGAAGTACGTGAAATTTGACAGAAGTGCTTTTGCATAGCGAAATTTATCTTGAGAGGTGACACGATGGTTGATATCAGGGAATATAAGGTTGGTAAGCAAAGTAAGCAATGGGGGGAAGGCAAATCACAGAACATCACATTTATTGTTACTGAGGACTGTAACCTGAGATGCAAATATTGTTATATAACTCATAAATCCAGTAATAAGCGGCTCAATTTTGAGACAGCAAAGAAATTTATAGATTGGTTTTTTGAAAACAAATTTGAAAAGGATGACTCTGTGGTTATTGATTTTATAGGTGGTGAGCCGTTCCTTGAGGTTGAGCTTATAGATCAAATATGCGACTATTTCAAAATAAGGGCTTTTGAAGAAAATGACATATGGTTCTGGAATTACAGATTCAGTGTTTGTACTAACGGTGTTAACTATTCGGATGAAGCAGTACAAAGGTTTACGCAAAAAAACTTCGGAAAATTATCCATGACTATTACATTGGACGGTACCAAGGAAAAACATGATTTGCAAAGGGTGTTTCCCGACGGAAGTGGCTCGTATGATGCAATTATGAAGAATGTGGGCCTTTGGCTGAAGACTTTTTACGGAACTACAAAGATGACCTTTGCGAGTCAGGACTTAAAACTCCTGAAAGACAGCATTATTGACTTATGGAACCACGGAATTGGTGACATTTCTGCAAATGTTGTATTTGAAGATGTGTGGCAGCCGGGTGATGATGATATTTTTGAACAGCAGTTGGTAGAACTGGCAGACTATATTATTGAAAATGAATTATACGATAAGTACTCATGCGCACTGTTTCACGACATTATAGGTCAGCCCTACACAAAAGAAGGATTAAAGATGACAAGCTGCGGTGCCGGCAGGATGATAGCCTTGGGGCCGGACGGAACTATTTATCCCTGCCTGAGGTATAAGGATTACTCATTGAATAACAAAAAAGAGATTACAATCGGTCATGTAGACACCGGGATAGATTTTGAAAAAGTAAGGCCTTTTAGAACACTTATGTATAAGGTACAAAGTGATTCGGAGTGTCTGGAGTGTGATGTAGCTTCCGGCTGCGGTTTTTGTCAGGGCTTTAATTATGATGTTGCAGATACGGAGACAAACTTTCAAAGGGCAAAATATATCTGTAAGATGCATAAGGCCAGAGTAAGGGCTAATAACTACTACTTTAACAAACTTTATAACCTGAAGGGAATTGAACGATTAGATTACAATAACAATTACAAGAGTATGTATTTTATACTTGATGACAATTACGTTGATATATGTCAGTTTAAGAATGCAAGCAGCTCTTCCGGTAAAATGAGTAAAGCTTCAATTCTAAAGGGACTGGAATTTGCACATCATAATTTTTTCAAACCTGTTTTTATACATTCCAAGGACAGTACAGAATTTGAACGTATGGATGAATTTAACAAGTACAGGATATTGCATATAATACCCGCCGAGCTTTGCGATAAATTTAAAGACATTAAAGAGTACATATATGTTTTTAATAAGGAAAATACCAGTCAGGATGTAATCAGTAAGATAGGGATCGAACCCAGTGTAATTTTAAATGTGGAAAGCAGCGACATAGGAAAATTGTCTGAATATGCTAAAAAACTTCTGAATATAACATCCAGAATTAATCTAAATATCCAGGACATTTCAGAAGAATTTGATTTGGAACAATATAAAGAACAATTGATACAGATAAATGATTTACTGGTGGCCCATTATAAGAAAAATCATCTTAAGGAATTCAATGTAATTACAGATATAAGCTTCATTAGTGAGCACGATGGCTGCGGAGCAGGGAAAAAAGGGTTCGCTTTTGCACCGGATGAAAATATTTATTTATGTCCTGCTTTTTATACACAGGGAGTAGGCAGCCCGGTGGGCAATGTTGTGGAAGGGATAATCAATAATAAGAATGCACAGCTGTATAATCCTGAAAACCAGCCAATTTGTTCAGTGTGTGATGTATACCACTGTGACAGGTGTATTTACCTGAACAAAGAAAAAACTAATGAAGTAAATGTTGCGCCGTCGTATAAGTGCAAGAAATCTCATATAGAGAGACAGATTGCAAAATTATATTATGACAGTGTGGGAAAGAAATTATCAAAGAATGTGATAAAGGACATTGAATACATAGATCCTATCAGTGAGCTGGAAAAAGTGACCGGCCTGTCGGTAGGATACAAAATTAATTGTTAATACAGGAAAGCACTTAAAGACTCAGAAATTAGCAAATTTTAGAACTAAATGGAGGGTGGAAAAAAATGAAGAAAATAGAAACACTCAGCAGTGAGGATTGCGAAAAAATGAGATTGATCTTTGAAAGAAAGATTGCTTTGGAGAATCTTACCAAAATGAAGGAGAAAAGCAGCTTTCTCTTAAATGATGAGCTATATGAAAGATTTTTGGCGGATTACTCAAAATCAGTTCAGGAACTTAAAGCCTGCTGGAACTATGTAGACGAAAAATACCATTTGGAAAGTATAGCAGGAGGGTACTGGGATATAGACTTCTCAACCGGTGACATTTATTTATTCCCGGGGGGAAATTGATGATATTCGGTAAAAAGGACAGCAATACCACTACCCAAAAAGCAATGATTACTTTTTGCAGGCAGTACTTTAAAGGAAGTTATCACATATTAATAATGCTAATAGTAATCATTGGTTTGGGTATTGTGGGAAACAATATATTACCCTCTGTTTACGGAAAACTAATTGATGCTCTTACCAATGCCAAATTGCAGAATTTTAATAAATACATAGCTATCTATTTTTCACTTTTATTGTTATGCAGTTTTCTGACGGCAGCTGAAAAGACCGCCGGAAATCTTTTTGTTTTTACTATTACAAATAAAATTAAAGGTAACATTTTCAACAAAATAACAAGGATGCAGCAAGATCGTCTGGAAAAGTTTTCAGTGGGAGAATTAATTTCCAGACTTGAGTCTGATGCAGGCAACATTGTAAGTTTCTGTGTCAATTTTATTTCAAGCAGTATTCTGATTATTTTTAATTTTATTATAGCAGGTTATATGATTGTTGCGATCAGCAGATCAATGGCATATTTGGCATTAATCTATATTCCTGCCAGTGTATTGATATATGCTGTATTTAAAAAAAAATTACGAAAATTAACTATATTAAGGAGAAAATTCGGAGATAAATTTTATACTTACATGAATGACAGCCTATCAAATATCCTGGGGATTAAAGCTTTTCAATTGGAAAATGAAATGTCGGTAAGGTATGATAGCCTGCTTTCAAAGCAGCTGAAGCTGGAACAGGATATTGTAAATCTGGGAAACAAAATACAGATATCAAATTCATTTATAAGTACCCTGTTTAACCTTGTAATTATGTGTCTGGCTGCCGGCTTTATTGGGAAGGGCCATTTAAGCATAGGCAGTTTTGTATCATTCAACTTATATATCGGTAAATTGATGGATGCCGTACAAAATGTGCAAAGCATAAATATGGATAAGCAAAAGACATTCGTCTCATTGGAGAGGATATTAAGTTTTATTGAGAATCCTGTTGAGGATGTCAACGGGCAGGTTACGGGAATTATTAAAGAAAAATTCAGAAGCCTGTCAGTTAAAGGTCTTAAGTTCAACTATGGTGAGAATGAGGTTTTACGAAATCTAGACTTTGACATAAACAGCTATGGACTATATTCAATTATCGGGAAAAACGGCAGTGGCAAGTCCACACTTATTAAATTATTAATTAAATTATACTCCCCCTTGCAGGGTGAAATTTACCTGAACGAGCACCCATATAAGACTTTGCCCACGAAGGAATTAAGGGAGTGTATAACCTACATCCAGAAAGAAACCTTCATTTTGAATGATTCAATAATTAATAATCTAAGGCTTGCAGATAAGGACCTTGATTTACCCACAGCGGAAGAAGCCTGTAAAAAAGTAGGGCTGCACGAGTACATTATGACCCTTCCGGAGAGGTATGATACCCAGCTCGGAGAAAAAGGAATGGTATTTTCAAGCGGGCTGAGACAAAAGCTGAATTTCGCAAGGGCACTAATTAAAAATTCTCATATCATTCTGCTGGATGAAATTACTTCCGACCTGGATGGGGAATCAGAAAAAGAGATAGTGGGAATTCTGAAGAGATTATCAAAGGAAAAAGTTCTTATATCCATAAGTCATAAAATTGAAGCCATAATAAACAGTGATGAAATCTTTATTATGGATCACGGACGGTTTGCAGAACACGGCAGACATGACGAATTGATGGAGAGAAGCCAGATATATAAAAGCCTCATTAATAAAATTCAGGATAAGTAAAAGCTTGATATAAAGGCGGTGACACTAATGAAAAATGGCAGTTGTTTCACTATCAGTCTTACTGTTTCTCTGGACTATGGTTAGCTATATGGATATTAATTCAATCAGGTAAAAAATAAACGGGAGGTGAAAACTATGGGAAGCTACAACAGCAAAATAAATGCAGCTGAAATTGCAAATTCACTGGGCTGTCTTTGCACAAGCTGTTCAGGATGTATAGGCTGTTCAGGTGCATGTACTAATTCATGTACTGACAGTTGTTATACATCACGTTGCTCGGGCGGATGTTTGGATAGCTGTAGAGGAAACAATCTTTACGGCTAAGTAAATCAATATTGATCAGAGGTGTTATTATGAGTGTTTTATGTAGGGGATGTTCAGGGGAGTTTACATATTCCATATAGCTACCAGCCCGAAAAAATTTGCTACAGACCTTTTGTATGGACGTGTAGTCAGATAACATAAAGCATTAAATTTTAACCGATGGTTAGTATATTTAAATATGAAAAAATAATAAAAAATTATTGCCGGCTCCTTACTATGGGACCGGCA
>NZ_ATAY01000002.1 GCF_000421965.1 Ruminiclostridium papyrosolvens C7 | reverse complement strand
GGGCATTGTAAGTTCAGGTATCCGGCCCGAGAAGGTATTCAGCCAGTATTCCTCCTGCTTGCTCATACTTCCTGATTTTATTAGCTTATCTTGCCATTCGGAGTAGTCCTTATAATTTAACAATAGCTTAGGTAAACTTTTTCCATTAAGCAGTTGTATGAATTCATTTACTAAAATATTTGCTGAGACCCCGTCAGATATAATATGGTGCATATCACATATTAATATATGCTTTTGGTCTGATAATTCAACCAGACCTACCCGCAACAATGGTGCTCTTTCCAAATCAAACGGACGTATAAACTCCTTAATAACCCTGTCCACGTCTGATTCCTCTGCAATAATATGTTCTATCTCAAAGTCTGATTCTTTATGAATTATCTGAACAGGTTCGCCATCTACCATCTTAAATGAGGTTCTGAAGGCTTCATGTCTCTGTATTAATGCTTTAAACACTTCTTCCAGTCGCACCTTGTCCAGTTCGCCCGTAATAACATTTACGCCCGGATTATTATAGTTTGTTGTAGCTCCTTCCATTTTATTTATTATGTACATTCTTCTTTGAGCAGAAGAAAGAGAGTAGTATTCCTTTTCTTCAACCGGTTGTATATTGGTATATAGACTCTTATCCAGATTCCCCATAAGTTTTGCCATTTCTCTTACAGTCGGTGCACTGAATATATCTCTTAAAAACATTTCAACGCTGAACCTGTTGTGAATTTTGGATATAAGAGATACAGCCTT
>NZ_ATAY01000001.1 GCF_000421965.1 Ruminiclostridium papyrosolvens C7 | reverse complement strand
AAGTGAGTTTCCGCCCAAATCAAAAAACACATCATCTATGCCTACAGTCTCTACATTCAATACTGTCTGCCATATTTTGCAGATTTCTTCTTCTACTTCGTTTCTTGGAGGTACATACTCAGTTTTCGCCGGGTTGCTGCTAACCCTTTCATATTTGGGTATCTCCAGAAGCTCCTTAACTGTGCACTTCATTAAAGGTGATATATATTCCCGGTGTAATAGCTTCTCCTCGTTTACTATATGTACTTCCCATTTTAAGTCACCCGGCTTTGTTGCCGGTGCTGTTTCTACCGGAGCCTCATTATGCTCATAGCCCAGCTCCCTTGACACTTCCTTTTCTCTTACTGCCGCTCCGGCGTCAGGATAGCAGGAATTGAAGTAGCAATCAACGTATTTGGCACTTGTAGGTATCTTATCAATGGAAATCTTAAATTTTATACAATTTTCTGTTGTACTTACTCTTTCCCATCCCGTTCTCTCAAAGAATTCCAGTACAGGCTTATTCTTTTCCGTAAGCAGATATTCCGTTTCCATAATGTCAATACCTTGCCCTCTGCAACTCTGTGCAAGGCCTACCAGAATTGAATCCTCTATTCCTTTCCCCAGTACCCTGCAGCTTAACAGCAGTGTTTCAATAAACAGGCTATTCCCTTTTTCTTCCGTTATTACCACACCCACAAGTCCGTAGTCACCAAATCTGTCGGATACTTTTATTACATGGCATTTTTTATTGGACAGTAGGGTTATTTCATTTATTTCTTTTTCGGTTCTGCGTATTGTGCTGAGATTGAATTGATTTGTTCTTTGTGTTAATTGAGATACCCTGTCGGTCTCCTGTTCCTCCATTATGTTCATACTCATTTTGATTTCAAGCCCTTTAAGGAAATCGTCCAGTGAGGATAGTTTCTTTTGTGACTCCTGCCTTTTCTTTTCAGCAGTGTACATTTGGGCTCTTGTCCTGTCCTCTTCTGTTACCTTTAATTTGTCAAAGGCCCAAACATGCCATAGATACATTTCTATCTGATTTTGATTCTCAGGCAATTGAAGGGTCAATACCTGAGGACAGTTTGTCATTACTTCGGCACACTCTGTCGGGTTGTCATCAATGAATATAAAGCTGTCTATTCCCAGATTTAGTTCATCTGCCATCTCCGCTATGTTCTGAGACTTGTTGTTCCAGTTAATGCGGTATGCCGCAAAATGTTCCTTCTTCAATATCATTTGTTTGTTGTTATCAAAGACTTCCCATACATCGTTTTCATTGTTCTTGCTGCATAAGGCAAGAAGCATTCCTTCGTTGCGTTTCTGCAGCATGAAGTTTTGAAGTGCACGGTACGGTTCAGTTACATCTACTTCGCTCTCAGTTCCTTCACCGCATATGCCACTCCAAAGAGTATTGTCACAGTCAAGTACTATCACCTTGAAGGTCTGTTTTTTCCATGCACATATTTTTCGTGCAACCATAGTCCCCATTACAGAGAAGTATTCATCGGTAAATGGTATATGACCGGCTTTATCTTTGGATTTATCAAAAGTCTCTCCGACATCGTATAATTCTTCTGCCAAGTTAAAGTCTACCGTATAAACATCTTTAATATTTTTTAAGCTTTCCTTCCATCTTCTGTTCATTTCTTCAAGGTGATTCACCAGTTCAGCACCAAGGGAAAGATGGGTTGAAACCGGGAATATACCAACAAAGTACGGGATTGATTTTTTCTTGTTTTCAAGGAGCTGTATCAGTTCCCCGAAGTTTCTTTCAAGCTTTTCAATCTTTGACCCATCCTCTGACATATCATCCCTGATCCAGTCCTCAAAACGTATAAGCAGCAAATTCAGTCCTGTATTTCCGGATATCAGGCTGGATTCGTTCAACAGCTCCTGAAATACCTGATTGTACGGAGCGAATTCAATCTCCACAGGCTCCCTGAACTCTTTACACCACCATGCGATATAGTCCAAGATGGGTTCGGCTGTAAATGTGGAGCTTACAGCCAACTTTAAGGAATTGCCTCCTTCTGAACCGTTGTTCTTCCTTTTCTGTTCTATCAGCAGCCTTTCTTCATTTGTAAACACATTAATTTCCGATAAAACCTGAGCCGGGTTATTTACGGTATCCTCCAAAAGCATAATGAAATGCTTTATGAAGGTATCCATTGTTTCCTTCTTATACAGGTCTACATTATATTCAAGTACACAGCTAAACCCTCCTTCTTTCTGAGGGTAGACATCCATTTTAAAATCCAGTGTTGATGTTTTCCTGCTGAACTCATAACTGGAGAACCTTATATCATCCGGTTCATCCTCCGTATTTGTGTCAAACTCATTATGGTAAATCAACATTGCATCAAACAACGGATTTCTTGAACGGTCTATTTTTGATGACAGCTTTTCTACCAGCTTGTCAAAGGGATAACTTTGATTGTCATATGCCGCAACTATTATTTCCCTTGAATACTTTAAAAACTCCTGAATTTTACTTTCATTATCAATATTTATTCTGATGGTAATTGAATTTACAAACATTCCTATAATATCGTTCAACTCTTCATAAGGTCTTCCTGCAACAGAAGAACCTATTACTATATCATTTTGCGAAGAATATTTGTTTATGAGTAAGGCGAACATAGAGAAAAACAGTATATTCAATGTGATATTCTGTTCTTTTACCAGTTCGTGTATTTTATCTTTTATGTCACTTGAAATATTAAAGTTAATTGCGTCTCCATTAAATGTCTGAACGCTTGTCCTTTTGTAATCAAG